>JADYZV010000011.1 GCA_020852965.1 Pirellulaceae bacterium | reverse complement strand
CGAGAATTTTCATGGTACATGTGTCCCTTGGGTTTGGGGTTGGTACATTGTGACAGTGGTTGTTACTAGCAACCCGAGATCACGGGCCTGAGTCGCCAGATTTTAATCGAATGGCTCCCACCCCAAAACCAGGAATTACATGGATTCTTTATCGAGCAATAGATGTTGACCGTATGCAAATCCGACAATGGTAACACACTCCCCTACTGATGCTCGCCCATTCCAATACCGTTCAAGTGCGTTGTTGCTAGTGATGGCTCTAATCGCTCTCGTAGTTGCGCCATTGGTCGCGTTGCAAAGCGTCATGTACCGATCGCCGCATCAACGAGCAATCGATAGTGTCAACGGACTGGATGGATGGGCTCGTGAAGAATCTGACGGCCACATTGTGGCCGATCTCAATCGGCGGAACCTGCCCAATTCATGACGAGTCACTGCGAAAGTTGGTCGATTGCCAGCGCCTGCGAAAATTGACGGCCTACCAAACACAAATTACTGACGTGGGTTTACAATATCTCTATGTCCACAAAGACATGGGGATGATGCAAGAGACATTGGTCACAGAAGCAATCCCGGCCAAGACTCCGCAACCAGCGTTGGATTTCGTAGGGCACCACGAGTACTATGGTCAGTGGCATAATTGGGGCAGAGCCTATGGCCCCCGCCGAAATGCAGAACCAAGCCGTGCACTGGAGCACTCGATCACGGAGCTTCTGCAGTCAATTTTGTCCGCTCGTGCCCGGTGACGGCGGACCTTCCCCGCGATACATTCAAATTGGAGATCAACATGAATTCGTTTCCCTTCTGGCTATCCATTGCCGCGGCGCTTGGTGCGGTTGCTGGGACTACATTGCACCCGGGAATTCCAGAGATCGTGATTGTTTGGGCCGTTGTGGCTGGACTCTACTATGCGACACGGAACATGCGACGTCCTTCTCGCGCTTCATGAAAGCTCAAACTCAAATGCGAGTCTGAATTCGGTTCTCACTGGTCGTCGCGCTTCTTCATTCCGTCCTGCGACAGCTGTGGGTTTGCCTACTTAGATCACTGGTTGTCAGGCAATCGTCTGACGGTAAGCAGGATCGAGTTCATAACCTTCCCCGCTATCTGTGAAAGTCCCCTTAGTAACCAGCGGGCGAAGGGATCTGCAGCACTGCCACCGTAGTCTTTGCAATCTCAGCGCGAAGTCGAAACTGGTAACGACGATTGGTGTTTCGGACCGAGGGCGGTTATTGAACTTGGTCCTCTTGCTGCAAATGACACGCCCTCCTTATGTACTTGGCCGGATCGAAACGGATCTCCGAAAGTGGTGTGTCGACCTAGAAGCGTTGCTCGAAGATTTTAGAATGTGCGATCACTTATCGTGGATCACGATGGTCTGCTCAGTCGTGCTGCCGCGAATCTCGGGTGTGTACATGGCGAAGCCCGTCGCGGGCATCGCACGGAAGATGCCTGGCGTTTCGGCTCGTAGCTTGTACTTTAGTACATGCTCACCGGCACCCAACGAAGACGAAAAGAAAACGACTTTCTGATCACGAAGCTCGACGTTGCCCCACAATCCGTTGCCCCAGGCACTGCCGCTTCGCAACTGTAGCGGCTCACAGCCGGCCGGCTTCGGATCCTCAAACGCCAGGTACTCATAGGCTTGCTCAGTTCGAATCCGCAATTCGACTTCGATGATGTCACCGATCTCAAAGGTGTCTAGCGAATCACCACTCGCATGTAGGTTCGATGCATCGCTACTCTTCTTGATCCGTCGATAGGTTCGTTCGATCGATATCCGATCGCGTACGGCAGGAATGGTGTCAACGATTCGCTGGTACTCGACCGTCAGATTCAGATGCAGATGATTCCCCTCTGGCTTGGAGACTCTCACGGAGTGCCATCCAGTCTTCAAGGCGGCGGGATCGAGTTGTAGGTGGTTATCGGGATGGAGTGGCAAATCACGAGCGTTGACTTTGGTCGTCGGCAGGTTGTCGAGCGCATAATTGAATTCAATATGTTCGCTCAGGATATTCTCATGGACCATGTACTCACTCAGAGCCAGTACAGCCAGTGCGGAATCGCGAGTGCTCCGCCAATACGAACCGTTCATTCGATTGGTTACCAGCCCTTGAACAACTTTTTCGGCGAGCGGATTGTCGGGATCGATCGCTACCAGAGCCCGCAACAACCAAGCGTTGGTCTCGACATCGCTGTTCCACCATCTCCACCACTCGGCTGCGTCGACCGACAAGGTGGCCGTTTCTTCGTTGACTTGCACCTGCCCAAGCAATTTCTGCAACTCTTGCTGGGCATCGCGCGTTTTGCCAGCGTTTTGCAACGACAACGCCAACAGGCAATGACCGTAGTGATTCAGTTCGCTCTGCCGCTTGAGCAAAATGTCAAACGCGGAGGTGATTTCACTGGCACGGTGATCCGTGGCTTCCGATTCTGCATCCCATGGCAATGCGAGCGCGTAGACCATATAGGCCAGCGACTGTGCATGGGGTAAGCTATCAGCTACTTGGACGCCCTCCGTGAACCAACCGGAAAGATAACGCCTGCCGCGGTTGATCACCTCTCCACGCACCTCGATCCCAGCCTTGGCCGCTGTATTCAAGCCAACCAGCACGTAGGCCGTCATGAACGGTGTGGATGAATCGTCCTCCCACCAACCCCAACCGCCGTCCTGATGCTGGAAGCGATAAAGTCGCTGCAAACCTAGGTCGGCGATCCGCTCAATCTCCTCAGAACTAAGCAGCGCGTCGCGGCGAATACCCGGCCGCAGCATTCCGCGAGGACCGCTTTTCGCAGGTTGCTTGAGGTCTACCGCCTGGGCGTCAAGGCGTCGCAAGGCATCCGTTGCAATGGCCAGCGGATAGAAGCGACTCATCGTCTGTTCGACACAACCGTAGGGATAGTCGATCAGGAAGGGAATGGCTTCGAACAACGCATTGGCCGGAGAGCCAGTAGCGCTCAACTCCACGGACAGCGAGCCAGCCAGCAGGTCCTCGGGTAAATCGAACGAGAGTTCAAACTCGCCAGAATCCCCTGGCTTCAACGCAAGCGATTGTGACTTGTGTTCGGACATCGCAAACGGAATGATCGGCAGATCGCCAGCCATTGCATCGCTTGCTTCATCGGTAAGTGCTTTCACAGTCAGTTTCGCCGTTCCCGGCTGAATCGCACGCAGCTTCCAATCGAATCGCTGGCTTTCTCCCGCAGCAATTCGCCCCTCGCGGACCAGAATCACCAGTCCGTCCTTCGTCGCAGCAGCACGGGCAGCATCAGTAGCATCTTCGCTGTGCAGGCGGCTCTCTGGAACGGATAGTTCGACGCGTACATCCTTCTCCGTGGCCAGTCCATTGTGTACGTTGGCTGAGACGACGACCTGATCCTGGTCGATCAGGAACCGCGGTGTTTGCAGTCGCACGAGCAGCGGCTTGGATGTGAGCAACAGGCCCGATCCGTCACCCAACTGAGTTTTGGGGGTGATCGAAAAAGCTCGCAGTTTCCAGGTCGTCAACGAGTCTGGCAATGGGAACTTCGCTTCACCCTTTCCCTGGTCGTCGAGTCGCAGGTGAGGTAACCACGCAGCGCTTGCTGAGAAATCTTGACGAACAACGGGTGGTACGAACTGGCGGCGCGCGGCGTTGGGATCAACTTCATCGTCATCAGATTGAGTTTCATTTGCCCCTGCGGTCGATTTCGACTGCTGCGCTGCGCCGCTTTCTGCCGTGGGTGTGAAGTCGCCTGCTTCCGGAGCTGAGCCACCTAAACCCACGCCGCGACGAGTCGTAATGTCGTCCGGATCGGTGTTCTGACCAGTTCGTGCGTCGGCCGACCAGGGACCATAGAAATACTCGTCGGCGATCGCGTACTCAGGACATAAAAAGTCACCTGAGGACTCAAATTGATGCGATCCTAGCGACGATGAAAAGGAATCATCATTGTCCCAAGTCCAGACAGATGGCTTAGTCGCCAAGAACATCTGTTTCGGACCGATTCCTAGTTCGGGCTGGATGGCTAACACGGAAGCATCGTAAGCAGCCAGCACCACATCGCCTGAAACGGGATCTCCGTTATCATCGGTGACGGCGACGCGGACAGTGGCCTCTGAACCAGGTTCGTACTTACGAGCATCCGCGTTGACAGCGACTTGCAGCATGCGATCGACCGGAGGGATGAACAGGTCGAGTCGTTCCGTAAAGAACTTGCCATCTCGAACGGCGGAGGCGCGGAACAAAGTGCTCGGAGAGTTCTTAGAGATTATGGGAATCTCAATCACGCTCGACTGCTCGGCGAGATCAAAAGTTCGCCGCACACCGAGACTATCTTCCAACGACAACTGCAGCGGAGGTTGATTGGTGTTAACCAGGATTCGCGCCGTGTCTCCCGGCTGATAGGTTCGCGCGTTGGGAATCAATTCCAGATCCCCGTAGCGTCTCCGCTGATCGTTAAGCTGGTCGCCATAGACGACGAAATTTACTGCGGCAGCGAATTCGTTCCCTGGATCATCAATCGATGCGCGATCGCCTGCGCCATCGTCCGCTTGGACAATCGCTCGATATTGTCCGACAGGCAAGTCGGCGAACGTTACGGAGACTATCCCTTCGTCGGCTGTAGCAAGGGATTGAACATCGATCAATTCAGGGCTAACAGTCGCGTCGGGCAAGTTGACAGGACCGACCTTCGATAGCTCGACCGAAACACTCGCCGGCATTGGCAACGAGTTCGCATCGCGTGTGGCAATTGTTAGCTGAACCGGATCGCCCGATTTATACCATCCCCGGTCGAGTTCGGCGAAAGTGAAGAAAGTCTTTGTGGCAACAATGGTCGTCCCCTCGGCGGTTATCGAGCGGCGGCTGTCATCGCGAACGCCGACCGACAGCGTGAACTGCACGGCGTCGTTGGATGGAGGGACCAGTTGACTCGCATCAAACCGCACCACAGCTCGCCCCTTTGCGTCCAGCTTGGTGGTACCGCTGCCAACCTCTTCTCCGCGCCGATCAGTCGAACCCCAACCGCTGTTCGCGTCAGAATCAGGCAATTCGGCAGTGGTATCTCCAAGCCATGGATAGAGATAGCTGTAGCGTCCGTAACCAGCACCATACAGCCAATCGAACGGTTGGGGCGTGGTAAATATTATCCGTTTGAACTGACGATACAACGTGTACTCGACATCGGCAGCCGCCACTGGATCGTCGAAGTAGTACGTCGCTTCCAGCTGAAACGCAATGTCGTTGGCTGACTGTGTCCTGGCCAGTGGAGCAACACTCACGCGATATTCTGGCCGCTTGTACTCTTCAACGCGAAAGCGCGTCGACGGCGTATCATAGTACATCCAGTATGGGGAGCTTTCTCTCTGTGCGTCTTCGGATGTTTTCACGAAGACCTGATATAACCCCAAGGCGGCTTCACTCCCCAGTTCAACAGCCCCATCGACACTTCCCGTTTCGTCGGACTTCAGGTCGAGTGTCGTCAGTATGCTATCGTCCGGTCCAACGATCACGATCTGCAGCGAGGTGCCGACAGCGGGGCAGGCGAGAAGGTCATCCTCGTGTTGTTGTCGATACCACGACCTAAATTGCATGACTTCCCCGGGGCGATAGACGGGGCGATCGGTAGCGGTATACGTCGCTACAATTGGCTCCGTCCATGACTGCGTTGCTAGATCGGATACCGACAAAAACGCCTTCCCTCGGCTTGTGGTCCGCGCGTAGATAAATGCATCATCCTCTTCGCAGGAAGCCACGGTCACCTCGCCCGCTTCATTCGACTTGTACTCGACACTGCGTAGCTTCTTTGTACCTTGGTCAGGCTGAATCATACGCAGCGTTTCGTTTGGCAATCGTTCTCCCGTGCTGGCGTCGACCAAGGTTAGCAACGTTTGTTCGGATTGGCTTTCATGGACGATCGCTACGGATGTCACCAGAATGATCGCCCGAGAAACCTCGTCGGTTCCTGGAACACGAGCTTCGAGCAGGTACTCACCCATTTTGTCATGCGGTACAAGTGTTGAACCGGTTGCAGCTTCCATCGATGACTCCGGCAATTCGATTCGCCAACTCGCCACTACACCTCCCGCATTGTTTACCGCATCGTCGTCTTTCCCCCAAGCCCCAAAGGCATCGATGGTCGGAATCCACCGCCAGGCTCCCTCGCCAGTCGATTGGTCAGCGAGAAACCGTTCGACATTCAGCCTTCGCAAGGTGAATTCAATCGCGGCTGTGTTGCGGTAGGTGAACCACACCTGCGGTTGACTGCCAGGTAGATAAACGCCGGTCCGTCCGAGCAGCACGTCTGGGCGTTTCAATATTTCCATTTGCTGCCGTGCCAGCACACTTCGCTGATGGTCAGGGAACTTTGCCAATACACGCTCATACTCACGAAACGCAGCCGAGAACTGACGCCGCATTTGGTAAAACTGCCCTACCTCGTACATCGCCCGTGGAACGCTATCGCAGTTTGGATAGAGTTGTTCCAACTGACGATATAAAACCAGCGGGCTGTGTTGTGCGGGGAGCGACAACTGGCGGAGGTTCAGCCCCACTTGGATTCTAGTTTCGTCATCTGTTAGCTTGTTGACAGGTGTCATCCCCTTGACCGCTTCGTTCGGGAGGAACGATGGTCGCTGATTCAGATCATAGGTGAACTCTTCCCATTCTGGATCTCTCATCGGTCCAAACAGCCGTCCAGCCAGTCGCGCGCGATAGAGCATTATCCGACCGGCGTCATGCTTCTCCGCGGTTGGATCGAGCTGTTCGATTTCAGCCGCTAAGAACATAATCTTCTCACCACAGCCAAGTGTCTCCGAGTACTTCGACGGTACGTCGAAGAAGACCGGATTGCCATAGACGTCAAGCGGAATGCCAGCTCGACTTTGCCAGTCATCCTCTTTGAACTGTGAGTAGTAATCCTGCGCAGCTTCAACATTTTTCCAAAACCAGTCGATTTCATTTGATCCATAAAATGAATTCGACCACGTCCGCCCAGACCAAGCTTGTTGAGCGACGTGCAAATCGAGTACCGCGATCAACCGAAAATCCACGAGGATCCGCTCATGCAACAACTGGGTCACGAACGCGTCAGGAGCGGTTTCGACCACTCGTTGTGCCAATTGGTCGAGGAAGGTGCGTTCCCGCTCCAAAGATGGCGTGACGCGCGCCGCAGCGCGCATGCGTGTCTTGACATTGTCATATCTGGCGATTGCGGCTTTATCAGAAACGCTCACTACACGGTTATGAAGTTGCTCGATCTCAGCTAATGCCTCATCCCATGCCTGGTTGGCGACTAATTCCAGGATCGTAGTTTCGAGCTCCTTGTCGGCAACTTGCGTCAGCTGGACGCGGTCGCTGGAAAGCAAGGTGGAATGTAGCGAACCGTGCTGTGTATTCAGGGTGATATAAAGACCACACAGGAGAATGCTCACAGCGGTGCCTCCAAACGCTCGTATCGCTGCAGACTTTGAGCAAGAGAAGGTGAGGTATCTCATGGGATCCCTTTGGAACCGTCGTTAACGCTTAAGTTCGCGAACGCAGTGGAATTTGGCGTCAACTCGCTGCGAATGTCAATTGAGCGATTATCACTGCCTATCGATATATTTCGTCGGCAGCGCGGGGCCAGCAAGCAGAGGCTGTTGTCGTTACCTGCCAGTATACACCAAAGCAACTTCCAAAAATCTATCGTCATCACCTAGGCACGGGGTGTGATCCGGCGATCCAAGTAGTTGGTATAGTCGGGCGTACCTTGGACAGCGTCAATGACGCCCTGCCAGCCGAATTCGATGTTAATTCTACACCCCGTCAATCGCCATTCCCTCAGCGCTGGCGCTAATTGAATTTGAATTCGCCAGCAGTTTAGGCGTCCGGATCAGGGCCATCATTCTGGCTGAACGGAACGGTTGATTTTCGGCCCGAACGCGGCTGCCGTTGATGACCAAGGTCGAACCGTCATTTCGCACTCGGTTCCAAGACCAATGCGATGCCCGCATTTGCAGCCAAGGAGCGTCGGCGTTTCACTCCGACGCAGATTCCGGAGCACCCGCTGCTCCGGTAACTTTGGGACCGGAGCATGCTTGTGAGTCATCACCAGATTCACCTGACATTGCAGAAGTCGCTGTGAAATGCGTTCGGGTTGTCGGCTCCAGTCGACTTTCGCAGCATAATCGGCGACTCTCTCAAATGGCTTGACCGCAGATGCGAGAGCCCAGACACGCGGACGCAGGCGTTGACCTCCGAGCACGGCATTCAGTCAGGTACACCAAACTGATGCGTTCTTGGGCTCTCAATCGCAACTAAGAACCAGCCATTATCGCAGGGTGGCTGGTGACGAATAGAAGGAAGAGCGAAAGGCACCGTTGACGAATCAACAGGTGCCAGTCGTCTCTTTTGGAACCAGTGGTAGAACGTATGTCGTTGCGTACAAAGGACTTTGGAATAGCAGCCAAAGTTGCGATCGGTTTGCCGCGCGGCAATCGAAGGTGATCCTTGCTATGCTGGCCTCATTGTACAATGGCCGATATGGCTGCGAAAGTGGCTGATTCTTATTTGCGTTTGACATTCTTGGCACAACGTCCCAATCGCCCTACTGGGGACGACGGGTTACCATTCTATAATCTCGTTGTGACGAGTAGCGACCGAGTGGCCAAAGGAGCACGAGATGCCGCAGCGATCAAACGAGTTCCAGGAGCTGGTTGGCCTCGTCCAAAGGGCCTTGGCACCAGATGATGCCGTCGTTCGCGAGTCGGTCTTGGTCGAGGTTGATGGGGAAGCAGAGACTCGAGAGATCGACGTACTTATAGAAACGAAGGTAGGTGAATACCGTATAAAGATTGCAGTGGAGGCAAAAGACGAGGGTAGGCCGATGGACTCGACGAAGTTCGAATCCATCATGGGGAAGTACCTCGTCGAAGGCGGCGTCAAGGTCAACAAGATTGTAATCGTCACTCACCGAGGATTCTACAAGCCCGTCATTGTGCGTGCCAAGAAGCTGGAAGTCGATCTGGTGACACTGAAGGAAGCGCGGAGTGTCGACTGGTCAGAGTTTCGTCCGCCTGGTCCATGTTTCAAGACTCGTCCCAGAATCTGTGATGTTCGCATTACGCCTAAAATCTCCGCTATTCCGCCGGCAAAGCTCCTTCAAGATGGTCGAATTCTCTGTTCCTGCGGTCGACATCACGGAACTCCGCAGCAATACGCCGAGTTTCTCATTTGGAAGATTGTGGCCCAAAGAGAACGGGATGTATTGCTTAAGCTGGACGATGAAGCGGCGGAAAAAGGGGAAGAGAAGAGGGCAAATGTAGAGATCTCACCAGGACCAGGACACGAGCCGCAACTAACAGTCGATCAACAGTGTTTCCCCTTTGAGACGATTTCCTTCGATGTCCTATGTGAACCGGTAGATGCTCCGATGCCGCTGGTAGCGCCACATCTTCAGTTCTCCCTCGCCCCGCACGTTTGTTCTGTTGAAGTGGTCCCGCCAATTCTGGATGAGGACCCTGCGTTGGTGCGACAAGAAGGACGGGTGATTTGTACCTGCTGCGGAAAGGACTATGGGACGGTCGCAGAGTGGGCGCACGATAGAACCATGAGGCGATTCTTGGTCACGAACAAGCAAGCCCAAGAGATGCTAAGCGAAGGTGTAAGGAAATCCCCCTCGGGACATGCGCACCTGGAAATGAGCTGGCCATTGTGCAAGCACTTGCGCATCAGATACAAAGGCCAAGTTCACAATGCAGACCATATCGCCGTCAAGGTCCATGCGGCCTATGGCGCGGGAAAGCTGGAGTGCAAGCAGTATGATCTGGCATTCGCAAATGGGGACGTTAAACGTGTTAGTCATATGCAAGCGACTCTCGCCGGAAAGAAGGTGACATTCGTGATGCCCGAGGGGATACGGTCAAAGCACATTGCCCTCCGCGTCGACAATGCAGAGGCCCGAGAATCGGCGGACAAGAAAGCTCGTTTGCTGAAGACACGTGCAAAACTTGATAAGAGGAAGAACCGCGAGAAGCCCTGAAACATGAGTTAATCTACAACCCTCACTTGTCGCTTCGGTAACGAGTAGGCTCGTCGTTTTCAATGAACGACAGCAAGGATCAGGGCTATAAGGTTGGAGTGGAACGCACCAACAGCTGCACACGACTCAAGTTTTCCAGGGTTTTCTCGACTCGTTCAGGCCCCCAAGGTACTCGTGCCAGCGGCATTGGATCTTCAACGTTGTTAGTCGAGGCGGCGGAGTTTCACGCCACGGCGAGTCCTTGCCGTGCCGTCAAGTGCACATTTTTCTCTCAATCGGCGTGACGCTGACTAGATTTGCAAATTCCTTTTACGCCAGCAGGTCCGACCAGCGTCGGTGTCCGCTAACTTGGGCAGTCAACCGAACTCGTCGTGAGCTTCGGTCGAAAAGTCACCAGTTGCCGCTCCTGATCGCGAGTACCTCGCGCAATCCGATATTTTCCGACGCGTCGGTTTCATCGTCCCATGTGCCTTCGGCGTTTCACTCCTGAGGCTCAACAAATCCATTTCGAGTCGCAGGTCGAGGTGACCGCCGCTGGGACTAGTAGCTCAGCGGTCGGGCACCGTCCGAGGGAGCGTAGCGTAGTGCTTGGCCTGCTGATTGACCTCGGAATGCAGCCACATTTCAATGGGCGTATTTATTTGTAAATTGTTGGCGATTGCCTTGATCTGTTCAACTCCCTCGGTGTTCGCCTGCGACCCGTAGATGAGATAGATGGCTCTCTGATACCTGACTTCCCGTACAAAGAGGTCAAGCGTCCGCAGGTCCTTTTCGACACCAGCACGGGCCATTGAGTGCTTTACCTCTATGATTGCGTAGTTCCTCTCCATTGCTCCGGGATTGTGAATGAGAAAGTCAGGTTTTGCAGAGTCTGCTCCAAGCCGACGCAGGATGGGGTGAGCCTGCTTGTCGACTTCGCCGTTGAGATGAAATTGGCAGTCGACCGGCCAGTTCTTACGCATTTGGTGATACAGTTCGTAGCAGTAGACTCGCTCCCGGTAAACGGGGGTTCCGCCAGCAACCTGCAAGTGGAAATATCTTGCCTCTACACCCGCTGTAGCTGTTTGGAGGATTTCGGAAAGTACGTTCACATATGCTCCTACGCCCAACGACACCGTTCACCCAGAACTTTTCGATTGTACCAGCACCGATTGCCCACTACCGGCGATGTGACACGTTTCCCGCAGATAAGGAAATCCCTCCTAGAGATGTTTCGGCTTCATCGACCGAATGAGATCCACAGGGCATCGACCCAGACGTAGCCGAACCGACGCTTTGCTCCATTTTAGCTATGATGCATCGGCAAACTGCCTCCGGCAACATGGGCACTGCTCGTCGAATCCCTTCAGCAGTGCAGAGAATGCCGATGGTTGCGGCAAGGTATTGATTACCCTAAAAGCCAACGGAGCACGATGGGCATAATGTCGATAAGTAACACCGCCCACAGAGTGGCCCAGAATTTCGATTGATGATTCTGGCATGTGCTCGTCGTAGTGCGTGGCACAAGTCTTGCGAAGGTCCTTGAGTACCCATGGCATTTGGTCTCCCGTGTCACCATCTGTCTTTGCGGCGATTTCGGCGAGATGACAGAGTTCTCGGAATCTCACATTCGGTCGCGAGCCACCACCCAAGAACGCGGGGTCGTTGGGGAGATTATGTTCCGCTCGGAGGCTCTTAATATGGGCGTGGACAACTCGATTCATCGGGCGACAAAAAGCTTTTCCGGTTTTGACTCGACGGTAAGTCAGCCAACCCCATCTCGACTGCTCTTTTACTTCGCGATTGGGCGCGGTCCTATTCCAAGACACATGCCGCCAGAGAATCGGTTCATGGGCTGGTGTAGTTCCCAAGACCGTTCCAGAATCGAGACCGTAGTTGAAGAAAACGGCTAACGCTGCTCGCCAATATCGACCTACGGGGGTGGAATTCGTCCAGCCCCTTGGACGCTGCATCTCATGAGTCGCGAAGTAGAGAGCGTTGAGTTCATTTTTGTCAGGTAGTGTCTACCGGCAACGTTGTTGTATGGGACCGGCTTTTGGAAACGCGGTGGCATTTCGAGAAGGTCGTTTTCCCACGCCCAAGAAATCATAGCACGAAGGTGCGTGCGAGCCTTGTTGGCAGTTCGCCCAGGATTTGTTCCGCCCTCTTCCACCGCACGGTCAAAGACCCAACCCAGAAAATCTCGAATCGTTGGACGGTCAAGTTTTTCTATAGGCACTCGCCCCTTCCACTGCTGCCACTTTGTAATTGTAGTTTGATATTCGCTTCTGGTTCCTCGGGCTAGGTTTCGTGCTTGAATATACTTCTTGGTAGCGTTTTTCAGAGTTGTCGGCATCAGAGTGGCTCCGGCATCCGCCACTTGCGTCAATGCGTGTCCTACATGGACGGAGCGATTACTTGGCGTCTTGCGAGCGAATGCGTTGCTCGTCAACGCAAGGGGAAGTCAACTGGCAGCGGAAAACTACTGCCCACATAAATCCACTATAATTCCTTGCAGAACGTACCTACGGCGTTTCACTCCGATGCAGGTTGCGGGTCCCACTCTTGGGCGCACAGGTCACGCCCTCCTGTGTCACGACGTTTAGACGCCGACATCATTTGCGGAAACTTAATTTCGGCAAGTCTTGAGAGGGAATGATTTCCGGCCGACAACAGACGCATCGACTGATTCTGTAACATTCCTGATAGGTAAAGAAGTAGCGCAATAGTCGAGTCGCTACGAATGGGGTTTTGATCGCCTCTTGGCCGCCAAGCTAAGAAAACTGCTATCTAGCTGCTAACATGGCAACCATATCAAGCTTACCACCTGATTGAACTCAGTCAGGGGTATTGCCTGTTCAATTACATAGTCGGAATCAATGTCATTCATTTCGCCAAACCAGTCCTTCAAATCCACTTGTATTGGCTCTTTGGGCGCTTCTCCTTCAACGAAGAATGCTGCAGCCGCGCTGTGCCGTGGCAGAGTGTTCTTGCTGTCAAGCCAAAGATTATGTTTGGCGAAAGAGTCGCTGGCCCGCCACCACCGAATCCTGTTGTTCTCGGAGACAACGAAGGCGCAATAGTCCTTTGATGTCTCGACATACCTGAGTGCGGTGGCGGTAAGTGATGTGTCGAATTCGCTGGCGAGATCTTTGATGACATCCGTTGTCGGAACCGTCCTTACGATACGGGATTGAAAAAGTTCACGCGGCATAAGCAGCGCTCCGGCGAAAATGCTGGCTTCAATTTCATAGGGGCTTGACCGGTAGCTTGCACGCATGTCGGAATCGGTACAGGCTAATAGCTGAGAGACCTTCCTATGCATTACGAAATGTCCGATTTCGTGCGCGATCGCAAACCGTCGCTGGCCGGAAAACCGAAGTCGATCACTCACGCGGATCAGCCCATAGTCACCTTTGCGAACAAGCCTTGCGGCGGCGGAGTCGAGCCGGGCATCGACGACAAAGATATTCATCGCCATCGCCAAGTCTTCAAGGATCAACTCCTTCGGCGACGTGAAGCCATATAGCGACCAGAGTTTGGAGGCTTCGGCGAGTGGCAGTGTATTACTTGCTCTTGGAGTCATTTGGTAACTCTTGAATGGCTTCGAGCTTCTCCAAGTCATCGAGAAGAGATTGCAGATCTTCTTCGCTAGCAGCCGATTCTAACTTGTGAAAGTAAGCGAGTTGAGCCTCGTCGCCTTTCATCTTCCCGACAAAGTCATTGACCCGTTGCCGAAGGTCGTCAAACCTCGGGGCAACGACGCCATGGATACTCTCGCCTATGGTCGCCCGTTTGGCTTTTGCCGATGCAAACTGGGCCTTCGCCCGCTGAACCTCGATCATTTTGTGGAGACGTTGAAATGCTGGCTTCATGTCGATGCCAAGGCGTGCCAGATCCTCTTTGACCTCCTCGTTGGTCACTGATTCATCGCAGGGATAAAGCAGAGTGAAAAGATGGTCCCAAACTGGGTATTTGTAGCGAATGTCGTCGCTCATGACTTTGCCCTCGCACCTGCGGGCAGGAATTTTTTTTCCAACTTGTTGAGCGCGCGACGAAGGCGTTTCAGTCCGTTGTTCACCTCTTCCACCTTCATGTCGAGCAAGGAGGCAATGTCCTTCGGCTTAGTGATTTCGTCTTCAATGCAAATGAACAGGTTCTCCAGCAGCGTATCACCGTCGAACTCTTTGAACGCAGCGTCATGTAATTGTTGCTGGCGTTCAACGTCGATCAACAAGCGAAGGGGATCTGACTCGGTATTCGGAATGTCATACATTGTGGCCGACTGTCCCTTTGGTGGAGTAAGACGGCGGTCCAGCTTGTTTTCAGTGAGGTTCACCATCCCACTGATCTTGCTATCGACGAATGACCGCAGTACCGACTCTAGCGTTGGATATACTTCGCGATTCCAGCTTCGACTGTCGTCAAGCAGTTGCTGGATCGCGTCTAGTGCGAAATCGTAGGGTTCGTACCCTTTGGGGACCGAGCCGCCACGGACCACGCGCGCTCCACGCCAGGTCAAGCGACGCATCTTGCAAAGCGCATGGTGCGTCAGCCGCTCCAGTAGCGCCTCTTGCTCTTCATCGGTAAGTGCGATCAGTTCGTCCACTTGGCCATTCCCAGGGCGATGCCGGGCGTCCCTTCCCACTTCTTATTGCCGATTACTACAGCAAAATCGCCACAAAAAAACTTTTTTGTGGAATCGATGGCAAAATCCGGCGGCTCGTCGGCAATAAGGTTCAGGTCGGTGGCAGCACGGTGCTGGCAGGGCCTAGCTCGTCAATATAGGGGTTGCCTGCTGGTGCGGCAATATCCTGATGGGTGTGTGTTCAACCGGGCCTCGGCCCAGGAGGTTTTGAATGGTTACGCAGCCAGAAGATGAATTTGAGGCAGAGGAAGTGGATGTCGAAGAGCTTGTCAAACAGGGCAAGCCGGTGCCGAAAGCGAAACTATATCGCATTCGCATCGACAAGGAACGCTACGAGGTGAACGCACCGTTCATAACCAAGGATCAACTTCTGGCGCTGGTCAGCAAAACAGCGGATAAGTGGCGCATCCACCAGAAGCTGAGCGGAGGCCAAATGGACGAGGTCACTGACGGCGAGAAAGTTGATTTGCGGGAGAAGGGGGTCGAGCGGTTCGTCACGATGGAACTGGCTCAAACTGACGGGGAAATGGCGGCGCACGAGGCGCCGCCCGCCCGTCGGGCGTTTGACCTGCCGGAGGAAGATGCCGCGTTTCTCAACTCGCTCGGACTGAACTGGGAGACTGTGAAGGAAGAACGGGTTCGCTGGTTGCTGATCCACGGCTATCCAATCCCTCATGGCTTTAATGTCAATAGGGCGACGATGGCTATCAAAGTCGAGGGTGGCTATCCGCCAGCCAAGCTCGACATGGCCTATTTTCTTCCGCATCTGTCCAAGCAAAGCGGTACCGGCATCCCTAACCTGACTCCGCTCAAGATCGACGGAGAGGAGTATCAGCAGTGGTCACGTCACTACGAATGGCGCGAAGGGGTTGACGATCTAGCGGTGCATTACCGCCGCGTCGAGCAGTGGCTCCTTGACGAACTGAAACGGTAAGGTGGGAAATGGAATACCTTCTTCGATTGACGGACGAGCAGCACGCGCAGCTCAAAGCACATTTGTTTCCGGGAGACGGCATGGAGGCCGCAGCGCTCGTGCTATGCGGGCGACTGCGTGGTCGAGGTCGCCATGCATTTATGCTACGCAAGATGGTGTTGATCCCGCACGCGGAATGCAAGCGCACGGCGGTCACCATTACATGGCCCACACAGTTTGCTGACGACCTGATTAAAGAGGCCGCTGACCGCGGCATGGCAATTCTAAAAGTCCACAGCCATCCTGGCGGTATGGATACGTTCTCGGGCTATGACGACGCGTCCGACGCGAGTTTCCTTGGCTCGGTATGCACGATGCTCGAAGACAACCAGCCCCATGTGAGCGCAGTGATGCTGCCATGCGGTCGCATGTTCGCACGGGCGCTCGATGATAAGGGTGAGTTTCACCCCGTGAGTCTCGTCAGCATGGTCGGCGAAGATATGAACTTGTGGTATCCCGACTCTGGTCGAGAGATCCCTGAGTTTGCCAGGCGGCACGCGCAGGTGTTCGGCGCAGGGACGGTCGCTTGCTTACGCAAGATGCGTATCGCGGTGATCGGTTGCTCTGGCACCGGCACGCCGCTTATCGAGCAACTCGTTCGCCTCGGGGTTGGGTTCCTGGTGCTGGTCGATCCTGACCGGTCGGAATGGAAGAATCTCAACCGAATGTATATGACCAAAGCCAGCGACGCTAATCTTGGCCGATACAAGGTCGAGGTGTTGGCCGAGGCAATCGGCAATATCGGACTGGGGACCGAAGTGCTGCCATTGGCACAAGATCTCGCCACGCCCGACGTGGTGCGAGCGGTGGCATCATGTGATCTGGTGTTTGGCTGTACTGACAGCTTCGCCGCACGCGATATGTTGAATCGTCTCGCGACCTTCTATACGCTGCCCTATATCGACATGGGCGTGCAGCTTCGCGCGTTGCCTGCCGGCGGCGTCGATCAAATTACCGGCGCCGTGCATTACCTTCAGCCCGGCAAGTCTAGTCTAAAGTCGCGTGGAATCTATGACTCGGAGGATGTCCGCGCGGAGTTGATGAAACGTGACGATCCTGCGGAGTACGAGAAGCAACTGTTGCAGAAGTATATTAAGGGAGTGCAGGAGGATCGCCCGGCAGTCATCAGCGTGAACTCGATGGTGGCGTCGATGGCCGTCAATGAACTTCTGGCGCGAATTCATCGCTTTCGTTACGACGACAACAACGCATATGCAACGCTGCGATACGCGGTGCATGAGCCGCATGTTTTCAAGGATGCTGAAGGCGATTCAAAGGTCTGTCCAGTGCTCGCCAAAGAGGTTGGCCGGGGCGACGTTACGCCGCTGTTGGACAGGCCGGAGTTAAGCGATGAAGGGAAGGTTTGATGCGACGGATATTGGCTGGCATCTGGGGTTGGTTGCGGTCGTGGTTTGTTCAGCGTGTTCGACCGCTGCGAACCGTTCACGTCGAGGAATTGCCGGACAAGCTCGACCCAAAAGCTGTCTATGTTTTAGGCGAGGGCAAGCATTTATGGTTCGTGGCCTTGCTTTGCCCTTGCGGGTGCAAGCAAGTACTCCAGGTGAGCCTTCTGCCTGATGCCAAACCAAGGTGGAGACTGATCGAACACGCCGATGATGGCTCGATCACACTGCAGCCTTCAGTTTGGCGACAGATTGGCTGTCGGAGCCATTTTTTTCTGCGACGCGGACTAATTCAATGGTGCGACCAATATCGAGAAACGTAGGATATGGCTTCGACAAAGAACCAGGCTTCTGCGGTGTACCTCATCGCATTGTCTGTCTTTGAGGCGCTTGATTCAAAAGGGCACCCCACTTCGGTCCGACACACCAAAATAGCCATTTGCGTTCAAAGGACGAACCGTCCTGAGTTAACGTGGGGACGTCGCTGACGCATCTAAGCAGGCTCCCTACGCGCAGACGTCGCACAAGGTGGAATCAGAAAGGATGCCAGCATGGCCTTGAGATTAAAACTGGACCGAGTCAGTGAAGCAAGCTCTTTCTGTCTCAATCCAGTCATGTAGGAGAGTGTGTAGATGCGGGCTCGCTGCTCGCGTTCAAAACACTGGATGCTTCTCCCGCTATCGTGGGCCGACTGTACCAGCTGAAATCGTGATATACTTTCATGCTCGATTTCTCATCAATGCACTCAAAAGAATGTGGATTTTGTGCCTAAGATTGCACTTGGTTCGGCTAATGCGTATCTTGGGTTAATTGTGCAGAGCATCTGATTCTGAGTCTGAATATGAGACCCGTGCGTGATTGAAGGGGTGATTGGTGAACAGAGCTGAGGAATTCCTTATCGGTGTAGGGCCTTGCAGTCTGGGTCGTAGTACTCCTGAACTGGAGTGCTCGAATGATCATCTGGAGGGAACTTTATCACCATGAGGGTGGTTGCGAGCGAAAAGCTGATGCCGCAAGGAAGACTGGAATCGAATAGACTTTAATTACTACCGTTCGGTGCTCGTTCACTTTCATAATTAGTTTCCCGATCATGACCCGCATTTCTGTATTTCTTTGTTTGTCCGTCTTCTTTCTTGCATTCTCAGGCAACTCGGCATTGGCGGCCGGAGGTGGCGTCCCTGCGGCGTCGCCTGCAGTGAACGCCACGTTTCAAACGTATGACACCAATAGCGACGGACAAATCGATGGTGCCGAGTTCAGTGAGATGCCCAAAGCGTTTCGAGCTCTTGATCAGAATAGTGATCTACTGCTTTCCAGTGATGAGCTGGGCAGGGGTGGTGCGAGCTACGACCCAAAAGATCTGTTCCTCTGCATTTTGTACGCGTTGATTGCGTTGCTGTTTTCTTCGTTATGTTCGGTGGCAGAAGCGGTCTTGCTTAGTATTTCGCCGTCGTACATCGCCAACCTGGAAAAAGAAGGCAAGTCCAGTGCCGCGAAAGTCAAGAGCGTTAAGTCCAACGTCGATCGATCACTGGCCGCGATTCTGACATTGAACACGATCGCGCACACAGTCGGGTCCGGCGGGGCAGGAGCTTACGCGGCGAAGTACTGGGGTGACGGTGCGGTTGGCATCGCTATGATCGTCCTGACGCTGCTGATTCTATTTGTGTCGGAGATTATCCCCAAGACAATCGGCGCACTCTACTGGCGAGGACTCGCGCCGATCTCCGCGAGTTTTATCAAGTTCCTAAACTTCATCTTGTATCCGTTCATCTTTGTGTCGGAGCTGATCACGAAATGGTTAGCCGGTGGTCATAGTCACCACGGTTTTAATCGCGACGAGTTCACAGCGTTGGCGGGCATCGGTGCCGCAGGCGGGCACCTAGACAAAAAGGAATCACTGATTCTACAAAATCTTTTTCGCTTTCCCGATCTGTGCGTAGAAGACATCATGACCCCAAGCACCGTTGTGTTCGCACTCCAGGAAAACATGACCGCCCGCGAAGTGTTGCAAAAGCATGAAAAACTTCACTTCTCAAGAATCCCTATTTATGCAGAGAATCGCGACGACATCACAGGCTTCGTTTTGAAGAACGAATTGTTGATGGACGACATTCGCAACGACGGCAAAACTGCACTGAAGGACTTCACGAAGCGACAAATACATGCGGTCCTGGACAAAACACGTTTAAGCACGGTGCTGGAAAAACTGCTGGACAATCGCGAGCACATTCTGATGGTCGTCGATGAGCACGGCGGACTTGAGGGCGTCGTGACCCTGGAAGACGTCGTCGAAACCCTGGTTGGAATCGAGATCGTTGACGAAGTAGACATCAATGTCGACATGCGAAAAGTGGCCCGCGAGAAATGGGGGCACCGCATGAAAACCCGCGGTATCGACGTCAGCGAGATCACGACCAAATGAACTTACGATTCATAGTATGGAGTTTGCTGAAGCTTAATAAGTGAGCCAAAATGAACGTGATGGAAAGAGGGTCAGGAGCCGTTTAGGCAGGACAGGAAGGCGCATGGGCGCATCAAAGCCATACAAAATCTGTTCGTCACGGGGTCTTCAAGCTCATCCGAGTAGAAACTCGGCAATTTCTCCCACGTCGATAGAACCAGCGAAAGAATATCGGCACTCATGTTTCAACTAAGCCTTGCCAATGAGAGGTCGATCCGGAGTCTTCGATCACTGGCCCGATCGCGACCCCAACACGCAATTAAATCGCCTTGCAGCATTCCTCGAGAATCTTCGGAATGTTCTGGTCGGTAAAGATTCCATAGAGCTCGTTGGCCTTGGCGGAGCGCAGTTCACCGAGCGGCAGCTCGTCGCGTGAATCGAGTGCGTCCTTCAGCTCAAGAGCGCGCTTAAGCCGTTGGGCGAAGGGTTCAACCGACGCAGGAATTCTTGCGCTTCTTCGCGACGCCAGGGGGCGGTTT
This sequence comes from Pirellulaceae bacterium, assembly GCA_020852965.1. GTDB lineage: Bacteria > Planctomycetota > Planctomycetia > Pirellulales > Pirellulaceae > Aureliella. The sequence continues at coordinate 89,960 of JADYZV010000011.1, read as the reverse complement.
CCCGCACGTACTCGATGGCTTCGTCTCTGCTACCCATGGCCACACCATACCGTTGACTCTCATTTGTTTCTTCTATTTGTGAAAGCACGATCTCGGGGATGTACAGATTGTACGACAGTCCACGACAAAGCCAGCGGACAGCTTCTCGTCGGCGACCGTCCAAGATCTCGATCAGACAGCGCGTGTATAGATTGGTTCCATCCGCGCCGTGCTTTTCCAAGGCGGCCCTGGCTTTTTGTGGGCTTTTGGCTTCCAGGTACAGGCTGGGAAGCAAGTAGCGAATCCCTTGATTGTCGTTGGGATTGAGCGCCAGAATCTGTTCATAAACATCGACCGCTTCCAAATGGTGACGCTCCCGTTCCAAGGCCAACCCATAGCCATGTGCGGCCCGCAAGAACGGGCGGTTCCCAAGAAACCCCCAGGGAAGCTGACCCGAGAAACCCTTCGGGATCGACATTAGTCCAATGCGATAACCCATCTCAAAGTATTTCAAAGCCCGATCGTAATGACCGAGATTGGTTTCGATAATGCCCAGATGATGGTACGAATCGATATGGTATGGAAACCGCTTGATGAACTTGCGCAACACGCGCCGTGCCTTGCTATAGTCTCCCAGACGGAAATCCTCCAGCGCTCTATCGAAGGCCATTCCATCTTTGTAGCTCACGTACTCCGTAAACTCGTATTCGTTGTCGTCGCTCACTGCCGCGACTTTCGGAGGTGTGCAGCCGATAAACGATGGGTCGGTGCGTGCGGCGATCACCTTCCAACGCTGCTGGCTTTTACCAGCTTCACCATCGAGGGGCTCCACAATGATGACTTCATTTTCCACGTATTTGGAAGGGCCATCGACCTTCAACGCTTCGGGTTTGATACCATCAAGTGGCTGGACTAAAACGTGGTCGCGGCGAACCTCTAGTATTCGATGCTCGGTTTGCATAGTGAATTTGTTCCAGGGCTTGGTGAAAAAACGAAATTGGGAATAACCAAATCGGGAGTGGGGAAGTGGAACCTAGTGTCCTACAATTCTCCTGTGGAATGCCTACCTTTTCAAGGTCCAGCTACTGCGACGTTTCGCTCCATGAAGTTTGGATTGGTCGTTTCGGCCCGTGCAAGAGCCGACTTGCTACGCAACGCAGAATGGTGGGCAGAAAATCAGTCGCATTGGCTGATAATCGTCATCAGATTTCGGATTTCATCATCGATTTCCGATGGAACATCGACGGTAGATGCGACTTCTTCTCGGAGTAGTTCGCGATAGCGTTGTCGCATGCGATGCAAAGACATGGCAACCGCTGCATTTGTTAAATTCAATTGGCGACCAATTTCGGGCCTCGAGATCGCGTCCTTACATCCAGACAGGTGCGGCCGAAGCAACTCGAGAAGCTTCAATTTGTCGGCGCGTCGGTAGTCTGCTTCTAAGAGTTCAAAAACCCTAGAAGGCACCGGGCGTTTGTGGTGTGGCCAGCGGTCGGACCACCAGCTTGTGCAAGGCAACCAGCGGTTCGCTCCCCAGTCGTTGCCGTGCGACACAGAGGCTCGATCGGGCCGGAGAGTCTTCGCCATCTCGAACGACGAAGACGTGGCCCACCGCTGGTTCCTGATGTGCTATGTTATTACGGCTTTCATCGCAAACATTGATTTTCGCAGTCGGGCGATTTCGCCACCACTTGCCTTGAATCAATCGTATCGATCAAGCTTACAACAACTGACCCCACCGAACCCGATCGCTCAACATGGCCCCAATTGATTGGATCATCCTGCTTGTCTACGCGTTGTCAACCATTGGACTGGGTTGGTACTTTGGTCGCAAGCAGGAGACCTCGAACGAGTATTTTGTAGGTTCGGGGAAGATGAATCCGATCCTGATCGGCATTTCCTTGTTCGCGACTTTGCTGAGCACCATCAGCTATCTGGCGTTGCCAGGTGAAGTTGCTGGGAAGGGCCCGATTTACTTGACGAATTTCCTGGCCTACCCGTTCATCTATATGTTCGTCGCGTGGGTTCTACTCCCCATCTACATGCGTCAGCGAGTCACCAGTGCGTACGAACTGCTGGAGAATCAGTTGGGACTGAGCATCCGATTGCTGGGGGCAACGCTGTTCTTGCTGTTGCGATTGGTTTGGATGTCGGTGTTGGTCTATCTAACCGCCAAAGCGATTGCGACGATGATCGGAGTGGACGATGCGATGGTCCCTTGGATCGTCCTGTTCACCGGAGGCTTCGCTATCGCATACACATCGCTGGGTGGCTTGCGTGCGGTTGTGATCACGGACCTCATGCAAACGGTTCTACTTTATGGCGGGGCATTGTTGGTCCTGGGAACCATCACCTGGAAAATGGGCGGGTTGGGCTGGTTCCCGACGCAATGGCAGTCGGACGTTTGGGATAGCCAGCAGTTCTTTAGCTTGAACCCGGCGACCCGAGTGACGGTGTTGGGTTCGATGCTATCGGTATTCCTGTGGACGGTTGCCACCGCTGCTGGTGATCAAGTTGCCGTGCAGCGATATATGGCCACCGAGGATGTCAAAGCTGCGCGACGAGCGATCGCGATTCAGCTAGCTGCCGCGACGATTGTCGGTATTACTTTGGGTTTGGTTGGGATCGCATTACTGGGATACTATCAGGCCCATCCCGAGTTGCTGCCGCGTGAAACAACATTAAGACTCCAAGCGGACGAATTGTTTCCCTTCTTTATTGCCAACCGGCTTCCCCCGATCATTACCGGATTGGTCGTGTCGGGGCTGTTTGCCGCCGCGATGTCCAGCATCGACTCAGGCGTCAACTCAATCACCGCAGTGATAATGACCGATTTTTTGGATCGCTTCGGATTGAAGCCGCGAACCGAAGCCAAACATCTGCTGTTTGCGAGGTTATTGGCCGTCGCTATCGGTGCCATTATCGTCGGAACAAGCAGCCTGATACAGTACATTCCGGGGAACTTTATGGCGATCACTAACAAAACCGTCAACCTGCTCTCGGTTCCGATTGCGTTGTTGTTTTTCTTCGCATTGTATGTACCATTCTCCAACGCAATCGGTGTTTGGATTGCCACGATCGCGAGCGTTGGTGTGGCTGTGCTCATTGCCTTCTCAGGCGTGTTCTTTGGGATGAATCCTGACACGGGCAGCGATCCCATCAGCTTTCAATGGATTCAACCTGCCGCCCTATTGACCGGTGTCAGCGTTGGCATCGTCGCCTGCAAGCTATTGTCCAAAGTGGGGCCAGCACGAAAGCGAAGCGACTGACCATTGCATTGGCCGTGTCATGTATTATCATCTGCTAGCTTCCAAACTTCTTCACCTGCCAGGCAAGCTCGCAGGGGTCTGAAAAAGTCTGGCGGCTTATGCTTCAGTCGAAACCCGGCATTTATTTATTTTCCGATCGTTGATAACCTCCCAAGCTATTGATATTAATTAATGAGAAAAAGCAAAACACTCGCGAAAATACGCAGCGGCGAGATGGTTCGCACTTGCGTCATGGGACACTACATTCCAGCTTATGTCTGCCACGCAGCACGGGTCGGATACGATTGCATCTGGGTCGATATGGAACATCGATCCATGACGGCTCGCGAAGTGGAAGCTTTGCTCGCATTCTCGCATCTGTTCGATATCGACATCATGCTTCGCCCTCCCACCTTGGAGAAGACTAGACTGTACCGTTACCTTGAGGATGGTGCCGCTGGACTGATGATTCCGCACGTATCGACTGCGGGCAAGGCCAAGATGTTGGTGGATGCTGTCAAGTTTCCACCGCTGGGAGATCGTGGACTGGACAACGCTGGATTGGACGCCGATTTTCATATCCACGACGCTGATGAGTACGTCGCCTGGGCGAACCGCGAAACGTTTCTGTGCGTGCAAATCGAAACGCCTGAAGGCGTTCACAACGCAGAAGCTATTGCTGCCGTGGAAGGTGTCGACCTGATTTTTGTCGGTCCGGGGGATCTTGGTCTGCGGCTTCGTCAAAGCGGAGAGATGACGCTTGACGAAGCGTGGGAGATCGTTGCCACCGCGTGTCGCAAACACAAAAAGGCCTTTGGTGGCCCGATGGTCGCTGCTGGCGAGATGCAGAAAAGGAAAGACCAGGGTGCCCAGTTACTGGTCAACAGCAGTGAATTCCATGGTTGGTACACCGGCCTTTCACAAGATAGTCTGAAATTCGATGAGCTTAACTGAACTGGTTCGCTTGGATTCCAAACGGGCGCTCGTCACGGGGGCTGCGCAAGGGATCGGTCGTGGTTGCGCTATGGAACTCGCGCGGGCTGGGGCCGATCTGATTCTCAACGATCGTCCAGGCAATCCAGATCTCGCGCAGACTGCGGATGACGTTCGTGCGCTGGGTCGTCAGTGCTGGACGATAGAAGCCGACGTGTTTTCGTCCGACGGATGCACTGCACTGCTGCAATCAGCCATACAACAGGCTGGTGGAATCGATATTCTGATCAGCAATCCGGCCTACGGGAAGCGAGATAGCTTTCTGAATTTCTCGGCGGGCGAGTTCGATAAGGTGATCGACGCAACCTTCAAGTCCGGCTTTCACATCGCTCAGGCGATGGCCCGCCATTGTGTCGAACGTGGTGGCGGCGGAAAAATCGTGTTCATTACTAGCGTGGTGGCGGAGATGCCGTTCGAAGGAGATTCGCCTTACAGTGCGGCCAAAGCGGCCTTGAATCAACTTACACAGTGCATTGCCGTGGAGTTGTTCTCGCACCGAATCAATGTCAACGCGATCGAACCGGGCTGGATCGATACGCCGTCCGAACGGGCGAAATACTCCGACCAAGTCGTCGATTCGGCCGGCGACATTCTGCCCTGGGGGCGGCTGGGCACACCGGCAGATATCGGTCGCGCTGCGGCGTTTTTAGTTTCCGATGCTGCGGACTACATCACCGGCGTTGTTCTCCCCGTCGATGGCGGCTTTCGCTTTAAAGATATGCGCACTGTTGCTCAAGTGGCATCCAAAAAAGCGTAACCGTTCACGCTTCAGAGTACAACGATTGTCCCCAATCGTTGACACTTCTCGCCGAACGCCATTATCCTTTCAAGTTGTCGTGCTCGTGCTCAATGAAATGGTGCTCGTAATCGATTCGAGTACGAGCACGAGCACGAAATGCAAGCGACGGTAGACTTTTGGTGAATTTGCTCGATGAATATGATGGTGATCACCGAGAAGTCCTCAATTGTTTGGGATTAAAACTGGGTTAGGCAAATTGAAGCAGCGAACTATTGGGACAATGGTTCTACAATGACTCAATTCCCCAAACTATTGGGACAATGGTTCTACAATGCTAGCCCAAAAGTGACAAGAATATGGCGGATGCCTCGCTGTTTGAGTATCGAGAGTTTGCCGGCGACCGCGATGGTCCGCGACTATTGATCACTGCTGGGATCCATGGTGATGAGTATCTGCCGATGCTGGCGGTAAAGGAATTGATCGATCGGTTCGATTCAGACACCGAACTTCGCGAAAGCCTACGCGGCAATCTCACGTTGATTCCGATTGCCAATCAGTCAGCCTACCAACGAGGCCATCGATGTGGCGCGGATAACATCGACCTTGCCCGCGTTTTTCCGGGAACGCTTAACGGCAAACCGACAGAGCAACTTGCCTGCGCCTTGAGCGATCGGATTCGCCAGTCCGATTTTTTTGTCGATCTGCATACCGGAGGCACCGAACTGTGCGTCTTCCCATTGGCAGGATACACCCTGCATGAGGATCGATCCATTTTGGAACAACAGCGTCAATTGGCGGTTGCGTTTGGGCTGCCGTTTGTTTGGGGAACGTCTGCCGAATTGCAAGGACGCTCGTTGTCGCTGGCTCGCGACTGTGGAGTACCCGCGATTTATGTCGAGTATCTGGGAGCTTACCGCGAACTCGCCGAAGCCCTATCCGGGGTCGCACAATCGCGCAAGCCCGATCATCCGCTGGTAGCGGGCTGCCTCAATATCATGCGACACCTAGGAATGTTGCCTGCAATAGAAGATCCATTCACTGCCGAACCATCGTCTGTGGCCTGCGATATTGTCGAGGACGCGAGGCCCGGAGCGGGGCACATGCAGGTAGCTCACCCAGCACCCGCGACAGGTTTTTTTATTCCGGCAGTCGAATTGGGTCAGTCGATCGCAGCAGGTGACTTGCTAGCGGAGATCGTCAGTGCAACAAGTCCTGTAACGCATCAGGTTTTGTCACAGCAGAGTGGCCGAGTTGTGGTCATTCGCGACTATCCAAGGATCAACCAGTGCGACGCCGTAGCCGTCGTAGCCGAAAGTTTTAAACCTTGATCACAGCCGTTCTTTTCGTAGCTGTTCACGAATGTTGCAAATGCTCGTGCCATTGAAGTGACAGTTTAAGTATGCATCGAAGCGAGTAAGATCCTCTGACGTAAATCTAATCGCTATCATCGTTGACTTCTTTCGTAAACTCAGAATTTTCCGAGGTTAAAGCAGAATGAGCATTTGGAACTGGGCGGATCGCTATTCACCCACCGTCGATCCAGGCTTTCAGGTGACACTCGGCGAAGGACAGACGGCCTGTGTCCGTTCCAGACGGATTGGCCCCGCGTTAGGAATCAAACATTTGTACTTCAAGCTCGAATCGACCAATCCGAGCGGATCGTACAAGGATCGGTTTGCTGCATTGGCGGTCAGCCACATGTTGCAGCGTAATCGACGCACTTGTATTGCGACATCGAGTGGAAACACCGGTGCAGCACTAGCCGCGTATTGTGCTGCGGCAGGAATTCGATGCCAGATAGCGGTTGTCGAATCGGCCCCGCTGGCCAAGTTGCAGCAGATGATGGCTTATGGAGCCGAAATTGAAAAAGTCCGTGGCTTTGGGATAGACGCGGAGATTAACAATCAAGTCTTCGATCGCCTGCATCAACTTGCGGATGGGCCCGAATGCGAGTTGCAGATCAGCGCCTATCGCTTAAGTCCGCTGGGGATGCAGGGGGTCGAAAGTATCGCGTTTGAAATCCAAGCACAACTTGCTACTTTGGATCGTTCGGTCGATCATGTCTTTTGCCCGGCAGGCGGGGGCGGTTTGACGCTGGCAACGGCTCGTGGATTCTTAAAAACATCCGCAAGGCCTGCCGTGCATTGTGTTCAGCCGCAGGGGAACGACACGATCGCCAGCCCACTTCGCAATCGCAGCGATCGAGCCACCGATGTGCAATGCACCACGTCGATCAGCGGTTTACAGGTTGCGTCGGTGATCGACGGTCACGACGTGATCGCTGCCTGCACCGCATCGGGAGGCACCGGGCATACCGTCAGCGATGCCGAAACATTTGAAGTTCAAAAACGCATGGCGCGAGAGGAGGGCATCTTTTGCGAGCCCGCGGGTGCTGTTTCCCTGGCGGGAGCACTCAACGCGGTCCGCAATGGTGAATTCGACCCCGAGTCGTCCGTCGTCTGCATTGTTTCCGGCAGTGGATTTAAGGATGCCGCCTCCGTTGAACGCATGAACCAGCATTGCGACGGTGAACATGCTGGCTGTAGACTGGTTGATGTGGATAATCTTTTTCAACCACCGTTGTGAGCCGCTACTACACTTTGCCGCACAACGGTTGACCAGAGCACTAATTCTCCTTTTTGAAAAGCAACCCATGAAACGTGAACTATTGACCGATAGCAGTCGTGACTTGGACGAGAAGTTTTATCGGAAGCAAGATATTGCCCTGTTGGAGTATTTGCGTTCCCAGGCTGACGAAGATAATCGCCGCGCACAAATTGCTGAAATCGCTCAGATCGATGATCCTACGGTTCTCGATAGCTTGCTTCAAGTGGGTGTCACGGCCGAATCGTTTATTGCATTAGGCTTGTATCCGCTGGTTCGCGTGGCCTGGGCAGACGGGAGTGTTTCGGAGGCTGAGCGGGACGCGGTGTTGCGTGCCGCAGCCGACGAAGGAATTTCGGTCGACACGGCCAACTATCGACTTCTCCAAGGGTGGCTTGAGGATTGTCCTGACTCGGCACTGCAAGAAGCTTGGCAGAATTATGCGCGCGCGCTAGCGCGTGAATTGGATGCCACGCACTTGGCCGCAGTGCGAAACAGTATGCTCAAACGGGCGCGACAGGTCGCAGATGCCGCAGGCGGATTTCTGGGACTAGGGAATCGAATCTCCAAGAATGAAGAGTTGGCATTGCTTGACCTGGCTCACGCATTCGACAAACCCGCCGACTTGCAGTAGGCAAAGTTGGCAACAGCTTAGTCCGTGCGACATGGGAAAATGGGGTCACGAGCCGATTAGTGAGATTGGGGATTTTTCGTGCACGCCGGCCAACGAGACTCGACAGGACCAACCCAAGTGAGCCGAGCACCGACACCCCATGACCATCGACAAATTCAATCGGAACCGCTCGTCACAGATCGATGAACTGCCTGACACGTCGCCTTAAAGATGTGCCGCATTCGTTGCAAGCTCAATGCTCTAGAACGATATTGCCCTGGCAACCGCGGAACAGGGTTTCGAGTTCCCGGTCCCAATCTACGTCAGGGTTCAATCCAAGCGGCTCAACGTTGCTTGTAAAGTTCCATGTGTTGTGGGCTGGGTCCTCGTCTTGCTGGTGAGTAAGTTGACCAGATTCGAACAGCCGACAATCATAAATGCAAGGAACACTAAAGAAGCCGTAGTACATTGCCAATTGCAGCGGAACCGACGCAAGTCGGGCGATCTCCACCAATTCGCGATGCGATCCGCTGGTGGCATCAGAACAGATTCCCCATACCTGGCTGTCTACGACTCGAATCAATCGCAGTGGAATCGTCGGTTTCAACTCACAAAAAAATTCTACTGCGTCAAATTCTGTGCTGCGAAAAAGCACTCCCTCGACGTTAAAACTCATTTGTGTTTCCTCCAGGTAAATGCTGACCGAGGCAGATAACAATCACTCCGGAACGGGAGAGGACTCGTTTTCAAAGTAAATTGGCCACAGCGCCTGGGATGCATTGAATAGTTCCAAGAAACTTGCGGTTCAGCATGTCGTACCAGCGAACGACAGCTTCATCCTCCAATAGATTGCTACGTAAGAGCCATGCCACGAATCGCTGCAGGGCAAGGGAGTGCCAAGCCCTATGAAGGTTTCGCGCTCTGCAGCTTCTCGATGAACCGCTTGAAAAACGGTGTGCCATAAGTATGCCAAGTGCGAGTGCTGATGACGTTGCCGTCAACGACAAAAGGCTCATCGACGTAGACACCGCCGGTTTGAGTGATATCCAGAGCGCACTTGCCGACTGTCGTCGCGCGACGGCCTCCTTTCAGTCCACCGGCCGCGGCGATGATTTCAATCCCATGGCATACGACGGCGATCGGTTTATCCTGTTCAATAAAGTGCTGCGTTAACCGCATCAGATCTTTGTCGTAGCGAATGTATTCCGGAGCACGACCACCCGAGAGGAAGAGCCCCACGTACTCTTCCGGCCGGACGTCCTTGAATGCGACCGTCGCTTCGATATGGTAACCCTTGGTCTCTTGAGTCAGATCCCATGGCACATCACTGTGGGGTGGCTGTTCGTGCATCACCGAATGATACAGGCGTGCCTCGGGGCCGCTGACCACCACCTCATACCCCTCTTCGGCCAATCGAAAGATGGCGTACAAGCTGTCCATCGATTCGGTAGCATCGCCAATGGGCATTAGCACTTTGCCAGCACTTTTCGAATGGCTTGCGTCTCGGGCATGAACGCCTGCGGCCATCATTCCAAAGGCCGCCGGGCAGGCAGCAAGCAGGGTGTACATCTCTCGGCGGCTGATAGGAGGCCTGTTCTCGTTCATCGTGCTTCTCCGGTAGATCAATTGGGGGCGGAAACAAAACTGAGTTTAAGACGAAGGACTTTTTGATCGTGGCCCACGGAAGTGTATATTGTAGCAGACAATATGATCAAGCGATCCAATTCGGAAGTCATCAGGTTGAACTCAAGTTGGCATCCGACGGCGGAGCGTCGGGCCACATTACGCAGCATCGAGAAGAGAATGGCTGATGGTGGGCGGCTAGTGCTAGGTGCAAAGCCAACTTAGATCTGCGAGCCGCCAAAAATAGCGATGGCGGATTGTGCGTCGGCAATGCTGAGTCGGTATGCGGTGCGAGTAGTTGGGTCGATACAAGTCGTCCGCAGCAATTCGGTCGGCATGCCACCGAGTCCACGCATGCGCTGCGTCTTCAAGCGAACAGCACCCGCTAGATTGAGCTCGCGCTGGAGCTGCTGAAATTGCTCTTCGGTATAAGCCAACTGGCTCATGCGCGGTGCGTCGGGATGAGCTGTCTGCGAATAGCTGAGCTCGAATAGTGGCGGTCGTATCACTGACACAAGGCCGGCAGTGAGTAGAGCTGGGAATTGTTGATAAAAGTAAATTAATATCAGCGCTCCACCATGAATCCCATCGGCATCTGGATCGAACAACAATAGGACTCGCGAGTAACGACAGCGAGCCGGATCAACCTCAGCGGGCGTTTTCGAGTTCTCTTCAGTGCCGTAGCCCAAGGCGTCGCGCAGTTCACCAAACAATACGTTTTCACGCAATACTCGGGCGGAGGCTTTCAACGCATTGGCTGGCTTGCCTTGCATGGGGAGTACCGCTTGAAACTCGGCGTCGCGCAGCGAGCATACGGCCTGCGAAGCGGAGTCGCCTTCGACTATCAACAATTCGGCGCGCGAATCGATGCCGTGCTGGCGACAGTCTTGTAGTCCGAGTTTAGGGCGGCGATACATAGTCACTGCTACTCAAAGTTCCTTGCTTACGCTGCGAGTTGCGATTTCGCTTAACCGCTCACTAACTCGTGAACGGTTAAGATATCACGGTAGTTCGGTGGTCCCCACCGAGAGTCACGCTGGGGGCCAACGTGCTACGTTAGCTGTCTGCGGCGGGACAGAGCACGAGGTCGTCGCTGGCGAGCATTACTAAATAGGTGGCGATACTCGATCGAGGCAAATGGAACATTTCGGACACAACGTGCGCATAGATCTCAAGCTGAGGTCGATGATGCTCGATACGCTGCTTGAGCCACCTTTTAGGCTGTTTGGCATCGCACTGATCGGTCTTGAAGTCGAAGATCTCGGCGGCATAGGGGCGACCGTCTTTGATCAACACGGCCAGGCGATCGATGGTGCCTGCAATGAGCTTGTCCCCGATGATCAAACTGACCTCGCGCTCGGTGTCGATCTCGACCGAATCTGGAACTTGACCAAACTGAGTCTTTTGATAGCGCTTTTGGCTGAGTGCAGCCTGTACACTGTTGAGCTTCAATTGCTCTGCAAACTCGCCCAGCACGGCGTCCAAAGAAACGTGTCGGAGCGCTTCGGGCTCGACGCTGGCCAAGGCGACGCGACGCAACAGAGCCAGGTCGAAGCGGAAATCCTCCAGCCAATTGACCTGTTCGAAGAGGGCGTGTACCAACGTGCCATGGGTGGCCCCCACCGAATGTTCCATCGAGAAGGCGCGCACCAAGGGGATGGGCACCTGGGGTGCCACCAAGCTCGAGGGAGCGGCCACGCGCAAGCCGCGCACGGGGGCGGATGACGCGTCGGTTCGCAAGGCGATCTGCGTCGGTTGGCGCGTCGCCTTTTCTGCGGACGGGGATGAAGCATCACGGTCGGGCGGCGATGGTTTGCTGCGATACCATGTCGCAGAACCCAATTCGTATAATACGGCTTCGGGCTCCGTACACTGAGCTCCACCGGCAAGCGTCGATTGCAACAAAGATCCGAGCGATTGCAGAGGTTTACCGCTGGTCGGACGCGCGGTCATGTAGAGGGCTTGACGCGCGCGCGTCATAGCAACATATAGCAAACACAATGATTCGTTGATACCACGCTCCTTATCCAGGGTAAAGGCGCGCTGCCAATCGTCAGGCAACAGCGTTTGCAGCTTGGCATTCATGTAGCGCAGCACTCCGTCGGGCGCTTGACAAGGGTCGCTGCCGCGCAACACAAACAGATTGTTACTCGAAGAGAGTTCGACATCCAAGTCGGGTAGAAAGACCGCGTCGAATTCGAGCCCCTTACTCTTGTGAACCGTCATCACTTTGACTTGAGCCTCGGTTGGCAGTGCGACGCGACCGCGCAGGATGGCTTCCTCAAAATCGCGAAGCCGACCTTGGTAACTCGGTTGAAACTCGTGCGCAGCGCGGATCAATTGTTCCAACCGGTGTTGGTCCCACCACGACAGATGGTCGGCCAGTGGATCAGCAACCTGTGCAATTGCTTGGCCCAACCCGCAGCGCGCCACCAAGGTACGGAACCAGTGAGCCAGTTCTTCAGGCTGGCGAGCGCTCGAGTAGGGCAGCCATTGAGCCAGTGGAGAAGTGCCGACGTGAAAAGCACACATTCGATCGCCTGGATGATCGGCCAGGTGAATCAGTGACAACATCAGTTCGACCGCTACCGAATCGCTGAGCGGATTGCCACCATCTTGACTGGCTGCCACACCACGCTCGCGCAGCAAGGCTATCATGCGTCCCACATCGTCATTGGTGCGGAAGAGCACTCCGATGCTGACATCGCTTTGAGAAGTGAGCTCGGCTATCTGACGAGCCGAATGATCCAAGAAGATGGCTTGGCGTTGTTCTGATGTAAGCTCCTTATCGGGCTTGGGACCGTTTTGCAATCGGACGTAGCCGCCAAGCTGGCTGCGCGCGGTGCGGTGTTGCGGGAAAGCGGCTGACCAACGGGTGGCCACGCCATCGCAATTCGAGTAGTTACCATGGTCGGGTAGATGGAAGAAGACCTCGTTGACCGCCTGCATGACTTCGGGGCTACTGCGAAAGCTCTCGCTCATCTCAGTCTGTCGGATTTCGTCGATGGCGAGCCCCACTGAATCAAAGATCTCCGCTACTCCACCGCGCCAACCGTAGATGGCTTGCTTGGTATCCCCCACACAGAAAAAGGAGCGATCCGAGCTGCTCGCCCCTCCCAAGGGAATAGCCAGGGGTTGCAAGATCTGCCACTGCTCGGGAGCAGTATCTTGAAATTCGTCGAGCAACAGATGCTGCACGTTACAATCTAGCCGGAAGGCTAATCGCGCGGCGGCAAGCTGCCGAGCGCCTTGCGGTTTTGATTTTCGACCGCTGGTTTGCCCCTGTGTCATCCAACGCGCAAGGAAATAGCTAACATCCTGAAATGCCAATGCACGTCGACGGCGAATCGACGCGGTGTACTCGTTGTCGTAGGCTTCGAGCAGCCGAAAGCTCGCCAACGTTTGATTGCGGCGGATCGGCAATAGCTCCGCAGCCGCGCGCTCGGCCAACAGCCGCAGCGCGATAGCCAAATTGTCGGGAATTGGGCTACTGTAATAGGTCGGTTGGGCGGCATCGATATTCCCGTAGACACCATGATTGATGACAGCTTCCCAGTCGCCTGTGCTGGACTGAAGATGAAAGACTTCCAACTGCTTCAACGCACTTTTGTTGACGGTACCTGATTTATTCAGGATTGGATTCTGCTGCACCGCAATCAGCGCCGATTCGACGGCCTGCTCAGACGGCGGAGCGGGGAGTGGCAATTGATCCCAAGCCGGCTGCTCCGCAGCGCGATAAATTGTGTAGCCCGCGGCCACCGTCTGACGAATCTGCTCGGAGATTTGTCGCGTTGATTCGCCCTTGGATAGCATCCGCACTAAACTCACCAGCGTCGGTCGATCGTGATTGTCGAGCATTTGGCCGATGGCTTGCAGTTGCACTTGGGATTCCAGCACTGGATCGAGCGGTGTCCAGCCGGGTGGAAGTCCCATCTCTAAAGTGAACGTGCGAGCGACTTGCGCAAAGAAGCTATCGAGCGTACCGATACGCAGGCGATGAATCGAGCGAGTAACTCGGCGCAAGGCTGCCAGGCAGGCGGCCGCCGAGGTATCGACACCGAGCAGATGTTGAGACAGTTCTTGTCGCACCGACTCCTCCAAGCAACCTTGGGCAAGTCGCTGCAGGACTCGGTGCATGATCTCGCCCGCCGCCTTGCGAGTAAAAGTGCTCGCCAGAATGGAATCGACCTCTTGTCCCGAAAGAATGATCTGAAGGAGGCGATTGGTTAGCTGAAATGTCTTACCGGTACCCGCCGAAGCGCGAATCAGTAATGGTTCGAAACTGGGTTGCGCGAGCTCATTGGTTTTCAAAAGTTCGACTGCGGCGGCGACCGTCTCGGCTGAAACTGAGTTTCCGCCTGAGCGATAGCGCGCGATGCGTCGCGGCGGAGGATCGACTTCCACATGTTGCACGTTGGTTTGGCAAATGCGCGCGAAGTTGTCGTACTTTGGGACTCCCAATTCGTCGGACCAGAACTCGCCGTTGGCAACTTGTGAAGCGATGCGATGGGCCAGTTCGTCCGCCTCGGCCAATTGTTCGGCCGTGAATTCGGCGGGATAGAAACCGACATCCGTAGGTTGTTTGGGAAGAGCGATGTAGCCCAACGATGGATTTTCTCCAACGCCCAAATGGCGAGCTACGAAGCGATAGAGTGGCAATTGCAGGTCTTGCCAGCCGTTGGTCTTGTTCCAGTGAACTGCCAGCGGCTGCTTGGCATTGTCGCTCGTCTTATAGTCCCAGATGGCCCAACGTCCGCTCTGCGGATGGTAGTCGATGCGATCGATGCGACCAATTAAGCGCATCGTTTTATCGATACCGAGCAGGACGTTGTCATCCAAGTCAACTCCTTTTTCGGTGTGCCGAATTTCCCATCCCAGTGCGGCTCGTTCGGCCTGTTTGGGAGCGAAGGCTTGCAAGCGTTGTTCGGCTTGTTCGATCTGGATGAGGACGGCGGAAGGGGGATTGGGGCCAAACCTCGCGGCCGCCACCTCGTGTAAACTACGAATCAAAAACTCTTCGATTTCGCTAGCATCTTGGCTGGTTGCCACCGCGTCTTCGCCCAACAACTGCAATGTGTCATGCAATAGATTGCCAAACATCGGTGCGTCGAGCTCCGCATCGGCATCGTGTTCTTCACGCAATTTGAGAACATGCCCTAAGTAATAGCGGTAAGGGCAGGCGAGAAAGTCACGAAAGGCGGTGACGGTCAGCCCGCGCGGTAGGCGGCCGGGCTGGGGACGCGGGATGGCCAAACTGCTCCCTCCACCTCTTTTCTTCCAGCGTTTTTCGACGGCAGGCAGAATGTCGACGGCATCTTCTTTGACCAAGTGCAAAACGCGCTCCGGTAGCTGAGCCAGATCGCACGCCATCAACAATCGACTCGGAGTCAGCGGATCTCCGTTGGCATCGCTCTTTCCGACAACGAGTCGCACATGCTCGCGCGTCCGTAACATGACTTGCAATGCGTAGATGTCGCGCGCATAACGCCGCGCGTTGTCCATCATTCCCAACTGTCGACGCAGCCCATTGGGGAGAAAGGCATCGGCGTTGGCACTCTCGGGAATTACCCCATCGTGGATACCGGTAAGAATCAACACGGGAGCATCGTCGAGCCCCAGTTCGAGCCAACCGAGCATTTCGATCGCGGAGGCATGATTGGGTTCGGGGACCAGACGACCTGAGGCACTGTGCAGCAGCCAATCGATCAACTCGGCGACAGTCATCGAAGGCTCGAGCTCCGAGGGAAAATCTCGCAGTGTAAGGATCGCTTCGCAAAGCTGAGTGGCCGCCGAGTAGAGTGGTCCTTCGACGGGATCGTCCAGATCGACCATTTGTTTTTCATAGGCGGCTTGCATCACACGCAATAGCGGTTCGACCCATTCGGAGACCGGCTGCGACTGTGTCGACAAGGGTGAGAGCCAAGCGGAGATCGCCTGCATGACTGCTACATAGACCTCAGCCGCCGGTTGTAGCCGTTCTTCTTGATTGACAAAGCTATCGACCTGTTTGGGCAAGGCGGCTTGGTAGTAGCTGTCCAGTAGCGCGAGCCAATTGTAGGGCAGGTTAGCGCCGTACGTGGCAAACATATTCGGCATACTGGGATGACGCACCAAAGCCGCCAACGCCACAAAGCTTTGGGTGTCGATGTACTCGCCAAGCAATCTCAGGAGCAGCGCCGGTTCAGACAGCGTGAGCGGCGTGCCTGGTCCGTAGCGCGCGGTCTGTCCGCTTTGACCCAATTGTTGCTTCAGTTCGGTCACCAGGGCCGCGTCGGGGACACCCAACGTGACATCGCCCGCGTGGTAGCGATCTGCGAGTTCGGCTAGACAAGCGCAGGCCAGTTCGGCTTGATCTGTCGGAGAGTTGCCGACCAACAGGCTCTCGGCGGGAATGTCGAGCTCGAAATCCGCCCAAGCTTGGCTCTGGAGGCCTCCAAATGAATCGAACATGGTGGCAGCCGATTCGGGGGCCGCGATCCACAAAGCGACTTGGCCAGCGATCTGTTCGAGAAAGCCACGTTGAGTGCGATTCAAATCAACGCAACCGACGACGATTATTTTTTTGTCGGTCGCCGGTTCGCGGAAATCGAGCGCGCAGAGCCTCGCGGTTTGTATGTCCCATAAATGCTGTCCATCGAGCGTGGCTAGATAGCGCGCTTGAATCCCTGCCAATGCCTGCCAGCGTTCTCGTTCGGGGTGTGTGCCCAGCGCGTCGACGACTTGAGCGAAGTTCAGCCCATCGCTGGCCAGTTCGCGATGGATGCCGGCAAAGATCTTGGCCAACTCCAACCACTGCTGGACCGAGGATTTGGCCGGTGGTAGCGGCACGACCTGCGTCAGCTCATCGGTCGGCGTCTGCTGCAGAGCTTTCGTCCAGGCAAGTTGCTGGACCAAGTCGCTGGCGAACGGAAACTTGGCCACATACAGTTGTTCCGGAAGTGTCCCTACGGTAACAATTTGGGGGGGATAGAGAATCAGCTCGTATTGCTTGGCAGCCACCGCCAACAGCTCGCCCAAACGGCGCCGCGCCAGCCCGCCTGGCAGGACGATCATCACCTGCCGCATATCCCACGTCCCCCCCACGGCATAGTCGCTGCGCAACTGCTGGACGACGCGTGGCAAAATCGGCCCATCCCATCCCAACCAACGCCGTGGGGGAGAGGTCGCGATGTTCGGTTTGCTTGCGTCGAGTTGAGAAGGGGCGTTGTGGGTGCGAGCCATTGCGTTGGTCAATTGCCATTGTTGGATTTCTACTGTGCATCGGATTCAAATTGCCGTTCGCACAGCTAATAGTTCTTGGCCAAATGTTATAGACGAAAATGGAAGAGCTGGTTATCGGTCCTCTATTAAATGGTGTCCCAGTGAGCTCGCCTCACCGGTGAACGAGTTTTGCAGAAAGTCTGGGACCCCATTCGAGGCAAGCTCTCAGGGGGTAGGAACGGTTGGGGACAAACCCTTTTACAGTAGGTCTTTCGATACGCGCACCACATCGGCTGCGATGGTGCGATCGGAGCGAAACCCACGCTTCTCGAACAACTTTAACATGCGTCGGTTCTCTGGGGCGACTTCGGCGACGACTCGACGAATTCCCCAAGAGCTGCAAATCGAAAGACACTCGTCGGTCAGCAGCCCCCCCAGGCCTCGTCCTTGCCAGGCGTCGATCACCAAAACGGCGAATTCGGCTTCCTTGTGCTCAGCATCCGCAACCAGTCGTCCCACACCGATCATCACGGGAGTACAACCGTCCATGACTTCGGCAACCATCGCTAGTTCTCGGTCGTAATCATTGAAACAGAATCGCGATGCCAGTTCGTGGCTCGAGCCGTCAAACAAGCATCCAAACCGTAGCCGTATCGTCTCTTGCGAGCAGCTCCCAATCATCGTTTGCCAAAGCTGTTCGTCTTCACCGCGAATCGGACGTAGCCTGAATTCGGTACCGTCCTTCAGCTTGGCTGCCCTGACGAGTTCGGATGGGTAGGGCAGAATGGCTAGATGTGAGTAAGCCTTCGGTGAAGCGCTGCGCGGCGAAGCTTCGACGACCATCCTCGCGTCCAGTGCGATGGACTCCTTAGCGGTGACCAGCAGTGGATTCACATCCAATTCGATGATCTCTGGGAAGTCGGCAACTAAGTATGATATGCGAATCAAGGTTTCGATCAGCCGCTCAAGGTTGACTGCGGGCTTGCCACGGTAGCTCCCCAGCAGTGGCCACAGACGCAGTGATTCAAGCATGCGTCGGGCGAGTCGTTCGTTGAGTGGTGGCAGCTCCAGTGATCGGTCACGCAATAACTCTGCATTGGTTCCGCCTGCCCCAACCATCAATACGGTTCCGAAAACGGGGTCGCGTTTGGCCCCTACGATGAGCTCGCGTCCCGCAGGGTCTACGAACATGCGCTGAATCGTAACACCGTCGATGCGTGCCGCTGGCTTGGCCTTTCGACAACGCTCGATAAGTGTCTCAAACGCGGCTCGGGCAGCGTTTGCATCGGCAACATTCAGCATCACACCACCCACGTCCGATTTGTGAGTCACATCCGGTGAGTGGATCTTTGCGGCAACCGGGAACCCAATTTCCGTGGCGATGCGGGCTGCCTCATCGGGTGTCTCGGCGAGAAGTGGCTGGCTGACGGGAATCCCGTAAGCTTCCAACAATTCCTTGGAATTTGCTTCCGACAAGATGTTCGATTCATCGGTAAAGTACTCTTTAAACCGCCCTCTTAGACTCTCTCGATCATGCGTAAATTCGATAGGCAGAGAATACGGCGTTTCGTAGAGCGATTCGCGCCGCCGCGCATACTGCACCAGATACTGAAAAGCTCGAATGGCTTCTTCAGGGCTGCGATAGGTGGGGATGCCGGCTTGGTTGAGCTTCTCGATTCCCCCGCGCACTCGGGAGCCGCCCATCCAGGCCGTCAAGACTGGTTTCTGCGTCGACTTGACTGTCTGGATGAGTGCTTCAGCGGCCCCCGTTGGATCGGTCATCGCTTGGGGCGAAAGCACCACGACCATGGCATCAACAGACTTGTCATTTAAAACAATCTGCGTTGCATCCGCGAAGCGTTTGGGGGGAGCATCACCCAGGATATCAACGGGATTCGACTGCGACCAAGCGGCCGGGAGGCAATCGTCGAGGTGACGCAGTGTTTCGGTGGACAGCTTGGCCAGTGTGCCGTTGCGTTGTAGTAGAGCGTCCGCAGCCATGACACCTGGGCCACCCGCATTGGTCACGATGGCGAGTCGCTGACCACGGGGTAGTTTTTGCCGAGCGAGTAGTTCGGCGCAGTCGAGCAAATCAGAGAACTCATCGACTCGTACGATGCCAGCCCGCGCAAAGGCCGCTTCGTAGACATCATCCACTCCCGCCATCGCTCCGGTGTGCGATGCGGCTGCCTTGGCAGACTCTGCGAAGCGACCTGCTTTGTAGGCGATGATTGGCTTGTTTCTCGTAAACGCACGGGCGGCGGACATGAACTCCCTCGCCCCCGTAATCGACTCGACGTACATCACGATCGCATCGGTATGGGGATCTGCGTCGAAAAAGTCGATCAAGTCAGCGACGCCCACGTCGAGCATGTTGCCCACAGAAACAAAATGCGAAAACCCTACCCCTTCGTCGATCGCCCAATCCAGCACGGCCGTA
Source organism: Pirellulaceae bacterium (assembly GCA_020852965.1). GTDB lineage: Bacteria > Planctomycetota > Planctomycetia > Pirellulales > Pirellulaceae > Aureliella. The sequence continues at coordinate 70,521 of JADYZV010000011.1, read as the reverse complement.
CAAAGCGCACCGGATTGAGAGAGAAACGCCACATGACCAGGCAGAGGTGAATCGCTGGCAAAGCTGGCATTGAGCGAACGCCACGGAGACATGATGCCAAGGCAGTTCGGCCCGATGATTCGTAACTCGGGGTACTCTTTCGCTGCCTTGGATAGTTCATCTTCCAACAGCACCCCTTGCTTGCCAGCCTCGCGAAATCCCGCCGAAAGGATAACTGCGCCTCCCACCCCCGCTCGACCACATTGCCGAAGGATGTCCGGAACGGTTACGGCAGGTGTGCAGATGATGGCCAAATCAGCACACTGAGGTAGTCGAGCTACGCTGTCGAAGCACTCGACTCCTTCAACCTGCTCGTACTTCGGGTTGACTGCAAAGAGCCTTCCCTTAAATTTATCGTCCGAGCTACCACCCAGCAAGTTTTCTATGACCGTATTGCCCACGCTCGATGGATGTGGGCTGGCTCCGATCACGCAGACGACTTCCGGAGAAAAGATGCGTTGCAGATTTCCAACTTTCGCTGTCTTGATTTTAATTGTGGTAGTCAATTTCTTTGATCGCCTCCGGCCACAGGTGATTTACCATCGTGCGGGGAAAGAGTAACGCTGGCTTTCAGCTTGCGATTTCTGAACCACATGCTGGAAGCTTCTGCCACGCTTAGAATCCGACTATTGTTTTCCGCACGTCGCTCAACTTACGAATTGGATGATTTGTTGGGCGCTCAGGGCACCAGAGCGGCGGGTCACTTCGCGTCCCGCCTTGAACAGGATTACAGTTGGAATGCCAGAAATGTTAAACCGAGCCGCTGTCTGTGGAGCGGCCTCGGTATCGAGCTTGGCAAGCACGATGCGTGGCGAGAGCTGCGTGGCAGCCTCAGCAAACGCAGGTGCCATCATCCGACAAGGCCCACACCAGGCGGCCCAGAAGTCGACGAGCACCGGCACATCCGTTTTCGCGATGAACTTAGCAAACGTGGCTTCGGTCAACTCAATGGGATGGGTGGGCAGGAGCCCCTGTTTACATTTGCCGCATACAGGTTTGTCGTGCAATTTCGAATCCGGCACGCGGTTGACGGCCAAACATGCTGAGCAGACTAGATTCACTGTTGAGATTCCTCGTTGGAAGACCTAGTGCTTCAACCAGATTTAAAAGTGGGGTTGGCAGCGCCCAGAGTAGAACGATTGTCCCAATCGTTTCTCAAGCGATTGAGACAATCGCTCTACTCTCCCAACCCCAAGATCTAATGTGGTTGAAGCACTAGGCAATGCAATGTCCGATTCGTTCGGGAGCGATCACGGCGAGCCGACGATGACAGGTGTGTCAGCTCGCGAACCGTTGGTAACGTTTAGCAATTTGCGCGCCATGATAAGGATACAGCTTGCTATAACTATAAAACAGCTAGGGAGCGTTCACCATTGCAAATCGAAAGTGTGATCGAACGTGCGAAAGTCGAACTAAGCAGCCGGCGGTTGTTTGCCGACGTTGCGTCTTGGTGCAAATAACCATTGCTGGTATGTTACTTGCTTTAGCTGAAGTGCAAGCTTCAACCTGGTTTATTCATGCTATCGAGATACGATTTAGACTCAAACGTTCTTGCTGACGCTGCGGTTTACGAATAAATCGGGATAAACCATCCTGGACTCGCTATAGATTGGCTCGGAAGGTCGCCAAGAGGCTAAATTCCCCACAATGCATACCACCATAAAACGATTGTTGCTGCTAACCGTGCTGGTGGCTGTCGGGCTGGCTGGTTGGCGGTTGTGGCTTTCACAACAACCTGAGGCGTTGCCAGAAGGAATCGCTGTGGGAAATGGGCGAATCGAGGCTGTCCAAGTCGATGTGGCAACCAAGTTCGCGGGTCGTGTTGAGGAATTGCTCGTCAGGGAAGGCGACTTGGTCGAGCCGGGGCAGTTAATCGCCCGCATGGACACTCTACAGCTCGAGGCGGCTTTGGCTCAGGCGCAAGCCCAGTTGGCCGAGGTTGAGCAATCGGTCGACCAGGCTCAGGCCAATATAGCCAAGAGCGAAAGTGACCTGGCCCTTACGGAAAAGCAGGCGGCGCGCTCCAAGACACTCAAAGCGAGCAACGCCATCGCCGATGCGGAATACGAGGCCACGCTCAATAGCTTTGCGGTGGCCCAAGCCAATTTGGGAGCTACCAAAGCAGCCTTGCGAACCCAAGAGTTCGCCGTCAAGGCGGCTGCCGCGCAGGTCAGGCAGATCGAGACGCAAATCGCAGACGCCTTGCTGCTCGCTCCAGCACGCGGCCGCGTGCTATACCGCTTGGCTGAAAAAGGGGAAGTGCTTCCAGCGGGGGGCAAGATTATCACTCTGCTCGATTTAAGCGAGATCTACATGGAGGTTTATCTGCCTGCTGACGCGGCAGTACGTACCGCCATCGGTAGCCAGGCCCGCGTGGTTTTCGACGTGGCTCCGCAATATGCCGCCCGTGCGAAAGTGAGCTTTGTTTCGCCCGAAGCGCAGTTTACGCCCAAGCAAGTCGAAACGGCCGACGAGCGAGATAAACTGATGTTCCGAGTCAAAGTTCAGTTGCCGCCGGAGCGCGTCGAACCGTACCTGGAACGCATCAAGACCGGTATTCGTGGCGTGGCATACATTCAGGTCGATCCGCTGGCCGAGTGGCCTAGTTTCATTGGGCCTCCCTTCCCTGATCAGCCACCGGCGCTAGTGCCACCGGCTGCAGATTCGCCATGAGTGGCTTGGGCGGCATAGTCGAAATGCCCGTCGTGAGGCTTGAGTCGGTCGTCCATCGCTACGGCAAGACGACTGCGCTGGCTGGCATTTCACTCGATGTGCCCAATGGACAAATGATCGGCTTGATCGGTCCGGATGGAGTCGGCAAGTCGACGTTGATGAGCCTTGTGGCTGGCGCAAAGATCATTCAAGCCGGGCGTATCTGCGTGCTGCGAGGCGACATCCGCCAGCGTAGGCACCGCGATGCGGTGTGCACCCGCATCGCATTCATGCCACAAGGCCTCGGAAAGAACTTGTATACGCAACTGAGTGTTTTCGAGAATTTAGATTTTTTTGGACGCTTGTACGGACAATCCAAACGAGAGCGACGGCAACGCATCGACCGTTTGCTATCCGCCACTGGGCTCGCTCCCTTTCCAGACCGCCTTGTGGGACAACTCTCCGGCGGCATGAAGCAGAAGCTCGGACTGTGCTGCGCACTGATCCACGATCCCGATCTGTTGTTATTGGACGAGCCCACCACCGGCGTTGATCCATTGTCGAGACAACAGTTCTGGGAATTGATCGACGATATCCGTAGCCAGCGGCCGCAGATGAGCGTACTCGTTTCGACTGCCTATATGGATGAAGCCAACCGTTTTGATTGGTTGATCGCCATGCACGCGGGGCGAGTGCTTGCCACCGGTTCCCCTTCGCAGATCAAGTCGCAAACCCTCCGCGATTCGCTTGAAGCCGCGTTCGTCAGCCTTCTGCCCGGAAGCACTGACGACAGACAAGCCACTCTCCGCATCCCGCCGCGCCCAACCAACATCGAAGAACTGGCCATTCGTGCGGAAGGCTTAACACGGCGTTTCGGCTCGTTTGTGGCAGTAGACAACGTCAACTTCGAAATCGAGCGCGGCGAGATCTTTGGCTTTCTCGGTTCCAATGGCTGCGGCAAAACGACGACCATGAAAATGCTCACCGGTTTGTTACCTCCCAGCGAGGGACGCGCCAGCCTATTTGGAAAAGCCGTCGAGGCAGGCAGTTTGGATGTACGTCGCCGCGTGGGCTATATGTCGCAGTCATTTTCGCTCTACAGTGAACTCACGGTCCGCCAGAACTTGTGGCTCCACGCTCGCTTGTTTCATCTACCATGGAAGCTACGGCGGTCGCGAATCGAGCAACTGACTAAACAATTCGGTTTGGAATCCAGTTTAGACCAACTGGCCGCGCAGCTTCCACTGGGGGTGCGGCAACGCCTGTCTCTGGCAGTGGCGATTATTCACCAACCAGAGATGCTGATCTTGGATGAGCCAACCTCCGGTGTAGACCCTGTGGCTAGAGACCATTTCTGGGAGTTGTTGGTTGGTCTATCGCGCGAAGAACGGGTAACCATTTTCATCTCAACCCACTTTATGAATGAAGCGGAGCGCTGCGATCGCATTTCGCTGATGCATGCAGGCAAGGTACTAGCTTGCGACGCACCTGACAAGTTGTCCGATGCTCGAGGGGGTGGAAATCTGGAACAAGCATTTATCGCTTACATCCAAACCGCTGAAGGTTCGCAGTTCGCCACAAGTGCGCCCCGCCTGACACCAGCCACACTCCCAGCGAACACAGACACTTCGAGTGCGCCACCAGCCGCCAGCTTGTTTCGTCTGCAGCGGGCTCTCGCGTACAGCCATCGCGAAAGTTTGGAAATCTTGCGAGATCCAGTGCGGCTCGGGTTTGCCTTCATTGGCTCAGCTCTACTAATGCTTGTCTTCGGCTTCGGCATTACGATGGATGTCAATAAAATCGACTTCGCCGTACTCGACCAAGACCGCAGTCCAGAAAGTCGCGATTACATCGGTGCCTTGATCGGTTCCAACTATTTTCGGCAGCAGACGTCACTCTATAGTCAAGATGACTTGGAACGTCAGCTTAAGGAGGATCGTATTTCGTTGGCCATCGAGATCCCGCCCAACTTCGGTCGCGAACTGCGGCGGGGAACGCGCCCCCAGGTTTCTGCCTGGATCGATGGCTCCAATCCTTCGCGAGCGTCCACGGTTGAGGGTTACGTGCAGGGGGTACATGCTTCTCATCTACGGGACTTGGCCATGAAAGGTGGACATTTGTCCGCTCGTCCCGATCTGAGGATCGAACAGCGTTTTCGCTACAATCCAACTTTCCAAAGCGTTTACGCCATGGTCCCCAGCGTACCCGCTATTCTTCTGGTGTTGATCCCTTCAATCCTGATGGCTGTCAGCGTCGTCAAGGAAAAGGAATTGGGATCGATCATGAACTTCTACGTCACGCCCACTTCGCGACTTGAGTTCTTGCTGGGCAAACAAATACCCTACGTTGGCATGGGACTCGTCAGTTTCGGTGTGTTGACGATCATGGATGTGTTTCTGTTCGGCGTGCCAATTAAAGGGAGTGGCCTGATGTTGCTGGCCTGCGCTGTGGCCTATATCATTGCCGTCACGGGCATTGGCTTGCTCATCTCATCGTTCACGTCGAGCCAGGTGGCGGCCGTGTTCGTGACGACCATTGTGACAATCCTCCCCTCCATTCAGTTTTCGGGACTCATGCAACCGGTCTCGACGCTCGAAGGCACGGCTCATTGGATGGGCGTGTTTTGGCCGACGACGTATTACATGCATGCCAGCGTCGGCGCCTTTACCAAGGGCTTGACGGCAACGCAGCTGGTGGGGGATTTCCTCGCATTGGTCGCGTTCTTCCCCGTCCTAACACTGCTGGCGACCGCGGCGTTACGCAAGCAGGAGCAATAGCCATGTGGCAGCGTTTAAGCTCAATCTTCTGGCTGGGTACAAAGGAATTGCGTTCGTTGAAACGCGACAAGGTGCTGCTGGCCTTCTTGGTCTACTCGTTTTCATTAGCCATCTATGTGCAGGCCCGGGGCACATCGTCCGATGTGCACAATGCATCGATTGGAATCGTCGACGAAGATCGTTCACAACTCTCGCGACGAATAGCCAATGCCTTTTTTGAACCGAACTTCAACGAGCCGGTTTTGATTGAAGCTGGCGAAGTTGACGCCGCCATGGACGCGAGTCGCTTTATGTTTGTGCTTGACATTCCTCCCAACTTTGAACGCCATATCGTGCAGGGGCGACCAGCGGAGATTCAAGTTAACATCGATGCGACGGCCATGGGGCAAGCGGGCATTGGAGCCAACTACATCCAGGCCATCGTGCAGCGCGAAGTTAGTCGCTTTCAGAGTCGCAGCGATCGCAGCGCTCCTCTGGCGATCGAGTTGGTCATACGCCGCGCGTTTAATGCCAACGGCAATCCGGTATGGTTTGCCAGCCTGATGGGGCTAGTGAATCAAGTCACGATGTTGACCGTGATCTTAACTGGCGCTGCATTGATTCGCGAACGCGAACACGGGACGATCGAACACCTGCTGGTGATGCCATTGACTTCACTGGACATTGCGTTGGCCAAGATCTGGTCTAACAGTCTGGTGATTCTGTTGGCAGCGACATTCGCTGTTTACGTAGTGATCGTGCGCGCTCTGCAAGTGCCGGTAGCCGGTTCGATTCCGTTGTTCCTCAGTGGCGTAGCCGTTTATCTTTTTTTTGCAACAGCTCTCGGTGTCTTCTTGGGGACGGTGACTCGCACCATGCCTCAGTTTGCCATGTTGGTCATTTTGATTATTGTCGCCTTGCAAATGCTATCCGGTGGCATGACTCCTATCGACAGTCAACCGCCGTGGTTGCAAGCGATTACGTTCTTTCTTCCCTCGCGGCACTTCGTGAGCGTAGCCCAAGCCATCATCTACCGCGGCGCAGGGTTTAGCAATGTCTGGCCTTCTTTTGCTACGGTGGCACTCATGGCCTTCGGATTTTTTGCCGCCGCGCTAGCCCTCTTCCGGCGGTCCATCGCCAGTCGCTAATGTTGGGAATCGGGCTCCGCAGTGCAGGCTCTGGTCTGCCCAATTGCGCTGGGAGAACGTCTGAAGTTCGCCAAAAGGTTAGACTCTAGCCAACGTGGGACCAATATTTGCATGTTGAATGCTAGCAACCGTCGACGGTCATGATGCATGTGCGGCAGGGGTACAGCTACTCATGCACACTGTGCGAAAGTGCGAAACGGCGCTCGTAGAAGCTTGGAGTCGATAGATGGGCTTAAACGTTAATATGCTTTCGCGACGCATACTGATTACATTATTCTTCATCCTGGCCGTGACAACGGTCGGTCTGGGTATTCGGTACGCGCCCAATTGGCAGTGGATCGTCGAAAGCGAGCGACAGCTTCGAGAGCAATTCGCACGCAGGCCACTGGTGTTCTGGTGCCAGGGAGTATTTGCGTATGCCGTACTGTCACTCGTTCCCGGTACGGCGGGAAAGTCGGTGGTTGCGGGCTGGCTCTTGGGGCTGTGGCCTGCGGTTGCTATGGTAGAAATTGGCTTGACGTCGGCTGCCGTGGTCTCTTTCTTCATTGGCCGCTACTTCGCTCGCGAGTTGATTCAGCGTCGAGTCGGCACGGTGAAACTAAGGAAGCTTGCGCGCCGGTTTCGTCGCGAAGGTGCGTTCTATTTGCTGCTTCTGCGTTTCGGACACGCCCCCTTTACGCTCGTCAACTATGGTGCTGGCGTGGCTCGCATTCCCCTAGTGACCTTCTGGTGGACGACGCATCTTGGAATACTCCCTGGCACACTTGTTTTCACATTCATCGGAACGCGCATTCCTAGTTTGCAAGTCGTAGCCGATGAAGGGGTCTGGTCACTGCTGGACCTTCCACTTATTCTGGCCTTACTCGCAACTCTCTTGCTGCCCTTTGCAATGAGGCCAGCCCTGCGCAAAATGTCTCGTAGGACGCGTCGCATTCGCAAGCACCTGCAATGCCCGACAAGGAGGCAGGATATGACAAGAAATCTGCAAGGGCCCAATCATGTTTGAAGGTGGATCGGGTTTGCAAGCCATCGTCATCATCGTATGCTGCGCGCTGTTGATCGGCACGCTAGTCCGAGCGCTAGCGCTACGCAATGCATCGCCGCAGGTCAGAAGCCAACGTTGGAAGAGTCTCGGTGTGTGGTGGGTACTCTTGGGCGCTCTGACCGCCGCACTGCTGATTGGAGAAATCGGTTTGGCAATACTGATGTACGTCGCTGGGCTATTGGCACTGCGGGAGTTTAATCAACTCTACCGTCGCCAATCGGCAGACGCATCACGGCTCGCCTGGACCGTGGCCTTGCTAGGCCTGGGGCACTACGCGTCGTTGGTGCTAGTCCAGACCGAGTGGTCGTTGCTAGCGTTTCCGATGTTCGTTTGGGTCGCGATCGGCACGGTGCAGGTACTCCATGGAGCGAGTCGTGGTTACCTGCGGGCGACGGGGGGCTATTGTTGGGCGTCTGTGCTCTTTTTCTGGGGGCTGTCGCACATCGTCGCGTTGTCGAGCTTACCAGTCGCCTCCGATTCGCCTGAATCATCTTGGTTAGCCGTGGGACCGATGGGCTGGCCATTGTTTGTTATTTTGCTGACGCAATGCGACGACATCGCGCAGGCACTGATTGGCAGACGCTTCGGTCGGCATAAAATGATACCTTCAATTTCCCCAGGTAAGACGTGGGAGGGATTTGCGGGTGGCCTCGTGGTGACCGTGTTCCTATCGGTCGTCGCAGTACCATGGCTTACTTCCCTTGCGGTCGACTATCCTTTTTGGCGTGGTCTCGCGTTGGCCATGGGAGCCGGAGCGATTGTGTCCGTGGTTGGATTTGTGGGCGACGTGAATATGTCGGCGCTCAAGCGCGAAGCAGGAGTTAAAGATAGTGGCAACCTCTTACCCGGAATGGGTGGGATGATTGATCGAATCGATAGTTTGACGTTTACCGCTCCGGCCATTTACTATTTCGCCCTGTTGTTCACCTTCAAGCCAGAAACGGTTTAGATGCCAATTCGTGATAAGCTTGAGCCAGCTAGCCAGCGGTCGCACCAACCGTTGAACCTGGAGTCGCCGCATATCGAACCTCGCGACGAAGCCTATCGGCATTGGATTTTTACTGTACCGAATGTGATTTGCATGGTGCGCCTCGTGGGCTCGATCGTGCTACTCGTATTGGCACTGGTTGGGCTCCGATATTGGTTTGTGGGTTTGTTTATTACGCTCACGCTATCGGATTGGATCGACGGACGACTGGCTCGCTGGTTACACCAACGTTCCGATTTTGGAGCGCGACTCGACAGTTTTGCCGACGCCGCACTCTACACTGCTCTACTGGCCGGCACGGCAATACTTTGCTGGGATGCGTTCCGAGCCGAGTATCTATGGCTGGCTGCGGCGGTCGGGAGCTATTTTCTGACAACGGTGACAGGGCTAGTGAAGTACCATCGCATCCCCAGTTATCACACCTGGGCAGCGAAGAAGTCGCAGGGGTTGGTGCTGCTAGCAGGCGTTGCAATCGTACTTGGTTGGGCCGTTTGGCCGTTGCGGCTAGCTGCCCTGGCAGTCACACTCACGAACATCGAAGCCACTTTGATGACCCTTGTGTTACCCAGTTGGCGCGCGGACGTATCCTCACTGCGGACAGCTATTCGAAGTGTCCGCCCTCGCAGCTAGTCGACTTGGCGAACGTCGGAATAACGTCGACTTACCTTTCCGCCATCCAGAGCATTGTGCGATTTCGCACACTTCGGAGTCTGCGACATCATGGAATGGGACGTTGGTTTTCCTACAAGCAAAGATTTTCTGTTCAACGATGCAATAAGTTGCGAAAAGTCCTTTGTAATCTGGCACGGCGAGTGCTAGCATGAGTGGCTTGAGTAGCTCGAGTGCTTTGAAGTGTGAAAATCAAACGACGGTTCTCGCCGTGACAATCAATGAGGCGTAGCACGACCATTCCTAAATCGATGCGAAGAATAGCTTGGATCGTCGCCGTACTGGTAGTTCTAACCTTCGTTGGAACCGGATGGTTTTGGTTGGTTGAAGAGTGGTCGCTGCTTGATGCTTTGTTCATGACGGTCATCACGCTGAGCACGGTCGGGTATGACACGGTAAGGCCGTTGACACCGCGAAGCCAGATCTTCGTGATCGTATATATGGTATGTGGACTCGGAGTTTTTCTATTCGCAGTTGTGCAACTTGGCGAAATGATGGTCCGTGCAGAACTCCGAACATGGCTCAGGAGACATGGCATGAATTCAACGTTAAAAAGTGTGAAAGATCACTTCATTGTGTGTGGTTTCGGACGCATGGGCCGCACGATCTGCCGACATCTCTGCGACCGTAGGCTTCCATTTGTGGTCATCGACCAAAATGAAGAGGCGCTGCTGGAATGTGAGCAGCAGGGTTGGCTTTGTGTGCGTGACGACGCGACCAACGACCGTACATTGATGGATGCGGGAGTCCAGCGCGCACGCGGATTGGCGGTCGTTCTAGACAGCGATGCGGACAACTTGTACGTCGTGCTGTCGGCGCGCCTGATCGCTGCCGACCTGCAAATCATCGCACGAGCTACTGACGAGAACAGCGCTCACAAGATGGAGAGGGCTGGAGCGAGCCGCGTTGTCAGTTTGATTGCCAACGGCGCCACGACCATGGCTCAACTGCTAATCAACCCGCAGGTCGAGGACTTCTTTGAAATTGTTTCAGGTACGGGGACCACGCTTGACTTGGCCGAAATCAGGGTGCGTTCGAATTCGCCATGCGCCAATCGTCTCCTTTCGGAAACCGATTTTCGTAGTCGAGGAGTTATCATCGTCGCTATTCGTCGACCCGACGGAGAAGTTTTACTCCCTCCTTCGAGCTCGGCAACCATTCGGCCTAACGATGTTCTGATTGCGCTCGGCAAGGTCGCCGCCATATCCGAACTGCTATTGTACGAATGCGAAGAAGTGCCGACTTGATCAAGCCAGCTCACGACGTTTCTCCGCATGAAATAGAAGACGAACCTTTGCCATTTCTTTACGATCGAGACGATCCAATGGCGAAGGTCGTTGAACAATACGGATCGACGGATGGTATGATCACGCTTGTGAAACTTTCGAAGCGGCTGTTGGCACCATGGACCTCGGGCAACCACGTCAACCGGACTGAGAAAGAATCCAAAACGCGATCTAGCTTCTTGCGACCAATGCTGAGCCTTACCCCCCAATGCGTGAGCGATCCCGCGCAATGCAAGTAGGCCATTTTCGCACGAACGCGACTAGCCTGCACATAACAACATCTACACTGGCTACTGCGAATCCCTGTTGGCTAGTTCAGAAAGTTGGTTGCAGTTGGTACGAGTTTTGCTGATAATTAATTTGCTACTATCTGCAGATCCTCACACAAGGACTCCTTTATGCATCTGCTCCTGGCTGTAGTGAACCTCCTGCTCTTGGCGCGTCGCCAGATGGTTTGAGATTGGAATTTTTTGGAGAACTAAGAATGCGAGTACTACTAGCAACCGATGGATCGAAGTACGCTGAGCATGCGGCGAGCCTACTGGCGCGATTGCCACACTCCCAACCTCTGGAGTTGGCAATCCTGGCCGTGACCCCGCTGGTGGGCTTTCATGGTTCGCTTGACGTGGTCGAGTGGATGGAACGCAACCAAGAAGCTGAGAAGCAAAGGGTCGCGGAAGCCTGTCGTCGGATCGAGGGGCTTTTTGAGGGAGCTGATGTCCGGCTCCAAACGATATTTGTCAACGGACACCCGGGGAGCACTATCGTTGCGCAGGCGGAAGCGCTGAAGTCTGAGTTGGTCGTGTTGGGGGCCGTGGGATCAAGCATGCTCGAGCGAATGATGCTCGGTAGCACCAGTGATTTTGTGGCCACGCACGCTCCGTGCTCCGTGCTGGTGGTTCGGCCCGACCAAGGGGAATCGCCCACCCATCGAAATCTCAAGTTGTGCATTGCCGATGACCAATCGCCGGCGGCGGAGTTCGCGATTGAGCAACTTTCAGAGTTTGGCTGGGGGGCTCAGACGCATATCGACCTGGTCAATGTGTTACTTTCTCCGTTATCCTTTTCCGAGCTCCCAGTAACCTACGATTCGGAGGAGTTACGAACGGACATGCTTGAAAAACTGAACGCGCGGCTCGATAGCGTGCAGTCCCTTTCGCCCCATGTGGATATGCACGTGATCGAAGATAGCCACATTGGCGAGGGGCTGGTTGACTTTGCCCAGCGGCGTGGCAGCGATTTGCTCGTGTTGGGAAACACGGGACGAGGTTTGTTGTCTCGTTTTCTGATGGGGAGCACCTCGCGTTTCGCCATTCGCCACGCGCGTTGTTCGGTTTGGATCGCGCGGCGACAGGCAACTTGATGATTGAAGCGATGTGGCGATTCGATAGCAGGCCGTGTTTTGCTGAGGCGTAAACCCATCGGCTTTTAAGGTTAACTTCGCTTTTCACACAAACTCATGAATAGACCGAGTTGAAGCGCGCAAGCGCAAGAGGGAAGCTTTATTTATGGCCGAGTATGTAACCGTGGATGGCAATGAGGCGGTGGCTCGTGTGGCGTATGCAGCCAGTGAGGTAATCGCAATTTATCCCATCACACCTGCGTCACCCATGGGGGAACTGGCCGATACCTGGTCGGCCAGTGGACGACAGAGCGCGTTGGGGACGGTCCCCAACGTGATTGAGATGCAGAGCGAAGGTGGTGCCGCCGGCGCACTGCACGGGGCCTTGCAAGGGGGTGCGCTGGCGACGACCTTCACCGCTTCTCAGGGGTTGCTGCTCATGCTCCCCAACCTGTTTAAGATCGCTGGAGAATTGAGTCCCTGTGCGATTCACGTGGCGGCACGCAGCATCGCTACGCACGCGCTATCGATCTTCGGCGACCACAGCGACGTCATGGCGGCACGCGGCACCGGCTGGGCTATGCTGGCCTCTTCATCGGTTCAAGCCGCTCAAGATCTGGCTCTCGTTAGCCATGCCGCTACGCTCAAATGCCGTATTCCGTTCTTGCATTTCTTCGATGGCTTTCGCACCTCGCATGAGATTAACAAAATTGAGTTGCTGGGACAGGATACGATTCACGACATGCTCGATCGCTCAGCGATTGCCCAGCACCGCCTGCGGAGTCTTGATCCCGATCAACCAGTCTTGCGCGGTACCGCGCAGAATCCAGATGTCTTCTTCCAAGCCCGCGAGGCGGTCAATCCGTTCTACGAGCGGACGAGCGACTCGGTTCAGGCGGAAATGGATCGTCTGTTTGAGTTGACGGGTCGCCAGTACCAACTGTTCAGCTACTTTGGCCATCCCCAAGCCACTCGAGTCATCGTGATGATGGGGAGCGGATGTGGCGCGGCGCGTGAAGCTGTCGAGCGACTGGATTCCGAAGGGCAAGCAGTAGGACTACTCCAAGTGCTGCTCTACCGTCCCTTTGATGTCGAGCGGTTTATCGCGGCCCTCCCCAACTCGACTCGGTCGATTGCCGTGCTGGATCGCACTAAGGAGCCAGGCGCTATCGGCGAACCGTTGTACTTGGATGTCGTGGCTGCGCTGGCCGAAGGATGGGATTCGCTGAAATCCCAAGAGCGACCTCTTGTATCAGGAGGTCGCTTTGGCCTATCTAGCAAAGAGTTTACTCCAGCCATGGCGGCGGCCGTGTTGGAACACCTATCGCAAGACTCGAATGTTGACGCTCGATCGCGTATTAAACGGCATTTCACCATCGGCATCCACGATGACGTCAGCCTCACCAGCTTGCCGTGGGATGCCGACCGTTGGCATGAGCCGTCGGATGTTATTCGCGCAGTTTTCTACGGTCTAGGGAGCGATGGCACCGTCGGTGCGAATAAGAACTCGGTGAAAATTATTGGCGAAGAAACGGACCTGCACGCGCAAGGCTACTTCGTTTACGATTCGAAGAAGGCAGGTGCCGCCACCGTCTCGCACTTGCGGTTTAGTCCACGACCTATCGAATCGACCTACCTGATTCGCCAAGCCAATTTCGTAGCCTGCCATCAATTCGACTTTCTGCGTCGGATGAGCATAGTCGATATCGCTGCGGACGACGCCATACTACTGCTCAATAGTCCGTTTGATCCGTTGGCCGTATGGGAGCATTTGCCTCGCGATGTGCAAGAGCAGATCATCGCCAAGCGACTCAAGTTGTATGTGATCGATGCAGACTCGCTGGCTCAGAGTGCCGGTTTGGCCGGACGCATCAACACGATCATGCAGACCTGTTTCTTTGCTCTGTCGGGTATCTTGCCGCGTGAACAGGCGATCGACAAGATCAAATCGTCTATCGAGAAGACCTACTCCAAGCGAGGTGCCGCAGTCGTTCGCAAGAACTTCGAAGTCGTCGACGCAGCCCTAGCAGGATTGCATGCTGTTAGCGTTCCCAGCCAAGCTACTAGCCGGATTGAGCGGACGCCACCCGTATCGCGCGACGCACCCGATTTCGTTAGCCGTGTGACCGGCCAAATCATCGCCGGCCTAGGCGATCTGTTGCCGGTCAGCGCGATGCCCATCGATGGGACCTTTCCCACAGGAACCGCTCGCTATGAGAAGCGAAACATCGCCCAGTTGATTCCGATCTGGGATCCCGATATTTGTATCGAATGCGGCCTGTGCGCTTTCGTCTGTCCCCATGCGGCGATTCGCACGAAGCAGTACCCCGTGCAGGCACTCAGCGATGTGCCTGCTGATTTCCTATACCGCGCTGGGAACGCGAAGCACGCTGGGCAGGCGTTGACCATCCAAGTTGCCCCAGAGGATTGCACCGGTTGCGGCGTCTGCGTGGATGTCTGCCCCGCCAAGAGCAAGGAAGTCGCCAAGCACAAGTCGATTAACATGCGCCCCAAGGCGGAGCATTTAGAGCAGGAAAAGCGTCGGTTTGACGCCTTCATGAAACTACCGGAGATAGATCGCACTTCAGTCAAAACAGACTCGGTCAAGGGCTCGCAATTGCTTCTACCGCTGTTCGAATACTCGGGGGCCTGCGCTGGTTGTGGCGAAACTCCCTATCTGAAACTGATGTCGCAGCTATTTGGAGATCGCAGTGTCATCGCCAATGCTACCGGTTGCTCGTCTATCTTCGGCGGCAACTTGCCGACGACCCCCTGGTCCAAAGACGCCGCAGGGCGAGGTCCGGCCTGGGCCAATTCGCTGTTTGAAGACAATGCCGAATTTGGTCTGGGATTGAGACTAGCTTTGGACAGCAAACTGGCGCGTACTCGTCAATTGCTCACACAACAAACGGACATGCTGGGTCAAGAGAAGGTCTCTTTGTTGGTCGACAGCCCGCTGGCCGACGAAGCCGACTATGCCGCGCAACGGGGACGGATTGCTGAGTTGCAACCACTGCTCAGCCAAATGGATACCGAGTCAGCCCACGAGTTATCGATTCTGTTGAATAGCTTGGCGCGACGCAGTTTGTGGATTGTCGGTGGGGATGGTTGGGCTTATGACATTGGTTTTGGTGGTTTGGACCATGCACTCGCCTCGGGACGCGACGTGAACATACTAGTACTAGACACGGGAGTCTACTCCAACACCGGAGGCCAAGCGTCGAAAGCGACACCGCGCGGGGCCACTGCCAAATTCGCAAGCGACGGTCGTGAGGCTCGGCGAAAGGACCTAGGCATGATGGCTGTTGCCTATGGCAATACCTATGTCGCACAAGTGGCCATCGGTGCCAATCCTGCGCAGTGCATCCGCGCCTTTCATGAAGCCGAATCGTATCGCGGACCATCGCTGATACTAGCCTACAGCCATTGCATCGCCCACGGCATCGACATGTCTACATCGATGACCCATCAAAAAGACTTAGTCAAGTGCGGCTTCTGGCCTTTGTATCGATACGATCCACGACATGCACACGATAGCGGGCATCCCTTCCGTCTCGACAGTCATAAACCCAGCCTGCGGTTCAAGGATGTCGCCATGCAGGAAGCGCGTTTTGCGATGTTGGTGCGCTCCAATCCCGCGCAAGCGAACCGCTTGCTCGATTTGGCCCAGCGCGATATCGATGACACTTGGCACTACTACGAACAGTTGGCAGGTGTGGAGCGGGCCTACAGTGATCTAGTAGATAGTCGCTGATCGCGCCGCCGATGAGTGCTCTATCGTGAATGGAGTGTGGGTAGCGTCAATCCACTGCGAAGTGCCGAAGCGACTGATCGGCGGAGCGATCAGCCACTATGGCGGGAACGGTTGCGCTTGAACTGATTGAGGAATTCCAAGGAGTAGCCATGAGTGTTGACCTGACGATCGACTACCTGGGCCTGCAGCTTGACAGTCCGCTGCTGGCATCGGCGTGTCCATTAACCTCCAACTTGGAGTCGCTTCAGCACCTGCGCGCGGCGGGCGCGGCGGCAGCCGTATTGCCATCGATCTTTGAAGAGCAGATCGAGCATGAAGAAATGGAAGTGGCTCGTATGCTCGATTTCTGGGCCTTGTCCTCTCCCGAGACTAGCGATTACTTCCCGCAACTTGACAACTACAACACGGGGCCTGGCGCCTACTTGAAGTTGATCGCCGATGCGAAGCAGCAACTCGATATGCCGATCATTGCCAGTCTCAACGGTTCGACAATGGGTGGCTGGGTACGCTATGCGGGGTTGATCGAGCAGGCTGGTGCCGCTGCGCTGGAGCTAAACATCTACGAAGTCTCCTGCGATCCTCTGGTCGATGCGCGGCAAGCCGAAGAGGAGTATTTTAAGCTGATTAGAGCGGTCCGCGACACCATCCAGATACCAATTGCAGTCAAGATCGGACCGTATTTTAGTGCCTTGCCGCACTTCGCGCGCGAGTTGGCATCATTGGGCGTGAATGGGCTCGTGCTATTCAATCGCTATTTGGCACCTGACATCGAACTCGAGTCGCTTGAGTACGTGCCGGCGCTCGAACTGAGTACTCCGTCGGAACTGCGTTTGGCACTAAGGTGGATTGCTATCCTTCGCGATCAAGTCGAATTGTCACTGGCGGCCACTGGTGGCGTACACTCGACACAGGACGTTGTGAAATCCATCGCCGCCGGAGCCAACGTGGTCGCCTGTGCATCGGCTCTGCTCAGCCGCGGACCCCACGCGTTTCGCGAACTCAAGCAGGGCCTGCAGCAGTGGCTCACCGAGCACGAGTACACATCGGTCAAGCAACTGCAGGGGAGCATGAGCCTGAAACACTGTCCCAACCCTGAGGGATTGAAGCGGGCTAACTACATGCGGGCGTTGACCTCCTACACTCCCAGCGTATCAGTGGATTCCGTATCAACCGATCCCGTATCAACAGATCCTCGGTAGCGGAGCCCCCGAGGGCTCGTCGACCGGATGCAGCCTACCGAACAGCCGCTCGATAACCACTGCAGAATTTCCTCGCTCAATAACTTCGCCAATCGCGATTGCCTGGGATGAGACCTGCACTGCGTGAAGAGCCGCAATAGCGCGGTCGACTGCCTGCGGTGCGACCGCAGCTACGAAGGTCCCTTCATTGGCCACGTACAACGCATCCAAGCCCAGCAATTCGCAAGCACCACGAACTGCAGGTGCAATAGGGAGCAGCGATTCGTTCAGCTTCATCGTGGTGCCCGACGCCTCGGACCATTCATGCAGCACCGCCGAAACACCTCCCCGTGTTGCATCCCGCATGGCTCGCAGATCCACTCCGAGCTCATCCTGCAATGCAGCGCAGGCGACGTGCAAGGGAGCGCAATCTGACACTGGCATTGGAGTCAAACTGAGTTGTTCGCGCGCTACGAGAACGGCGATCCCATGCTGACCAATCGGGCCACTAACCAGTAGCACATCACTGGGGCGAAGAGCGGTGCAACTCAATTCGTTAGATTGACGCTTGACTCCTATTCCGGTTGTGTTGATAAACAATTGATCAGCCGCTCCGCGCGGAACAACTTTGGTATCCCCGGCGATGACCTGCACATCGCATTGTCGAGCCGCGTCGGCCACGGATCGCAAAACTCGCTCGAGCAGCGGAAGCGGTAGTCCCTCTTCGATAATGAGGCTGAGCGTAAGCCACAGTGGCTTGGCACCTGAGACGGCCAGGTCGTTCACAGTTCCACAGACTGCCAGCGAACCAATGTCCCCACCTGGAAAAAACAGAGGGGCGACGACGAAACTATCTGTCGAGACAACTACGCAGCCATCGACGGGTCCGCAATCCGCTGCGTCGCTGAGCGTGCTACCACCCAAGATCGGCACGATCCGCTCTTGTAGAAGCTTGCGCATCAATCGCCCACCTTCACCGTGGGCAAGCTGCACACAATCGCTCGAACTAGAAAGTACCGGACATTGGAGTTGTTGTGAATTCATGGTTGCAATTCTGCACGTAAGCACCCACGCATAAGTTCTTGCGCATATTCGGCCGCTTTGCCGTTAGCCTGGGTTCATTGAGATGCCAGGTAACTTATGCGTGGGTGCTTATATCGACTAAAATGAAGCGATCGTTTTTAATGGGGTGACAGGTGACAGCATGCAAGTCGTAAAAATCGTAGTTTGGCAGGAAGATGACTCTTGGTTGGGCTATTTGCAAGAATACCCCGACTATTGGACGCAGGGTAGCCGCCTGGACGATCTTATGGAACACCTAAAGGATCTCCAGTCCGATTTGTCTTCAGGGATGATTCCTGGCGCGCGGCGCGTTGAGGATCTTATCGTTTCATGAAGCGCATTGATCTCGTCAAGACTCAAGCGCCGAGGGGTGGTATCGCATGTACGCTGCGCAGGCTCCCTCGCTGGAAACCATAGGAGCACCCAAGGGACTGTCAGGTGTGCAGCGACTTGCAAAATGTGGGCACTGGGGTGGCTTTATGCGCCCCGACATGACTTGCCCGCTCAGGCATTCTTCGACTGGAAGAATTGGCAACGCTGTGGTCGAAGTGACAGGTAATTCGAATCGCTGCTCAGCATCAAATTGGCTGTACTCGGCACGCAATCGCAATCCACCTCCGGCGATCGTCCCCAAGCCGCGCCACGGCATATCGACAGTTTCAAAGACGCGATGGACACTCTCCATGGCTGCTGTGTTTCCGCAGCGACGCGCGCTGCGCGAGTAACAGTTGGCGACTGCGGGCAAACCATTCTCAAGCTGCTTCACCGCCGTTGCGATGCCGTGCAACAAGTCCAGCGGTTCGAAGCCGGTGACGACTACCGGAACGCGATAATCGTTTACCAATTCGGCGTACTCCTCGAAGCCCGTGATGGTACACACGTGCCCCGCAGCTAGAAACCCTTGTACGCGATTCTCAGGCGAACTCAACAGCGACTGCATGGCCGGCAGCACGCGGACATGCGCGACCAGTAAACTAAAGTTATGCAGGCCCCGCGCCTGCGCTTGCAGCACTGCCAAAGCGGTGGCGGGGGCAGTCGTTTCAAAGCCAACAGCGAAGAAGATAACTTGTTTATGTGGCTGCTCCTCTGCCAGTTCCTCGGCCAACTTCACTGCCTCCAGCGGAGAGTAGACCATCCTGACGTTGGCACCGGCGGCGCGAGCTTCGAGCAGCGATTGCCGGCTGCCAGGCACACGCAGCATATCGCCGAAACTAGTCAGCAAGCAATCGGGACGCAGTGACAGTTGTTGTGCAAAGTCGATGGCTTCCACCGGAGTGACGCACACTGGACAGCCTGGCCCATGAATCAGTTCGACAGAGTCGCTCAACTCATCCTCGATCCCATAACGCAGCAGACTATGGGTTTGACCGCCGCAGACATCCATCAAGATCCACCGCTGCGACGCCTCGTGGCGGATTTGCTTGACAAGCTGTCGTGCTAATGCTGGATCGCGAAACTCGTCAACGTATTTCATACTTCCTCTCCCGAACGCGACTGATCACACTCCTCTGCGATGGTTTCGATTAGCTCGAGTCGTCGCAATTCCGTGAGCGTCCGCATGGCTTCAAGCTCGTCCACTTGGCAGATCGCCACACCGGCATGCACGATCACATAATCGCCAATGCTGGCGTCGGGAACGCAGGCCATGTGACATTCAAGCCCAACTCCGTCGAACTCAACCACCGCTCGTGCAAAGAGTGGATCGCGATCAAGCCAATCCATGATTCTTCCGGGGACACCTAAACACATGCTCTATATCCTTTGTAAATGTGCGACAACAAGCTGCCCGAGTGCCAACCCGCCATCATTGGGTGGAACTCTACCTGGTATTCCAAGCGAATCGGCCCTTCTTCCTTCGAGCGTCTCTGCCACCAGCTCCACGAGCACGCGGTTTTGAAAGACGCCGCCGCACAACACAACAGGTAGCTCAGGGTACTGCGTGGCTAGCTGTCGTATGCAATTGGCTAGGCCACGATGAAACCGCATGGCGATCACTCCTGCCGGGACGCGAGATTGCAAGTCGTCAACCATGTTCCTCAGCATCGGTCGCCAATCGATTTGTCTTGGTACGTCATCGGTCAGCCGCATTGTATACTGTCCCCTTTCGCTAGTGGTGCACATCGACTCGAGTCTCATCGCAGCTTCACCTTCGAAGGTGACTTTGGCGGCGGCAGTCGCATCGCTTAATGATTCGACCAAGACGGCGACCCCGTCGAACAAACGACCTACACTGCTGGTGACCGGAGCCAATCCAACGGTTGAGCTAGCCAGTACACCCAGTACAGCCCGGATGGTTTCTTCCGGTCGATGCAGCCACGATGCAATTTGTTCGATGTCATACCCACAGTCGCTGAGCAGTGCCACCGCCACTCGCCATGGCTCGCGAATGGCCGCCTCGCCTCCGGCCAGCCGAAAACGGAGCAGGTGAGCGACTCGCTGATAGGTGTGAGCCGTTGCCAAAAGTACTTCGCCCCCCCAAACTGTGTTGTCTGCTCCCAGGCCCGTACCGTCGCAAGCAAAACCAAGCACTTGTCGATCCAACCATCCATGCTCGGCCATTGCCGCCGCGATGTGCGCATGATGATGTTGAACTGTCGTCGGCATAGCGTCAGGAATGCCCGCAACATAGTTCGTAGCAAAATATCCAGGATGCGTATCGCAGGCGAATAGGTTCGTCTCAACACCTATCAGCTCCGTAAGCGCTTGATACTGTTCGGCAAATCGTTCGCGACTGCGCAGCGTATCAAGCTCACCTTGATGCGGCCCGAGATAGGTGCGAACTCCATTCGATAGTGCAATCGCTGACTTCTGTTCCCCTCCGACGGCCACGCAAGAGCTGGAAGATAAGTTAGTTTCCACGGACATCGGAGCCAGTCCACGGGCGGCGCGCAGGGTGACCGTACTTCCCGCCATGCAGCGTACCACACTGTCGTCGATCGGGCGGAGGATGGGGCGATCGTGATGCAAGAAACAGTCAGCGACGCCAGCTAGTCGCAACTCGGCAGCTTCCGCATCCATCTCGATCGGCTCCCCTTCGATATTGCCGCTCGTAACCACGAGAGGCCGCTTCAGACGCTGGATCAACATCGCGTGCATTGCCGTGGTCGGAAGCATCACTCCCACCCAGGCTAGGCCCGGGTGAATGCACGCCGCCATCGGTTCCGCGAGTTTGGATCGGACGATTACGATTGGACCTGCTGGGTGGCACAACGCCTCGCATTCAAGCTTGTCGAGCATCGCGATATTCCGCGCGGTCTCCAGCGAGCCAACCATCAACGCAAGCGGCTTGGACGCTCGGCGTTTCCTCTGCCTGAGTCGCAATACGCTCTCGTCGCGCGTGGCGTCACATACCAATTGGTAACCTCCAACGCCTTTGATCGCCACGATCTGCCCGTGACCAATGGCATCGGCCACCGCGTCGAGCGCGAGACTTCCTGCGACTGCGGCTGCATCAGTTGCGGGGGATGCAAGCCAAATCTGCGGTCCGCAGACAGGACAACAATTGTTCTGTGCATGAAATCGACGATGCGCTGCGTCGCCAAA
The DNA here is from genome assembly GCA_020852965.1 of Pirellulaceae bacterium. Lineage (GTDB taxonomy): Bacteria > Planctomycetota > Planctomycetia > Pirellulales > Pirellulaceae > Aureliella. The sequence goes on along the minus strand of JADYZV010000011.1, from coordinate 49,059 downwards.
CTCCTGCTGGCAATCGTCACACATTGGAAAGCCGCTCAAGCTGGTGCGGCAACGATCGTAGGGCATGCTTCGTAGAATGGAATAGCGAGGACCACACTGGGCACAGCTATTGAGGGCGTAGCCAAACCGTCGATTACCTGGAGTTGCTACTTCATTTAAGCAATCACGGCAGGTCACCAGGTCGAGTGGAATGATGGCGTCGACGACTCCATCATTGTCGCTCGACACAATCTGAAAGTCCTCAGGCGTTAGCTCACCGCTCGCCAGGCTTTCGTTCAGCATTTGAAGTGAGCCGCTCGTCCTCTCACGCAGTGCCGTGCAAAAACTAGCGATCGATGAGTGTTCCCCGTAGAGTGTGATTTCGACGCCCGCCTGGCTATTGCGTACGTCACCCCTCAGTGCATTGGATGTTGCAATTCTCGCGATGGTGGGGCGAATTCCGCAACCTTGCACGCTCCCTCGCAACAGTAGTTTGCTGCAAACGACTACAGGTGTTGTGGTTGAAGCTTGCATGGGATCAACTAAACGCTAGCCCCTTTCACGAGGAGTTGCTGGCGTTGCTGGTCGAGCCATTCGCACCAAGTCTCTATACCAGTGCCGGTAAGTGCGCAGACTTGCATGACCTCTATATCTCCCTGGATCGTTCGCGCATCTTCAATGACCGCTGCGACTGAAAAAGGGACGTAGGGGAGCAAGTCGAGTTTTGAAATAAGCATCGCTTGACTCGTTCGGAACATTTTAGGGTACTTGCCGGGCTTGTCGTCTCCTTCGGTCGTACTGACCAACACCACGCGTAAGTGCTCAGCGAGATCGTGCGAAGCCGGACAGACCAAATTACCAATGTTCTCGATGAACAGAAACTCATAGTCAACTTCAGGCAACTGCTTCAGCCCTCGCTGCACCAATTCGAGTTCTAAGTGACAGGCACCTCCTGTAGTAAGTTGTTTCACTGGCATGTACGGCGCCAAACGCTCCGCATCGCGATTGGTGGCAATGTCGCCGACCAATACCGCCATGCGCTGCCGACCGTTCCAGTACTCCGCGGTGGCTTGCAACAGGCTAGTCTTACCGGCCCCAGGTGATGAGACCAAGTTGACGACCAGTGTACCTTGCCGCGTAAATTGTTCGCGTGCTACTTGGGCTGCTTGTTTGCGATCGGCTGCGATATCGCGATCGACTTGGATCGTGCGTGTGCTCATATCTTTCTTTCGCGTTTGAATTCAATACTCTTTCGAAATTTCCAACAATTTACATTGACTCGGTAACTTCGTTTAACCCGGATCATTTATATGCAACGGCCAATTCAACGCAACTCGTTTGTGAAACGCTACTTGCATATATCATTGAATTAACAGACTGCGAGTATCAGCCGCCACGCGCTAGTGAGCGTCACGCTTAGGATCGTGCAAAGGCTAGTATGTGCTCGCGAAATAGTTTTGTAGTTTGCGCATCGTTCACCGGGCTTCGTAGACCCCCGCGAGCTCGTCTCGCTGGTGAATCAGTTTTGTAGTTAGCGAGTCCTCTGCAAAGCCAGTCTTCCTTTCCGCCGCGATCGCCGCCAACGGGCGGCGATCGCGGCGGAAAGGAAGGAAGTTCACGTCACGCCATTCCTACCCGAAAAACTTTGGCACACGCCCGGCAAGCGGGCATGGGGCCACACGATAACGAGAGCGTCCTGCGGCCGACGAATAATCCGGGTTAAACAATCGATCGCTTCGTTAAGCATACCACGCTGCCGAAGAGCTTATCGCTCTGGGGTGGTTGGGGTTTCCACAGCGCGGAATATAGCGTTTCCAGCACTAACACTAAAACGCCTAATCATTGATCATTTCTTCAACGGTTACTGACAATAGCTGGAATTCGTCCCCCTGCGTGACTTGGACTTTGGACGATTTGCAGTCGGCACAACGGAACACGAAATCTTCGATCGTGAAACGACTATGACAGTCTCGACATAAGGCCTCGAGTTCGACATGCTCAATCGTTAGTTCGCATTGCGTCAAGCCGTAGTTGGGACCCACTTGTTCGACGGCGGATTGAACCAGTATGGGGTCGACACCGGAGAGGGGACCGATGGCAACTTTTACTTGGCGAATCTTGTCTGCGGCAACGGGTGCTGCAGCTACTAGAACTTGCGCACAGAGAGCTTTGACCAGAGACTGTTCATGCATGGGCAATCTCGTGGGCAATACGCTGCACGGCATGCTGGATGTGGCGTTCTAATGTGGCATGGGGAAGTGCGGCTATCTGCTGGACATTCGAGTCTGTGGCGGACCAATCGAGAGTCCCCGTTGGCGTCGCGTTGATTTCGATCGGAATCGCCCACAACACGATGCGCCGCGGAAGTGTGTTGAGTGCTGCGGCAAGTTCCAACACGGAGCGCAAATCAAACTGATGCGTTGAGTGCGAACGCAATGCTGGGAAAGCTACGGGATGTCGCCCCTGGTCCTGATCGGTGAGCAGCGTTTGCAAATTGCCTTGTGGATCACGAGCCAGCTCGAAACGGAGCAATCGGTCTGAATGGATAGCAATCGCGTCGACTAAATGTGTGGTCGTCTGTGGATCGAACCAGTCCAACGCGTCGTGTGGCACCGCAGCCTTATGCAAGCGGTTCGATGCAAATCTCAAGTCCATTGCACGCAATCGCTCGACAACCTCCCAGCCAGCGCGGTCATCACCGTGCGGGCTGCCAATACCGATGACCAACGGCTGCGACGATGGGGAAGGCTTCGTTGGGGCTGTCGTCTGTTTTATCGCCGATTTCATTGTCGGTCGATCTCCAGCTTGAGGAAGTGCGTGGCGCAACTGATACAGGGGTCGTAAGAACGGATCAGGCGTTCGCAGGCCATCCCCAACTCCGCGTCTGGTAGATCCAAGACACTGGGCAGGTAGGCTCTTAAGTCGACCTCAATTTGTCGTTGATTCTGAGAGGTTGGGGGGACGATTTTGGCGAATTCTATCAATCCCTCCGACGTGGTTCGATAGCGATGGTAGATCATGCCTCGCGGAGCTTCCGTCGCCCACGCACCTTCGCCCGCTCGTGGCTCATACGCAATTTTGGCCGGCGCGCATCCCTGATAGTCATCGATAATCGATAATGCTTCTTCAAACGCGTGTACCACTTCCAGTCCACGAGTGACAATGGATTGGTAGGGATTCATGCAAGGCCATGCTATGCCAACGTCGTCGGAAAGTTGTCGGGCGGCAGGGTAAAGTAGCTGTCGATTGAGGTTGACTCGCGCCAGCGGCCCTACGAAGTAGTTGGTTTCGGCCGGCAACCGCACCGCCTGCAACGCCGTACTGTGAGGCACTTGTCGTTCGTCAAAATGGGTCTCGAATTCTTGACTGGGAACATCCAGGCCCACCGTGGAGACCAGTCGCCCTTCGTTCATGGGGTACTCGTCAGGATGACGCAGGGCTACCATTTCGTAGTCACGTACAAAATCTGGAAAGTCAAAACGTGCAACCCACTTGGTAACGTCAATCGACGCATCGAGCCCCCACAGAAAGTCATCCCTGAGGCTCTGCAATTCACTCCGTCGCGGCGCCCGATAGAAACCGCCTACCGCCACGTTGATCGGATGTACCGCCCGACCGCCGGTGACCTCCAACAGACGATTGCCGATTTTCTTGAGTCGCAATCCGCGGTTAACTTCGTCCGGATAGCGTTTGGCCAACTCGATGCTGCTCGCGCATCCAAAAAAATCTGGGATATGCAACAAGTGCATGTGGACGCCGTGGCTTTCGATCCATTCGCCGCAGTATAGCAAGCGCCGCAGGCGGCGGATGTCAGATGTGATCCGCACTCCAAGGGCTTGCTCCAAAGCGTGGACAGCGGTCATCTGATAGGCGATGGGGCAGATGCCGCAGATACGTGCCGTGATGTCTGGCACATCTTCCAATGGGCGTCCCCGCAATAGTGCCTCGAAGAATCGTGGTGGCTCGTAGATCGACAACTGCACATCTTGCACCACGTCATTTTCGATCTTTACGCGCAGCGCACCTTCTCCCTCCACACGTGTGATTGCTCCAACTTCGATGGTACGGGTTCGCTGGCTGGTCATACTGTGCCTGGTTCGGAGTGTGGGTCGATGCGGTCTCCGGTGGCCTTAAACGCCTCTGCATCCGCATTGAAGTTTCTCAAGAGTGGAACCAACTGCACGTGCGTGGTGCGATCTTGCACATACCAATCTGCCAAACTATCGCAATTTGGCTGCGCACTTGGGCCGAAACAACCGTAGCAGCCACGTTGGAAATCGGGACAAATGGCTCCACAGCCGGCTTGTGTGATTGGCCCCAAACAGGCGGCGTCTCGTGCGATCGCAATGCACACCGTTCCACGACGCTTGCAGTCGAGACAGACACTATGCGTCGGCGTCCGCGGCTTGCGTCCGGCCACAAGTGCTTGGAGAACTTCGAGCAATTGAAAGCGATTGATCGGGCAGCCGCGTAGTTCGAAATCGACTCGCACGTGGTCCGCGATCGCCGTCGAGGTCGCTAGCGTCTGAATATACTCGGGCTGTGCATACACACTCCGCACATAATCGGCGCGATCCCCCCAATTCTTAAGCGCTTGAATACCTCCGGCAGTAGCGCAAGCGCCGATCGTAACCAATGTCTGAGACTGCTCGCGGACAACCTGAATCCTTTGCCGATCATGGGCCGTCGTTATCGAGCCTTCGACAAGTGCAATATCGTAAGGGCCAGCTTCGACGTGGCTCGACGCTTCTATGAAATGCACAATTTCAACGGACTCTGCCAGTGACAATAGCTCGTCTTCGCACGAGAGTAATTGCAACTGACAGCCATCGCAGGAGGCAAATTTGAAGACAGCTAGCCGTGGTTTATGAGACATGATCGAAACACAATAAATTACTTGGTCCGTTATAAATCGTAAACGCTCAACCAACGTCGAACACGATCGAAACCCAGAACAGGTCCGTCTTTACAAATAAACTCAGGTCCGAGTTGGCAATGTCCGCATAAGCCAATCGCGCAATTCATATGGCGTTCGAGCGTAACCCAGATATTTTGACTGGGGATACCGCGCGACTCGGCTGACTTGGCGACGTAGCGCATCATAACCTCTGGTCCACAAGTGAACACGCGGGTCGCAGTTGGGTGAGGAAGCGTCAGTCGTTCTAGCAACAGCGTCACCACTCCAACTTGTCCGGTCCAACCGTCATCGGGACGATCCACGGTCAACTGCACGTCGATAGCCGCCTGCCGCCATTGGTCATACTCCAAGTGGTAGAGCAGATCAGCTGGGGTTCGAGCGCCAATCAACACACTCACTCGGTCAAACTGCGTGCGGTTGTGAACGACGCTGGCAATCATCGCTTTGAGCGGTGCCAAGCCAATTCCCCCAGCCGCAATGATTAGATCGTGTACCGCAGCGGGGGCCGAAGGCGTAGCGACGGGCCAGCTTGTGCCAAACGGTCCACGCAGTCCCAGCTGCATGCCGACTCCGCCGCGTTGGATTGCGCGAGTCACCGAGCCCACCGCTCGAATCGAATGTTGCAACGTCTTAGCCGACGTTTGGCCCGCGATTGATATAGCAGATTCTCCCACGCCCGGGACGTAAAGCATATTGAACTGCCCTGGCTCGAAGCGATACTCGCTGGCAACTCTCGGGTCATTGAACGCGAGCTCGATTGTGAATATGTTCGGAGCCTCGTCAACCAAACGCTTGACGGTCACCCCCCAAGTCCGCCACGGGTCATTGCTAACTTCCAAAGGCGCGGATGCAGTAGCAGGTCTCATTGAGTCTCCTCAGCCGAGATCGCAGCATGGGGGTCCACCGGGGATCGTGGCAGGTGGCAAATGGTCGGTGGTGGCTCGATAACTGGCAACCGACGGTTAGATATAGGGGGCTCGCGCAATGCGGCAACTTCCTCGGTCAGATCGATACCCACCGGGCACCACGTAATACAGCGACCACAGCCGACGCAGCCCGATGAATCGAACTGATCGTGCCAACTGGCCAGCTTATGCGTAAGCCATTGCCGGAAGCGACTGCGACGATCGTTGCGTACTGTGCCGCTGGCAGTGTAGCTAAAATCTAAGTTGAAACAGGAATCCCATTGCCGAATCCGTTGGACATGTTCGCCCGACAGATCGGCGACTTCAGAAACGGAACTGCAAAAACAAGTTGGGCAGACCATGGTGCAATTGGTACATGACAGACAGCGCTCCGCCACGGTATCCCAATGAGGATGTTCGAGATTGTCCAGCAAGACGTTGCGAATATTCGTGGTATCCATAGACTTTTGGATTTGCTCGACAGCTCCTTGTTCACGCACTTTCGCTTGTTCGATTTCTGGTGGCGTGGCCGATTCCGTCGTGATCGCTTCTAAGATTTCCGCGCCGCGTTGAGAACCGACTTCGGCCACGAAACAGTCGTCCAGTTCTGTCAGAGCCAGATCAAAACCCGCTTGGCACTTGGGTCCAGTCAGCATGGACGTGCAAAAACATGTAGCTGCCGCAACCGTGCAGTTGACGGCGATGATCAGCACGGCTTCGCGCCGCGCTTGATAGATTGGGTCGACGTAGGGTCCATGCAGAAAGACGCGATCTTGCACCGCGATTGCGGCCAGCTCGCAGGCTCGTACTCCCAGGAATGCCAGCTTGGGGGCTGGCTGGTGCGGTGTCTCAAAAGTCCAACCGGTTGCATCGAGCTGAGCGGTAGACAGCGAAACTCGCGGCGGGAATAAGAACTGTTTCCATGAGTGTGGGCCGAGATTGAATTCGAAATAGAACTGGTGTTCCGCTTGCGACACGCGATACTTGCCCGGCTGTTGAGAGTCGCTATAGCCACGTGGTAGGTCTGCCAGAGAGTCGACTTGACCATAGACAATCGCCTCATCTTCGAGCTTGGGACCAAGCACTGTGAAACCTAAGCTCCGCAGGTGCGCCAACAGGCGATTCAATTCAGCTTTCGCGAATTTCCGAAGCATCAGTATTCTATTTCGATGGTTAGCGTAACTAGCCGCGAGCATCTACACGGTGGACTCGAGCGGCTGATCAGTCTTGATACAAATCGAGCAGTTGCAGACGCGTTGCCAAAAGTCGCCGAGAGAGCGATTTGGACAGTGCACGCATAACGCGGAAACCCAACTCAGTGTTCTGTTCAAAAAGTTGCTGCAATGACCCTGCGTCAAAGGCGACAAGCTGTACCGCGTCGTTGGCTATGGCCGTGGCTGTCATCACGCCGTCACCGACCAGGGCCGACCAAGCCAAGAAATCGCCGCTGCCAATCGACAGAATCGTACGTTTTCCGCATTTTGCAGTTAGCATCTCCAATCGGACAGTCCCAGAAGCGACGAGATATAGCTGCGAATGCTGCTCGGATTCGAGGAACAGCACTCCGCCGGCCGGCAGCGCCCGCATGTGAGCCGCGTCGCCTAGTTGGCGCATTAGTCCCTCGCTCAGCTCGGATAGAGTCTGCATTTTGCTAAGGACCGTGAACGGATCAGCCATTGCGGCAGGCATGCTTATTCGACCCCTTCACGAAGCAAAACGTGGCAGGCCACGCAACTGGTCGTCAACTGATTGAATGCCAGCGTGGCCCCTTCCGCATTGTGGCGGTTTGCTTGACGGACGAGCTCCTGGCTCGCCATATCGAACGTCTGCAATTGCACTCGATAGTTCTCGTTCTTTCTGCGGACCAATCCTTCCATTTTTCCCAGCAGACGCATTCGCTCTGCCTGTTTGGCTAATTGGTCGAAATCACCCTTCGTGAGCGACTCCAAAACCGATTTGGAGTAGACCAATTTCTTCTCCATCCAAAAACTCATCGGCCGCTCAGCGGTTGCCTGAGGAATGCCGCCCTTGTTTTGATCGACCACCGGTTGGGTCTCCACATCGGCGTCTTGCGATGTCGCAGGCACGCCCAATACGCAGACAAGTGTTGCGATTCCCAATGTGATTGCCATACTCCGCATTAACTTCATCTTCGCTCCTACTCGGGTTAGTTCTAGTGGCGATCGAAAACCAGCAACGAACGTTGCAAGTTGTATGCTAAAAAAATGTCTTCGAGTGCCCTACGTCCGTTGCAGTGCTGAAGACAAGACTTTTCCATACAGACCATTTTACGACTAGCTCATTGTCAGGGCCAGGCATTGCATGCGGCAAGATGCGAATATATCAACGATTGCAAGACGGATTGCAACGGTGAGGATATCCTTTCTTCTGAACTTACGACAGTAGCGACTTTACCACACGCCCGTGCACATCCGTCAAGCGGTAATCACGGCCTTGAAAGCGATAGGTCAGCCGTTCATGGCTGATGCCAAGCAGGTGGAGCATGGTGGCGTGGAAATCGTGGAGATGTACTGGATCCCGAACGACGTTGTATGAAAAATCGTCCGTTTCACCGTAGGTCAAACCAGGCTGAGTCCCGCCGCCCGCCATAAACATCGTGAAGCAGCGCGGATGATGGTCTCTGCCATAGTTGCCACCTTGAAAGTCGCCTTGGGCGTAAATGGTCCGACCAAATTCTCCACCCCAAATGACGAGCGTGTCGTCCAATAGTCCCCGCGACTTCAAATCGTGAATGAGCGCCGCGGAGGGCTGGTCGACGTCGCGACACTGATTGGTGATGTCTCGTACTAAATCGGTATGATGATCCCAACCCATGTGAAACAATTGCACAAATCGCACGTCGCGTTCGGCCAAACGTCGAGCCAATAAACAATTAAACGCATACGTTCCCTTGATTCGCGAATCGGGACCATACATATCGAAAACCCATTCAGGCTCATCCGAAAAATCGAGCAGTTCCGGGACGGAGGACTGCATGCGGTAGGCCATCTCGTATTGACCAATACGCGTGGCCGTTTCCGGATCCTGATATTGGGCGAGGCCTAGCTGATTCATCTCCGCCAAAGAGTCCAAGAACTTTCGCCGCTGCTGCAGGCTGATCCCTTCCGGATTGTTCAGATACAACATCGTGTCGCCGGTCGAACGCAACTTCACTCCCTGGTAGCTCGACGGCAAAAAGCCCGCTCCCCATAAGCGGTTGTACAATGGTTGCACCATCTGTCGACCGGTTCCCCGTGAGGCCATCACAATGAAGGTCGGCAGGTCCTCGTTCTCGCTGCCAAGCCCATAGGAGACCCAGGCACCCGCGCTGGGGCGACCGGGGATCTGCGAACCTGTCTGGAAGAACGTAATTGCCGGATCGTGATTGATGGCTTCCGTATTGACTGTTTTGATGAAGCACAGCTCGTCCGCAATCCGTTGTAAATGGGGTAATTGGTCGGAAATTGTTGCACCCGACTGGCCGCAATGACTGAATTTGGATGTTCCTTTGGTGACACGCAAGCTCTTTTGCGCCGCCGTCATTCCAGTTAGCCGTTGCCCAGAGCGCACCGAGTCAGGGAGCTCACTTCCATCGAGCTGATCGAGTGCAGGCTTGTAGTCGAACAAGTCAACTTGCGAGGGGGCACCCGACTGAAACAGATAGATGACGCGCTTCGCTCTGGGGGTGAAGTCAGGCGGGTGGTTCGCGACGGCAGAACGACTCTCGGTTGCTATCGCATTCCCACTTGAAAGTAAATCCGTCAGCGCAGCCGCCCCCAAACCAACCGCTCCCCGGCGAAAAAACCAGCGTCGGTTTGCCTCGATCTGAGCAGCTCGTAGTGGATGGTTGATCGGTTGTTTGGAGGACATGCCAATTCGCTTCTTGGTAGGACTACTGTTTGGTAATTGTCTCATCGAGATTCAATAGCAGTAGCGCAATTTGCGTATAAGCCGCTTGTTCGACAGGGTCGTGATCCCCTGGGTTTTCGGACTCACCGTGAGACAGCAGTGCGGCTGCTTGCATGGGATTCTGTCGATAGAGTTCCCATTGCTGATCGAGACTGCGGTGGAGAATGTTCAATTCGTCTGCAGTGGGCAAGCGGCTGGTAACGAGCTCCATGCCAAACCTTAGTCGATCGTCTGCGGTCGCACCACTCTCGGTCAGCATGCGGTGCGCCAGGTGTCGCGCCGCTTCGACATAAGTTACGTCGTTGAGTAGATTCAGCGCCTGCAGTGGCGTATTGCTAATCTGATTGCGAACGCTGCAAACCTCGCGGCTGTCGGCATCGAAGACGGTCATGTTGGGAGGAGGAACCGCACGTTTCCAGAATGTGTAAAGGGATCTGCGATACAACTGGTCGTGATGGTCCTGCACAAACTTATTGGTATTGAACCAACCTTGGAGTAACAAGAGATTGGATACATCTTCCCACAATCCGGCTGGCTGGTACGGTTTGACCGAAGGGCCGCCGACACGTTCTACTAGCAGCCCGCTGACAAATAGCGCTTGATCTCGAATTTCCTGCGGACGCAAGCGAAAGCGTGGACCGCGGGACAGCAGTCGGTTTCGTGGGTCGCGCTGATGCGCCTCCTCGGTCGCCTGGGACGACTGACGATAGGTGGCTGAAGTGACGATCCGTCGATGGAGCTGTTTGATATCCCAGCCGCTTCGAACGAATTCCAGCGCCAGCCAATCGAGCAGCTCTGGGTGGGAAGGCCACTCTCCCTGGGCGCCAAAGTCGCCAGCGGTTTTCACTAGGCCTGTCCCGAAGTACTGTTGCCATATTCGATTGACGGTCACGCGCGCTGTAAGCGGATTTCCCGCAGCGACCAGCCAGCGGGCCAATCCCAGGCGATTTTGGGGCGCATCTTTGGGTAAGGGGGGGAGCACACTCGGAACCTGACGTTCGACTTGCTGCTGCGGCTGGTTGTACTCGCCGCGCATCAGCACATGCGCAGGACGCACCTCCTTCCGTTCTTCCATCACCATCACCTTGGCGAACTTGCCCTTCAAGCTGTCGACTGCTTTTTGTGCCTTCGCAATTTGCAATGCATGAAAATGCGCATGGAGTTGCTCCTGCTGATCGACGGTCCGTTGTTCGAGCGGCGCCCTGATCGCGTGAAACACATCGATTGGCACGGTCTTGCGTTGTCGAGGCGCAAAGATAAAACTTTGAAAAAAGCCACCGTTAGAGAGCTTGAGCAATACTTCGTTGCGTCCTTCCCGCAACCTGACCTTCATCGGCTCCGCCTTGGGTGTGTCACTTCCCTCTTCGCGACGACTGAGTAGCAATTCTCCATTGATCCAGACCTTAATGGCATCGCTGGCTCCGAGGCCGACGGTGATCTCTTCCGACTTGGCGGAGTATAGCTCTCGAAACGCATAGTACGTCGTGAACTCGCCACCCAAAACAATTGCCTGCCCATCTTGTCCCCACTTCACTTGTTTCCGCCAAGCCAATTCGCCGCTCTTGATCGACTGATCCACCATTGGCTCATCAATATACGCATGATCGAATCCGGTCACTCGCGTCGCCTGTTCGTGCTCGAACGGTCCCAGCGAAAACCATGGGGACACTCCTAGCGGCGGTTGCTTGTTCCATTGATCAAGCCAGTTTTGGTACGCCACGGACTCTTGGTCGGAGTTTGACTTCGCCCCCTTAAGTGAGTCCAACGAATGCTGCAGGACGTCGAGTTCCGCTTGTTGCTCCGGCGTAGGGTGTTCGATGAATGGCTTGCAAAACCCAAACCGAGACGTCTGATCCAGCCCTTCGTCGTCATTGTTATTAAGGAATGCGTATAGTTCGTAGAATTCCTTCTGAGTGAATGGGTCGTATTTGTGATCATGGCAACGAGCGCAGCCAATGGTGGTTCCGAGAAACACAGTCCCCATGGTTTCGAGGCGGTCGATGGCGTATTCGACCAGGTACTCTTCGGGGATTGCGCCCAGCTCTTGGTTAATTCGATGATTGCGATTGAAAGCCGTCGCCAGAATTGTTTCATGCGTCGCATCCGGAAGCAGATCCCCAGCCATCTGCTCGATCACAAACTGGTCAAAGGGCATGTTGTTATTGAGGGCATTGATGACCCACGTTCGCCAGGGGTACATAAAGCGACCATAGTCTTCTTGATAGCCGCTGGTGTCGGCATAGCGCGACGCTTCAAGCCAGGGTAGCGACATGTGTTCTCCAAACCTTGTCGAGTCCAACAAGCGGTCGACGACGCGTTCATACGCCTGCGAACTTTCGTCGGCAACGAACTCGATAATCTCGGCAGGTGTCGGTGGCAGTCCAGTCAAATCGTGTGACACGCGCCGAATCAACGTGCGCCGATCAGCAGCAGGCGCTGGCCCAAGTCCCGCTTTTTCCAGACGCGCCAACACAAAGCGGTCGATCGGGTTTTGTTCCCACTCCGAATCTCGAACTTCCGGTAGCCTGCTAGTTTGTGGTGCGATGTAGGCCCAGTGCTTCTCCCATTTTGCGCCCTGCTCAATCCAGCGTGAAATGAGAGCGATCTCCTCGGAGCTGAGCGTCATGCCTGAGTCGGGAGGTGGCATGATCTCGTCGGCATCGTCCGACGTTATGCGTGTGACTAGCAACGATGCCCCTATTTTCCCCGCGACGATAGCTGGCACGCCGTCACGATCTGAGAAGGCACTCTCTTCACGATCGAGTCGCAGGTCGGCTTGCCGCGCGACCTGGTCGGGACCATGGCAGCGAAAGCAGCGATCGGAAAGCAAGGGGCGGACATCGCGCGAGAAACTTACTTGATTCTCTTCCGCTGATGCTGTCACACCGGAGTCGACAAAGGCCAAGACCAGCAGCAAAGTCAACTTCAAAGTGTTCGTTATCATCAAAAATTTTCTCGGCTTTAGGCAGAGAGACAAAAAAGCATATCTGCGAACCCCTAAACGAATCTCTGGTGAAGTACACGGGAAGCAGACTTCATTTTTGCACTGTGCAACAATGTGGTCCGTCACAGCTTGTTTATAGGGTAGTGGACGAGGCCACGAGTCCCAGCGGTGTCGTACTATCCAGGGCCTCGAAAGCTCGTCCACTACAATGAACCCTTTTGCTTAGCTGTGACAACGCAATCGTATTGAAATCAGTTTATGCAGGAGGGCTGACCACAATCAGTGGCAGTCCCTATACTACCATATTTTACAACTCCGTTAGCTTTTTCGATTCGCTCGTCCGAATGCACAAACTCTAGCGGAGAGCCCCGCCCGAATTTGAAATCACCCGCCATTCACCCACCAAGGGGAGCAGATGAACGACGAAAAGCCGAGTTCGAAACAGAGACAGCGGTTCTTTTGGTTGCTGTTTATTGCGGCGATGGGATGCTTCGGTGCTTACAACCTATACCAAGCACTAAAGTCATTCGGAATTATTGATTAACCCCCAATGGGTCACCGAACCAGAATGACAGAGGATCCTGGGAGGACTTCGATGCAGACCAGCTCAGGTTTTCCCAACCCCTCGACCGAAAGGACACATGGATGCGCTCACTTCAACAACCGCAGACGACGGTTGGCCATTCTACAGTCATGCAGCGTTGATGATGAAAGAACGACCGTCGTACCTACTTGAATTGATCGAGTGATTCTGACAGCACGCCGAGGAAAAGGCACGACCTCCGGAATGCGATTCATTTTTTCCCCAGGAGACACCGCCGTGAAAATCCTCGATTGGCTGGTGATCGCGGCTTACGCCGCGCTGATGCTGGGGGTTGGGGCGTTTTACTCGCGGCAGAACAAGACGGCCGACGACTATCTGCTGGGCGGGCGAAGGATTTCACCGATTGCTTTGGGCTTGTCGTTGTTCGCGACGCTCGTCAGCACCTTGTCGTACCTCGGAAACCCGGGCGAGATGATCGCCTATGGTCCGATGATGATGACGCAGTCGGCCGCGATGCCTCTAATCTTCGTGATTGTCGGATACGGCCTCATTCCATTGCTCATGCGTCAGCCGGTAACGAGTGCCTATGAACTGCTCGAAAAGCGGTTGGGGATGAGCATTCGATTGGCTGGCGCGGGCGTCTTCTTACTGCTGCGTCTGGGCTGGATGGCGACGATTCTATTCGCGACCAGCAGCGTGGTCCTGGTTCCGTTGCTGGGACTGGACCGGTATTGGACCCCCTGGCTTTGCATCCTGCTGGGTGTGCTCACTGCTCTCTATTCATCGACTGGCGGCCTGAAGGCGGTGGTCGTGACGGATGCCATCCAGTCCATCACGATGCTGGCTGGTGCAATCATCACGCTGGTGGTGATCACGGTGACGATGGGTGGCGTCAGTGAGTGGTGGCCGACCGTCTGGCCCAGCCACTGGCAGGAGCCGCGTTGGGGCTTTGATCCCAACGCCCGCGTGTCGTTTGGAATGCTGATGCTCTCGACGACGCTGTGGTACGTCTGCACGAATGGCTCGGATCAGATGTCGATCCAGCGATTCCTTTCGACGCGCGATGCATCGGCAGCTCGCAAGACATTGTTCGTTTCGCAGGTCACCGATGTGTCGGTATCGTTGCTGTTGGGGCTGACGGGCATCGCAGTCATGGGCTTTTACCAGGCCCATCCGCCCGAATTCGCTGTCGGCCAGTCGCTGCATTTGATCGGCGATCAGCTCTTTCCGAAGTTCATCATGACACAGATGCCGGCGGGGTTGTCAGGGCTGGTGCTGGCCGCGATTCTCTGCGCAGCTCTGTCGAGCCTCTCGTCGGGCCTGAACTCGGCGTGTGCCGTCCTTGAGAAAGATTTTCTGTCGAGGCAGCCGGGCTACTCGTCTTCAGACACAGCGACGGTGGCGCGTTTGAAATGGCTGACTTGGCTGTTGGCCTTGGCCGCCGTCGCGCTCAGCATGCTAAATCTTCTGTTCGTCGGGAACCTCGTGGAGCGTTGCTTTAAGCTGATCAACCTCCTGACCGCTCCGCTGTTTGTGTTGTTTTTTTTGGCACTGTTCGTACGCTGGGCCAACGCATTCGGTGCCTGGCTGGGCTTGCTGGCCAGCATCGCGACCGCCGTGTCTATCGCGTTTTCGAAAGACCTGGGCCTGCCGCTGACCATCAGTTTTGTGTGGATTATCCCCTGCTCGCTGCTCATGGGAATCACGGTCGGATCTGTCGCCAGTTGCTTCGCCGGACGACCCCCTTTGGAGTCAAGTCGATGACACAACTTTACATCAATATCCCGAGTCCCGATCGCGCAGCACTTGAACGAGCTGAAATGATGGCACTTAATCTTCCTCAACTATCGAAATGACGAGCCACAAAGTAGTGCGCACTGGTCAACAGTTGCACAGTGCGCCAGTGACGCCAGAAAGGAACGCCAGATGAACTTCGAATCGGAAAAGCAGTATTACGACCAACATGGCTTCGTGATCGTGCGACAGTTGCTGGGAATCCAGGACTTCGCAGAGCTGAAGGAGAATCTCGACCGATACATCCGTGTTGTCGTGCCGACGCTGCCCGACGCGGACGCCTTTTATCAGGATCGCTCTCGCCCAGAGACGCTCAAGCAGATGCAGCGAATGGGAGGCGACCCCTATTTTCGTGAGTACGTGAAACATCCCAAGTGGAAGGCACTGGCCGAGGCCCTGATCGGCGAGCCGGCAACGGTCGATCAGCCGGAATGGTTCAACAAGCCGCCTGGAACACAGCACGTGACCCCTCCGCACCAGGACAACTACTACTTCTGTCAACAGCCCGCGAATGTGCTGACCATTTGGATGGCACTCGATCCGGTCGATGCCGAAAACGGCTGTCTGCGCTATGTCGATGGGTCGCATAAGCGCGGCTACCGGAAGCACGCCAAGTCGCAGATCCTTGGGTTTTCGCAGGGGATCAACGACTTCACGACGGATGACTTCAATCGCGAAGTGGCCGCAATCCTGCAACCGGGCGACGTTGTCGTGCATCACGGGATGACGATTCACCGAGCAGATGCGAACCTGTCGCAGACACGTCATCGACGTTCATTCGCGATGGTCTTCACAGGGGTCTCGTGCCAGCGTGATGAGGCGGCCTTCGCACGATATTCTGAAACGGCGAGTGAACAACACACTGCGATGGGCTTGAAGACTTGAGGGACAATGGGAATGATCGATCTTTCGAAATGTTCGGCGGCATCGCCTTGGGTGCAGACCGTCGACGCGGACCCGGGTGTGCTGTGGTCAAAGGACGCGGCGGTGGCGATCGACGCACCTCCAGACCCTGACACCACCCAACGTCCCGAGGCGACATGGTCTCGCGAGGATTGTCGCACGGGAATATGTGGTGTCGTGTCACCGCGTGTGTTGGCATTGTCCGGCGGTGGCTACCGGATGTACTACTCACAGATGCTTCCTCGTCCCGGTTACCCGGCCGGAGCGAACGACTATGACAATGCCTCCACACGCATCTTGAGTGCCTGGTCCCAGGACGGCAACGCCTGGGTTCCAGAACCGGGAGTCCGGCTTTCGCCACAGGAAGGCGGAGCGGGCGAGTTTCGTGTGGTGTCGTCCGAGGTCGTTCCCGTCGGTGATGGACGCCGACTGCGAATGTACTTCGAGTGCTGCGCGGGTTCTCAAGCGGTGACGAATTCGATTCGCAGCGCGACCTCATCGGACGGTCTGAAGTGGACCATGGACCGAGGCGTCCGCGTGGAATCGGAGGGGCACAACTACGCTTCTCCCCGGATCGTCTTTCTGGACGACGGACGATGCCGGATGTACCTCTTTGATCGAGGCCAAGGGATTATCAGCCTCGTATCGAGCGACGGACTTGAGTTCCATCCGGAACCGGGTCTGAGAATCGCTCAGGACGGAGCGTATGACTCGCTCTGTGCGTTTGCTCCGGAGATTGTCCGCGTGGTTGACGCCGACTACGTTATGTACTACGCCGGCTATTGTCGGTCTGATCGTGCGGACATTCTCCGAGCGGTCTCGACCGACGGGCTGACCTGGAAGAAAGATGCCGTGCCGGTCATCAGTCCAGGGCCAGGTGGCTGGGATGTGGCGAAGGCGTCAGAGATGTGCCTCATTCGACTGCCCGGAGTAGCAACTGCGCCACCCTGCTATCGCATGTTCTACGAGGCGTGCGATGGAACCGCTCCCAACTCTCGCGGAGTCTGGCGGATCGCGTCGGCCACCAGTGACGTGAATCTGCCATCGTGAAAATCACCCCTCAGTTGGAGAACAGAATGTTATGAAAACTTACACAGAGACATTCGATGATTGCCCAGGCGGTTGGTTCGGCTGGATCGACACCGCTAGTGGTCCAAAGCCGCTGGAGCGAGGCGAGAGCATGGCTGCATTCTCACTGGAAAGATGTTACCGTTATTTCTCAATCCTTCGAAAGTGAAGTGGACTCATGGTCTCCGCCTCAGATTATCGCCTCAATACCGGGAGTCGCCCTCATGTTTCAGACGTTGATGTGTCGCTTTGGATTCGACTGGGTTTTCCGTGTTGGCTCGATCGCTATGCTGGCGATGTGGGGGATGTGCCTGGGCGCGCAGGAACTTTCGGCCGAGGACTGGCCACAGTGGCGCGGCTTCAACTGCACGGGAGTCACCACTTCAACGAAGCCGCTGCCGGTCGAATTCTCGCCGACGAAGAATGTTCGCTGGTCGGCGGAAGTGGGCGACGGAATCGGATCTCCGACGATCGTCGCCGGGCGTTTGTTTACGACAGCCATGCTGGGCGAGAAACCAGGCAACAAGTTCGTTGTCTTCTGCTTTGATGCCGCCACCGGTGAGAAACATTGGGAGCGTGAATTCCCGATCGAAGGTGAAGCCCTGCCGAAGATTCATGACTCCAACAGCTATGCCTCGGCGACACCAGCGGCCGATGCGGAGCGAGTCTATGTCTATCATGCCCGTCTGGGAATGATGGCCTTGGACACCAAGACCGGCGAAACGGCCTGGAGGCGACAACTTCCCGAACCCTACTTCGTCTTTGATTGGGGGCCGGGGATGTCTCCGGTGATTCATGGAGACCGGTTGTTCTTTTGCCAGGACGACGATCTCTCGCCAGCGGCGTACTGCCTCGACAGAAGATCCGGCGAGATCCTCTGGAAAGATGACCGCGGTGACATGGCCTGCTCCTATTCGCACCCGGTGATCTGCGAGACGCCGCAGGGACCGGAAGTCATCATCGCCGGAACAGGGAAGATGATTGGATACGACTACAAGACGGGCCATCGTAAATGGGCGACCGAGGTCTTTTGCCGCAACATCAAGACGACTCCCGTGACCTTTGATGGCATCATTTATGTGTCCGTGGAGAGTGTTGGTATCTCGTACCAGTGGCGTGTTACAGCGGATGCCGATGGCGATGGCAAGATAACCCGCGACGAGATTTTGAACAACAAATACCGCCTAAATACGGGTAAGTCGATTCCCGACGCCTTCTGGGCCAAGTTCGATCGAGGCGACGAAAACAAAGATGGCGTGTTGGAGGGAGAGGAAATCGATAAGGCCTTTCTCGATCCCAAAAACCGGGGCGGACTCCTGGCCAGCGAGGTCCAGGGGAGACTGGGCAATACGATCGATACCGATGCTGGCAAACTTTCTGAGGAACTCAGTGAACGTCAGAAGGACGCCTCGATTCAGGCCGTTCGCGGCGGTGGCGAAGGAGATGTCTCGAAGACCCACGTGCTTTGGCTGAAAAAGACGAAATCCGCTTCACACATCGTTTCACCCCTGGTGGCTGGTGGCCGCATGTTTCTCATTAAGCAGGGGGGCATCTTCGCATCGTTCCAGGCCGCGAGCGGAGAGCGGCTCTGGGATCGTCGGCGAGTGGGTGCCGGTGGGTCGTACTTGTCCGCTCCCGTCTACGGTGACGGGAAGATTTATGTCACATCGGAATCGGGTGTGGTCAGCGTGATCGAGAGTGGCCCAGAACCGAAAGTGCTTGCCAACAACGATTTCGGCGAGCCGATCGCGGCGACCCCCGCTCTTGTCGACGGGCAGATCTTCCTCCGCACTCGCACCAGGCTGTACTGCATCGCTGACGAGGCGAAATAAAAGAACAAGCTTCGATGGGGTAGGTAGGTCCAGACGAAGGCAGAATAGTTTGTCTTTGTCCCAAGGATAAGTTCGATGCATCACCGAGCCTATTCAATAACTCTGTTTGCCTAATTCCTTATTAACGAATAGATCCGCCGCAGCGAACCACGTATACATCACGGCACAATCGATCGCGGCTGTTGCACCCTGGAGTAGGCTCGTAACGAGTAGTGCGAGTTACGGCATGGGCAGCGCGTGCGGAAAGACCCGCACCTGCGTTCTCATGTGTTCGTGTCAGGCTCATGTCGCCACCGTAGGGTTTGGCTTAACATCAAGCTTCGCGCATCGGGACGCCTGTACTCGTTGGGACGTGGGCGCGCAGCCAATAGTCACTTACTTCGCTCTTCCTCGGTCATCACAAACGGACGAACTTCGTCCATCGCCTTTAAAACTCGCTCAATCTCAGCTGCGTCCATGGAATCAGCCTCGGCCGCCGGGGACGAGTATGTCTCAAGCCACACGAGCGGCTCGGCCCCCTCCGTCAACTAGGATGAAGCGGGGATTTCAATCTTGCCATTTTTAACGGTGCCAGTGACAGGTGTCATGATGAAGCGGGCCTCGATTTAGTCGCAAACGTTTCCTTGATTAAACCTCACCCGTGGGAATGAGGAACAAGTTATCGAAGTCTCTGCCTCAGAACGCAAGCCGTCAAAATGACTGGGGATTCGGCGATATGCAACGCACAGCAAACGCCGCTGCATACCAGTTGCTCTGTCGTGTAGCATAGCCAATGCACTTGCGCCGTTGTTGTTGAATTCAGGTTAGGATGCAGCCGAATTTGGTAGAGAAAGCTCGCCAGGCCCCGAACGTGCACGAAACGTGGGTTGTTCCCATGCTGGCCGGCAACCCCAACAAGAACCTCGGCACGACGTTTCAAAAAATCGTACGCCGTGCTGGCCTCAAACTATGGCCCAAGCCATTTCAGAATTGTCGCGCGAGTAGACAAACAGAACTGGAACAGGATTTCCCGACATACGTCGTTTGCTCCTGGTTGGGCAACACACCAAACGTTGCCCACAAGCACTACCTTACGGTGACCAGCGATCATTTCGCCAGAGCGATCAAAACTGGGGACTCACTGGGGATGCAACCGCTTGCAACCACTCGCGTGGCCAAGAAGAAGAAGGCCGAGAAAGTACACAAAATCAAGCAAAACACGCCATTTGCCGAAATTGTGGGGCTTATGGAATACTCAAAAATAGCGGAGGAGGGATTCGAACCCCCGACACGCGGATTATGATTCCGCTGCTCTAACCGACTGAGCTACTCCGCCAATTGTTGTTTCATGGGTTTTGAGCGTTTTCAGACCCTGCTTCTAAAACAAAGGGGACTGTTACGCTCCGAGCGACATCGGTGTGCTCGATGGCAATTCGGTAATGCTTCCCAACTGGGGAGTAGTTTAGCAATGCCTAATCCGCTCGTAAAGCCTTATCCTGAATTCCTGCAAACACCCTCCAAGCTGGCTGTTGGGTACGAGCTCCAAGCGCAATCAGGCTACCGCGATGCTCATCAACGCGGCGACCGATCGTCACGTCAACTGGTCGTCAGATAGCTGTGGAAGGTCGGTGCTGCCCGGATTAAAATGAAAATTCTGGCTGCGCACGTTCGCCATTTACCTGAATGCTCAACTGGCGGTCGCTTCGTGGTGTTGGACTGGTTCGCCCAATGCGTCGTTCTTGGGAGTTGTCATTTGGTATGCTACGCTCGTTGAATATCGTAAGCTGGCACAGAGGGCTGATCCCATGATGAAGATACTACTGAAGTTGATTGGAGTCGTGTGCGCGATGGCTGTGTCCATCGTGACTGAGCCTATTGAGGCACAAGAGAGTGTGGCACAAGAGAGTGTGGCACAAGAGAGTGTGGCACAAGAGAGTGTGGCACACGAGAGTGCGCGGAAACCGGTTACTTTGTTCGTCTCCAAGTTGGGTGATAACTCCGATGGAAGCTCTTGGGCGGCGGCATTCCATACTGTTCAGAGTGCGCTCGATGCCGTGCCGGACGTTCAAGGTGGGCATCGGATCATTGTGCGGCCGGATACCTACGCCGAGGCGAATCTCGCCCCAGCCCACCAAGGGGCAGCGGGAGCCTACAACGCTTTGATCGGCGATTGCGATGGTAGCCTCGGCTCAGGTGCCAAAGGTTGGGTGCTGATCGATAGCGGAGATCCGGAAATGGGGTTCAAGAGCTGGGATTGGTGGAGCTCAATTCGCGCATCGGATAAGAATTGGCATGGTGGCAATAATCAGCAAACGTTCTCCAGCATTATCTGGGATCGATGGACGATCCGCAATTTATATGTCACCGGTGGCGATGCAGGTCTGTTTTGGGACCTAACGAACAAGAGCGGCGAAGGTTTTACCGTGGTGGTCGAGGATTGCGTGGGTATCGGTCGGGCATTCGGCGGCGGCGTCGTTTATCCAACGGTGCGCCCTGGCGAGCCGAGCGTTTTTCGAGGCTGCTATTTCATGGCGCTGGACTGGAATGGAGATACGGCCGCCGTACTGCTGGGAGGGACTGAGAATGCGATGCCCGAACATCCACACGCCGTCTTTGAAGATTGTACTCTGGTCCATCCAGACAATGCCGTCGCCATGTCCTATGCCAGCCATTGCGCCCGAGCCAATTTCCGCAACTGCCGCATGATCGTACTGAACTTCACGCAACCAGAAATGGGCGGGAATTCAACGGGCATCCTTTGCACCCAAGGCCACTCTCCAACCGGACGATTGCACATCGACTTGGAAGATTGCATCCTGGCAGGATACAGCCTTTTTACCCCCGGCGTCGCCTCCGAGGCTTTGAGCTATACCACGAAGGGCAAGGTTCAGGCTTATGTGCAGTTCAAGCAGTCCGTGCCGAGCGATTTCGAGCGTCTTGCCCGTTGGCCCGTTGACCTGTTTTCTCAGATGGCTCCACCACAGAGCACGGGAACTCCTGGGCCGGCCAAATGATCCTAGTGTCTGTTACAGCTCAATTCTAGGGTAGTGGATGAGGTTACGAGTCCGTTTGGCTTGGCAGATGCATGGGACTCGTAACCTCGTCCACTACATTCAACCCTAATTCTTAGCTGTAACAGACTACTAGAACATCCGAGCAGCCAAATGCCAATGTGATCATGTGCCCGGCCAGCGACGATGTTGATAGATCTTCAAGCCGTTGAGGGCATGATAGAGCCCGCCGCAATCGAGCTCGAGGCGCTGCGTCCGGTCGAGGATTTCGCATAGCCGCAGCGCGGCGAGCTCGACCCAGGGGGTGGCAAGCTCTTCCGCAGACGCGGCCAGGGCGATGAACTCGAACACGTGGCCTGAACTTGCCAGCTCGGCAGACAAATCTGCCGTCACGCCTGGTCGCGAGAAGTACTGCGAGGATATTCCGCCATCGGCCGAACGCTGCTCTTTGGCACGAACCAAACACTGGTCGACTAGGCCTTGCGCCTTCTGCCAAACAGGCGAATCGGCCAGTCCGAGTCGCTGCTTTGCCCTCAAGGCACGGGTGATACCAGCCAAGCGATGCGTGCCGCCACAGGGACTCTCGTCAAGGTCGTAAGTCAACTCGGCTTCAACCAAAAGCTCCCAACTAACTATCCCATCAGCGGCCTGCCATGTTGGCTCATCAGGAAAGTAGTGTGTCAAGGCGATGAGCGTCCAACTGAATTCATCGAGCATATTCTGGCTGGCATCATACTGGGCTTGCCGCGCCCAATCGAGTAGCGTCATGGTTTGCCCGCCCAGCGTGACTGGGGTGTCGAGTGGAAGGTCGGCCATGGCGAAAATGGCCAGCCACTGATCGACGTGACCTTGACCAGTGTAGCTGCCTGGTTCAAGCCGCGCCTTGAGCCCTACGCGGCCAGTGCTGGTAAGTGGCTTGCTGCCGAGCATGAGCTCGAAACCGTCGATCTGCCCGCCCGAAAACGCGTAGTCGAGGGCACTGACGCGACCGCGATCGGGCGTGTCGACTTCCAATTGTCGGCCGTAACAGATAACTCCGTGCATAATTTGCCAAGCGGCGTTGATTTCAGTGCTCAATATGCGGTTCTGCCGACCGTCGGCAAGCACTTCGGCAATTCTCTCGCGAAGCGATGGTGATTGCTTGTCGAGCGATACAGCGAATTGCTCGACTAGATCGGTAGACGGATGCGACATGTCCACTAAGGCAGGACCGCAGCCGCCGAGGAGTGGGTAGGCTGCTAGCAGCATGAGCCTGAGATAGCTGCCGGGAGAGTTTTGCATGTTTGACATTTTATGGTAGCGAACCGGTGATCGTCAGGAAAGAATTTTGATGGTGGATTGGGCGAGGGTAGGAGTCCGTGTGTGGTAGTGGACGAGGTTAGGAGTCCGTGTGTGGTAGTATGTGTCGGGGACTGGTGGGCTGGTTCCATGCATCCTTAAACTTCAAAACCATCGAAATCTTCAAAGGGTTATGAAGTGAAAGTGCGATAGGTGTCGGGGGGAGAGGGCATCTGACGGGGAGGCGGGAGGGAGGGGACAGCCGACGCGGAGCGTCGGGCCACATTAAACGGCCACATTAAACTAACACAATGGAAGATTATAATTGGGATTACGGTTCTCGGAAGCGTGTGTCGATCCAGCGGCGGGCTTTGAGCTCACTTCGTGGCAGACTGGCATGGGGTACAATTCGAACCGCAATGCGGAGCCCGAGCTGCGTGGAGAGCAGCTTTTCCAACTGCGGTTGTTGCTGATCCGAATCGGATTCAATTTCAATTTGTAGGCGATCGAGCGCGCCGTCGCGATCAACGGTTACTCGATACTCGTGAATCCCGGAAACTTGACGTACAATTTCGTCGATGCTACTCGGAAACACATTGACGCCGCGAATCGTGACCATGTCGTCGACGCGGCCAACGACTCCTTGCGGTAGCCACAAGAAATTGCAGCTTGCAGAGACCGTCCCGGCATGCACGACATCGCCAGTGCGATAGCGGATCAGCGGTGCTCCGTACCGTCCCAACGAGGTGAGCACCAGTTCGCAAAGTGGTGTAACGCCCTGAGCATCGCCCAGCGGATTTCCAGATGAAGTCTCTAGCGGAAGAAGTTCGGCGATGAAACTGGTTTCGGTGACGTGCAGGCCGGGACGATCGGGCCAGCCAAACCCCCAAGGACCAATTTCTGTAGCACCCGCATGATCGATGACTTGCGCCTGCCAGGCTTGTTCCAATTGTTCACGTACCGCAGGGATGCTTCCGCCGGCTTCGCCCGCGACGATCAATCGCTCGACTTCGAGTTGCTCGAGTGGCCAATTTTCTTGCTGGGCAACTTCGACCAAATGAAGCGCGTAGGATGGGGTGCAGCACACTATGTCGGCGCACGTTTGACGCATGAACTCCAAGCGGGCCAGTGACGATAGCCCGCCGCCCGGTATGACGGCAGCACCACGGTCAACGCAGGCTTGATGCGCTGACCAGAAGCCAATGAAGGGACCAAATGAAAAAGCTAGAAAGACGCGACTGTTCGCCGTCACCTCGGCGGATTGCAGCACATGTTGCCACGTCGACGACCACCACTGCCAATCCATGGCCGTATCGAGTATCAGCAATGGTTTCCCCGAGGTGCCACTGGTGCGGTGCATCCGAGAGTAACTGCTGGGTGGATATGTGTGATGTGTACTGATGCCGTCAGGATCGGCTGCGGCACTAGCGACCAACTCTTGCTTAGTTGTCAGCGGAAGTTGTGACAACTGATCGAGGTGTGTCAGCCCCGCTTGCGCGTCGCCAAGCTTGGCACGATAAAAACGATTGTCGGGTAGTATCCGTGCGAGCTCCGCATTGAATTGAGCGAGTTGCCAAGCGGCCAATTCATCGCGGCTCCAATGCCAACTTGTGAGCACATCGGGTGAAGGCGGCGGGGGTTGGCTAGGGAGAGGCATGGGGGCAACATCGTTGAAAGTTTTTGAAATGATTTATTTTTGGACAGCGTTACATTGAGGGGGCCTTATAGTAACCATTCATGCGAACGACAGAGAGCATCAAATTGTCATAATAATGTGACCACTGCCTACGTGCTACGGCCTTGCCATCCGCGCTAGTCTTCAAAGCACTGGCTAGCACGGATGAAAGGATAGACCGTTGTGCCTACTCGCTAATTCGGCTCAGGCAGAACCATGGTCGGCAGAGTAATAAGTAAGCGCCTACGCACAAGGTTTTAGGTATACCGAGCAACCATGGCTATCGCCAAAACGGCTACGGAAGCGCAATGGCTCATGCGTGGGTGCTTACAACACGCGGCGAGCTTCGGATTTGGCTTGCAAGTATGCTGTAAGCGTATTCTCACGTAGAACGATGCGGCCTAGGTTGGCACAAAATCCGGACTGTTTATCGAGGTCGAGCCAAGTGCCGCACAGGCGTACGTCCTCGGTAGCGACTTGAAAGGGGAGCGGGACGCCATGCAGGGTGGCTTCCAACACGGCGTCGATCTTTCTGCCGAGGATACTTTCAAAGGGGCCGGTCATCCCCAGATCGCATTGGAAACCAGTGCCGCCGGGCAGAATCTGCTCGTCGGCCGTGGCCACATGCGTGTGCGTTCCGACCATTCCGCTTACGCGTCCATCGACGTGTCGTCCCATCAACTGTTTATCGCTCGTCGCCTCGGCGTGAAACTCGACCATGCGCAAGCGATTGTGTGGGTGGGACTGCGCAAGCTCGGCCAGTATCCGATCGATGGCTTGGAAGGGGCAGTCGACCGGCTTCATGAAAACGCGACCCAGCAAGCAGGTCACGGCCAAGGTGAGCTCGTCACCGATGGGCAAGACCATCAGCGATTTGCCGGGAGCTTGAGCGGGCAAGTTGGCTGGACGAATAATGTTGTCGGCCGACTCGAGCACTTCGATAATCTCTCGCTTCTTATAGACGTGATCTCCGAGCGTGATGCCATCCACGCCATGATCGATCAAGCGGCGATAGTCCTTGCAACGCAGCCCGGAACCGTCGGCGGCGTTTTCCGCGTTCATGATCACTGCATCAGCGCGTAGCTCACGTCGCAGCCATTCCACCGATGCGCACGCGATGCGCATGCCTGGTTTGCCGACGATATCACCGACCATCACCAGTCGCACGCAATGGGCAGGCGGGGCAGGAGGAAGCTCGTCCGCGATCACCGAGCAACCTCGACAAAGCGTGACTCGCGAACCACGGTGACTTTGATTTCGCCGGGGTAGGTCAATTGTTGTTCAAAGGCTTTGGCGATATCACGGCAGACCTTGGCGGCTTTGGCGTCGTCGGTTTCACGTGCGCTGACGATCACTCGCAGTTCGCGACCCGCTTGAATCGCAAACGCTTGTTCTACGCCTTCGAAGCCGCGTGCGATCGACTCGAGCTCTTCCATGCGTTTGATATAGCGTTCGAGCGATTCTCGCCGCGCTCCGGGACGCGACGCGCTGCAAGCATCGGAGGTAGCGACCAAGAGCGTGTAAGGAAAGTCAGACGTCAGTTGATCATGGTGACCCAAGGCGGCACGGACCACAATCTCGTTTTCGCCGTGTCGCTTGAGCAGATCGGCACCGATCTTGGGGTGGCCCCCTTCCAATTCATGGTCGGCTGCTTTGCCAATATCGTGCAGCAGGCCAGCGCGGCGAGCCGTATCTGGATTGAGTCCGATCATTTCGGCCATCATGCCCGACAGAAAGGCGACTTCGACGCTATGCCGGAGTACATTTTGGCTAAAGCTGGTCCGGAAGTGCAGCCGGCCCAGCATGTAGATCACTCGTTCATGCAGTCCAGAGATGTTGACTTCTTCGGCTGCCTCTTGTCCTTTGCGGCGAATGAATTTTTCCAACTCCTTCTCAGTTTCGGCGACGAGTTCTTCGATGCGTGAGGGGTGTATGCGACCGTCGGCGATCAATTTGTCTAGCGACTGGCGAGCGACTTCGCGGCGCACGGGATCAAAGCCGCTGACGATGACCACCCCCGGTGTATCGTCGATGATGACGTCCACACCGGTCGCTTTTTCAAAGGCGCGGATGTTGCGTCCCTCACGCCCGATAATGCGCCCCTTCATCTCGTCGTTGGGGATGTCGACCGTGCTGGTGGTGCTATCCGCTGTATGCGCCGAGGCGTAACGCTGCATGGCGGTGAGAATGATCTCTTGCGATTTCTGTTCGCAGATTTCGTGGACGCGCCGCTCGTGTTTGAGGATGCGATTGCCGATATCTTGCTCGAGCTCTTGCTCGATGATTTTCAATAATCGTTCGCTGGCTTCTTCGCGGCTCAGACCGCTAGTAGCCAGTAGCTTTTGCGTTTGGTCTTGTACCAGGCGCTTGACTTCTTCACTGCGTCGGGTGGCTTCGGCAATCTTTTCGCTCAGCCGACGCTGGTTGGCTTCCACCATTTTCTCTTGTTTGCGCATGTCGTCGGCAGCTTGCTGCAACGATTCTTCGCGTCGTTCGAGCGTAGACTCCTTCTTGCGGACTTGCTCGCGAAGCTTATTGGCTTCTTGCTCCAAGTGCTGTTTTTGGCGCAGAGCGGCCTCTTTGGCGTCGACTTCGGCGGTACGGACCAAATTATCGGCGGTGGTTTTCGCCTGTGCCAGGAAGGAGTCCGCCTTGGCCTTCAATTCGCGTCCACGCAGGTGATTGACGATCAAGAGGGCGCCAGCGCCGACGATCAATCCCACAACCATGGCCACAATTGCGACGATGCCGCTGTTGCTGGTTTGGGCAACGAGCGACCAGTGGCCGAATTCCGCTTCCCATGCAATCAGAGCATAAGTTGAAACAAACACGGTGAGAACCTTTCTTTGTAGCTACGTGCGCAACGACAAAGATCGAGCCCTCTCCGAGTGCGAGCGGATTCATAATTCCATTGTGTGCCGGTCTCGAATCGCGCAGCGTGTGCGCATAACGCCTCGACCACCGTAGTTCCCAGTGGGAATCCCGGTGGGAAGAGGTCCAGCGGCAATTCCACACAGATCCCACCTGCCACTGCGTTGCAGCGCGGGCGGTCAGGCAGCTTGCTAGATCCACTTTTGCGCGTTGTCCATGCTATCGACCGGAGTTGGGAAATCCAACCCGAGCTGAGCCATAGCAGGAGAACGAGAACTCCGAGCATTACCATTTCTAGTAACTCGATTTCTATCTATAGTGGAAAGGAAGGAGCATTTCGATGCGAGGGAGTGTCAGTGGATAAGATTGCGGACTGAGACGGTGGAGCATCACAAGGTTTTTGATCTTGGGTCGTTTAGCGAACGTTTTAATTTTTTTTCGCGAAACATCCATCAAAAGCAGCGGACTAATTTCTAACGCAAGAATTTTCACTCTCGAAGATTAGTCTAATATCTCCGGCTAAGTTCGAGCCGACGATTCGCTGACCCTTAATGTAACGCTCCCCCAAGTCTACTGCAACAGAGCCGGCGAGATTCTGGGGAATCGAGCGGTGTTGTTGGACTTATTCTGGGAATTTCGTTTTCAGCGCAGCTCCGGTCGGCAGGCCAGCGCAGTCTGGCGACGGTAGCGATGGATGGCTTAGAACAATTCGTGAATCTCTCGGAAGCCGGTATCGATCAGTGGGAAGGGGCGACCACCGGGGCCGGGCAAGTGATCGCTGAGCTTGAGACCCAAGCTGTGAAAAATGGTGGCTAAGACTTCAGGCGGTTCGACGGGTCGGTCATCGGGGACGGCCCCGATCGGATCGCTGGCGCCCACTACGCGACCTCCCTGGACACCACCCCCAGCAAAATAGACCGTAAAACAGCCTGGCCAGTGATCGCGACCACCGGCCGGATTGACTTTGGGCGTTCTTCCGAACTCGGCCAGATTGGCTACCAGGGTATCATCGAGCATACCGCGGTCGGACAAATCGGTAATCAAGGCGGCGTAGCCTTGGTCGTACATGGGGGCGACGATATTCTTCATGCCTTCGATTGAAGTGAACGGTTTGCTGCCGTGGATGTCCCAAGTGATTTCGTCGAAGACGGTGAGGAAGGTATTGACGGTGACAAAGCGCACACCGGCTTCGATCAAACGCCGAGCCAGCAGGCAGCACTGTCCGAAGCGATTCATACCATACTGTTCGCGGACTCGCTTGGGCTCTTTTGAGAGGTCGAAGGCATCGCGCGCTTGTGGGCTGGTCATCAGTCGATAAGCTGTGTCGAAGTGCTCGCTCATGATCCGCGCACTTTCGCTGCTTTCGAACTGGGTCATCGAGAGCTCGACCGCTTCGCGCAGTCGTCGGCGACGATCTAAGCGGGCCGGTGGAATCGAGCTTGGCGGGAGCAGATCGGGCACCTTGAAGTTCTCTTGCGATGGATCGGCCATCAGCGCAAAGGGATCATAGGCCTTGCCCAAGAAACCACCCGCCTGTCCATTGGGCAAATTGCCTCCGCCACGTCCCATCGTCTCCGGTAGAACTACGTGGGGTGGCAAGTCGCCGCGCGGCCCTCGGATATACCATACGGCCGATCCCACGTGCGGTGTGTCGACGCCGCCGGTGAATAGTCGCCCAGTTTGCATGATCTGCCAGCCCGAATCATGAACGGCTGCACCGCGATGGAAGCACGAGCGAACCAACGCGATCTTATCCGCGATCTTTGCATGGCGTGGCAGAATCTCAGAAAGTTGGATCCCATCGGCATTGGTCGATATCGGTTGAAATGGTCCACGCACTTCCGCCGGCGCGTTGGGCTTCATGTCAAAGGTATCGAGCTGGCTGGGGGCACCCAAATTGAAGATCAAAATACAAGACTTTTTGTCCTTGCTCGGATCGACGATTCCCGCCGATTCGGCTTGCAGCATTTGGGGCAGCCCAAGACCCAATGCTCCGAGTGTACCTACTTGCAGAAAGTCCCGTCGCGTGGCACCGTTACACGTATGGGCTTTGCCTTGACCGATTAGATCCAACATGTTCGCTATTACTCCAGACTCCGAGCTCAATAACGCGCCGCTGGTTCTTCGACGCACCCACCGTCCATTGTACACTAATGCTCGACAGCTTTGGCATTTCAAAGTCGCAGGTACACGCCGTGTGCCGTGGCCCACGGAAAAGTAGAATTTTACACGCTGTTTGGACAGTGCAAGGGATCGTGCCTGTTACGATAATATACGTTTCAACGGACCGCGCCCGCTACTTTTGAACCGAATTGCTTTAACTACTATCCCCCTAAATCCCAGGAACCCCGCCATGCGTCGAATGCTCGATTCTGATCGCTTCACGACTCGCCGATTGTTGTCGCCTCGCCCTTGGATGTTAGTTTTGCTGACGCTGCTGAGCAGTGGTACTGTGCCTGCCACGGCGCAGGAGGTTCAGATCACACCCGATGTGGTATATGGACACAAGCTCGGCTTGGCAATGACGTTTGACGTCTTTACGCCAGCGGAGAATGCCAACGGTGCGGCGGCATTGTTCATGGTCAGCGGCGGTTGGTATTCCAGTTGGTCTCCGCCAGAGAAGATGCAGCAGTCCGTGCGTCCCTTGACCGACAAGGGGTTCACGGTATTCACCGTGCGGCACGGCAGCAGTCCCAAATTTTCGATTTCCGAAGCGGTAGCCGATGTGCGGCACAGCGTGCGGTTCATTCGTATGAACGCGGATAGATTTCAGATCGATCCGCAAAGGATTGGAGTCTTCGGGATGAGTGCCGGTGGGCACTTGTCACTGATGTTAGGCACCGCCTCCGATGAAGGAGACCCAGAAGCCAAAGATCCGGTCGACAGGGTGAGCGATCGCGTCCAAGCTGTCGTGGCTTATGTGGCCCCCACCGACTTACGCATCATGGCACAGGACGCCCCCGATCGCTTGCCTGTCTATGCGCAGTTTCCCGCACTGCAGATCGACATGGCCGTTGCCGAAGTCGATTCGCCGATCATCCACGTCACCGCCGATGATCCGCCGACCTTATTGCTGGCGGGTACCAAGGACGAATTGGTACCGGTTTCTCATAGCCGCAATATTAAGGCACTATTCGATAAAGTGGGGGTTGAAAGCGAATTGATCGAATTCCCCGAAGCAGGGCACGGCTTTCAAGGCGCAGATGCTGAGCAAGCGACTGCCGCCATGGTCGATTGGTTTGCCAAACACCTGAGCCAGTAGCCAAGTTGGTTTGGCTTACTGGGCTGCCGTCATCAAGAACTCCAGCAGATTTGCGGCTTGCTGCGCGGTCAACGGCGCCAAGACTTGCTCGGGCATGGTCGATACGGGCGAATAGCGTTCGGATTCGATCTCAGAATTCTCAACCATTAAATCCTTTCCTTGAGCATCGCGTAATGTAAGCCAACGATCGTCGCGCGCTAGCACTCTTCCAGCCAAGACTTTCCCGTCGGAGTCGACGACCGTCAGGCTCCGATAGGCAGCGTCGATCTCTAGCGACGGATGCATGATTTGCGTTAGTAAACTCTCACGCGTCTTCCATTTTTCCTGGGCACGGCTGAGATCTGGCCCAACCTCCGTGGCCAATTCGTTGGAGATCGCGTCGGCCACGCGGTGGCATTTCGCACACTCTCCCACTCCGGCAATAAATAGCTGCCTCCCCGCTTCTCGGTCCCCCTGCAATGAAAGGACTTCCGCTGGATCGAAGTCGGTGCCGAGTCGCTGGATGTATTGATGTGGCGCGCCAAAGGGCTCGATGAGTTCCCTGATAGTCGGTTCCTGGCTCTGCGAAAGTTCGACGATCGCTTCAATCAATTGTGTTGGCACGCGGTTCTCCTCCAAGGCGGTCGCCAAGAGGATCGACCCTTCCAGTGATTGCATCAAGGCCTGGGCGGCTTCGAGTCGCTGGCTACGATCCTCAACTGGTGACGTGCGACAGACAGTCTCCAGCCATGCGCGACGGTCGGCATCCGGGGCCAGTTGCTGAATCCACGCGCTCAGCAGTCGCACACCTTCAGCGTCGACGATGGTAGCCCCCATGTGCGGCATGTGTCCCGAACCCGACTTCGCCATGCGAACCCAGACCACCGATCGCGACAAGTCACCGGCCGCGATCAGCCGTGCATCGCTCAGTCCCATCGAGCCGCGCATCGGGAGTGCGTCGACCAATTTGGTCTCGCTTAGCGTTTTTGGAAACGTCACATCGAAGGTGGTGGAAGCGCTGCCTCCGGACAGGTGGCAGTGCGCACAATTAGCATGCAAATAGGCTCGCGCGCGATCTTCGAGCGGTTCGCTGGCATCACTCACTACCGCCATTGCGCCAATGGCCGGCCAAGAGCTGCGGTCGGCAAGTTCATGTTCTCTCAAACTTGCGGCGCTCGATTCCTCGGACTCTGCTAAGTTGCCGCTAGGTGGTGGTTCAATCTGCTTGCCGTCGCTGAGCCGGTCGACCAACTGTGGCGTGAATCTATGGCTGGTCCGGACGATGCCCGCATCGAGCAACGTCCGCCAACTGTCATGCTGCTGTTTCGGACGTCGCAGTTGCTGCTCAATAAAACCGAGTGTTTCACCTGCCCACGGGGTGTGGCAGATACGGCATTGTGTTCGCGATCCGAATTGCCAATTCAATTCCCGTTCCCCTCCTGCCACGCGGCGGTCGGGGACTCGTAGTTTCTCAGACTCCCCGCTACGCGGAACCAATTCTGCATCGGTGTTCTCGGCATTCCAGCGGTATGTGTAGTATTGCCATTCTCCCAGCTCATCCTTGAGTGCAATTTGAGTTTCGATGCGACGCTCGGCAATGCCGGGGTCGTCGATGGTGGGAAGCGAATAGGTTTTCGCCAGTACGCTTCCGTTGGGAAAGGTAACATAGGTCTTAAACCAATCGAACATTTTTTGTGGATGCTCATGGAAGACTGCGGTTCCTGTCCCGGGAATCGCCAGCAAGTTAACTTGAGAAGCACCATTCATCCACATGGGAGCATTCAACGAGTACTCGACTACGCCCGGTGCCGGGAGGTGATCAGCGGTGTCCGCGAACAAGCCGGTTTCACTCAGTAGACGTGGAAACGTAGGGATTGAGCTATCCGCTGAAGCTAATTTGGTGGCTGGATTGGTGACGAAGCGGTAGATTCCGGAATCTTGTGCGTCATCGGTGAAATCGGCAATCAACAATTCCCCTTGGCGATCGGTTTCAAAGCACGAAGGCTTTACCGTGCCAACTGCGATTTCTTCTACACGGATCGTCTTCTCATGGTCGAACTCGGCAGCCCAAAATTTTCGAGTGATCCAATCGCCAAAGATATATTTCCCCTTTATCTCCGGTAGTCGCTTACCACGGTAGACTACACCCCCGGTCACCGAAGCCGCCTCGGCGTGACTGAGGGCAATGTCCGGAGGGCGGATCGGAGTTGGCCCGATCGGTTGTGACTTGACGTCCCCCGGTCCCTCCTTGATTGCCCAGCCATAATTCCCTCCCGAAACGACTCGATAGACCATCTCCCACGCTTCCCAACCAACGTCGCCAACCCACAGGTCGCCTGTCGGGGGATCGAAGGACATGCGAAACGGATTGCGGAGTCCATAGGCAAAGACCTCGGGGCGAGCCTCCGGCAGGTCGACGAAGGGATTATCGGGTGGGATCGAGTAATTTTTTCCATCCGCAGGATGATCGATGTCGATGCGCAAGATCGAGGAGTAAAGGTCACTGATATCCTGGCCGGTCTCCAGCGTGTCGGGCGGGGACGGGTTGGTCAAGTCACCGATCGACATGTAGAGATAGCCTTGATGATCGAACAACAGCGTACAACCATTGTGACCACCGCCCAGGCACGTCAGTATTTCCAACTCGGTGTCGACCAGTAACTGCGGGGGTTGTGTGTCGCTCAATTCGAAGCGACTGAGATGCGTGATCGGTTTTTCCGCCCCATGGACGATGTACGCCAGGAAGACCCAGCGGTTGTCGGCAAAGTCTGGATGAAACGCCAAACTATAGAGCTCGATCCGATGTTTATCACCTGCCACGGTTGCCGACTCGGGAGGACGATCGGCTGCAAGATCGGCACATAGATCGGCACTGTCGACCTGTTCACGGTCTTCAAATGAATAGATCTTGCTCCAATGTTCGAGGACGATGAACCGATCGTCGTTTGGAATACGGTGCAGCGAAGTGGGGCCTTTGAAGCTTAGCTTGGGATAGGCGCGCTCGAGCACCAGCGGCAGCGGCGGATCGGGGGAACCATGAAAGCCCGACAGCCACGACTCACGCGATGGCAGCAGACTGTCGTCGGCGTGCAATAGATGCAATAGAGCAGTCGAGCCAGCCAACATGATTGCAGGCAGAACCAGCCATAGAAAACGTCGTGGGGTTACCGCTTGAAACATTTCGGCGCAACTCCTAATTGGACAGCATCGCTTGGGTCGATTGCACCGTATTTCCCAACCCGATGCGTGAGCATTGAAATTGCGATAATTCGGGCTTTCAATCAAGGCCCCCAATGACCTTGTGTCACAGGAGCCAGACTTCTTCGGTAGTGAGAATATGAAGCCATGTCGGACCTCACACAAACTTGGCTACGCCGGGGACCGCTACCGTTGGAGTCGCCAGCTCACCCCATTCGTAACGAGGTGGACTGAGGTCTTCCTGAGAATTCCAAGCCATGTCCCAGGTGATTTGCTGACCCGTGTAAGTCGCCATCCGTCCCATTATAGCCAGCAAAGTGACGGCGGCACTACCAACCAGAGCGCAGCGCTGGCAGCCCGTCGTCGAGTCGGATTGAGGGAAGTAGGCAGGGACGTTGGATTGTTTGTGGGCATCATTGCTTCCCTGTTGCAACGGTGCGTGGCAGCAAAATCTCGAAAAGCTTTACGGAAGTTCCTTGATCATAATATTGCGGAACTGAACCAGAGATGGTGGGCCTGTCCATTGTCCATTCTTTTTGCTGCCATGGTGCTGCAAGAAGATGGATCCCTTGGGTGGCAAACTGGGAATGGAGGCTTTTTCAATGACGGTTTGGCCATTGAGGACGACGGTTACTTCGTGGCCGATCACGGTAATCTCGAATCGATTCCATTTGCCAATTTCGTTATCGGCTTTCACTCGTGGCGTCACCGCAGCGCGAACTTCACTGGGCATGGATTGGTCGCGCCGAATGCCATACATTTCACCAGAGCCGATCGGCCAACACCAAATGTTGACTTGATGTTTGCCGCTACCACGCAGGAAGATACCGGAGTCCGAATCGGGGACTGACAACTTGATGGGCTTACCCTCGGCATCGACCGCTTCCGAACCATCGGGCAGGATTTGGGCCACCTGGTGGTTGATGTAGGGAGTTTCCTTGATGCGCCAGTCGACGATCAAATTGAAGTTCGTGTACTCGTGTTCCGACTCGAGCGACTTTTCACCTGGTGCCTCGCTTAGCGCATCGCAGTCGATCACTTCGTTGACTACCTTCCAGTGCCCGTTGTCTCCTGCTGGGATCTTCCAGCCATCCAAATTGAGACCGTTGAACAACGGAACATACCCATCGCCTGATCTGGCCGTTTGGCTTGCATCGGCACCCGTTGAAGGAAGTTCTTGAATTCGCAAGTTCCTAAAGTGGCATTCGGAGCCTTCGGATTCCAAGCAGAGATAGCCTTTGCGTGGCCAGCAATCCTGGCCGGTAGTGACTTCTTGTCCATTGACACTCAAACGCACTTGGCCATCGTTGGCAACCACGCGATAGTGATTCCACTGGGGTGAGCTATGGGATAAATCTTGTGTGGGAAAACTGCGATTTCCTTTGGGTGCAGTGCGTCCGCTAGGGGTCATCTTCGCTCCGTGAATGGGAA
This sequence comes from Pirellulaceae bacterium, assembly GCA_020852965.1. Taxonomy (GTDB): domain Bacteria; phylum Planctomycetota; class Planctomycetia; order Pirellulales; family Pirellulaceae; genus Aureliella. The sequence goes on along the minus strand of JADYZV010000011.1, from coordinate 13,579 downwards.
AGATATCACCGTGTGTTGTATAGAAATCGTTCTTTCCCGGCGCTTTGGCGGCGTTGTCGAGAATCTGGACTTCGATCCCTCGAGTGAACGGAATGCCAAGGCTGGGTATGCCATCTCCCCACACAAAGAAACCTGCGTTGCCTCCCGGTTGCATGTGTCTCCATTCGAGTTCCACGATGAAGTTCTCGTACATGCGCTCCGTACGCATCACGCCGATTGGCTTTCCCGTGGAGACGATGATTCCATCTCGGACAGTAAACGTATCGGCCGCGACGTTGATGGGTTGCCAACCACTCAGGTCATGGCCATTGAACAGTGGTTTCCACGAGGGTGCTTCCTGAGTGTCTTGGGCTCGGGCGAGACCTGCAATACTCAAGCAGATCGCTAGGTAGTAGATGTGCTTATGCATTCGAGAGATTCCTTTTGAGTTGCGATGTTTATTCGGAAGGACTTTGAGGGCCGATATACTCTGTCGCCACAACGACATCGTCGAACCAAACCGACTGGCTCTTCTTCCAGTATTTTCTGGTTGGATCGCCATCATCGTAACCATAGTGTTCCAACCACAGGCAATTTACTTTCAAATCCATGTCATTGCGCCAGCGAATACCGGTATGACTGCTGACCTGTTTGCCGTCCAACCACATAGCCTGCTGGCCGTCCGCGACGTCCGCAGCGGAATTGGCTTGGATCATGAATTCCCAGCACTGCCACTGATCGAGCGGGGGAATGACTCGGCTGGGACCGGCTGCTTCACCTCTGCCGGGACCCGGTGGGAAGAAGGCGTTCCCCCAGTACTTGTTCATCTTGGGATCTACTTCCATGTCCAAGAAGTAGCTATATAGGTTGACTTCACCAGGTGGTGGGTTTTTTCCCCAGGCAAACCAGGGTTCCATCCCAGTTGAATAGTAGGTTCCGTCGGGTTTGTTGCCTGCTTCCACACTCCAGAACGGAACGTGCGTTTACTGCTGGCTGAAAGTCAATCCGCGTAGCGAATCGTCGCCGCTTTGGTCATTCATTGGGTCGAGACCTCCGCTGAGCACAAAGCCGTCGACGCGTGCGCGTGCTTGCGCCAGTTGGCTTTGCGCGGCGATGTATTGTAGATTCGATTCGAAGTACGTGCGTCGCGCTACCAATACTTGAATGAAATTGGTTTCGCCCGATTTGTAGGCCAGCTCGGCTAGCGACATCGACTCGGCTGCGTTGGGTAGAATTTCCTGCGAGTATTTAGCAACCGCAACGAGGGACGATTGATAGTCCTGCGAAACGTTGGCCAAGCGAGCGGCGATGGAGTTCTCGATCCGCTGCACTTCCATTACCGCGCGGCAGTAATCGGCTCGAGCGGCGGCGATGTTTCCTTGGTTTTGATTGAAGACCGGAATGGGCGCGCCGACTTGGAGGTTGATCAGGCCCGAGTTGGTTCCGTTGTCGACACCGGCGGCCATCTGCATCGTCAAGTTGGGAATGGCCTGAACGCCTTGTCGCTCGAGGTAGGCCCGGGCTTGGCGAACACGCGTCTGTGCCGCTTGCAATTCGGGACTCGCACTGACAATCGTAGCCCCGACAAAATTCCAATCGAGTGTCTCATCGGACTCAGGCAGCTCACCGTCGAGGCGCACCGGTGGCATCGAAGTGGTCCCGGCCAGCGCGGTCAGCGATTTCCAAGCCGTCGAGAAGGCGATCTGCGCCTGCTGATAGGCTAGGTCGATTTCGTTCTTCTGCACTTTGGCTTGCAGTACGTCGATCTTGGAACCTTCGAGGGCTTGTCTGCGCAGCTCGGCAAGTTCGAAGCCCTTGTCTGCAACCGATTGGAATTCGTGGATTAGTTCAATACGCCTCTGAGCGGCCAACGCTTGGAAGAACTGAGCGCGCACATCGGTGGAAATGCGCAGTCGCTGGGCTTCGAGCTCCAACGCTTGCGCCTGTACCGCCTCGCCGAGCACACGACGATTCAATTCCAACTTGCCGCCGGTGACGAACTCTTGCTCGATGAAGGCGGTATGTTGATCGGTTTGTTGGTCGGCCAATTGCTGGCCCTGATAGCCCACCGTTGGATTGGCTCGCAAACCGACTTGATTTCGATAGCCTGCCGCCTTGTTCATCGTCGCCGTTAGACCCCGTAACGTAGGGTTGTTGGCGAGAGCGATCGACTCGATCTGAGCCAACGTGATCGTAGGTGTAACTGTGTCAGCGATCGTCGTTGCGGCGATGGCATCGCCTCCGGCATCTTGGACGACAGGGTCTTCGAAGGCGACTAGTTTGAAGCGAGTGTCGCTAGTCTCGGGCTGCGCAGCGACGTTCGTCATTTGTGTCGGCAAAGTTGCCTGATCGTGCGCCGACTCGCGCATTGCAGACTTCACCGACTCTACAGGTTCGGCTGGCTGAGCATTGCGTACTGTGCTGTGCCAGGGTGTGCGACGCGTCGTTGGCGAAGTCAACTCGCGAGACGTTGCGCAGCCTGAACTTCCCAATGCGGTTAGTACGAGCAGTATTCGAAAGGCGTGTCGCGACCGGTTCATATAACCCTCATGATCCAATGGGCGGCTGGTGAGCCCTGGTGTCAACTAGATTTCGCTACAATTATTTATTTGGCGGTACGGTGTTTTAGCGTGGCCTGTAGCCGGCATGTTGGTTCGCCGAATTGCATTCGTCCCACGGCCGCGTGCATGGTCAAAGCTAAGCGATAGGGTTGGCGAGAGTGGACGGAGTTACGAGTCCCTGACACATCACATTCCGTAGCCAACGGACTCGGAACCTGGTCCACTGCCCTCAATCTTGAGTCTGACCATGCGTGGGCCTTGATCGGTATCGTAGTATCGAGGCGCGGATGAGCGGAAAATAGCGAATAGTTTGCTATCCTTTTTAAAATCAATCGTTCGCTGCGTTACAATCGTTATCACCCCACCCCACCTTTTGCTGTCATTGCCCCATTGAGACACTGCCTTCGCTAGATGGAGCCTGTCATGATGGACCCGCTATTTGGAGTCGACCGCCGTGGACTACTGCGCATGGCGGCGACAGGAGTCGTCGGTTCGGTACTCCCCAGTCAGCTCGCAAACCACGTCGCGACTGCTGCGGACGCTGGTACGGTTCACCCGCCCGGTTTTGGGCAGGCTCGCTCGGTGTTGTTGGTATTGCTCAGTGGTGGACCTAGCCAGCTAGATATGCTCGACCCTAAGCCGGAGTGCTGGGTGGACAAGTGCTCGGTCATCTCTCCCCCAGTGAGCTTGCCTCACGGGTGAGGAAGTTTTGCAGTTAGAATGCGGCGGTTTTGAAATTCTTAAGTCGGTCATCCCGCCATGATCGCCGCTTTCAGCGGCGATCATGGCGGGATGGCGCGCAGGTGGCTGAACCGTGTCTAGGCACAAAACTGATTCACCAGCGAGACAAGCTCGCGGGGGTCTAAAGAGCCGTGTCTGGGCACAAAACTGATTCACCAGCGAGACAAGCTCGCGGGGGTCTAAAGAACCGTGTCTGGGTACAAAACTGATTCACCAGCGAGACAAGCTCGCGGGGGTCTAAAGAGCCGTGTCTGGGCACAAAACTGATTCACCAGCGAGACAAGCTCGCCGGGGGGCAATTAGAGAATATGTGAACGGGCGGAGCGTCGGGCGAGATTGTTCGCTTAGCGGGGTTTGCCAAGAAGTGTCCCAAAAAAACAACTTTGTTCGCGAATCACCCTCTGAAATCGGTTATAGTAACTGATCCCCGCCTAAAGCCTACCGTAACTTAACTATATGCCTTGACCGCACCTGCCGTTCCTCCCCACCGCAATAATAGGAAATGGTTCGACGATGTCCAATCATCCCCGTCGAGAGCAGCATGGTTGCCGCGATTTCCGGCGCAGCCACCTGCTCCAACGTCGCCAAATCTTGCAAGCTGGCACGCTGTCCGCCTTAGGGCTGGGCTGGGGAGATGTACTGTCACGAGCAGCGCTCGCAGGGCAAGGTACTGAGCAAGGCAGCTCTTTTCAGAACGGTGCCAGCGCGAAGCCGCGTGCCAAAGCCTGTATCTTGTTGTTTATGTGGGGTGGGCCCAGCCAACTGGAGACGTTTGACCTTAAACCCGACGCGCCCGCTGAAGTGCGTGGGGAATTCAATCCGATCGCTACCAAAGTACCAGGCATTCAGATCTGCGAGCATTTTTCGCGGCTGGCGCAGATGACCGACAAGCTGGCAATTGTTCGTTCGCTGACACATGATGATCCAGCGCATTTGTCGAGCGGCCATCTGGCGCTCACGGGACAACTGGCACCGGTGCTTAAGAGCGATGCCGATCCACCCAGCGCCAAAGACTCGCCACACTTGGGCGCATTGATTTCGAAAATGCGTCCCAATTCTACGGGCATGCCATCGTTTGTGGCGATGCCTTGGAAGGCCTATCATCCCGGTGCCCCGGGGGGCGAAGCGCCTGGGCAACATGGCGGTTGGCTCGGATCCGCCTACGATGGCATGTTGCTTCAAGGCGATTTGAACGCAGCCGATTGGCAACCCCAGGGATTGTCATTACCCGCCGATATTGGACTGGATCGACTGGAGTCGCGCGTAGAGCTCCTTCGCCTGCTCGACGCCCAGCGCGCTACTCTGCAGCAATCATTGCAGAGCGTTGCTTATGGGAATCATCAATCGCGTGCGCTGCAATTGCTCACCTCGCAAAACGTGCGCCAAGCCTTCGATTTGTCACAGGAAAATGACGCGACGCGCGAGCGCTACGGACGCAATCAACATGGTCAATGCGTCTTGATGGCTCGGCGTTTGGTCGAGCATGGTGTGCCGCTGGTTTCGGTCAATTGGCACAATGATGGTCGGAATTTTTGGGATACACACGGGGACAATTTCAATCGTTTGAAAAACGACTTGATCCCACCTGCCGACATGGCGTTATCCGCACTGCTGCAGGATTTAGAAGAGCGCGGACTATTGGATGAAACGATCGTGGCTTGGGTGGGCGAGTTCGGTCGTCGTCCGCAAATATCACAGCAAAACGCTGGTCGGGAACACTGGCCTTTCTGTTACAACGGCATTCTGGCTGGCGGCCCCGTTCGGTCGGGTATTGTCTACGGTGCCAGCGACAAACACGCGGCCTATCCAACAGACAATTCAATGTCTCCGCAAGACTTTGCGACGACGATCCTGCATGCCATGGGACTTCCGATCGACGGCATGTTACTCGATCGCGAGAACCGACCGCATCGAGTCGCCACAGGAAAAGTTCACCACGGACTACTTAGTTGACTAACAAGGAAATCGTTTTGCGCAGTAGCAAGTTATTTATTCTATTTCTTGGTCTGTTTATCTTAGGCAGTCTGTCTAGCAGTGCGCTTGCGCAGAGCGTCACCTCGCTCCAAGGCCGAACGCTGCGGCCTGGGCAGACGAAGCAATTGACTTTACAGGGCGCCGATTTCAACGATTCGCTCCGCGTCGTCTCCAACCGCGCCGACATCGAACTAAGAATTGTTCAAGTCGAACCAACGCGCGCGGTCGTCGAAGCCACTCCCCCAGCCGGCACAACACTTGGCCCAGTCGCATTGCAGTTCGCTTTCGCCTCGGGCGCAATGCATCAATCGATGTTGCTGGTGGACGACCTCGAACCGGTCGTGGACGCGGGCAATAACCATGGGATTGACTCGGCGCAAAGCGTATCGACTCGATGCACCATCGAGGGGACGTGCGACGCATCGGTCAGCGATTTCTATCGCGTCTCGATGGCTGCTGGAGAGAGTCTCTCGATCGCCGTACATACCCAAGCCCTTCGCTCTCCCATGGACCCCGTCGTGCGCTTGCTCGACGCCAATGGCTCACTGCTCACTGAGTCCGATGATGACCAGCTTGGGCCTGATTGCGCCTTCAGCTATCGATTTGAAGCGGCCGGGGACTGCCTTGTCGAAATACACGACAGCCGTAACTCGGCCAGTGGTGCTCCCTATCAACTACGCATTGGCGATTTTCCGGTTGCGCAACAAGCGTATCCACCTTCTGTAGCCGCTGGCGCTACCACGACCGTCGCCGTATTGGATCGCAATGGGCAGCGACTGTTCGATCAGCCGGTAGAGTTGCCGCCCGGTCATAATGAAGTGGTTCCGGTCACCGCGCGGGCTGCTGAAGGGCAATCGGCGAGCTGGATACCTGTGTGGCGCAGCCAGCTTCCACAACATATCGAAACCGTTCAGGGGGATTCAGCCCCCGAGTCGGCACAACCACCGCAGCCGCTGAGCATTCCAGTCGGCATCAGTGGTAGGCTCGAAAACCGAGGCGAAGTCGATAGTTACCGACTGTTGTCGACCAAAGGTCAGGCCATACGCATCACGGCGCACACGCGAAGCGTCGGCAGCGCGACTTTACTTAGGATGCAGTTATTTACTGCCGCCGACGCGCTGATTGCCGAGACTAAAGTTAGCGAGGCGGACGAGTGGAGCTTGGAAGCTGTCTTGCCGGAGGATGGCGAAGTGCGATTGCAAGTGACCGATCTGCTTCAGCGTGGCGGTGCCAAGTATACCTATGCCTTGGAGATTGCACCCGCTTCAACTTTTGCTGTTGCACTCAAAGCCGACGCAGCGCAGGGGGGGCAATTCCCGTTCGAATTGGAACATGGAGCGGCGGCCATCGATCTACAAATCGCACGCTTTGGATATGACGGTGCAATCGATCTAAGCTGGGTCGACTCGCCGCCGGGAATTCGCATTGTCAACCCGCGCATTGCGGCCGCAGCCACCACGGCTCGGATTTATTTGGCCGCCGATTCGACTTGGCAACCACACACATTGACTCTTACGAAACTGCAAGCGATTGCCGCCGACGTAACAGCTAGCCCAGCCAGCGACCATGCGGCGGTGCCAACGAGTGTTTTGGTCGGGAGCCGTGAACTGCGTCGATTGAAAGAGCCCTTCTTGGTCAACGCGCTCGACTGTCTCGACGGTGCGTTGGTGTTTGCGGCAGCGGATTCGAGCCCTTCGCCGTACACGTTTCAGCCTGCTGCGCCTATCCAGTTCGCACGTCCGCTGTCCACACACGCCGCAGTGCTGGCACTACAACGAACCAATCCGGAATTCAAAGCGGGGGTCGAATTGATGCCATTTGGATCTCTGCCGGCTGGGATTCTGCCGGCTGGATCGCCAAATCCGTCAAGCGAAGACACCGCCTCATCCCAGGTAGTAGGTGCGGATTGGAAGCTCGAAACCAAAATCGACAAGGATACCTACTCGCTCACGATTCAGCGTCCGTCAGTTGCCATAGAGGCGATGCAGGCAGATGAACCAACCAGTATCCCGCTGGTGGCCTTCGCACAGTTCAATGGTCGCGGGCAAATACAAGCCTATGAAATGCCGATCGAGTGGATCGACCCCGTGAAAGTGCGTTTGGAATTCCCAGAGCCCATGATAAGCGGGGGAACCGTTCGCGGGCGAGCCATCGTCAGTCGCGAGGGGACTGATTCGCAGCCGGTGACTCTTTCGCTGGTCGATCTACCCACCGGGTTTACGTCCGCAGGGCCTATTGGTTTGGCTGACGATCAAAGCGAAATTGATTTTGAATTGGCTGTATCCGCCGATGCCACGCTCTCCGCTGCGGCTGTCTTAACGGTTTCGGCTAAGAGCCAATATGGCGGCGACGAATTCAGCATCACCGCTCAACAAGCATTCCCACCGTTGCTGGCCAGCCCGCAGGAGTTGAGTGTTTACCCGAGTGCGATCGAATTGCACGATGCAAGTGCGCAGCAACAAATTGTAGTGACAGGTGTTGACGCTCAAGCTGCTGTGCGCGATTGGACGCGTCACGCGCGGCTGAGCGTGGCAAATCCTGAGCTGGCTGAGGTTCGCCAAGGAGTTGTCTATCCGCTGGCGAGTGGCCAAACCGAGCTTGTCGTCCAAGTTGGTAGCCAACTTCAATCGATCCCATTGACGGTTAATTTGCCGGCGACACCGCGACGCGTTGATTTCGAATCGGAAGTATTGGTTGCTCTGTCAAAGCAAGGTTGCAATTCAGGTGCCTGTCATGGATCTCCCAGTGGCAAGGGAGGTTTTCGATTGTCGCTACGCGCCTTCGATTTGCAATTCGACGAATTGACTCTGATCCATGAAGAATTCGGTCGTCGAACAAATCCGCTTGCACCGGAACAAAGCCTGCTGTTGCTCAAACCGACGATGAAGGTTCCGCACGGTGGTGGGAAGCAATTGCACATCGACAGCGCATCGTACAAAATTCTACGGGAATGGGTTGCGCAAGGTGCCACGGCCGACCCGCCCGAAAGCGCTCGCATTGCACGGCTGGAAGTGTTTCCGAATCAAAAACAGATTTTGTCGGTTGCCGACGGTGGACAGCAGCTTGCCGTGACGGCTCACTTTAGCGATGGCAGGCAGCGCGATGTCACCCATCTGGTCGCCTACGAAAGTTCCGATGGCGCTGTGGCTACGGTCACGACAGAAGGCTGGGTTCAACCGCACAAACGTGGCGAAGTGGCGGTACTCGTTCGCTGCCTGGAGTACATCGAGGCAGTGCCGCTGATGTTTGTAGAGGACCAAGCGGATTTCCAATGGAGTTCTCCACCACAGAATAGCTACGTCGATACGCTCGTCGATCAAAAACTGCAGCAACTTCAATACTTGCCGGCCGAGCGTTGCAATGATTCGGAGTTTCTACGACGCGTGAGCTTGGATGTGATTGGCATTCTTCCGTCGGTCGAAGAGACGACGGCATTTCTGGCAGATACCAGGCCCGATAAACGGGCGCGGTTCATCGACGCATTGTTGGATCGTCCCGAGTATTCCAAGTTCTGGGCATTGAAGTGGGGCGACCTGCTCAAGCTGACAGGGAAATCGGTGGGAGATGAGGGCGTTCACAAATACTACCGCTGGTTGGAAGCTTCACTGAGAGACAATCAGCCCTACGATCAATTCGCCCGCGAGCTGTTGACCGGCTCGGGGAGTACACTCGCCAATCCGCCAGCCAATTTCTATCGTACGGCGGCCGATATGAATGAGAGCGTTGAAACCATTTCTCAAGTCTTCCTCGGTGCGCGGCTCCAATGTGCGAAGTGCCACAATCACCCGTTCGAACGCTGGACGCAAGACAACTACTACGGGCTGGGAGCCTTTTTCAACCGTGTCGAGCGTCGCAAGACTCAGCGCCCAGGCGAACTATTCATTTATTTTGCCTCGACGGGCGAGGTCACCCAGCCGAGAACGGGTGAGGTCATGCAGCCTTGGCTACCCAAGAAGGGATCGATCGATGGCTCGGGCGATAGCGATCGACGCCTGGCGTTTGCCGATTGGTTGGTCGCTCCCGACAATCCGTTCTTTGCGCGTATCGAAGCCAATCGCTTGTGGAGTCATCTCTTCGCGCGCGGTATTGTCGATCCGATCGACGACTTTCGCGATTCGAATCCACCGTCCAATGCGGCCCTGCTCGACGCACTAGCCAAGGACTTTGTTGAAAGTGGTTATGATCGCAAACATTTGTTGCGAGTGATCCTCAATAGTCGCACCTATCAAGCGAGCTATCAGACGAGCGATTTCAATCGCGGTGACACGCACTACTTTTCTCATCAAGAGCCACGGTTGCTCGGTGCCGAGCAACTGCTCGACGCAATCAATCATACTCTATCGCTGACACAAACCTTGGGCAATTTGCCGGCGGGCACGTTGGCGACTCAAATGCCCGCACCGGATATTGCCAAAGTCGATTTCCTGAAAGTCTTTGGGCAGCCCGAGCGGAGCACGGTGTGCGCCTGTGAGCGAGCCGACAGTTCCAATTTGGGAATGGCCATCGAATTGTTCAATGGGCCGATGATGCACGACAAACTGCGCGATGCCAATAATCGCTTCCGCGTTTCATTGGCCGCTGGTAAAAGTGTGGTCGAAGTTATCCAGGAGTTGTATTTGGCTGGGCTATGTCGCCTTCCATCCGACATTGAAATCGAGACAGCTAGCGCGCATTGTGCCAGCGCTAGCGAGCCGTCGATCGGCTTGGAGGACGTCTGTTGGGCTTTGTTCAACACCGATGAGTTTTTGTTTCAGCATTAATTTAAAGGTAGCAAGCACGGTTCCTTGTGCTGTCTGCAAGATTCCGGCGCTCACGACGCGGAGCGTCGAGCCACATTAAATCCCAGCACTCACGACGCGGAGCGTCGAGCCACATTAAAAGGAACAGGCAAAGTGCCGCACGCCGAACTTTTCAATAACAACCCCGATCGATGTCATCTGCCCGAAAAATATACCTCACGCAAAGATGCAAAACTCGCAAAGGATTCGCCTTGAAGAGCTTGGCGATTTTGCGAGACCAAGAGACCCATATGTACGAGTTACTTACTTCAATGGCGATGTTGTTCAACCAAACCGTGCTTAGCAATTTAACGCGGGGCGGCTTGCCAGAAATACTTTCGCGGCGGCTCGCACGAACGCCGCGTAACTGCATGGTTAAGATATGCGTCGTTATATCGTTTGTTTGCTCCGCTGCCGGTAGCAGTCGGGCCGCCGAGGCGCAGCCGATCAGCTTTCGCAGCGACATTGCGCCGATCCTGCTCGACAATTGCTTGGCCTGTCACGGTGCCAAGCTGGCCGAGGGTGGTTTTCGCGTAGACAGTTACCAAGAACTATTGAAAGCGGGCGACTCGGGCGAGACACCGATAGCCACTGCTTCCGATCAAACGAGCGAACTGCTGAGGCGACTCGACTGCGATGTGTCGGAGCGCATGCCTGCCGAAGCGGAACCGTTGACAGCGGAGCAGATCGACCGCATCAAACAATGGATCGTTGCGGGTGCAACCTTTGATGGTAGCGACCCCGCACAACCGCTCCATCTGGTGATTCCGCCGGCCACCCATCCTGCCGCACCTGAAACCTATGTCCATCCGGTTCCGATAGTAGCCAGTCGCTTTTCGCCAGATGGCGCACAAATCATCGCCGGTGGTTACCACGAACTGACCGTATGGAATGTTGCCGACGGAAGTCTGCAGCGTCGCATCGGCAACGTGGGACAGCGAGTTTTCGCCATTGACTTTAGCGCCGATGGTCAGACCATAGCGGTCGCGTGTGGCGAGCCGGGTAGAAGCGGTGAAGTGCGCTTGATCGACATGGCCAGCGGTCAAATTCAAGGCGTGGTGGCGCGCGCCAGCGACGTTGCTTACGACGTTGCCTTTCGCCCAGGCAGCGATGAAATCGCGGTGGCTATGGCGGATAGTTCCATCCGCATCATTAATGTCACGGACCAGACGGAGCTACGCAACATCGCCAGCCACGCCGACTGGGTCAGCACGGTGGCTTGGAATGAAGATGGGTCGCGGTTAGTTTCTGCCAGTCGCGACAAGACCAGTAAGGTTTTCGACGGTGCGACGGGAGATTTGCTAGCCAGCTATGCGGGGCACGGTGCTCCGGTTCGTGCAGCGGTATTTAGTGCCGATGGCACCCATGTACTTTCAGCAGGCGACGACAAAATCCTACATCGCTGGCAGGTGGACGACGGTAAGAAGGTTGTGGGCATCCCTCTGGGGACTCAACCGGGCAAGATCGCTCGAAGCGGCAACAACCTGTTTGTGCCTTGCGCAGATCATCGCTTGTTGAGAATTGACTTAAGTGAAAACAAAGTTGCGCAGACTTATGCTGGGCATAGCGATTGGGTACTCACTGCGCATGTACAGCCAAGTGGGAATGACGAGGCGGCGGTGGAAGTCAATCCGACGGCGGAGCGTCGAGCCAAATTACAGGAGCAGCCAAGTGAGAATGCCTCGCCGACAGACTACTTACTCAGCAGTTCTTTCGACGGCCAGTTGCGACTTTGGAGTATGGCGGACGGCACGAGCATCCGTAACTGGCAAGGGGTGCCGCATGACGCAACAACAGGCCGTTGAGGTTTTGGGCAATGTAAGTTTGATTTCTGAAAGAAAGCACTTCTCCGCTTTGGCGACATCGCCCAATAAGGTGTCCGCTTCAATTGACTTCATACTGTAGATTAGTCGTGAATAGGGATTTAAAATTATGAATACTCAACAACTCCGCCATTGCATTCAGAGGCTATACGAAAGGTGGATCACCAAACTAAGTTATTGTCTGCTACTCTGCCTTGTCCTCTCCCAATCCACGGCAGCTCAGGCTCAATTGAAAGTGCAGACGGACTTTCCCGGTGGTTCCGGCGAGGTCGTTTCTCTGAATGAAAAAAACCAGCATCTCGTACTGAACCCCACGAATCACCCCGGACACGGCTGGCGATGTTGGTGGTATGTCAGGCTAACGGGAATCCGGCCAGGGGAAACGGTCACCTTGGATGTGGGCAATGCTCCTTGGGCGACTCCAGATCAAGCGACTTTTAGCGTCGACGGTGGAGAGACTTGGCAGCACACGGAAAAGGGTGAGCGCGATCAGAAGCGGATCGTCTACAAATTGAAAGTGGATGCTGATTTCGTCCTGGTGGCTTGGGGGCCTCCTTTCGTGTCATCGGATGCAAAAGCTCTGGTCGAGAAACTGGCTGCGGGCTCAGAGGCGGCATCGGCGTTTACCCTTTGCCAGACACGGGGAGGTCGGGAAACACCCGCCATCCGCATCGGCGCGGAAGAAGGGCGGGACAAGCCATTGGTCTGGATTCAAGCGAGGCAACATGCATGGGAGTCGGGTTCGAGCTGGGTGGCGCAAGGATTTGGAGAGTGGTTGGTATCGGACGACGCGGGTGCGGTGTGGCTGCGTCGGAATACCGAGGTCGTCCTCGTCCCCGTGATGGATATCGATAATGTCGATCTAGGAGCCGGGGGAAAGAGCCAGACCCCGCATGACCACAACCGCGACTGGGGCGACGATCCGCATTGGAACTCCGTGGCTGCCGCACACGCTTTGATCAGAAAGGCGGCCGAGAATGACAAACTAGCGGCTTTCGTGGATCTTCATAATCCTGCGGCGGAGGACCTTTCCCCTTTCTTCTATCTTTCGTCCGAAGAGATTATGTCAGACGCGGCGAAGGTAAATCAGACTCGCTTCCTCGCCATTGCCAAAGAAGAAATGCGAGGGCCCCTTCGGTTTAACGGTAGGGTCAAGTCCTCCGGTTCGGCATACGACAAAAATTGGACGAAGATTTCGGGCAATTGGGCTAGTTTATTGGGCACCCCGGCGATTGCAGTGACGCTGGAGACCTCTTGGAATACTCCCCATAGCACGACTGAAAACTACCGCACCATCGGCAGACAACTCGGTCAATCGATTTCGCGTTCGCTGAAAGAACAGGCGGAATCGGGTAAAAATGAAAAAGATTGATCTTGGATACTGCACCTGATCGAAAAATGTGCCATTTTCGGAGATCTGCGATAAGCACGGCATGAGTGCCGTCGATTTCTACAATTGGCAGAAACAAATGGACGCGAAGCTACGGCAAGTCCTACGAGCTGCTGGTGCTTTTTTCTGTAACCGTTCACGAGTTTAAAACTGCTCGTGCATAGAAATTGGGAATTTTGAATGCTTCTTGCTTGGCTTGTATTGCCTCTGTATTGCCGAAACTGAAGGTGTGCCACGAAACGTGTGCTAGAGTTTAGCGGTTCCACAAAGGGTATCGCCACATGTCAACACGTAAGATTTTAACGCCAAAACAGAAGATAGCGATTTTGCGGG
>JADYZV010000010.1 GCA_020852965.1 Pirellulaceae bacterium | reverse complement strand
GATTTTTCATGAGTGGCCAATTTGAACCACAAGGCACCCTCCTGCTGGAAGGGGCGGGCTATTAGGCTCGGGGAGGGCCTAGTGCTATGTCCAAGTTAAGAATTAGGGGTGGAAGTCTTGGACGAGGTTACGAGTCCCTAAACGTATAACGGATCAAACGGACTCGTAACCTCGTCCACTACCCTAAAATAGTTTATTGACAAAGTACTAGAAGCAAATTCGTAGATCAAACATTTGACGGCTTTCGTCCGAAGCGGGCGAAGTAGAGTTGACATGCGACCATGCAGACGAGCGAAAGTAGTCCGGCGATGTAGCACGTCGGCCGAAAGAAGGCCATGAAATCTCCCGAGGGTTGCAAGGCATTGCGCGCGAGCATCACACCGATGTATCCCATGTAGGCGATAGCGTCTGCCAAGTATAGTAGGAAGACCAGATTGCCTCGGTCGCGTGTCATGGCGATCAATCGTTCAAAAATGGTCGTATGCGTGGCCACGTAAGGTAGGAATAGCCCAACGCCGATCAAGACCATGAACGCGAACGGTGAGATGACTTGAGTTTGCTCGCCGAGTGTGGCCAAGAGCAATACGACGCAACCCGCTATGCAGGTAGCTAGTGCCAATTGAAATGCGCGATAGTTGTTGATCACCAGGACGGCGGCGCCGTTGGCCAAGGTGACGGTCAGTCCGACCAGCAGTTCCGAGTAACTGAACAGCGCGGGCGATGTTGTGATCCCCAGGCTCTTCCAAATATCGGGCATAAAGTCGGAGCGGATACTCTTGAGTAGGCTGATCAAGAAGAACATCAGCAGCAGTGGGATGAGCCCACCGGCGTAGCGATTGAAAAAAGCGCGTCGCTCGGCCGCGTTGAGCGGCACGCGTTCGCTGCGGGCGGCCACGTCGTGGGCCGTAGGTTGTGGGATCTGTGCGAGCATCCACACAAATCCGAGCAGCGGTAGCAAGAATAGCGCACCGGCGACTGCGGGCATCCAGAACTCGTTGACCCCAGCCACCAGCAGCGCCTTGCCCACCGACTTGGTTGCACCGTCTGCCAAGATAAAGCTGGTGCATAGACAAGCCGCCAGGGCTTCGGTGCGCTGCCTTCCTTCGAGAAAGCCGAGCACCAGCCCAAAGATGATACCCAGCGGCAAACCGTTGAGAAACAGACAAAAAATGTTGTAGGGTGCGGGGACCAAGCCAAATAGAATCAATGCCAACTCGGCGAATAGAATCAGTCCAATGATACTTGCTGCTCGATAGTTAGCGGTCATTTCCGAGACGATTTTGACTCCGATAACTTTGGAAACTGCGTAGCCAAAGACCTGCGCCACGACAGCGATCGTCTTGTATTGCCATTCCCAGGCGGTCACGTCGCTATACTGGCTGACCGTAAACGGTTTGCGAAATGCGAACATGCAGAAGTAGGTACCGAAGGCCGCCACGACGGTCCACACCATTGGGCTCCATGCAACCGAGCGATCGGCCTGCTGTAAGGTCGATGGTTCGTAAGGCTTGTTTTGTTGAGAGCTCATATCTGGCTGTTTGTTCTTTCGGTACTGGAGTAGGCTCGTAACGAGTAAAGCGAGTTACGGCATGGGCAGCGCATTCAGTTCGCGCCGCACTTGGCTCTTCATTTTCTCGCCCCCATTTTCTGACCTATAGCTGTTTTGACGCGAGCATCGCAAGAGTCCGCATGAAACCCTGCTGCAAGTGTGGGCGAAAGTTTGGCACGAAAATGAGGGCACGAAAATATTAATTTTGGTCTGCCGGAACTGCGCACGGCTTGTGACGAAACTACGAAGACGCAAATGGCATCCAGTCTATAGACGCTATAGTAGCACATTGTCGATCAAACGCGTGTCGCCGACGTGTGCGGCGATCAGGGCGACGGCTGGTCGATCGAGTTGGGGAAGGCTCTCGAGCGTGGTCCGATCGACGATGCAGGCGTAGTCGATACGTTCGATGCCGGCCTCGCGCAGAATGTGGTGCATGCTTTGTTCGAGTGGTTCTACGGCGAGGATGCCTTCGCCGACTTGCTTGGCAACTGCTGTTAACGCGCGCGATAGACTCTGTGCGGTCTGTCGCTGCTCGAGGGACAAGTAGCGATTGCGGCTGCTCAGCGCCAATCCGTCTGGTTCACGCACGGTTTGGCAACCTTCGACACGAATGGGGATATTCAAATCGTCGACCATGTGGCGAATAACCGTCAGTTGTTGAAAGTCCTTTTGCCCAAAATAAGCCACCGTAGCTGGGAGGATATTAAACAACTTGAGTACTATAGTCGTCACACCGCGAAAGTGAGTTGGGCGAAACACGCCTTCGAGCGGCAGGGCTACGCTTGGGGGCTCCACGTAGGTCGAAAAACCTGCTGGGTAGAGTTCCTCTGGTTGTGGAATGAATACCAGATCGGTTTGTTTGTCGCGCAGGCCTTGCAGATCATCGTCGAGAGTGCGCGGATAGCGGCTGAAATCTTCCCGTGGACCGAATTGCGCTGGATTGACGAATATCGTAGCAACGCTTTTATCGCATTCTTTAGTGCTGCGCTCTGCCAGCGTCAAGTGGCCGGCATGCAGCGCACCCATGGTAGGTACCAGCCCCACGCTGGCACCCGTTTGCCGCCATTGAGCAACTTGAGCATAGGCTTCCGACCGGCTTTCGACTATCTTCATGCGTTCCTTTCCTATCGAACTATGGTAAAGCGGGTAGGAGTCCATTGCCGCCAACCGCCCGGCGGGTGCATTGCACAATTGACTCTTGATCCTTTTACCAAGCAACCCAGAGCCTTTACCAGTCAACCCAGAGATTGTAATCCCATGAGTTCCGTGTGCGTCATCAACGTCGTCGGATTGACCCCAGAATTGCTACCACACGCTCCTCGCATCCGTTCGCTGGGGACCGCACGCCCCTGGACCAGCCCTTATCCGGCGGTGACCTGCACCGCGCAAGCGACCATGTTGACCGGATTGGCACCGCGTGAGCATGGCATCGTAGGCAATGGTTGGCTATTTCGCGATACTGGGGAAGTGCGTTTTTGGCAGCAATCCAATCGCCTCGTGCAGGGTGACAAGCTTTACCAAGGGGTGCCGACGGCCAAAATGTTCTGGTGGTTCAACCAGGGGGCATCGGTCTCATGGTACGCGACACCCAAGCCGTACTATGGCTGCGATGGCTCTAAGGCGTTCGGTATCATCGATCAGACAGGGACCGAGCTGACGCGTCATCTAGGCGATTTTCCGTTCTTCAGTTTCTGGGGACCTCGAGCAGGCTTGGCCAGTTCGCAGTGGATCGCCGATGCGACGGAGCGCGTCATGCGCGAGCAACGTCCACAACTTACTCTGTGTTATTTGCCGCATCTGGACTATGACTTTCAGCGGTTGCCGGTTCGCGATCCGCAGCGCGTGGCTGAAGTCGATCGTTGTGCGGGAGTTGTCATCGACGCTGCCGCCGAGATTGGTGCGCGCGTCGTGATTGTGTCCGAATACGGATTGGTTCCAGTATCGAGGCCTGTATTGATCAATCGCGCTCTACGCCAAGCTGGCTTGTTAGAAGTGCGCGATGGTCCCTTTGGTGAAATGCTGTTGCCGCTCGACTCGCGCGCCTTCGCGGTGGCCGACCATCAATTGGCACACGTATATATCAACGATGCGAGCTGCACTAACGAAGTGCGGCGCATCGTGGAAGGGCTCGAAGGGGTGGCGCAAGTGGTTCAGCCGGCGGAGCTGGAACTCGATCACCCGCGCAGTGGCGAGCTGATCGCGCTGGCGGAGCCCGATGCCTGGTTTGTCTATTACTACTGGCTTGACGAGCGTCGCGCGCCCGACTTTGCGCGCACGGTCGACATTCATCGCAAGCCTGGTTACGATCCCTGCGAGCTGTTCTCGACTTCGAATTTGCGGGCCGCTTTTCGCTTGGCGCAAAAGAAGATGGGGTTGCGTTATCGAATGGATGTGATTCCTCTCGACCCCAATTTGGTCCATGGTAGCCATGGCCTGCGCCCTGCACCCGAAATGGGACCGCTGGTGATCGGTCCAGATGATCCACCCGCTTCGATGGTCGGGTTCAAGTCGTACGTAGAGCGGCTATTGACGTAGCACGATGCAACGTGGCACGGTGGTCCCCCACCGTGATTCTCGGTGGGGACCACCGAGCTACCGAGCTACTGAGTTACCCCTGCGTTATGGAGCAAGATCTTGAGCGCTTGAGTGTTGCGATCGAAATTCTGCTCGTAGGCTTGCTTCGATTCTGCAGATACGAAGAGCAGGACGGCACCGCTGATTTGTTCGTGTAGACCGTACTGAATGCTCCCTTCGACGAGTTTGCCCTCGGTCAGGAAGATCATCGCGTCGTAGCCCGACATGACAGGGCTGGAGCTGTCTGGGTTTTGCAGGAACTCGCGCATAGCCTCTGGACTGCTCAGGTGGTACACGCGTCCGCGATGTTTGACGGCGTATTGCGGCAGACCGGATATCCAGGCCCCCTGGGTTTTCAGGGCGACTGGGCAGTAGCCATCGAGCGCGACGGAAGCCGTTTCGGCCTTGGTTGGGGTGGCTTGCGTTTGTGCTTCGAGCGTATTGGCATCTGAGCTCAGCGCGTTGCGAGGCTGGAAGGACACTGTGCTGGCAGGGATTTTGGGAGCGCTGGCGGCAGGCTGGGCAGCCGCCACATTGGGTAGTGCCGGAGCTGTCGTGTTCGGTGAGTTTGAATTGGCCATGTTGGGCAAGGCAGGAGCGACCGATTGCATGCCAGCGATTTGGGGATTACCCGGTGGAGCCGGCCCTATCGGTCCCGCAGCGACTTGTTGAGTGGCTGGAGCAGGGTTGAAGTGTGGGTTGTCGACGGTTTGTCCCTGGTTACCTGTTGTGGGAGTTGATTGTGGCTGGTTCCACGCATTGATCGCTTGGGTTGCAATCGCTGGGGGGGCGGGAACGGTTGGTGCGGTCGTAGCGACCACTGCAGCCAGCGGGTCGGTGCCCCTACCCGATTGAGCTCCGCTGATTTGGCCCGCGAATTCCATTGGGGGCAAATGGCCGTCGCTGGTATTTAGTTCGCGAGGCCCGGCGGCGGGAGCGATTTGATTTCCAGCAGCTTGGACGGCAGTGGTGATAGGGTGCGGTTGATTCTGGCTGAGAAGTGGTCCGCTGGCGACAGCGGTGCCGGGCGCCAAGCTGTTGGGCAACTGCTGCATTGCCGACCCGGCTCCTTGGGAGTAGAAGTTGGGCCCTTGTGGGTTGGCTGGGGCAACTTGGCCTGCGGCGGGAAGTCCGGCAGGGGCTGCGGTGGCTGGTTGCGCGTAATTGGCGACTTGTGAAGTGACTTGGTCGGCCCGGTCGGTTTGTTCGGCTGCGAACATGACATTGCGATCGCGATTCATGACGGCGATACCGTGCAGAACGCTTAGATACGCGGCGGGAGTTTGTTTGCAAGTTCCCTGATCGAGTGTCTTGCCATCGGGGCTGATGAACACGTCGGTTGGCCAACTATGCACGCCGTACTGGGCCGCCGTACTTCGCTCTTGACTGGCGTTGATTTTGACGCAGATGAAGTATTTATTGAGTGTGTCGACCACTTCGGTGCGGTTGAGCACATTTTGTTCGAGCAGTTTGCAGGGGAGGCAGTTGTCGCCATAGAAGTGAATCAGTACGGGAACCTTGTATTCTATCGATGCCCTGCGGGCGGCGGCGATATCGGGTGCCCAATGGATTTCTTGTGCCACAGTAATTGGGCAGGAGAAAGCCAGTATGGAGAGAGCCAACGCCATGCATAACGCGGACTTGGTTCGACTTAACACGCTCGGTTCCTTCCAGATCGGTCACATAACTAGCTGGCATTGGGGGCGCAGCGAGTTCGAGAGATTCCTTGTAGGAGATATCGGCTTGGCGGACTTTGCCACTTAAACGGCTTGGGACAATAATCCTGAAAAAAACGATATTCGAGTGCTATCAAAGCTCCTTCGACTTGACATCGCTGCCGCAATGGATAATATTCGAAGGCGAACAAACAATTAAAGGATTCTTCAGCGGAACTACCGCTCGACCGCCTTTGGGTCTCCACAGCAAGCCGAAACGAACGATTCGAAAACGACCGTTCGGAATAGACCGTTGGGAATATTCGCAGCTTGGGTGTCCAGGATGGCCATCGTTTACTAGGCGGTCCAAGGTTTTGAGCTCTTGCTCCGAATGGTTGGAACACGCCAAGTGTCTACCAGCATCGGCAGCTTTTCGAGCTGGCTAGAAGAATCGGCGGACAGGTTCAACTTTGTCGCCAGCGATAGATTCGTTTTCGCTCGTTCCAACTTTCGTTTAATCAATTTCTGTATGGAGCAAAGGCACCCGAGGAGAGGGTGCTCAAGACGACCAGGCTCGGGAGTTCCTTGACCGGATTGATCCCCTCCTTCGTCTAACTTTCGTTCATCTTCCTAGGCCTGCTGCAAAGTCAACATCCCCCGCCTCGAATATCGTTCGATCGATAGTGCTTGGGGGAAGCTTCGCGGCTCATCTTAAATGCTGGATCTTAACTGCATGGCAAAGAAAAAGAGGTTTCGCCCACGTACCACCGGTGGTCCGTCGACTCATGGTGGTAACCGCGATACAGGACGCGATTCGAATCGCGGTTCTTCAGGCTATTCTTCCAATACTCCGGGCGGAGGTGCCGGCCGCCGCCGTCCCCCAGCCAATCGTCGCCGCAACGAATATGGCTCCTCGACAAGCAATGATTCGTTTCCCGAACCGGCGCTGGATGAAAATGGTGAAATTGCGTTGGTCGAGTTCGCGGGAGTGCTCGAAATGCACCCCAATGGCTACGGGTTTTTGCGCAGTGCGGACAATAACTATTCTCGCGAGCGAACCGATCCCTTCGTGCCGGGAACGATGATTGAGAAGTTTGGCTTGCGCCAAGGTCTGCTGATCAAGTCGATGATGCAGCCGGGCCGTCGTCAGCAGGGGCCACGCGTCCGCGAAATCATGGACGTCGACGGCATGAAGCCGGAGGACTATATCAATGTCAAGTTCTTTGATGATGACAAGGCGCTAACTCCGATCAATCCCGAGCAGTGGTTGCACTTGGAGACCGGCCCCGAACCGCTAACCAATCGCATCATCGATCTACTCGCGCCGTTCGGCAAAGGACAGCGCGCATTGATCGTCGCTCCGCCGCGGACCGGCAAGACGATCATGTTGCAGCACATCAGTCGCGGTATCGCACTCAATCACCCCGAAGTCACCCTGTTGGTACTGCTGATCGATGAGCGGCCCGAAGAGGTGACCGATATGAAACGCAATGTCATCAATGGCGAGGTCATTGCGAGTAGTCTGGATATGGACGTTGATAGTCACGTGCGTCTGAGTCAATTGGTCATTGATCGTTGCAAACGCTTGGCTGAGATGGGCAAAGATGTCTTTTTGCTGATGGACTCGATCACACGCTTGGCCCGCGCCTTCAATAAGTGGGTCGGTAGCAATGGACCAACCATGTCGGGTGGTGTGAATATCAAAGCCATGGATATTCCCAAGAGACTCTTTGCTACTGCCAGGGCATTTGCCGAGGGGGGCTCGCTGACCATCGTCGGTACCGCATTGATCGATACCGGCAGCCGGATGGAC
This sequence comes from Pirellulaceae bacterium, assembly GCA_020852965.1. Classification (GTDB taxonomy): domain Bacteria; phylum Planctomycetota; class Planctomycetia; order Pirellulales; family Pirellulaceae; genus Aureliella. The sequence goes on along the minus strand of JADYZV010000010.1, from coordinate 7,034 downwards.
GACTTGATCTTCCAGGAGTTCAAAGGGACGGGGAATATGGAGTTGGTCCTCGATCGCCGCTTGGCCGAACGCCGCGTCTGGCCAGCGATCGACATCTCGCTCTCCGGTACGCGACGCGAAGAACTACTGCACGACGAAGAGACGCTCAATGCAGTCACCATGTTGCGACGCACGCTCAATACCATGCATCCCGTAGAGGCGATGGAGCAATTGACCAAGCAATTGGGACGATTCAAGAGCAATAAAGAGTTCATTCGACTCATTTCTGCTGCCAAAGTGCTCGATTGATCCCGATTAATCGCTACAGCTTTGCTTATCCATACAAGCTTGAAAAGCCGATAGGATGCTGAAGGGCTACAACCTTAACGAAGTACTGGTAGCCTGCCGGCAAGTTTGCGGCGCGCGCGGATTCTCCTCTAGCATTATGTAGGTAGGCAAACAGGATGAAAGAAGGTTTCTACTCGAAGAAATCCGCTTTGGGAGTCCCGAATGCTCTCATTTTGTTGATGTTGGTATTTTTCTTCATCCCATTTGCAGCGCGTGGCGCGAGAATGGCGTTGCAGAAGACCGAAAACAATGTCAAAGATTGGCTTCCGGCTGATTTTCGCGAGACGGAAGAGCTGGCCTGGTTTGCCAAGAAGTTTGTAAGCGAACAGTTTGTCGTGGCTACTTGGAGCGGTTGCGACAAAGATGATCAGCGCCTGAAGATGTTCATCAGCAAGCTGCAGAGCGAGCGCGCACCAACTGGTGCAGAGGACGTTTCCAGCGATTTCTTCCGCGCCAAGAAGTTAGGTGCCGAGTACGCGCTGTTCGTGGGCAAGGACTACGCGACCAATTGGGGTGGCAAAGACGAAAAATGGCTGACCGATGAGAATGGTCGTTCCTACTACGTGACGCCCGACGGGCGTCTGTACCGCTGGGACGGAAGTCCCAATTTGGTCAGTGCGGCGTGGAGAGCGATCGCGCGCGCCACCGGTAGCTTCCATTTGGAAGGGCAATTTGTGGCGGGCTTTGGCGATCCGAGTACCGACGCCAAGCCGAATCCGTTTTGGGCCGATCCACGTTTACTCTCCGCCCCGCTATTCAAGACGATCGAGACCGGCCCCGAGGTCGTCGAGCGTTTGGCCGGCAATGGTGGTTCGCTGTCCACGCCGACCGAGCCGACGGCTGGGAAGCGCGATGCCATTGCGCGATTAACGGGAACTCTGTATGGTCCGCCCGTTCCGGCGGCCTTCTCGTGGAAGAGCGAAGACCTCCCCGCGCTACTCGATAAAGACAAACTGGCGGAGCTTCCCAAAGGTTGGCAAGACACCTGGGATCTGGTCGTGCAGCGCGCCGTCGATGCCAACTTCGCGGGCGATCTCGCCGCCTTTCAGAACTCGGATCCCGTCGATCAATCTCGCGTATGGTATGATTTTTTCGATGCCATCGGAGTTCCGGAGCCGAACCGACAAACCAGCGTGGTGCTGACGCTTTCCGACCCAGCGCGTCGCAATTTGGGCCGAGTCATCGGGCGCGGCATGCTGGGGCAAACGCGTGGCCGACTATTTGATATTGGCGAAGAATGCGGCATCGCTGCACCTGCGGTTCCCACGACCGCGCCTCCTCCGTTTTCTTGGTTGGCTGCCAAGCATGTCATGCCCGAGCCCGTGATGCATATCGGCGGGCCACCAGTCGACAACGTGGCCATTGATGAAGAAGGGACCATTACACTCGTCCGCTTGATCGGCTACTCGCTTGCGCTCGGTTTGGGGCTGTCGCTCTTGCTGCTGCGTTCGGTCAAACTGATGATGATGGTCTTTTTTGTCGGCGGCGTCAGTGCCATGGCCAGCCTGAGCCTGGTGTGGTGGGGCAATGCCTCGGTCGATGCTATTCTGCTCACCATGCCGTCGCTGGTTTATGTGTTGGGCATGGCCGGAGCCGTACACATTATCAACTACTACCGCGATGCCGTGGTCGAAGGTGGACAAACTGGCGCGGCAGAACGCGCCATCAAGCATGCCATCATGCCCTGCACGCTGGCGGCCTTGACGACCGCTATCGGCCTAATGTCGTTGTGTTCGAGCAATATCTTGCCGATTCGCAAGTTCGGTATCTTCTCGGCGATGGGCGTCATCGCTACGCTCGCCCTGCTGTTCTTCTTCCTGCCGTCCGCGTTGACCATTTTCCCGCCGGCCTCCAAGAAGATCAAGGATGCGGCGCGGAAGGGCAACGGAGCGATTCTCAATTTTTGGGAGGCGATGGGCGGCTTCATCATACGGCGACACTGGTATGTCAATGCCGTTTGCATCGCACTCCTAATCGGTCTCGGTTTCGGCCTATTCCGAATCAAGACCAGCGTCCAGTTGCTAAAGCTCTTTGATGGAAATTCGCAGATCATTCGCGACTACGCTTGGTTGGAGGAGAACTTTGGGCGTTTGGTTCCGATGGAGTTGGTGGTCCGCTTCCCTGAATCGCTGCAGCGTCCTAGCGAAGCGGATGAATCGCTCACGGCCGATGATCTCAAGCACGCGCGCACGCAATTGAGTCTGCTGGAGCGCGCCGAGGCGGTCTCGCGCATTCAGTCGGTGATGCAGGATGAGTTTGGATATAAAGGGCAGAATATTGTTGGACGCGGGATGTCGGCGATCACCTTCCTTCGCGACATACCTGATCCTTCGCGTGGTTTCGACTGGCAACGCACCGCATTCGACCGGCTATTGCAGAAATCTCGTCCCGAATTGCTCGATTCGGACTACTTGGCGTTGGAGACCGCCAGTGGCGCTGCGGGGGCAGAATTGTGGCGCATCAGTTTGCGACTCGGTGCACTCAATGACGTCGACTATGGCGAGTTCGTCAAGACGTTGCGCACCGTGGTGGAACCGGTCGTGACCAGCTATCGAGTTCGCCACGAAGTGCTCGAGGCCGTGGTCGAAGATGCCAAGGACTCGCAGGGGCGCATCGTCGGCAATGTGTTGGTCCTTGGACATAGTGGCCCCAACGCTGTTGCTGCAGCCAACGATTCTGAGCCGGCTCCCGGGGTTGCTGCAGGTTCCACAGATTCGGTCGCACCGTCGCAAGCGCTATCGATTTTCGTCAAGTCGCTATCGGCCTGCTTGACCAACGAATCGATCAAAGTCACTTGGTGGCACGATCCCAAAGTACTCCCCTTAACAAAGGAAGCGGCCGTATCATCCGAGTGGGCTGACTACATCAAGCGCTATTCGTGTGTGGTCATTGCTGATCCCCACCCCGATTACAATTTAGACTTTATTCGCGAGCAGCACCCGCACGTTATCGACGCGTCCGCCTTGTTGTCGCAGGCCCTGGTTCACCCTGAATCAAGCAATCAGAATGTCGCCTCGCAGCCAGTCCAATTGGCCACACACGCTGGTCAAATGGATGTTGTTTACACCGGCGTTGTACCGGTGGTTTACAAGGCACAACGCACGTTGTTGGTCAGTTTGATTGAAAGCGTGGCTTGGGCGTTCGTATTGATCGCTGTCGTCATGGCGTGTTTGCTATCTCCCGCGCGCACATTTTGGGCAGGCTTTCAGCCTCGCAATTTGTTCCAGGGCGTGGGAGCAGGTGCCATTTCGATGGTCCCCAACATCTTTCCCGTGGTGGCCATCTTTGGCATCATGGGGCACATGGGAACCTTGGTCGATATCGGCTCGATGATGACTGCCAGCGTAGCCATGGGAGTAGCGGTCGACGACACGATTCACTTTCTGACTTGGTTCCGCGATGGGCTGCGCAGGGGCTTGGACCGCCGTCAAGCGATTTTTGTCGCATACAAACACGTGGCACCGGCCATGACGCAAACCACGATTATCGGTGGTTTGGGGCTGAGCGTGTTTGCGCTGAGTACTTTTACTCCGACACAGCGTTTCGGCACCTTGATGCTGTCGTTGTTAGGGGCTGCGTTGGTGGGTGACTTGATCTTCCTTCCCGCGCTGTTGGCCAGCCCGCTTGGACGCATCTTTACGGTTCGGCCTGACAAATCCAATCCTCATTCGGGCAAAACGCACTTAGAAGTTTTCGACTCGCGCCCAGTCAATCAGGCCAATCACGAACACAACTCGGCGGATCGTGCTGATCGCGAAGCAGCCGCGCGAGCTGAGATCAAGCCCCCCAAGCTATTCAAGCAACATGGATCTCACCTTCGCCGTCGAATTTAGTTTGCCGCGATGCAAATTCCATCCTCGCGGGTACAATGAGGCCGAGCATTGTGCCGCCGGTGAAGCGGGCATAGACCTAGTTCGAATTTGGGATTGGTATGAAGCTTGGCAAATGGGGTGGCATCAACGTCTATATTCACTGGACGTTTTGGGTTTTGATCGGTTTCTATCTGGTCACGGTTTCGCTGCAAAGCGGCCCCTTGGCTGGTGCCGTAGTGTCTGCATTCGTGCTGAGCGTATTTGCCTGTGTAGCATTGCATGAGTTCGGCCATGCTGGGGCGGCCGCGTATTTTGGTATCCGTACGCTCGATATTACGCTGCTGCCTATCGGCGGCATGGCACGACTCGAGCACCTGCCCGAGAAACCCTACCAAGAACTGGTGATTGCCCTGGCTGGGCCAGCCGTCAATTTTGCTATTGCTGGGCTTCTGGTACCACTGCTCCTGCTTGGCACGATGCCGTTGCCCGGTCCCCCCCTAGTCGATGGCGAGCTGGGTTTCGCAGGCCAGTTGCTAGCGGCAAATTTGATCCTGGCGATATTCAATCTCCTGCCAGCCTTCCCGATGGATGGTGGTCGAGTTCTGCGCAGTCTACTGGCCATGCGGCTGGGACACCTCAGGGCTACCGAGATCGCGGCACGCGTCGGTCGTTGGATGGCCTTTCTGTTCGGCATCCTCGGCATCTACTATGGCTCCTTCATGACGGTGCTCTTGGCGGTGTTCGTTTTTGTGGCGGGTACGGCAGAATTGATCGCGGCCCGAGTGCGCGCCATGGGTCAGGGACTAGAGGGAAGCGCCTATCCCCAATCGGCTAGTGGCCAAACTTGGCAGACATCCGCCTGGCCACCCGGCTCTAACGTTTTTCCAGGACAAGTTTGGGAGCGTACGTCGCGTGCAGAGTCTGTCGACGATGAAGTGATCGATGCGGTGGAAGTTCGAGAATTGCCGCGCCACCACTTGGAACCACCTCGCAGCGATCATAGTTGAGGTTTTTCCTAGGCAATTCACGATGCAACGCCGACGCGGAGCGTCGGGCCACATTGCTGACTCGGCCCATTCAAGCGGCAGCCCTATTGCGATGAGCTCAGATTGCTCGCCAAGTTCGACTTGAATTCCGACATGATGTCCGCTTTGATATTTCCCTTAGCGTCCAACTTTTCGAGCAGCATTTGCTGCAAGTCTCCCTCGACGCCCTGTGATTTCATTTTTTGGATTTTTGCTGCTGCGTCAAGCGCGATAGCTCCCACTGTCCCTGGATCAGGGCGATCACCATCGCCTCCACGCCCAGCCTCTATTTGACTAACAGCATCGGCTTGTGCATTGCGCCGTTCCGCCTTGGGCGACAGACGAGCCTGTTCCAGGCGCGGAGCTAGTTCGTCTGCTAGCCCTTCGACCGAATAGGCGAACTCTTTCATGCGGCTCTCTAGCGCGCTCTGTTGGCTGCAGCCCAGGGGTGCAAGCCACAGTGCACAAGCTAGCATTGACATAATGGCGAGCTTGGAAGGAAAACAATTCATGAGTACGGCTGCTTTGGAAGTGCTATGAAAAAAGTGTGTCAAGATACGCTGGGTGAACAAGTTGGCCTCCAACGAAATTCACTCGTTAGAGGCCAGATGTGCCATGATTTTGGCCTTATTCGATTGGGCCGGGTAGGTCGCCACTTCCCCGTGTACCGATGGCCCACCAAGTTTCAATGGCGATGTTATTCGAAATGAAGTGGACCGATCCATCCGCCATCGAAATTTGAATACCGCCTGTATGATTGCTCGATGGCGTGACAGCACTATCCGCTTCGCTGCATCGGAACCAGTCGGTGTTGTAGCTTGGAATGGAAATTGTGTTCGGTGGAAAGACGTGTTGATACAAGTGCTTTTCCCACGAACTTGTGTACAACCAACTCAGCCCTTTGTACTGGCTCCAGTCGGACCAATTCAGGGGATTGGCTAGACCATCGGCCACCACTGCGCGAATCGGAGCTCCTATCGTTTGAATCATGGCGGAGTTGGTGTAATACAGGTTGCGGCGTTTATCGTTGCTATTGCCATTTCCTTCGTTGACTAGGCTTTCACTGACAGCGGCGGTGTTGGATAGTCCGTCGGTCACATCTTTGAAACGGACTATGTTATTGGAGCCGCCCAACATTGATCCGGTACAATTGGCTGTGGACGGCCCAGCGTCTGACATGCGCGAATGGGAAATAATGCCACGCGACTTATTGGAGACTTCGCCCGAGGGGAGTGCCAATTGTCGCGGAGGCCCCGAGTTGGCGACATAGTTAAAGTTGGCCAGCCCCGCTACGTTGGTGTTAGTGGCACTTTCACTGGGACAGACAAATGTCGCTATTTTGACGCGTGCCATCTTTCCTAACGGTGTCGCACCACTGACGAGTCCAGTCCAAGAATATCCCGCTCCCGAATCAATCGATGGCACGCCGTTGAACGCATTACCTTGCTCAACATAGGGTAGCAATCCATAGTACCACGAGAGATTACCCGATGTCCCGGTTCCGCCGTAATCATGTGGAGAGCGGTGCATGTGTAACGGAAAGGCATTGTAGACATCGTTGTAGGTGTGCATCGCCAACGTCAATTGTTTGAAATTGTTCGAGCATTGCATACGTCGCGCGGCCTCGCGGGCCGCTTGCACTGCAGGCAATAGCAAGCCGACCAAAATACCGATAATCGCGATCACGACTAGCAACTCGACTAGCGTAAACCCTTGTAAACACTTCTGTCTCACCATCATTACAACTCCCGGAGAATTAGGATAAATCCTTGCCTACCTGAACAGGTCGGCTATGAAAGTAACTCTGAACCTACCATATTTGACGACTGGTTGCAACTTCCTGGCTAGTAGTTTTGGGGGTGTGTTTTTG
>JADYZV010000009.1 GCA_020852965.1 Pirellulaceae bacterium | reverse complement strand
GATGGACACAGGCTAACTTGCCAGTCAACAATCGGACTATGTAAGGCTTTCAACGGCCAAATCAAAAAATTTTTGCGATTGCAATACCAACAAACTCCGTCAATGCAAAAACTTCACAGCCTATCCGTGTCGGAACTGTGGCGACGACTCCCCGTGACGACTCCCCCGTTGGGGTGTTTCCATCCCATACTGCTGAGGGCAACGGATCCCTTAACCCCAGCTACAAACTGAAGGTAAATAATGAAGAGCGAGCGTCGGCACGAACTGCAAAAAAACGTATTAGCGGATCGCTTGGCAAGCGGCATTGAGTCCACGCGCTCATTCCTCCCAGCCATTCTCGGTGGGCTAGTCATTGCGGCGATCGGTGCCATTGGCTGGGGGTTGTACAGCGGCTACAAACAGAGCCAAGCCTCAGCGGCTTGGACCGAATTCTATTTTAATTTGACCGGTGGCGACGCGGAGTCGTTTGTCGATTTGGCCGACGAGCATCCTGGGAGCGCCGCAGCGGGTTGGGCTCGGCAGTTTGCCGGTGACAACTATTTGCAGCGCGGCATCGGCTTGATGTACAGCAATCGAGCGGAATCGAAGGAGCTGTTAGGCAAAGCCATCGGAGCCTTCGAAGAAGTCGAGCAAGGGGCCAGCAATCCAGAACTGCGTTCTAAAGCGCTGTTGGGATTGGCTCAGGCGCACGAGTCGCTCGGCGAGACTGACAAGGCGGCCAGTTTCTATCAGCAGTTGGCCAAGGTGGCCACTCAGCCTGGCCTGATTCGCGAAGCCAACCAACGCCTAGCCTTTGTAACCAGCGATTCTGGCAAGAGCTTTTACAGTTGGTTCAGCCAACTCGACCCCAAGCCCGATGCGCCCATCACGCTTCCGAGTGACATGTTGCTTCCGCCCACAACGCCTGATTTGCAGTTTGGACCAAGCGATACTGAGCTGAACAGCTCACTGCTACCGACCGCGACGCCACCCGCCGGCACGGCCGATGAGGATAACATCCCGCTCGATACCAGCAGCGCGCCCGACTTGCCAGCCGCTGGCAGCGTCCCCGCCTTGCCGCCGACTGAAGAAGGTGCCACAGCGCCGCCTGCAGAAGAAGAACCAGCCACTGGTGAACTCGAGTTGCCACCTGCCGATGAGACACCAGCGGCTGCCGATGATGTACCGGCGACCACCGACGAAGAAGCCAAGCCCTAGCATGCCCCAGGAAAATGCAGCTAACTTGCCCGAATCTCCAGCTCCCACCACACTTTTTGAACACGAAGTCCTAGAAGATCAAGACGGCCAGCGGATCGACGCCCTGCTGGCCCAATTGCTGAACAGCTACAGCAGAGTATTTCTGCGCAAAGTGGTTCAGGAGCACGGTGCCCGCGTCGATGGCGAAGTGGTCAAACCCAGTTTTCGCGTGCAGACCGGCCAACGCATTGCCCTGCAGCTACCCCCGCCCCCTGACGATGGCCCGCGCCCTGAAAACATCGCCCTGAACATCATCTTCGAAGACGATGCCATCATTGCGATCGACAAACCGCCGGGGATGGTCGTGCATCCGGCCAAGGGGAATTGGAGTGGCACACTAGCCAGCGCATTGGCCTTTCACTTTCAACAGCTCAGCGATGTTGGTGGTCCCACGCGACCCGGCATAATTCATCGACTCGACCGCGATACCAGCGGCGTGATTTTGGTTGCTAAAAGCAACGCCGTTCATATGAAATTGTCTGAGCAGTTCGAGCAGCGCCTGGTGCAAAAGGAATACTTTGCGCTGACGATTGGCAAATTGGAACTGGACCGAGATGTGATCAGCCAACCGATTGGCCCCCATCCGTATCAACGTGACAAGATGGCGATTCGCCGCGACCATCCTCAGAGTCGAGACGCCGAAACTCGCTACGATGTGGTCGAGCGATTCGATGGTATTACTTCGGTGAAGTTGCAGCCCAAGACTGGACGCACGCATCAAATCCGAGTTCACCTCGACCACATCGGCGCACCGGTACTTTGCGATCGGCTGTACGCCGGCCATGCGCGCATCACGCGTGGTGAACTGTTGCGCAGGCAGGCTCGTCGGCAGCCACCGCAGCCAGGTGACACGGACGTAATGCTTGAAAGGCAAGCTCTGCATGCGCGGCGGATCGCGTTCAAACATCCGTTGACTGGCAAGGAAATCGTCTTGGAAGCCCCCCTGCCTGCCGACATCCAAGGTGTGCTGGATATCTTACATCAAGCTGGCGCCTAGCGCTTCATCCGTTCTCGATTTTTGGATTGCCCGTAGTGGACGAGGTTACGAGTCGCTGACATCTACCGAATCAACAGGACTCGTAACCTCGTCCACTACATCAAACGTAAACTGGATAATGCACTTTCCTGAGCGAGATTCGGCACTCAGCTTAGGAACACGAATCTGCATCGGCCCCATGCCAGCTTGTTTGGCGTGAGCCAAGTTCTATGAATAGTGCACAACGAAAACGCCACAGCCGTTCCACTTTTCCACCTGCTCGCCACGTCGGGTGGCGAGCAGGTGGAAAAGTGGGGGCATTGGTGAGGACCTCGATCTAAATTCAAAACTCATTCACCTGCGAGACAAGCTCGCAGGGGGCCAGAAAAAGATGTATGGGACAACGAGCGCTCGCGGAAGGGTACCTTGCAGCATGATTTAGGTACTCCTTAATAATCCGGGTTAAACAAATTCAGCAAGTCGTCGCAAATTGTTAAACTTGGATTATGATTGGCTCAAACGCTGGTGCTGGCGGGATCGAATGAGGCACCCATGGGAGGGAGAGGGTTCTTGACGCGTTCCATTTCGACTTGGGATAGCTTGAGCGGAGTGGTTGCTGCGACCTTGGGGTCGAGGGGAGGGCCTGAGCGCGCGCCGCCGGTGAGGTTTCTCAAGCGAACCAGTTCGGCGCGGAGCATCAACAGCTCGTCTTGTAGGCAATGCATCGGTTCAGTCAAGTCTTGCCAGTAGTCACCGTCGCGAAAACTCAGCGGTCGGCAGTTGGGATCGTCGTTGAGTTCATCCAGGTGTTTGCGAAGGCGATAGATGGGGCCGGCGAAGCAATTGCTCAACCGTACCACGTCAAAGATAACGAGCGGTAGGCATAGGACAGCACTAGGTAGCCATGGCCAGAACTGGCTGAACAAGACCTTGGCGTGGCTGAAGAGAGTCCAGTCGGGGTGTTGGTAGTATTGGAAGCACGCCGATCCGAGTCCGACGTAGAGTAGAGCCGAAATCCAATATAGCACGACGCGCCCAATCAGTACGCCTTGCACGTTGCAATCGACCCACACTCTTTCTCGTAGGACCATTGTGGCTACTTCTTTCGACTCGCGCGTTGGGTTGCAGTAGTCGCCGGGTTGGTGAGGAGGCCAGTGCTTTACCCAACTCCAAACGGCTAATAATATTAGGGAATACTAGGGAGCCAAAATGGCTGCGGCCGACTTATCGAAGCTTGAGCCGGTGGCGTTGGCCAATGCATTGACGCTTGCCAAGCACACGCCAACGATGAGCGCTAGCATGACCGCATATTCGACGGCGGTTGGCCCATCTTCGCTGGCCAGAAAGCGTTTTGTCTTTTGCAAAATTCTTCGCACTTTGTAATCTCCTGCTACGTTGGCCGCATCACCGACTAGAATGCTCGGTTTCAAAAGCCTAGGTCGCTAAAGGGGCTACCGCGCGTATCAAAGCTGCAAAAATGGTCCAGTCGCCTTACTTGGGAACTGGTTCACGCGTTAGAATCGGACTAATCTGTAGAATCCATGCTACCTTGCGCTATTCATTTAACTGTGTGAAGCATAATGTTTGGACCGATTTTAGCTCGCGAATGGATGGTCTCGCCTCGGCGACTCCGTTTCTACGCTCAGCGCGTGGTATTCGTCCTGATGCTGTTTAGTTTAGTCTGCACCGCTTGGGCATTGATGGCGGGCATACAGCACGTGCGCAACTTGGGCGATTTTGCGCGTTTCGGCGGCTTGGTGTTTCAGTTGGTCGTGCCGCTGGAGTTGATCGTGGCGCTGTTCCTGTCAGCCGTGGCAGCGGCCAGCAACGTCTCGCAAGAGAAAGATCGGCGGACTTTGATCCTGCTGCTGCTGACCCGCTTAACCAGTTCCGAGATCGTCGTGGGCAAGTTGATGGCTACGCTGATTGGGGTGGCCAATCTGGTATTGTCAGCACTTCCACTGTTACTTTTGATCGCGGTGCTGGGTGGAGTGAGTGCCATGCAGGTTTTTGCTGCTACGGCGATCATAGCCGTCACGGCAGCCTGGACGGGTTCGCTGGCGAACATGGTCGCCTTTTGGCGTGAGAAGACCTTTCAGACTTTGGCAATTACCCTGTTGGCGATTGTGGGTTGGTTGGTTTTGTGTGAAGCCATCGCTGCGGGGAGCATAGGTGCTGTCGACCCGAGTTGGGCGGAGCTGCTCAGTCCGCTGCGCGCCCTGTGGAGTGTGTGCCAGCCTATCCCATCGCGAACGTGGAGTTTTCTTCCCGGCGGTGTGGCCGGGACGCATTCGCTGCTGGGCATTTTGGCCACCCTGCTCTTTTCCGCCATCGCCGTGTGGCGTTTAAGAGTTTGGAATCCGTCGCAGCAAGTGCGCTTGCAAGCCCCTGAGCCGGACGAGAACTATGCCGTGTCGACCGGGACAGGCAAGCGGGAGGTCCGTTCCTGGAAGGTTCGCGCACCGCGACCGATGTGGAACAACCCCGTGTTGTGGCGCGAAATGCGTACTTGGGCCTACGGACGCAAGCTATTGATGATCCGCTTGGCCTATGTGGCCCTGTTTGCAGCGGCCGTGCTGGGACTGTATTGGTCAGTATCTAGCGGCGTGGCTTTGCAGAGGAGCCGGCTGGCCGACGAGCTGATACCGATTTCAGCACGAATTCTGACTCCGTTTTTTGTCGTTTCGTTTGTGATGATCAATGCGCTGGCGGTCAACTCGATTACCAACGAACGCGATGGTCAAGCGTTGGATCTGTTGTTGGCGACGCAGTTAACACCTCGGCAGTTCTTACTTGGAAAACTATTGGGGGTATTGTATGTCACTAAAGAAATGGTACTGTTGCCGCTTGCCTTGACCGGCTACTTGTGGTGGCAAGGGGGGATCACCACCGAGAATTTCTTCTTTACGCTCGGTGGCTTGTTGGTGATGGATTTGTTCTCGGTCATGCTGGGTATTCACTGCGGAATGAACTACAGCCAGTCGCGAACGGCGATCGGCACGAGTCTGGGGACTCTATTCTTTCTATTCTTGGGGATCGTGACGTGCATGATGATCATGCTCAGCTTTCGCGGTTCGTTTGCGCGACAGCTACCTCCGTTTTTGGCTATCATTCTGGGAGGTGGAACGGGGTTGTTCGTGGCTTTGGGGAGTCGCAATCCGAGTCCGGCCATTGCCTTGGCTGCGTTTAGCCTACCCTTCCTAACGTTCTTTGCGATCACCAGCTTCATCCTGCGCGGGCAAGAGATGGTGGTGTTTTCAGTCATCATGACAGCCTACGGATTTGCGACGACGGCAATGATTGTGCCCGCGCTGAGCGAATTTGACTTTGCGATGGGTCGTGCGCGCACTGCGGACGAAGAAGCCTAAGTATGTTGGAATCGCTGACGAGCATCTGGGCTTACCTTCCTAGCCTGCTAGTACTACTGCTGCTCAGCGGATTTTTCTCAGGTAGTGAAGCGGCCTTCTTCTCTCTGACGCTTAGCCAACGCCGTGGATTAGCGCATGGCTCTGCGGCCGCGCGAGTCGCGTTTCTGCTAGTGGCGAGATCCGAGCGGCTGTTGATGGGGATTCTGTTTTGGAATTTGGCCATCAATCTCTCCTATTTTTCACTAGTCTCGCGGGCTGCATTGTCTCTGCCTATCAGCGCGCATAGCACGCTCGTTACTATCCTCGGGTTGGTCGTGATCATCGTCTTTGGCGAATTTCTCCCCAAGAGCGTGGCGGTGCTGCATCCGGTGCCGGTCGTGAAATTGGTTGCTTGGCCTCTAGCGTTAGCGGTACGCCTGGCCGATGGTTTTCTGCCATTGATCCAATTCGCCAACGAGGCCTCGCGACGCCTGCTGTGGCCGGGGCTTAAGCCAGAGAACTATTTAGAACAAGCCGACTTGGAGCGAGCGATCGAACTTTCAACCGATGACGCGCAACTGGCCGAACAGGAGCGGCAAGTACTGCGCAACGTAATTCAGTTGAGCGAAATTAAAGTCGAAGAGTGGATGCGCCCACGCACTCAGTACCGATCGTTCGTGCCACCGCTGAGCCTCGACCATCTCGGTGGCGAGAAGACTCCCAGCGGCTACATGCTGGTTACCAATGCCAGCGGTCGTGAGGTAACGTCGGCCGTCGATCTCAATACGATCCTAGCAGCGGACGTAGATGATTTGGCTGCGAAGAAGAAGTTGTTGGTCGTTATCCCATGGTGCGCCACGATCGCAGAAGCGCTGAAAAGGTTGAGACAAGCCAAACGACGTGTGGCCGTGGTGATCAACGAGTATGGCGAAACGATCGGCATCCTGACTTGGGAAGACATCTTCGAAGCGATCCTACACTTGGAGGATAGCACTTCGCACCGCGAGTTGGCGCGAGCTGAAGTACGATTGGTATCACCCGGAGTTTGGTTGGCAACGGGCATGACCAAGCTCCGCCGGCTGGAACGGCTGATGGGGCGTCGCTTGAGCGTCAGTCGCAATTTGACGGTGGGAGGTGTCGTACAAGAACAACTACATCGCTTGCCCGAGAGTGGAGATGTGTGCAGCCTCGACGATTTATTGCTGGAAGTAGTCGAGGTGGGGGCACGAGGTGAAATTCTTGTGCGGATATCCGAAGCTCCCCAAGTTGACTCGGAGGAGGCGTAAGCAGGGTTGCAGGAATTATGGACGCTGACGTGTTAGCTCGTTTGTTGACCACGAAAAACTCGAAGAACACCCAAACCTGGATCGGTACTTGTTCAATGGTTTAGTACACCCGCAATTTCATCCCCAAAATATTCTAGCGGACGATCCTTCCATATTGATCTTTGTAAACCTCGGACATCACTCCCTTGATTTTGTTACTTCTATCTTTGAATAGTATTTCATCATTGCTCGTTACCTCGCTGCTGGACCACCACGAAGGCCAGCAGAGGTGTTTTTCGTGTTTTTCGTGGTTAGACCAACTTCCAAGCCTGCAAGTTCCCAAACGGCTAGAGTCGAGGTATTTGTGATATCGGTTGTGCTGCTACTGTTGCTGGGGCTAGCTCTGAGCGCGTTTTTTAGCGGGAGCGAAACGGGTTTCTATCGCGTCACACGCGTGCGGCTGGTGATGGACGCCAAGTCGGGGCGCTGGCTGTCGCGCATGTTGCTGTGGTTGGCCAACCATTCCACCGTGGTCGTAGCCACGGTATTGATCGGAAACAACATCGCCAATTATTTGGTCTCCTTTGGATTGTTGTTGGCCAGTCAGCGTCTTTTTCCAGGGTGGACGCAGATGGAGACACTAGTGCCGTTGCTGATGACTCCGATTCTGTTTATCTACGGCGAATTATTGCCAAAGTTCTTGTACTACCAAGTTCCCTATCGATTGCTCAATCGTGGTGCACCTGCCATGGTGCTATTTGCGGTCCTATTTTCGCCGGTTTCTATGTTGATCATCGTGCTAGAGAAGGTGTGGCAGCGTTCAATCGGGACCAACTCGATCAAGTCGGGTTCGCGATTGGAACGACAGGAGCTACAACGTGTATTGGTCGAAGGCCAGGAGGCCGGCCTGCTGCTACCCATTCAGCGCGAGATTGCGCAGAATCTTTTTACCTATGGTGTGCGTCCCGTGCGGCAGTTTGCGGTACCCCTACGAGCCATGCCGTTGGTGACTTCCAATGCGGATCGTGAGGAAGTGATTCGGCAATCCAGCCGCCGCAGGGAATCGATCGTAGGGGTCGTCGATGACAAGCATGAGCGTTTGCTGGGCTGCTACATCGTGGCGGAGCTATTGATCAACCGCCAAGGCCCCCTTCCACTGCTTCCCGTATTCCGCACCGTCGGTTCGGAGTCGAGCATCCAAGTATTGACTCGATTGCAGAGCTCGCAGTGTCCCCTGGTGGCTATCGATGATGCTCAGGGAAGAACGATCGGGACGGTTGCCAAAGAGCGATTGATGTCACTGCTACTACCCAGCAATTAATGACGATTGACTATTTACTTTTGACGTGAAGACGCGTCGCTACCTTGTGGGTCTTCGATACCACGAATCATCTCGGCCAATTCGCTTTGAATCATCAAGAATTTTTGCCAAGCCCGAATGTCAATCGTGACCAAGCTTTCTTTTTCGTCGACGGAAGCTACATCCACGACCGCACGCATGCCCGTGTGCAAGATATCGAGCAGCTCCCGCAACTCGGCAGATTGCCCAGGCGACATGCCGTGCGGGATTTGTACGTCGTGACTCGACGAATGAGCCATCTTGGGAATCGCCAGGCCGGTGCTCATGTCGAAGTCCGGTCCCTCATCGCCGTCATCCTCAACGCCCATAGGCGAGCGCGCGCTATTGGAGGTCAAGTCGCGGTTGGAATCGAACCAATCGGCGACTTGCTCACGCGTGCCCACCAACAGGACCGTGCGGCCAATCGAGATGGTGTCGCCATAGCGCAGAATCTTCAGGCTACAGACATGCCCATTGACTCGGGTTCCGTTGGTGCTATCCAAATCGGTGATGACCAGCCGATTTTCGTCTTCTTGGATTTTGACATGGTAGCGACTGATACGCTCATCGTTGAGCTGCACCATGTTTCCTTCCTCGCGACCAATCGTAATAGGCATCGCCAATTCACGATAAACACGCCCCCGATCGGCACCAGAAATCACGCGCAGTGTTATCCTCTGCATGGTCGTGGGCAGGCCTCAAGATGAGAATGCGAATTCCTCCCGACACTTGGGACGCGAGCCAAGGGGGTGTCGAGCGGTAGTTAACGTCAATTGTGAATTAGATTGACACATAATGCAACGGTTCTGATAGCCAGTAGCTATGGCCCAAAGGTACTAGCGTCCTTCCCGGAGCCGGTCGCCCAGAAACCGCTCAAGCTCTGGCGTGTCGTAGATTTTGTTCACGGTGATTTCGACGTCGTATTCGACGCGGCGGAAGGTGACCCAAGGCTCTTCGAGAATTACGTAGCACGAGCGCCAATTGCCATCGCGAGGCTGACCCACCGAGCCGACGTTGATCATCGATTTTTCATCGCTCAAACGATAACGATAGTCGATATCCTCGGGTTTGAGAAAGGTCATATTCGAGGTGAAGACACCTGGGACGTGCGTGTGTCCTTGAAAGCAGGTCCGCTGCACCATGGAAAAAAGTTTGTCCATTTTGCGACGATTGTAGATGTCTTCCGGGAAAACGTACTCGTTGATCGGATTGCGCACTGAGCCATGGACGAACAGCAATGGACCTTCGCGACGGGTGCGCGGTAGATGTGCCAAGAATTCGAGTCGTCGGTAGCAGTCCTGGGGAGTATCGCCGGCTTCGATTTGTCGCCGCGTCCAGAGAATGGCTTGTTCCGCGGCGTTGCTAAACCCCTCAGGGTCGAACAGTGCGGCCAAGTCATGGTTTCCCAAAATGCAGGCATCGAAGCCTTTCACGATATCGATGCAGGCCTGTGGGTCGGGGCCGTAACCAACGATGTCTCCCAAACAGACAATCTGCTCGCAATCTTGGCTTTTGGCATCTTCTAAGACTCGATTGAGCGCTTCGAGATTCCCGTGGATGTCACTTACAATTGCGCGCCGCACAGCTTGGCTCCGTGTGATGACCGATGGTGCAACTCGCTCCCCAGTCGATTGGGTTGTTGTCGTTTAGGGGTTGGATAGTACCAATGTCAATTCGGTGGGGGACCACCGAGCTACGTTCGTCAGCGTCCTCCACGCAATCGATCACCCAACATATTGTCGAGGTCAGGAATGTCGTAGATCTTCTGGATGGTTTGTTCGAAATCGTATTCGACCCGCCGAAACTCTAGTTCTTCCCGTTGATCGTCGAAAATAACGTAGCAGGGACGCGGGTCTTCGTCGCGAGGTTGCCCGACGGAACCAACGTTGATCATCAACTTTTCCGTTCCGATGGCGAAGCGATAGTCGCAGTCGTCCGGGGTAATGAATTCTCCAAAGGTGGTGAAGATGCCTGGCATGTGCGTGTGGCCTTGGAAGCTCAAGCGAGTGACGCGATCGAACAAAGCCTGCATCCGCGCTTGATCGTAGATCGTCTCTGGAAAGACGTACTCGTTGGTGGCATCGCGTGGTGAGCCGTGTACGAATAGCACCTCGCCAGCTTGATGCGACTTGGGGAGCTCGCTTAAGAAGTCCCAGCGGCGGTTGATAACGCTAGCTGGCCCTGGGCCTCGGTCGAGTTCGTCGCGCGTCCAGTAAATGGCTCGCAGGGCGACCGGATTGAAACCATCCGGATCAAACAGTGCCGCTTGATCGTGGTTGCCGAGAATCGTCATCTGGCATTTCTGCATCACGATATCTAAGCACTGGCAAGGATTGGGACCGTATCCGACGATATCTCCCAGGCAGACGATATGCTCCACCTTTTGCAGTTGGATATCAGCCATAACCGCGTGGAGCGCTTCAAGGTTGCCGTGAATATCGCTGATGAGTGCTTGTCGCACGGGGCTCTCCGGTACACACTGACTGGACGTCAACGGTCGCTAATAAAATAAATAGTCGCTAGTGAATAAGTAAATGATAGACGCTGAAATGCTGAGACGCCGAAATGCTAAATTGTAAGGGCATTCGTCAACAAGGCACATCTTCCCTGCATGGGGGTGTTTCCATTGCCGCCTCATTGTAGGGCGGGCAGGTCTTGGCTGAAAGATAGTTAGTTTACGCTTTCCGAATAAAACGGGGGCGGCCATCGGTCCTAATTTTATCGGAATGTCTGTCTATGCTTCACTTGGCGATCGAATGCTCTGCGCAGGCCGGCAGTGTGGCGATCTTGCAACAACAGGCCGTCATTGCCGAGAGTCTGCTCCCTCCCCATGTCGGCAGCGTGGTGAGCATGGCACCTACCATCGCTGAACTACTAGCCCAATACGGTGCAGGAAGTTCCGCTCAAGTCGAACTGATTAGCGTGACCCACGGTCCAGGCTCATTTACTGGGCTTCGAGCCGGTTTGGCGACCGCCAAAATGCTCGGTTTGGCCTGGCAAATCCCGCTTGTCGCCGTCGATACGCTGCAAATCATCGCGGCGCGGTCGGCTGAAAATGTGTTGGAAAACTACTGTGAAACAGCCGAGGAGCTTGGGACTGAGGCGGATCAACCGATCGTGGTGGCTGTACTCAATGCCTTTCGTAAACAAGTTTTTGCCGCAGCTTGGCGCATTCCCGCTGGCCACCCCAATGACGGATCACAAGAACGAGACGCCCTCCACGACTCGGGCCTAGCCATGATTCCCTTGGCCAAAGCCCAAGTGCTCGGCGCCCCCCTCTGGCAAGCTCAGCCACTGAGTGCGTTGAGCGCAAGTCTTCAAAAATTGAATTCACGCCAAAACTCACTTGCATCGAAGCGAATTTGGGTCAGTGGTCCCGGCCTGCGCAGTTACACGCCCCGAGTTGACAGCGGCGTTCACTTGATCGACGAGTCGCATTGGGATCCGGTTGCGAGCTGGGTCGGTCGACTAGGCTGGCAACACTACATGGCCGGCCAAGCTGTCTCGGCCGCCGGGCTATCCCCTAACTACGTTCGCGCCAGCGCGGCCGAAGAAGCTCGCACTGCATCTGCCACGTAAGTACCTTCGCATTTCTCCCGCCCGCCTCTCCATCGGTATTTCTCTCGCCCCCACGCCCGCTGGCGGGCTGACAACGCACTTGCAACTGTGTAGTCGTCGCCAAATCGGCATTTCTCCCGCCCCCATCGCCCGCTGGCGGGCTGGAGCGAAAGTTTTCCAGCTAGAAAGCCACGCTTCGCGGTTGAACAGAAACCTTTTTTCGGCAACCTTTTCGCGTGGCCGGAGAGTTGACCTGTTTAGCCGCCTAGCGCGCTGCAAGCATATCGAGTGAGGAGTACGCACGGCAAAGCACTAGGTAGAAAAGTAGTGCTCGAGCAAACGCGTTAAGCCTTGACCGCTGCTGGGTTTGGCCAATAGCTCGCACCCCCAAGTGCTGCATAGTGGCAGCGCCCAGTCGGCGCGAGGTAGACTAACGGCCGCGATCCCCAAAATACGATCGGAGCGTTTCGATGATAACGAGGGTAACCCTGTCGACATGCGAGTTGGCAATTGTTTGAAGAACTGGTCTATTTCGTCATTCTCAGGCTGTGGGAATGTGGCCCGACGCTCCGCCGTCGGTGATGCATCCAAACCGTCTTCGTCCCCCATGCAAATTCGTCCAATGCAAATTCGGCGGGGGACCGCCGAGCTACTTTTCGCTGTCGGTGTTGTGTCCAAACAGCTATCGTCCCACAGCACCCAGGCCGGCGTGAATGTGGCCCGACGCTCCGCCGTCGGTGTTGCGTCCAAACAGCTATCTTCCCCCATGCCAACTCGGCGGGGGACCGCCGAGCTACTTTCCCCCGTCGGAGTGACTCGAACTTGCTGTCGATACGCTTGCTCGGAAATGCAATCGGACGAGAATCCGGCTGTCGCAGCGGCCAGCGACCAGGCAGCCAACGTCTGGCGACAATTGCCAACTATCAATCCACGCTCCAGAGGTAGTTGTGCCGTTAACGAACGAGCTCGCGGAGCTTCGGCCAGCAAGCTCCATTCGACAGGAATCGGCTCGTAGAGCTGCGGCGTGCCGCCTTGCAGCCAGTCTACCCATCCGTCCCACCAACGATACCAGGCAAGCGACAGGTGGTGCCGCGATTTCAAACCGGTACGCCGCCAACCATCCCACCAGCTATCGCAGGCAAAAGCCAAAGGTACCTCTGGGCAGATGCGCTGCAACAGTTCGATCAGCTCGGTGGGGTAGTCAAGCCGATTCGCGGAGGCAACCACGATGCGCTCGATCCCACTATCGATCCGCTCTAACAACTGCTGTCGCTGGCTGAGGTTGATGGAGTGGTCCGTTGGGTGCCATGCTTGCTCGATGAACTCAGTGGCTCGATGGCCAACCTGCATGTTCGCCATGCGTTGTCGCAACCATGCGATGCCGTCGCTTGATTGGTTGCCGCTGGCTGCGTGGCAGCTAACGTCAATCCAAAGAATTCGCATGGGGGTGATCCATTCAAACTGGACAAAGCTAAGAGCCAAAGTTGGATGGTAAATGTCGGACTGTGACAATTGAGCAACCGATCGGCGAAGCGATCAGCGGGCAATGACGCAGCATAGCTGCCTACGATACGATGTCCAGCTCCGATTCAAATCGTACCACAAGTTCGTGCGCCTCTTTGGCCGAGGTGCAACTTCGCAGTTCATTCAAGAAATTGGTGCCCGACAGCAGGCGTGAGATCTTGGCTAGCACTTGTAGGTGGACGCGATCATCGGTCGAGCAAATCAAAAAGAAGACATCGGTTAAGTGCCCACTTTGGTTTCCAAAAGGGAGCGGTTGTGAGGTGACACCCAACGCCAAAAGCGGTTCGGCGAGAATCGAGCTTTGCGGTCGACGCGGGTGCAAGAGGGCGACACCGTTGTCGAGAGCAGTGGGATGCAGGTCTTCTCGCGCTAGAACCGCTTCGCTCATCTTCGACGCGTCCCACAGTAGGCCGGTGGCTTCCGCCAGTTTACAGATCGTGCGAATCACGCTGCCACGCGTGCGAGCCTCCAGTGGAATGGCAATGGCCGCTGCGTGTAGCAAGCCACTCAGCTCGACCGAATCGCTGTTGGCATCGCTCCAGCGGTCGACCATGGGTTGCATCTGCGCGAGCTCTTCCAGGTTGCTAGCTCCGATGCGATCCTCGAGCCAAGTGTGGACCTCGGCTTCGGAAAATCGCCATTGTCCGCCGATGCGTCGTCCTGGTAATTGCTCGCGATCAGCCAATCGCCTGACTTGTGGCGGCGTGAGGTGCAAATATACGGCCAGTTGTTCGACGTCGAGATCCTTGGCGGCCATGGGCTTAGCTAGCAATCATGTGGGAAAGAAATTCTGGAGTAAATTTGGAAAAAAACAGTGAAAGTCAGTTCTTCCTGAAAACTCGCCTTGACGGTTTGTATGCTTTCGGGACAGGCTATAGTTCTGTGATGTGTAACAGCTTGCGACGCAAGTTTTGACTCATCCGAGCGTCATGGTCGGCGCGACGAACGCACGATGCGGTCGAAGTCCGGCAACTCAAAGATTATCAATACGCTGGCACATGTGGCAAGGAGGCCGACAATGTCTACGTCGTTTCGTGATGGTTTTTCAGGCAAAAGTGATTCGCAAGCGGAAGGTCTTAGCCTTCGCAAATTTCTTAGCGAAGGGGTGTTTGTCGGTACGGAAGACATCTTGGTGACGCGTTGTGCGCACCGCGCCCAAGACTGCCAGCCAGGCGATGTATTCATCCCGCACCACTCGGCTGCCAGCGATCAACACGACCAAGTCGACGAGGCGGTTCGTCGAGGGGCGGTAGCGGTGGTTGCTGAGCGGTTGCTGCCTGTCTCGATACCACAGTGTCTGGTCGATGACACTCGCGAGGTGTATGGACGCGTCTGCCAGGCGCTGGTCGGTCAGCCTTCGCAACGCATGTTGACGATCGGAGTGGTTGGCACTTGTGGCAAGACAACGACCGCACTATTTGTCGCCGCCATGCTCAAGCGACTCGGCGGAGCGGTAGCCTATTATACATCGCTGGGTGCCAGCGATTCGACCGCCTGCGATCGCACGGCCACGCGGCCTCCGGCGACTCGCAAGTTGGCGCGTTGGATGGAGCGAGCCGAACTGGCTGGCTCGCCGGCCGCGATCATCGAATTGACGCCGAGCATGCTACAACAGCAAGTGACCGCTGGTGTGGAGTTCGATGTGCTGATTCTCACCGGCATGCGTTCGAGCCAACTTCGAGGCAGTTCCAGCCAAGCCGGCTTTGGTGAATTGATGCGGCGCCTGGGCGAGAATCTCAAGCCGCACGGAATGCTGCTCTACAATGCGGATGATGCGTCGGCAGCACAATGGGCCGAAGCCTCGGGGCTCGATTGTGTCAATTATGGTTTGGATGCGGCGCAGCACGTTCAAGGCAAACGCCTGGGGCGCAGCGGCGGCCAGCAGCAGTTGCTGACGACGACTGGCAACCTGTTGATGCCAATGACGCTGAAGATACCTGGCGATCACGTCGCGCGCGCCGCCATGGCCGCCGTGGCAGTGGCTTGGATGTTTGACTTCTCAATCCCCGATGCGGTCGCTGGAATCGAAGCGCTTGATACAATTCCTGGACGCATGCAACGCTTGTCCTCCGCTATCGAAGTTCCCGTGCATATCGATGCGGCCGAAACGCCCGACCGTGTGGCGGTTGCACTGCATGCGCTGCGGCAGCATCAGCTCGGACCCACCACGGTTGTCATGGATCTCGGTTGCAAGCTCGATCCCCAGTGGCGACAACGGCTGGGAGAAGTGCTCGACAAGGGGGCTGACCGCGTCGTGCTGAGTTCGAGCGATCTGTCTGCCGATATGGCTCAATCGCTGGCTATGGATGTGCTCGGTGGCTTCCGCAGTCCAGGACGGGTACAAGTCATCGCGGATCGCTCAGCAGCGATTCGTTGGGCCATCGACCATACCGAAGTCGGCTCGATCCTATTGGCTGGCTGTGGCGTCAAGTCGTGGACCGATCGCGATGGCATACCTGGTACGGACGAGTCGATTGCCAAGCAAGCGTTGGCGCGCAAGAACAGCCGTGTGCCGATTCCCGTGCTGAGCATTTTCCCACCGTCGGCCGCCGCCCCTTATTTTTCCCATTAGTTTATTTTCTCGGCTTGACACCGATTTGTCCGATTCGTTATTCATGACATATCAAGCAGGTCGGACCGAAGAATCGAACCAGACAGCAGCTTCCCGAAGCGGCTGGTGATTTCAGGCGAAGACCGATTGCATTCACGGAGGAATGCAAACCCCGCGCTTGATGAACAGACATGGAAGTCGATCAGTGGAAGCTCTATCGTTGGCTATGGTTTTGCGGGAAAACATAGCTGGCCTCCCTCCTGGGTCGGAGCACACATCCGAGTAGCGTTGGTTTCTGGGTCAATCACGCTGCTGGGAGCTTCGCGATAGAGCTTAAGTCTGTGCACCGGAGCGAGATGGTTTTCCATTTTGCTCCGGTGCCAGG
Source organism: Pirellulaceae bacterium (assembly GCA_020852965.1). Classification (GTDB taxonomy): domain Bacteria; phylum Planctomycetota; class Planctomycetia; order Pirellulales; family Pirellulaceae; genus Aureliella. The sequence goes on along the minus strand of JADYZV010000009.1, from coordinate 185,984 downwards.
GAACACCAGCCTTGGCAGTTTGACCCGAAACTGCCAAGGCTTTTTTTATGTCCTGACCGCAAGTTCGTAGGGGACGAGTTAGCCGCTAATTGACCACGAAAAACACGAAAAGCTCGCTCTGCTCAATTGTCTAGTACACCCGCGATTTGATTTCAAAATCTTTTAGTGGATGATTCGTTCATTTAGCTCTATGTAGACCTCGAACATTGCTCCCATAATCTTGCAACTCTAAACTTTGAACAGCATTGCTCTTTCCCTCGTTGCTGGACAACCAAGAACACCAGCAGAGAATTTTTTCCAAGAACACCAGCAGAGAATTTTTTCGTGCCCTTCGTGTGATTCGTGGTTAAATACAAATACCGACCCTCCAAGTTCACAAACAATTTACAGAATATCAAACGGGATCAAAGCTCTCATCGCACGCCGGCTCGCTCCAAGACACCATCCAAGCGAGCCCGCAAGGCATCCATCTGATCGGAGCTCCATTGCTGCCCGATGTTGGCGACCACGTAGAGCGTGGAGATGGCAATTAGCGCGGCCACGGCGGCCCACAGTCCCCAGACCGATTCGCCGAGCATCCATTGCGAGTACGCCAGCACGAGGCCGAAGAAGGCGGTGAAGGACATGGCTAAGTAGACGATCCACACGAAGGTCCACACCTCCAGCCGCGGTGCGAAGCGGCCACGGATCAGCGCACGCCCATCTCGCTCACTGACGTAGAACGACAAGTGCGGCGACCACAGTCGATGCTCGACCGCCGCTAAACGCAGCTCGCCATATTCGCCGTGCATCAAAAAGCCAGTTTGCGTCTTGGCCCTCGCATATTCCGCTTCGAGCTTGGCAATGACTTCCAGTCGCTCCTCCGAGACGGGGAGTTCAAATGTGGGGCGCAGTTGGAGAAGTGCCATCTTACAAACTCCGGAACGAAGACTTTAGAGCCACTGACCGGCGGAGCGGTCAGCGACTACCCTCGTGGACTGTTACCCAATCCAATCTACCATAGCGTAAGACGCACGGGGCCTTGTCCGTTTTCACCAGGCGGAATTTCGACAAATCCGCAACTTTGAGAAAGGGACACCAGATCGCCTGATCCCTGCGATTGAGCCAGGTGTAATTCGCCGTGGGCGTTGATATTGACCAGTCGAAACCAGGTCAAGTCGATGCGTTTGCCATCGCTTTCGGTGAGCTGCACGGATAAGCGAGGTGCCGCACATTCACAGCCGGCCAACTTGCGCAGCAGCGGTTCACCCAACACGCGCGCGGTCACGGCCACGCTGACTGGGTTGCCGGGCAGCCCCAAAATCAATTTACCTTTTAGGACGGCTCCCAGCACGGGCTTGCCAGGGCGAATCGGCAAGCGATGGAAGACGATTTCGCCACCGAGCGACTCGATGGCTGCGGGCACGTAGTCGGTGTCTCCCATCGACACACCACCGGTGAGAATGATCGCATCGGATTGCTCCAACTGTTCGGCCAGTGCAGCTTGCACGCTCGACAGTGTGTCCGCCACGCGCTGCCGTTGGGTGGTCGTGACCCATGACAATTGCGATAGCCAAGCGGCCAAGGTGGGGCCATTCGAATCGCGGATCTGCCAAGCTTCCACCGCCGCGCCCGGTTCGGCCAGCTCGTCGCCCGTGTTCAAAACGGCGACTCGCACGGTTCGATAGACCCGTAGATCGCGCGCACCGAAGCTGGCCACGGCGGCGATGCTAGCCGCTTCGACAATGGAACCGCGTGAGAGTAACTTGGCCCCCTGTGAAGAATTTTCGCCTTGCCTGCGAATATTCTGACCAAGCTTCATTTCGGCGATGGGAATGGTGAGCTGCACTTGGCCGGGATGTTCGATCGTATCCTCGCGGCGCACCACACAATCTGCTCCTGTTGGCACGACCGCTCCAGTAAAGATGCGAATCGCATGACCGGGGTGTAGAGTCTGCGGTGCGGAACCTGCCGGTGCTGTTGACTGGACAGGTAACGTCGCTGGCAGCTCGTCCTGCAACCGTAGTGCATATCCGTCCATGGCCGACACATCCAACGCCGGGCTCGGGCGATCCGCGATCAAGTCCTCAGCCAATACGCGTCCAGCGGCGAGAGCATTGGGAACTCGCTCCTGGTCGACCGGTTGTAGGCGGGTTGATAGCTGTTCGATTGCCGAAGCAACGCGACCTACTTGAGGCAACTGCATTGAAGTTTCTCGTGAACTTGTAAATCACCTATTCTATCAAATTGTTCCTGCGAATTCAAACGTAGCGCATCGGGAGACCGGTACTCGTTGGGACGCGGGAGCGCAGCCAATAGTCACTTACTTCGATCCGCCGTAACTCGCGGTACTCGTTACGAGCCTACCACGAGCGGCAGTCGGGCTCAGTAAATCACGCGTTTTTTAGGGACTCGTTACCTCGTCCACTACAGCAAACCCTAAATTATAGCTTTGATAAAAACTTAGGTGGAACGGTAGCGAATGGCGCTGCTCAAGGCGGGGAGCAGTAGGGCGGCGACTGCGCTACCGTACCAAGGGCCGGCCCACATCAATACTACGGCTGCATCGATCAAGATCAATGTTAGAATCGCGTGCTTGACCGCCAACTGCACTTTCCGCGGTACTGGGTGCCACACACCGGCTATGCCTCGATTGGCTACGGTCAGGCCGATCAGCCCGATCAGTAGTGGATATCCCTGGTACGGATCGAGCGTCCATGTTTGCCCTGCGTCAGCCCACAATGGCAGGCAACCAATGATCACCAAGCCGGCTATCTCCAAGGCAATTCCAAACAGCAGTACTCCTGCGGTGCTATCGCGTTCTTCGCGCCGCGCGTAGACCGTCACTCCGAAAATGTAGAGAGCGATGCCGGCAGCCAGTGCCATCAACGGCCGTGGGAATATGACGTCGGGGAGTTGAGCAACGATCTCGCTCACACGACCCTCTACGGGAAGCAATGGATCAACCAGCTTTTCGACAACCTGGGCCGAACGGGCGGCAACTTCCCCGTCGCCTTCCACGGCAGGCACGTGAGTGATGGCTAACATAGCAAAGCCAACCATCAAAATATTTAGTCCACGGCAGACACCCATCAATGGAGGGCCGAGCGGCGTGCGTTTGAGTGGAGAATCGTATGCGCGAACCGCAAGCGACAGTAGCACCGACGCCAAGAAGGCGATCCCCATCCACAGCGGTTGCGAGTACTGGAAGGTCAACACGGCCAAGATCACCACCGGGCCAATGAGCAACATGCCAGTTGCAATGTGACCGGCAATCACGGGTGAAATACGACCGGAGGCGAGTGGCCGATCTGGGCGGTGTTCGCGGTCTTCCTCTAAATCGACCACGTCATTGAGTATCATCCCTGCCCAATAGGCTAATAGCGAAGCGAACAGAACTGGAATGAATGCGAATTGGAGCCATGCCAAACCCACGGCGACGACGGCAGCCGCCACGCAGTCCGATAGCAGTGTGAAGACATTCGGCAGGCGAACCAATTGCAGCCAGTCCCGCAGCTCGCCCCATGCCAAATTGTCCGCGTCGAATTGTCGGTCGCGCGATTTGCCACGGCGCGCGGAGCGGTCGGTCGAGTGTTGGTCGCTCAAGTCCTCGTTCCCCGCAGAGAGGCCGCTGAGTGGTTGTGCCATGTTGGAGCCTCCATGCGTTCGTGCGATAAGTAGCGAGTTGGTTTCTAATTGGCCTGCTTGATGTCTTCGGCCAAGGCGGGGTCGATTGGGCTGAGTACACCTCGTCCTTCATTGAGCCGCATGTCGACATCCATTTGAATGTCCTCGTTGTCGATCTCGTAGAATTTAGTGATCAGCGCGTCGTCGAGCGGCTGGTAGGAACGGACGATGCGGAAGCCGACACCGCGAGCAGGATCGTCGGTGTACCACCAGGGGCTGAGTGGAAAGTTGGGATCGTTGGCTTTCCAATCTTCGTCGGCAGAGCCGAGTCGTGCGGCGGAGCGCAGTTGCTCTGCGTCGTCTTGCCAGCTTCCGCCGCGAACGACGCGATTATCAAACGTCTCTGGCCAAATAATCGCATCGCTAAGCGATAGAGGTTGTGGCTTGTCAGCCAGCGAGGTGTAGCCATCTTCGGTATAACTATCGATGCACCATTCCATCACGTTGCCGTGCATGTCGTGCAAACCAAACGCGTTCGGCTGCTTCTGCCCCACGGCGTGCGGTGTTTCGTCCGCGTTCTCGACATACCAAGCGAATTCGTCTAGCTGTTCGGGATCGTCGCCAAAGCTATAGTTGGTTGTTGAACCCGCGCGGCAGGCGTGCTCCCATTCCGCTGCGGTCGGCAATCGCAACTGCTGTCCCGTCAATAGGCTGAGCCATTTGGTGTATTGCTTGGCCGCATACTGAGTCATGGTCACTGCGGGCAAATTGGCGTCTTGACCGAATTGGTAGGTGAACGACGAGTCGTAGAGTTCGGTAGGCGCAGTAATGGCGTCGACCCGATTGTCATCGGAGATTTGACGCAGCCCTTGGGACTGCAGCACTTTGAGCAATTTGTACATCGACATAAAGAGGTTGTACTCACCCCACGACGTTTCGTACTTGGCCACCCACATCGGACCGACGGTGACTTGCAGCGCCGGCTGTTCGTCTTCCTGAGCGTCGTCGGCCCCTTCGGGGCTACCCATGCTGAAGGTGCCGCCTGGGACCGGAATCATTTCAACTTGAACGCTGCTGCCAGGAATGGTCATCGTATAGGGGACCATGAAGCCTCCTTCGACGGCGACCGATGGCCCCGAGTCGGGCTGCGTTTTCGACAGGCCCGGCAGGCTTGCCGAGTCGGTTGCCGAGGCTGGTGCGGTCGAGCTGGAATCGGCCGCTTGATCCGCCCATACGCAGTTTGCAAGCGATAGCAAAGTAACACTAGACAAGGCCAACGAGGTTATGACACCGAGACGGCGCATCGGAGTTTCCTAAACAGGGAGAGGGTGAGCGGGCAACGCACCCTATTCTAGTCCAATCACCCTGGCTGGCCAACGGTCCTAATGTGCCCCGCTTAATGTGCCCCGCTTAATGTGGCCCGACGCTCCGCCGTCGGATTCTGGGCACCGATTCAAGGCGTAGCCACCGCTGCCAAGCGGTCGACCGTCGACCTCACGCTTTTCGCTTCTACCGTCTGGCGACAGCAGCTACGGTGCTTTTTCGCTTGCCCTATCATTGGGCTGGGGGGGCATCCAAAACGAATGTGCGGCGAGCATGATGGCACCACAGACCAGCAGGCTGTCGGCAATGTTAAAGTTCGGCCAGACGTAATTCGAGTTGTACTGAATCAGAATCCAGTCGCGCACGCCGCTGCTCCAAAGGGGCATTTCTGGCGGAGGGTTCCATAGTCCCAACCGATCGTAGAGATTGCCAAAAATGCCTCCCATGACACAGGCCAGGGCGATGACCAACCACCAACTATCGATGGCACGAAATTTGTGCAGCCAGACAATAATGGCGACGGCCGCCAAGACGCTCAGCGCGGCAAACAGCGACCCCCAACCGGCACCGAGCCCAAACAGAGCGCCTGGATTGACCGCAGTTTCGATTCCAACGTAGGGTTCGATCAACCACCAAGGGGGAAGCTGGCCCGGCAGCCCACGCGATGCGAAGACCCACTGTTTGGTGATCAAATCGATCGAGGTGCCGAGCGCAGCGGCACTGCCAAATACTAACCAGCGGATCCACAGCGAGGGGCGTACCACCACGCCAGGGGTTGTCTGGGACACGTCAGACTTCCAATCGAGTAGCGCACTTGACACAGAATGGGGTATCCGGAATGACTTCTAATCGGGCTCGCGGAATGCGACCGCCGCATTCGTCGCAAGCACCGTACGTTCCTTCACCAATTTTTTCAAGAGCAGCATCGATACGTTCGAGTCGATCCCCGTCGGAAGAGAGCAGATTGAGAGTGAATTCCTGTTCAAAGCTGTGCGTTCCCACTTCGGCTGGATGAATGGGAGCATGATTGTCGGCTGCTCCATCCGATCCTCCGAGTGCTTCTTGGGACATCATGCTCACGTCCCCCTGCAAGCGCTGTCGCACGGTGAGGAGTAGTTGGCGAAACTTATCGTAATCGCCACCCGAGGAGGTGGAGGCTTTTTTCAGCGGACGTGAGGAGCTGGTCGTATCGCTAACGGGGTGCGACCGATGACCGTTGCCATTGTTAGCAACCGACTTGCGGGAAGTGGTTTTGTTGGTTGGGCGCGCGGAGGCAACTCTGGCTTTGGTCGTAGGTTTCTTGGTTGTGGGTTTCTTAGTTGTGGGTTTCTTGGTTGTAAGCTTCTTAGCCGTTGACTTGTTCGCTGCGATCTTCTCAGCCGATTTTTTTCTGGAGGGTTTGCTCTTGGCTGTGGAGCTTGCTTGACCTAGCTTAGCCGACGCGGAGCGCCGGGGCACCTTTGATTTGGTGTTGGACTTCTTGGTCGCAGGTGGGTTCTTTGCTAGCTTGGGGGACTTAGCCAAGGTTTTGGACGCCGTGCGAGCTTTTCCAGCCACGGTCGCTTTGGCACTGGCAGGACGCTTGGTCGTGGCCCGCTTGGCAGCCACCTTCTTCCCCGTAGACTTAGGACCCGTAGATTTAGCTACCACCGCTTTTTTGCCTGCCGAAGTTCGGGTGCGGCCGGCTGGTGAGCTCTTCTTGGTAGTGGATTTCTTGGGACTCAAGGGATGTCATCCAGTCAACTTAGGGGGCTTACGCGGAATGGTGGGCAAAAACTGCAAAATGTGTCAAACTGACTATTATTTCACTTTTAAAGAAACGCAATAGTCTTCTTGGGCCCATCCCAGCTATAAAGTAGACGAACAGGGCATTACTTTCGATCTATCGCGTTCATATCCTAGTTATTTTGGGGTGGTATTATGGCCGACACCAAGTTGGCAAAGGGCAGTTCTTCCGCAATTCAAAGCGGAATTGCCTTTCAGCGATGTCTCAACTCGCTGTGTGGAGCGACTTTCGACATCGGCCAGGAGCGAACCGCCTGCGACCGTTGTGGAGATCTGTTAGATATAGAATACGACTGGTCGAGGATCGAAGTTCCCAAACGACTGTCGGATTTCGAGCAAATGTGGACGCGACGCTATGAACCACTGCGTTTTAGCGGTGTATGGCGCTTTCACGAGTTGCTCCCGTTTGCACCGGCCGACAAAGTAGTCACTGTAGGGGAGGGGCAGACACTTCTGCAGAGAGCTGACGAAGTAGCCAAGTTCGTGGGGATGGACGCGGGCAAGCTGTTCCTGCAGTACGAAGGAATGAACCCATCGGGATCATTCAAAGATAATGGCATGTGCGCCGCCTTTAGCCATGCGCGGATGACTGGAGCCAAGCGCGCCGCCTGCGCATCGACCGGCAACACCAGCGCATCGCTGGCCATGTACAGCTCCGTAACGCGACTGATGAAAGCGGTGATATTCATCGGCAGTGGCAAAATCTCCTACGGCAAGCTGTCTCAAGCGCTCGAGTACGGCGCGCTGACGGTGCAGATTGCTGGGGACTTCGATGACGCCATGCTTCGCGTGCGCGAGGTCTCCAAGGATCTGGGGATTTATTTGGTCAACAGCATCAATCCCTTTCGGCTCGAGGGCCAAAAGACGGTCATGTTCCGCGTGCTCGAAGCCCTGCGCTGGGAGGTACCCGATTGGATTGTCGTACCGGGCGGAAACTTGGGGAATTCGAGCGCCTTTGGCAAGGCGTTTCGCGAGCTCAAGCAGCTTGGACTGATCGATCGCGTACCTCGCTTAGCCGTTATCAACGCTGCTGGGGCCGATACGCTGTATCAGCTCTACGAACGTCGCAACCTGCGTTGGAACGATGGTGCGCCCGATATGTCCATCACTTGCCATTACTACGACGACTTGGATGCTCGCAAAGCAAAAGCGGATACAATTGCCAGCGCTATTGAGATCAACCGACCGGTAAACCTGAAGAAGTGTCTGCGCGCCTTGGATTTCTGCGACGGAGTGGTCCGCAAAGTTACCGACCAGGAGATTTTGGATGCCAAGGCACAAGTTGGCGCGGGAGGAATCGGTTGCGAACCGGCCAGCGCAGCTAGCGTGGCCGGGGCTAAAATGCTGCGAGACGAAGGGATCATCGCACCGTCCGAACGTGTCGTCTGCATCCTCACCGGTCATCAATTGAAGGACCCCACCGCCACGGTCGCCTACCACACGACCGATCAAGACAAGTTCAACGAGGTGTTGGGGAGCCGAGGAGTGAGCCGAGCGTCGTTTGCCAACCGGGCTATCGCCGTGCCAAACGAACTCGACGCGATCATTCGCGCGATTCAACTGTACGGTTAATCCCCATTTAGTCTTAGCGTAGTGGACGAGGTTACGAGTCCGTGAGATGTAGTGGACAAGGTTACGAGTCTGTGAGGTGTAGTGGACGAGGTTACGAGTCCGTGTGATTCGTTAGGTGCCAGGGACTCGCAAGCTCGTTCACTGCCCTAAAAACTTGGACTCCAACTACTACATCTCGGGTCGATAGCCGCCACCCGGTAGAATGCCAGTTTCGGGAATTCGTACGGGAGGTTGTCCGCCTGGGGCTACAAGATTCCGGAGCAACTGGCCGGGGACCCAGGCGGGGCCGGCGGTTGCTGGTGGAGGATTGTCAAAGCCACTGCCGCCCATGGGTGGCGGAGTCAACTCGGTGGGAACGTATGGAATGCTCTGTGGAGTGTTTTCTGCTTGGAACGGCTCGGGGATTGGGGTAGCGATGCCTTGAGCCGATTGCAGGCGGAAGTTATCAGCGCGAGCCATCAAGGTTTCGCTGGTCAGCGGCTGTTCGGGAACGAGCGTAATATCGATAATGCGCTCGTCGCGTACTTCCCAGGGCCACAGCGTTTCAGAGAAGAAGTCAAACGGGGGAATCTGATACCAGGGGGGGGAGATCTTGCGAAGTACTTTCTCGGTGCGAAAGCCATCGGCGACGACTTCAATCTCGCGAGTTCCGTAATAGGTAAAGGCTGAAGCGGCGGGAGTCATACCGATGAGCTGCTTGTCGACATAGACGCTGGCGCCTGGCGGATTGCTGCGAACGATCATTCGTCGGCGAACACAGCCGCTCGCAGCTACCGGCAGGAGTAGAATCAGCAAAATCAGCTTGGTGCATAGATTGATGGGCGGCCAGGTATGGCAGCGTTCGACTCTTGCATTGACGCTCAACGTTTCCCTATCCTTCCTGGCAATGGACGTGCCACATTTCTTGGGTCCGGCGCCAGTATAGGAGCTTGGGTGAGCGGGTCGCCAGGGCAGTTTCACTCCTCCCTGCCCCAAGTTAGGGAAATGTTTGCCAAGGCGAGACGATTTCGACGATAGTAGCACAGTGCTGCGATGCGAGTAAATTTTAGGTTTGGGCCTCGTCCATTACCCTAAATTTAAATGTGGACAAAGCACGAATGGGGAGCTAGCCCATGTTTGCTCCCCGCGAGAGACTATTATGCTATAACTTCCCAACGAAAATACTCAATTCAACTTGTAGTGCTTTGTCAAACTCAAAAGCAGGGATTAGCCGTTTGGGCATTTAGCCTCGGTTCCTGCACCGTCGACCGGGGCTAACGCCCATGCGGCCAATAGTGCGTATCCCGTTTATTACTTTGACGATGCATTAATGAATGCTAGCGACTGATCTTGCCAGAGCCGACTCCAAAACCTGACTCCCAAGAACCCTGGAAGGATACCGTCCGGCACGCGGTTATCTCGGATATTGGCATGCGCCGGGCGATGAACCAAGATGCGATGACGGTCATGTTGGCTGATTCGCTAGCGACTTGGCAGCGTTTGGGGCACCTATTCATCGTGGCCGATGGTATGGGGGCACACGCGGCGGGCGAGTTGGCATCAAAGCTAGCAGTGGAACTGATCCCGCATCATTACCTAAAGCTGCGCGATCAGGCGGCGGCTGTCTCGCTTCACAAATCGATATCCGAGGCCAATGCTGAGATCCATCGGCGTGGGCAGGCCAATATCGAGTTCCGCAATATGGGGACGACCTGTAGTGTGCTGGCACTGCTTCCCGAGGGTGCGGTGGTCGCGCACGTGGGAGATAGCCGCGTCTATCAACTGCGTGGAGATCAGTTTTTCCAATTGACCTTCGATCATTCGTTGGTATGGGAAATGCAAGCCGCTGGCGAGGTGACCGATGAAACGGCTCGCAGTGGCGTCATTCCAAAGAATGTCATCACGCGATCGCTTGGGCCCAATCTCAACGTACAGATCGATTTAGAAGGGCCATTTCCCGTCCGCCAGGGAGATCGCTTCCTGCTCTGTTCCGATGGGCTCAGTGGCCAAATCTCCGACGAAGAGCTCGGAGCACTGATGCGGGTCTTGCATCCCGAGCAGACCGCTCAATTGTTCGTCGATTTGTCGAACTTGCGCGGTGGTCCCGACAATATCACGGCCATCGTGGTGGAAGCGGCTGACCCGCGCTTGGTGACTTCTTCGCAAGAAGCTATTGTTGTACACCGTGCGGGGCGTCCGCGTACTTTCTCTCCCGCCCTAGGCGTCGTCACGGCAGTTTGCTTCTTAGCAGCCGCCTTATTATTTATGCTGCATATCTTGCCACTGGCGATCGTGACCAGCGTGTTGGGGCTGATCGCTTTGGCCACCGGGCTCGTGCAAGTCTACTGGACCGAGCCCAAGGGCCGCCCGTCGGCGGCACGCTATGGCAGTGGCCCTTACCGACAATTCCCGGCCAAACCGAACTTGGCATTGTTTGAAAATCTGGCCGGTACCATGAAGTCTCTGCGCGAGGCGGCGGTAGAGCGGCGCTGGAAAATCGATTGGCGTGCGATCGATCAACAATTCGCTCAAGCTCGCGCCAAAGCCGACAAGCAGGATTTCACCGCAGCGGTGCGCATCCAGGCTCTGCTGTTGGTCGAGCTCATGCGGCAGATTCGTCAACAACGCAAGTTGTCACCGGGCGACTCGTCTATCGATCTATAGATCATTTGATTGGTAGAAAATAAAGTTGCCTTCGCCGCCAGGTGCGCTCTTGCAACGGGCTGGCAGCTCATCTGTTACAATTGATTCTCGGTTTAACGTGGCACGGTGGTCCCCCACCGTGATTCCTCGGTGGAGACCACCGAGCTACGTGGTTTGTTCTCGGTGGAGACCACCGAGCTACTTTAGCAAGGGAAATCGGATCGATGAACCAACAACGCGTTTATATGGTGGTATGCGCTTCGCTGCTTTCTTTGCTCACCAGCGGCGCTAGCCGAGCGGCACAGCCGAACATTTTGTTCATTTTCTCCGACGACCACGCGCAACACGCTATCTCCGCCTACGGCTCGCAAGTCAATCAGACTCCAAATATTGATCGCTTGGCGACGCAGGGCGTTCGCTTCACGAATTCCTTCGTGACCAATTCGATATGTACCCCTAGCCGTGCCACCCTGTTGACCGGCCAGTCCTCGCACCTCACCGGCGTACCCGTCTTCAATCGCTTCGATCCAGCCCGCGATACGGTGGTCAAGCATTTGCAGGCGGGTGGATATCACACCGGCATGATCGGAAAATGGCATCTCGGCTCCGATCCAGTTGGCTTTGACCGCTGGATCGTGTTGCCCGGTCAGGGGGCCTACTGGAATCCAACTTTCATTACTCATGACAAGAAGCTGACCATCGACGGGCATTGCACTGATATCACCACCGATCTGGGCATCGAATTCCTGAAAACGCGTCCGCAGGATAAACCATTCTTCCTGATGCTCCATCAAAAGGCACCTCATCGTGCCTGGGAACCCGATAAACGAAACCAAGCGCGATTCAAGGATCAAGTGATACCTGAGCCGGCCACGCTGTGGGACGACTATGCGACTCGGCCCTACGCCCTACCAGAAAACGAACAGACGGTTGCCCATGATTTGACCAACCGAGACCTAAAGTTAATTCCTCCCGACAACTTGAAGGGGCGTGAATTGGCGAAATGGAAAACCACCAAGCCAACTGAATTGGTCGTGGATGGAAAGACGCTCACAGGCAAGGAATTGACCAAGTGGAAGTATCAACGTTACATGCAAGACTACTTGGCCTGTGTGCAAGGCGTCGATGATGGCGTGGGTAAAATTCTGGATTACCTCGACGACAGCGACTTGGCTGACAACACCATCGTCATCTACTCGGCGGACAACGGTTGGTATCTGGGAGATCTGGGAATGTACGACAAACGCTTCATGTACGAGCCCGGTCTGAGAGTTCCGCTGCTCGCACGTGGCCCTGGCATCAAGGCAGGCGGTACTCCGGCGGAGTTTGTTGCCAACATCGACCTCGCTCCCACGTTCTTGGACTTGGCTGGCTTGCCGATTCCCGATTCGATGCAAGGGCGTTCGCTCGCACCGCTGTTGCACGGAGAAACGCCCGACGCGTGGCGAGATTCCGTTTACTACCGCTATTACCACGACCCCGGGCATCACAACACGCGCGCTCACTATGGGGTGAGAACAAAGACGCACAAGCTGATCTACTATTGGACCAAGGACGCGTATGAGATGTTCGATATTGTGGCCGACCCAACCGAGCAGCACAATCTGCTGTATCCAGACCTCGCGCGGTTGGATGCCGGGACGGCCGCCAAGTTCGAAGAGCTGAAAGCTGAGATTGCGCGATTGCAGCACGAATTCAAAGATGATGGTCAATACGCCGACCCAGCGACTTGGCCCAAGGGGAGCTCCGACGGTCCGTTTGGCAACAAACAGCCCATCGGCACGCAGTCCATTTCCGCAGCCATCGCCGCGAGTTCTGGAGTGGGCTCGTAACCAGCACCGCGCAGTTACGGCGGATCGAAGCGGTTGATTCTAATCCCGCCTGTCCGCCTTCCGACGCGTGTACGGCCTACCCAGGCACCAGTAGCATTCTACGTTCCAAATTCGGGACGGCGACGACCGAGTTGCTCTTGCAGACGAGCGACAATGCTCGAGTGCATTTGACTGACGCGGCTTTCGCTCAAATCGAGCGTGGCACCGATCTCTTTCATCGTCAGTTCTTCATAGTAGTAGAGGATGATGATCAGTCGTTCGTTGCGATTGAGACCTTTGGTGACCAAACGCATCAGGTCGCTTTTTTGAACGCGACGCGTAGGGTCTTCCCCTTTCTTGTCTTCGAGGATATCGATCTCGCGAACATCTTTATAACTGTCGGTCTCGTACCACTTCTTGTTGAGACTGACTAGATTGACCGCGTTGGCCTCTTGTTGCATCTTCTCGACTTCTGCCACGCTGATCTCCATGTACTCGGAGATTTCACGTTCGGTAGCCGCTCGTCCGTAGCGCGCTTCGAGCTTCTTCTTGGCTTCGCCAAGTTTGCTGGCTTTGCTGCGCACCAATCGTGGAACCCAGTCCATCGATCGCAGTTCATCGAGCATCGCACCGCGAATTCGCGGGACACAGTAGGTTTCGAATTTAACACCTCGGCTAGTATCGAACGCGTCGATCGCATCCATCAGGCCAAAGATGCCGGCGCTGATCAAGTCATCCAGTTCGACTCCGTCTGGTAGTCTTTGCCATATACGGTCGCCGTTGTAGCGTACCAGCGGCATATACTCTTCGATTAGTCGATTGCGAAGATCGATACTTTCTGGATCCGCTTTGTATTGGGTCCAAACAGTTTGAATATCTTCAGCCGTTGCGGTCTTCGTTGCCATCCAATCCTCCGTGAACTGATTGTTAGGGCGCAAGCGCCGCTAGCGTTGTTTTTAGCGAGTCCCCCGACCAGTCGCCATGCCAACTTGACCTCTTTACTCCGAAGTATCGGAGTTGCTGTTAGCGGCATTCGCATTGAGGCGAGCCATTTCACTGCGGAAACGATTTTCCACCGATTCGGAAACAGTTTTCTGGGCAACGTTGCCGATCCAGAATCCTATCGCACCGAAGGCGAAGAAAACCACTAACCCTCGCGAGAGGATCTCGTCGGGAGGCAGGCGGGTCAGAAGTCCGTGCACAATGACCAGACACAAAGCGATTGCCCCTAGCACTCCTGAATAGGCTCGGGCCATCCCTTTGTCTCCGGCGTTTTAAGACATCGCAACCTGCGATATCACTGTTGACGACATCCTTGCCGATCCACTTCCACCCTCGAAGCCGTTCTGCAATAGCAACCCCAAAGTGCATCGCACTGGTTTGGAAAGCAAGCAGAACATCCCCGAGTAAATACAGTATCGACCGGGCGTGGGTGAAAGTTTAGTTTTTATTTTGGCCCCGTTAATTCTTCACCAACTTGACAAAATAGACGACTATGGGGAGGGCCAAAGCTTTGCAGCTCCACTTTCAATCCGAAGGAGAATTGATTGGCGGAGAGGCCTCCGAGCGAACAGGCAGAGGGGCAAGTAGCAGACTCGACAGGCGGCGGGCGCTAGCCACCATGATATCCTGCGGAACCTGTTGACCGTGTGTCAGGTAGCTGATCGAAAGCGGTGTGCGTTCGAGCAACGTAAACCAACTACCAAAGTCGACCGCTTCATCGAGCTTGGTGATCAACAGGTTGGTCGGAGCGAGCAGCGAAAATCGATCGACCGTCTGAGCCGCATGCGCGGCTGAACTAGTGGCGCTGACAACTAGCTGCGTAGAATGTGGCTGGGCCAACTTGAGGAATCTGTGCAGCTCGGACAACTGCTCGCCGTCGCGCGGCGCGCGTCCTGCCGTGTCGAGCAGCACCAGGTCGCAGTCGCTCAAACGCTGCAGCGCCGCATTGACTTGATCGGGTGAGCTGACGACCTCCAACGGTGCCGATACGAGCTCAGCATATTGCAGCAATTGATCGACGGCACCCAAGCGGCAAGTGTCGAGTGCGACCAGCCCAATGCGGCATCCCAGATCGAAGCGAAAGCCTGCCGCGATCTTGGCCAGCGTCGTCGTCTTGCCGACCCCAGTTGGGCCGATCAAGGCAACGATCTGCGGCTTGTTTCCCGAGATTTCGATTGAACCAGCCACTTTCAGACGCTTGGCAATGCGCTGACCGATGCGGCCGCGCAGCGCCCAAGGATTGTTGATCGCGTCCACAGCTTCCGCTGTTGGCTCTCCCCTTCCCTGCTCGACCGCTTCTCGCATTAGCTCGGCAACGGTGCTGGGTGACATACCACTCGACAACAAATCGGCTTGAACTTCCAACATAGCTGCTGAGGGCGTTTCCACGCTACAGCCAGGGATAGGAGCGTCCACGGAATGGCTTGCGCCAGCGCGATCCGAGTAGTCTGCAGAGACCATCGAGGGGTCGGCGGTGGAAATGGAGGACCTGAGCGCGCGGCTATGGGAGCCGCTTGCCTGCTCCGCATCGTTGGAATTCACACGCGAAGGTTTCAATTCGGCTTGGCCGTAGGTGACGGTCGAGCTGCGCGTTATCTGCCTATCGACTACTTGGCCAGTGTTACTGCTGCGGGAACTGCTGCGCTTGGTCGGATGCTGGCGGTCATCAAAGTGGCTGGGAACGGGCACGTCGAGAGTCGCTTCGACCTCGATGAATGTTCTGGTAAACAGTCCTAAGCGTCCCTGGCGCTTCTCGCGAGTTTGAAGCACCGACGCATCGGGCCCGAGCGCATCGCGAACCTGTTGTAAGGCAGCTTGTAGCGACTCGGCGCGAAAGGTGTGAATGTGCATGGCAGGCTACTAAACTTTGGCGACCGGATCGGAAACCAAGCCAACGGAAACGACTTGGGTCTGTAGCGTAATTTCTGAATGGCTGAGGATACGCAAGTCGGGAAGGTGCGTCTGCGAAATTTGTCGCAGAGCAGGTCGAATGCGGGGACTAACCAACAGGATCGGGCGATGCCCAGCGACTTTGAGGTTCTTGAGCTGAGCGGCGATTTGTTGGCAAGTGATCTCGATGGCTTGCGGCGACATGCGGATCAACATCCCGCGATCGCTGAATTCAAAGCCCGCCGCGATACGATCTTCCATGGCAGGATCCATGGTGATCACATGCAATTGCCCCGAGCTATCGGAGTAGCGTTGGCAAATGGTACGCGCCAATCGATTGCGGACATACTCGTTGAGCAGGACGGGGTCTTTCACGCGCGGTGCGAAGTCGCCCAAGGCTTCGAAGATGGTAGCCAATTGTCGAATCGGAATGTCCTCGCGCAGGAGCATCTGCAATACCGACTGCACGTCAGAAAGTTTCATCACGCTGGGGATGAGCTCATCGACCACGGTGGGGCTGACCGATTTGAGCTGATCGACCAACTGTTTGGTGCTTTCGCGAGTGAGCAATTCGTCGGCGTACTTTCTCGCGGTCTCTTGCAGATGCGTGGCGATGACCATGCTTGGCGAGGCGATTTGGTAGCCATACATTTCGGCGGAAATCTTTTGATCGCTGCTGATCCAGACCGCTGGGCGACCAGCGGCGGGTTCGCGCGTTTCGAATCCGCTGACTGTCCCCGTGCAGCGGCCGACATCGATGGCCAACAGACGGTCGGGCGACGCCTCACCGCGTGTGACCAAGTTGCCCGCTATCTGAATTTCATACACCGTCTCGGGGAGATTTAACTTGTCCTTCAAGCGAACTTTGGGGAGGAGGATTCCCATCTCGCTGGCCAAGATCGAGCGCACGCCAGTGATCTTCTCCATCAAATCGCCACCGCGACGTGGGTCGGCCAAGGGGAGCAGGCCTGCACCGATCTCGATGCGCATCGGATCGACTTCCAGATAGTCTTCTGGGCGTTTCTCAGCCGGTTTGGCCTTGGCAATGTCGGCGTCCTGTTGGGTCCGCGTGGCTCGAGCCGTGTCGGCTTGCTGTTGCTTGTTGACCATCAGCGACAATCCAAGGCAACCACACCCCAAAGCAAGCAGCGGAATCGTCGGAAGCTGCGTAAAAATCAGTAGCAGCAAGAACCCTCCTGCCACCGCCAAGGCTTGCGGTCGCGAGAAGAGCTGGCGCATGAATTCGTTGGACAAATTCACCTTTTGCGTGCTCCGCGTGACCAACAAGGCGGCTGCCAATGAGACCAGAAACGCAGGGATTTGGCTCACCAGCCCATCACCGATCGTGAGCTTCGTAAACAGCGCCAGCGACTCGGTGAGCGACATGTCGGCGTAGGCCATGCCAATATAGAGCCCGCCAGCGATGTTGATCATGGTAATAATGATGCCTGCGATGGCATCGCCGCGTACGAACTTGCCCGCACCGTCCATGGCTCCGTAAAAATCCGCTTGGCTCGTCAACGCTTCACGTCGCTTCTGGGCTTCTGCCTCGTCGATGGAACCCGCGTTGAGATCGGCGTCGATTGCCATTTGTCGTCCAGGCATGCCATCCAGGGCGAACCGAGCAGCCACTTCGCTAACACGCGTGGCACCTTTGGTGATGACTAGAAACTGGATCAACACGATGATTACGAAAATAATGATGCCCACTTCCAGGCGATCCCCGGCCACGAACTCTCCGAAGGCTTGGATCACTCCCCCAGCCGCCCCCAGTGCGTCTGAATCGGCCCGCGTTAGGATCAGTCGCGTGGTTGCCACATTGAGCACCAATCGTCCTAGTGTCGTAGCCACCAGCAACGTGGGAAAAATGTTAAACTCAAGAGGCGTGCGGATGTAGATCGTTGTCAGCAAGACAATGACCGAAATGGCGATGTTGCCGGCCAACAATACGTCCATTACCATCGTCGGTAGCGGCACCAAAATAACGCCGACGCAGGCTATGATGGAGATCGGTAGAATCAGCTCGCGGTGACGGGAGAGGGTGGAAAGATAATTCATGGAACCCAGATTGTTTCGCGACCAAAATGTTCTTTAGCTCTAGTGCAGACTAGTGAATTTGTGTAATCGCTGTCCAGTGCGAATGGAAGAAGCATTCCATGACTGGGAGACGGATCGCTTCGGAAAGCTTTGGAAACGACATGCCAGCGGCAGAAAGCCATAACTCAAAGAATCATTGCAACGGCACCACTGTTGGAAGCGATCCCAGCAGTTGCTCGGCTCCGCATGTCCCAGCCACGAGCCCATCGACGGACGCTGGGTCCAAGCAGGGGGAAGGGGCGAAGATCAACGCCTATCCTGCCGTGAGCCCGCGCTTCTGGCACGGGATGCGCGTCGGTTGTTGGTGGCGTTTGCTAGCTAAAAATGGCTTTCGCATCGCTCCGAGCCGCTTGCCGATCGCCATGGGGGTCAGCTTTTTTACCCCGGGCAACGACGTACTGGCCGGCCTGCAATCACTTATCCATGGGCGCCGCATTCGCGAGACACCAATCACCGCACCGCCGATTTTCATTTTGGGGCATTGGCGCAGTGGAACGACGCTACTGCATGAGCTGCTCGTTACCGACCCTCGCTTTGCCTGTCCGAATACCTACCAGTGCTTTGCCCCGTCCCACTTCATTGTTAGTGAAGCGATGATGGTGCGCTTCGGCAGTTTCCTGCTCCCCAAGAAACGCCCCATGGATAACATGGAGACCGGCTGGCTATTGCCACAAGAAGACGAATTCGCCTTGATGAATCTGGGAGTCCCCAGCCCCTACTTGCGGATCGCATTTCCCCAGACACAACCCCCTGCTCTGGATTACTTGACGCTCACGGACTTGAGCGACAAACAGCGGAGCGAGTGGCGGAACAAGCTCATGTGGTTCATGCGCGCACTGACCTACCATTACAGCGGCAAGCAAATGGTGCTCAAGAGTCCCCCGCATACGGGCAGGATGGCTGAGCTGTCCAGGCTATTTCCTGGCGCCAAATTTGTTCACTTGACGCGCGATCCGCGCAAGCTGTTTCTGTCCACTCTGCGACTGTGGAAGTCGCTCGAATACGTCCAGTCGCTACAGCACTCGCAGCCCGAGAGCCAAATGCGCGAGTACGTGTCGGAGTGTCTCACACGCATGTACACGCAGTTTGAAAACGACCGCGCCCAAATCGACAGCCAGAATCTAGTTGACGTGCGCTATGAGGACTTGGTCGCCGCCCCAGTAGAAACCCTACGCGACCTGTACCAGCACTTGCAGTTGGGAGATTTTTCGCAGGTCGAGCCCTCACTGCGAACACGGCTCGAGCATCATCACGACTATCGGCCCAATACCCACGCCAGCGATCCTGAATTGGAACGCGAGATTCTCCAGCGTTGGCCCGACTATGCACGCCGCTATGGCTATCTAAACGAGTCTTAGGGCAGCTACAAACCGGCTCATCAAAAATGTCCGGATCCGGCCAACATGCTCTTATCGCTTTTCCACCCGCTCGCCATCTCAAGAGGCGAGCGGGTGGAAAAGTGGGGGCATTGGTCTGGACCTCGATCTATATTCAAAACTCGTTCACCTGCGAGACAAGCTCACGGGGGTCCCCAGAAAGAGCTTCGTCAGAAGAATCTGTGGGGATCGCAGAAATGTGAGGTGCAATCGAATGGCCGTTGCTTGACCATACAAACGGCTACCCAAAGATCCACACCAGGAGATCAGCCCGTCTATAATAGAGACTGGAATACAGAGCCTCTACTGGAGCAATAACATGCCAGCCGATGCGCCGACTCAAACAATCTCCAACATACCCGAAGTCCTTGCGCCGGTTTGCCAGCCCGATGCGGACTTGGTTCAAGCGGTGACCCTGTCGGATGTTTCCTGGAACGTCTACGTCGAATTGCGTGACAATCCGGCCAACCGCGGGCTGAGGATGACCTACATCAACGGGGTGCTGGAAATCATGACGATAGGCGGGTTCCATGAATTAATTTCATTGATGATCCATGATTTCATAATGGAATGGTGTATTGCGAAGAACATTGACGTTCGCCCGAGTGGCTCGATGACCCTACGACGAAAGGCGCTCAACTGCGGTCTGGAAGCGGACCAGAGCTATTACATTCAAAGCGAACCTGCTGTGCGTGGACTTGAGTTGCGCGATGTCGACCATTCACCGATTCCAGACTTGGCAATCGAAGTTGAGCACACTTTGGGAGCGGGTCGCAAGCTCGCGGGCTACGCTAGCTTGGGAGTTGCAGAAGTGTGGCGTTGGCGTGCTGAAACACTAACGGTCGTCCGCTTGCAAAGCGGGGAATACCAAGAGCAATCGCACAGCGAAGCGCTGAAGGACTTCCCGCTCGATCGACTGCGAACGGCCTTGTCGCAGCGTCAACAACAGAGCGCAATGACCCTACTGCGACAGTTCCGCCAGGGATTGCATTGAAGTGCGATCTTAAATCGCAATGGATGACAACGCCTGAGCGCGATTGCGTCGGCGGAAGCAGGATGCGCAGAGTCCTACCACGCATAGGCCCAACGCGCTTGGTTCAGGAACGGCCACCGTTACGCGCTCCGAACTTCCCATATTAGACATGGCGGTATTCAATTCGTCGATGAAGCTCGTCACCAAGGTATCGCCAGAACCTCCCAACGATCCTGGAATTTCTGGATCGGCAGAGTACTCGAACCAGTGAATGCCGACCAACGCCAATTTGCCATCTGGACCAACGATGAACGAAGGACCTCCCGAATCACCGGTAACCACTTTCGCCTCGTCAGCCCCCAAGCCGCTAGTCGTGTTGTAGTCGTATACAAAAATATCTCCAGTTCCTACCAACTCCGGATCCGAGAAAGCGGGGGCAACTTCGGTCACTTCATTGCGACCCAAACGCGTATTGAGAAACGGGTCGGCCTTGTTGCTTTGTCCCCACACAAACAGTTCTTCGCCGACGAGGCTGCTGGCAGGATTGCCAATTGCATAGGTGGCAATACCGGCGACAGGCGAGCTGAGTCGTGTCAATAGTAGGTCCGAGCCCACGCCGATGCCGGTATCGGTGATGGTGACGTTGGAATTGATCAAGCGCGTTTCGGAAGCGCCACCGGGGTCATTGCTAGCATAGAAGCGAATCGTGTCGCCCGGGGTCGGAGGATAGTGAGCCGCGCTGAGTACAAAGGAAGGACTGATCAAAACACCCCAGCGACCACCGGCCGTCCGCCCAACGCCGGACCAGTCAAAGTCGCTACCGATAAAGGTCGGGTCATTATCGAATCGATCGTACATGCCGGCGGTCGCCGGCGTGTAACCATGGATCGTCAGGGCAGCAGCCACAGGGCGGACGGAAACGAAACACAGCGATAACGCTACAACCGCAGATAAGAACACACGCATGATGAGATTTCGATTAAGCGTCAAGCTTCCTTGCTGACGCAGCAGGTTATGAATAAACGGGGTTACAAGTACGGATCAGCAGGTCCGTTCGCAGAGTTCCATTCTACTCCAACCTTGCTGAATTCCTACTATTCCGTAGTGGACGAAGCTACGAATCCCAACCGCTATTTCGTAGTGGACGAGGTTACGAGTCCCAACCGCATCAATTCGTTTTTCCTTGCGACTGTATCTTGGACCAACTGTCGCGCAATGGCACGATGCGATTAAACACAGGCTTTCCAGGCTGGGAATCGACCGTGTCGACGCAAAAATAGCCGTTGCGTTCGAACTGCACCCGCTCACCGCCGGCCGCCGTTTCGAGCGATGGCTCAACTTTGGCGGTCAAGACCTGTAGGCTGTCCGGGTTCATGTTGTCCAAGAAGGTCTTGCCAGCCGGAGCGTCCTCGGGGTTTTCGTTCAGGAAGAGGCGATCGTAAAGCCGCACCGGGACTTCGATTCCGTGCGTCGCGCTGACCCAGTGGATGACTCCCTTTACCTTTCGCTGCTCCCCCTCTTCGCTACCGCTGCGCGTGGCGGGATCATAGCTGCAATGCAACTCGGTGACTTCGCCAGTGGCTGGATCTTTGATGACCTGCTCGCACTTGATTACATAGCCGTAGCGCAAGCGGACTTCGCCACCCGGCTTGAGGCGGAAGAATTTCTTTGGTGCATCCTCCATGAAGTCATCGCGTTCGATCACCAGCTCACGAGTCAATGGAACTTGCCGCGTTCCTGCCGCCGGGTCTTCTGGATTGTTGATCGCATCGAGCATCTCGACTTGGCCCTCCGGATAGTTCGTCAGCACCACTTTTAATGGATGGAGCACAGCCATCACGCGCGGCGCGATCGCATTGAGGTGCTCGCGCACCGAGTTTTCGAGCACAGTCACATCGATCGTGCTATAAAACTTCGCCACTCCAATCCGCTCGCAGAAATTCCGTAAACTCTCGGGGGTATAACCTCTCCGGCGCAAGCCGCTGATGGTCGGCATGCGTGGGTCATCCCAACCACTGACATGCTTGTCTTGCACCAGTTGCAACAGCTTGCGCTTGCTCATCACCGTATACGACAAATTCAGTCTCGCAAATTCGATCTGCCGAGGGTGGTAGATCTTCAGGTTCTCGCAGAACCAATCGTAGAGTGGTCGATGGTCTTCGAACTCGAGAGTGCAGATCGAGTGGGTGATGCCCTCGATCGAATCGCTTTGTCCGTGAGCCCAATCGTACATTGGATAGATGCACCACTTATCCCCTGTGCGATGGTGATGCGCTCGAAGCACGCGGTACAGCACTGGATCGCGCAAGTTGACGTTGGCGGCAGCCATATCGATCTTGGCACGCAAGGTACATGCTCCGTTCTCGAACTCGCCTGCCCTCATCGCTTGAAACAGTTTCAAATTTTCTTCCACCGAGCGATTGCGATAGGGGCTCTCTTTACCCGGTGCCGTCAGCGTGCCGCGATACTCGCGCATCTGTTCGGCGTTGAGGTCACATACAAAGGCCTTGCCCGCTTCAATGAGTTGCACGGCCCAGTCGAACAGTTGATCAAAATAGTCTGAGGCATAATGCAGTTCGTCCCACTCGAAGCCCAGCCAACGCACGTCCTCTTGGATCGAGTCGACGTACTCCTGTTCCTCTTTGCTGGGATTGGTGTCGTCGAAGCGCAAATTGCAACGCCCCGAGTAGCTCTGTGCCAATCCGAAATTCAAGCAGATGCTCTTGGCATGACCAATATGCAAGTAGCCATTGGGCTCCGGGGGAAACCGCGTCGTGACCACTCGCCCAGACATCCTAGGCAGCGCGAGATCCTTCTCGATTTCCTGTTCAATGAAATTCAGCCGCTCGGGCAGGCTTTCACTCGATGAGGATGGAGTGGATGGCGTTTTATCAGTTGAGCTCATGCGATGGATTCCGCTGGCAAGTCGGTCAAGGGGACAATAGTGCTGCATCCACCTTCGGTTTGGGGGTAGTGGACGAGGCCCGCGAGTCCGATTGATACGTGAAATGTCAAGGAGTCGCGGGCCTCGTCCACTCCCCCCGATTCAATAGTCAAGATCGGATGAAGCATTTGGGGCAGTGGTTAGTAGGGACTTCGGCAATTATCGTTGATTCTCTCAAGCATGCTAGCGGGTATACTACAGCCTGCCTCCAACGGGCAGTCGACGAACCAAACAAACCCCTAGTACCCTGAACTTGCCCGATGCCCAACGCCAGTAGTCGCCGACGTTACCGAGATTACCTGCAAGAACTCGTTCGACGTCGCAACGAAAAGAAACAAAATCAAGGAGATAAATCGGACTCGAAAAACCGCCAACGCTCTTTCTGGGAATTGCTGGCAGCCTTCTGGCGACAGTTGGGCGGTCATCGCGGCAGTGTGTTGTTCTCGCTCGCCACTCTCACGCTCGCCACTATTCTCGGGTTACTGCCACCGGCGGGGACCAAGTTCGCAATTGACTATGTATTGACCGTTCCACCGCGCCCGGTGCCGCCGTGGTTGGCTCAGTGGCTACCCTCCGGCCTTTCGCCGATGGGGCTATTGGGTTGGATCGCCGGTGCGGTCTGTGTGATCACTTTGCTGCGCACCTTCATCCATTTATGGGGACGTTGGTACGCGACCAAGTCGGTCAACCTGGTTCAAGCCGACATGCGGCGGCGCGTCTTCGAGCACACGTTGCACTTGCCGCTGCATCGCGTACAAGCGCTCAAGAGTGGAGGTGCCACGAGCTTGATACGCGAGGACGCCGGTGGCGTGGCCGACCTCATCTTCAACATGCTCTACAATCCTTGGCAGGCTATCATACAGCTCCTCGGTAGCCTCTTCGTGCTCGTGCTGGTCGATTGGCGACTGATGCTTGGTGGCCTGCTGTTGCTTCCCGTCGTGTGGATGACACACCGCACTTGGATTCACCGTGTGCGCCCACTATTCAAAGATATTCGCAGTCGACGACAGCAAATCGATGCGGCCACCACCGAGACCTTCGGCGGTATTCGCGTGGTCCGCACCTTTGCCCGAGACAAAAGTGAATCGAACCGCTTCTCGCGCGCTACGCATTTGCTGGTGCGACAACAGTTGATGGTCTGGTGGTCGACGCGGACCATCGAAGTCATCTGGGACGTGCTCATTCCGTTGGCATCGACTGGCCTACTGCTCTACGGTGGCTGGCAGATTCTGCAGGACGCCCTAACCCTCGGCGACTTGATGATGTTCCTTGTCTACTTGACCATGTTGCTCGGCCCTATCGCCTCGATCGCTTCCAGTGCGATGTCTTTTCAGAATAATTTGGCTGGTCTCGATCGAGTGCTCGACCTCTTAGAAGAAGCCTCGGAATCGGTTGGCAATCCAGGGGCTGTCGAAGTATTCCATCCATCAGTCGTTGGAGCAATGCGTTTTGAAGGGGTCGGTTTCCGTTATCCGAATGCCGAACAAGACGTCCTGCAAGACATCACGTTCAGCGTTCCCGCTGGCTCGACCGTGGCCCTCGTAGGACGCAGCGGTGCGGGCAAGACTACGCTCTGCAACTTGGTCGCCCGCTTTTATGAGCCAACTGAGGGGCACATCGAGCTCGACGACCGCAATCTGCAAGATATCCAGCTCGATTCTTATCGCCGGCTGTTAGGAGTGGTCGAGCAAGATGTGTTTCTCTTCGACGGCACAATCCGCGAAAACATCGCCTATGGAAGCCGCAATACCGATGTCGATGCATTGCGAGACGCGGCCGAAGGAGCGGCTGCATGGGAGTTTATCGCCAAGCTTCCGCAAGGGCTCGACACATGGATAGGCGAGCGCGGCGTCAAGCTCAGCGGCGGCCAACGTCAGCGGCTTGCCATCGCGCGAGCCATCCTGGCCGATCCTCGCATTCTGATCCTGGATGAAGCCACCAGCAATCTTGACAGCGAAAGCGAGCGGCTCATACAGCGTAGCCTTCAGCGTCTGCTACAAGGCCGCACGGCTTTCGTCATCGCCCACCGCCTGAGCACGATCACTCATGCCGACCTGATCCTCGTGCTCGACCAGGGCCGCATCGTCGAACAAGGCACCCACGCTGAATTGTTGCAGCGCGGTGGACTCTATCAACGCATGGTCGTCCTTCAAACCGAAGGCTTTGCCGAAGTGGAAGCTTAATCTCGAAGCCGACCACGCACTCGGAGTGATGCGGAGATGTATTCACCACGAAACACACGAAATACACGAAAAAACTTTTATTGGTGTCAGTGTTCTTCGTGGTTTCGTGGTTATCAAGCGAACGGCTCGCTAGGGCCTACCGCCACTACCCCTGCTTGGCTCTACACAGCGCCACGCGGATATCGCAGACATTGGTTCCGGTAGGATCGGTACACAATAGTCCGTCAACTTTTTCAAAGAACGAATAGGCATCCGCGCGCTCTAAGTAATCGTTCGGGTCGAGATGTAGCTCGGCAGTGCGGGCGATCACGTTAGCATCGACAATGGCACCGGCAGCATCGGTCGGACCGTCTTCACCATCAGTCCCACCGCTGAGGAAGACCACATCGTGCGACGAGATCGCTTGCGGTTTTCGCAGTTGCATTTCTTGCAGCACGGCCAAGGCCAATTGTTGATTGCGTCCTCCTCGCCCGGCTCCTTGGGGCGGTAGCGTGACGGTGGGCTCGCCTCCGCTGATCCAGCAATCGATCTGGTCTTGGCTGGCAAGCTGCTCGATGGCGTCGGCTGCCGAGCGAGCGACTTGCAGCACGTCCCCTTCGACGCGTCCAGAGCTTTGCATGACATAGCGATAGCCGAGCTCGACGGCTTTCACTCCGGCGGCGTCGACCGCGTCGGCATTGTTGCCGAGAATGACATGATCGACGCGCATGGGAGGATTGTGCTGGCAAGGAGTCGAGTGAGTTGGGACTTGTGTCTGCTGTTGTAAAACGCGTACAACACCCTCCAGCGATGGCGAGCTACTCAGTCTTAGTTCGTCAAGTACGCTCAGCGCGTGCGACGCATTCTCTTGAGTAATGGCCGCAGTTTTTCCCGTTGGCGGCGTGACCATCGTGGGGCCGGAGGCAATGGTGTCCAGCGCGTCACCGAGTACATCAGAGAGGATAAGTGTCAGCAATCGTCCAGCGCGGCAGGCGCGCGCCAGCCCGCCTCCTTTCACTCGGCTCAGCGGGCGACGCACTGCGTTGAGCTGTTCGATGTTGCCACCGGCAGCAGCCACCTGTCGCGCGACCGCTTGCTTGTCCACCAAGGTTACGCCAGGCGCGGGGGCAACCAACAACGCCGAGCCACCTCCCGATAGTAAACAGATCACACAGTCGCGTTGATCGCAGTTGCCAACTAGTTCTAAAATCCGTTGTGTTCCGAGCATAGCCGCCTCGGTCGGCGAATTGATACCGGGTGGACGAGCCGCATGTAAGTGGATTGACCCTAGCGCCGTGGCATCTTCTAAGGAGAAAGCATCTTCGGGCGCGTTGATCCAGCCCTCGATTTCCAATGCGGGGAGAGTCGTTGCCAGCGGAATGAGAACCATTTGCCGTAGGGCGATGGCCATTGCGGCGGCCGCCTTGCCTGCACCGACGACGACCAGCCGGCGCACACTGGCCAAGTCGATTACCGTAGGCTCGGGGCCGCTTCCTTCGGCAACCAGGCGAGTTCCGTCGAGCTGCACTTTGTCACGAAATAATCGCGCCGGCGTAACGGCATCCACCCCCTCACGCCAGATGTGGATCGCGTCGTTTCTGAGCTGTTCGGTCGGAGTCAACGTAAGCTAAACCTTGCGCGAGTGATCTGCCAAAACTTAATTCTGTTGTAGTGGACGAGGTTACGAGTCCGTACGCTGTAGTGGACGACTTTAAGAGTCCGATTGTTGTAGTGGACGACGTTAAGAGTCCGATTGATTCTGCCTGCGACGGGGACTCGTTACCTCGTCGACTACGAGCCGCTAACGGTCATTGGGATTGGTGGCAAAGCTGCGGCGGTTAACCGCTGGAGAAATGACGCTGGTCGTGATCGATTCCAAGACAATATCGCATTGGCCTCGACACTCTGCAAGCACGCGGAATTCGCCATCGGCAACGATGAAGCGATAGAGCTCGATTGCGACCAGTTCGCCGGCATCGCCGCGCACCAATTGCCCGAGGCTAGGGCCAGCCTGATTGTCGTAAACGAGCACACCGCTGTCGGGCGAAGTCGGTGCGCGCAAGATACGCGCCTTGGCGGCCACACGCACCAACTGGCCTGCCTGAACGGAGGCTGCGGAACTGCGAATGCGTGACGAGGCGCCCTCGTATCCGCCAGCGATTGGTGTTTGGCTAATGGTTGACAGGCGATTGTCTGTGTGGCTTGCGTAGGCAGCCAGACGCAAACCGGCGGAACGCTCGGCTTGTGGGGGCAGAAATTCGACTTGCACTTCCGCTTGCTCGAGCGGTCGTTGCTCGAGCGACCAGCCGAGCGCTTCCATCTGTTGGGGTTCGCGGAATTCGGCACCTGGAATCGGCAACTCACGCCACTCGCTTCGTTGGCAGGCCGAGGCCAATTGCCAGTGGTAGCCGAGCGCGACAGGGCTGACCACCAGCGGACTCGACTGGGGAACCGACAAATTGCTGGTGGCCACTTGAAACGCTTCGGACAAAACGGCTTGAATACGCTGACTGGCACGCATGGCTAAAGCCGTGGCGGCGGTGGCTTGGCGAGCGTGCAAGGCTTGATAGCCTTGTTCGATGTGACGACTCGCCAGTCCCAATCGTCGCAAATCCTCAGCGGCACCTGAACGCGATGGATCTCCCTCGATCACGGGATAGCGAGCCTCAACGACTCGGCTGGCCAACCCCAAATTGTACGAGACCAATTCCAATTGATCGGCTGCGCGCCGGTCGGCCTGCTTGCTCAATTGGTTGCGAGCAAAGCTGATTACCAGCGGATTGGCTGTGACAATGAAACTCTCGATCGGTTCGGGCTCGGCGACCGTCCAGGTCAGTCCGACTGGCGTCTGTTCGGCATCCATGCGCTCGAGCCTGCCGGCGCTGAGTCGCAGGACTTGCTGCGGCGCGGTTGGGCTGGCAATCGAAAACGTCAATGGCATATCGGCTGTGTTGGGGACACAGTGCTGAGCATTCGGTCCACTCGTTACAGCGATCACCAATCGGCTTTGCGAGACGCTCCAGGAAGCGGCGGCATACTCCTTGCGATCGAGGGTCGGCGCAGCGACGCTTTGTCCGCCCACGATCCACGGTCCCCACAGGCTCAAGTCGTCGTGAATCCAGCGCAAGGCGGCTAGGGTAGCCCCCTGCCCTGTGCCGCTGATTTCAAGTGGCTGGAACGGGCGAAATACCAATCCGCGCGCACCCGCTAAAACGGCACAAGCAACCTGATGCCGCAGCCCAAGTGGATTGGCTTGTGCCCCATCGAATTCGCTATCGGGATCGAGCACGCGATGCGCCGCCCCAATTTGATCGACCAGTGCAGGATTGGGGCCAACCCAAATCGAGACCCAACCCGCGCCACGCTTCTTGGTCGTTTCCAGATTCTGCGCCGTCCAAGCCATTTTTTCCCGAGTGGTACCGGCGGCGGAGGGAGCGGGAAACGGCAGGATGACTTCGTCAGCAATGCGGCTGAACATCCAATATTGCTCGAGCGCCTCGGCTACCAACGGACGCTGCAGCTCGCTCGGCATTTGCGCAACACGCATGGCTGCGGAGCGCGCCATATCGGCCTGGCGCGCATCGAGAGCCGCGCCGATAAGCCAGCCCTGGATAGCCGGAGCTGCCGTTTCATTGAACGTCAGATTGTGTGGAGGTGGTGGTATGATCGCGACCAAGTCCGCTTCGACCATGCTGCTCAACTGACGCTCACTCGGAAGCTCGCTGAGGACCAGACCGGAGAATCCCAGCGACTTTAGCCATGGGAGCGATTCCTGATGATAGTGCAACCAGGTTATCGGGCGGTTGCCGTGCTTCCAATACTTTTCTTCCGCAGTCAGGGGCGGTAGTTGATGCCAACGCCAACGCTCGCGCCAATTGGCTGGGGGAGGTTGGCCGGTCGCCGCCAAAGAGACGAGACCTCGTAGATTCAAATCGTCGAGCTGTAGACGACAATGCCCCGGACCAGTGTAACCGTTGACGACCAGGCTATCGATGTAAGGATTGTCGAGATTCAGGTGAGGGCCAAAGCGTTGTCGCAGGCCGACTATTTCATCAGCCAACTTGCTTTGCAAGCCGCTTACCTCAAGCATCTGCCACTGGCCCGTCTCCGAGTAGATGTCCCCCCAGATGATCGTGCTCAACCTACCTTCGGTTACTGGGTGCTCGGTCTGTGGGAACATGACGCGCACCCCGAGCTGAATGCGACCGCTGCTGCTCCGAACCCAGACTGCGGGATGAAACTCGTCCAAGATGCGGCATGGCTCGATGGGGTAGGCCAATAATGCCATCGTCCCGGGCCCGCAAGCCAACTCCACCAGTTCGGACGAACTCCCGCCGTGAGCCATAACCTGACTGAGTTCATGCGTGGCCAATTGAGCTTGGCAATCGCTATCGACCAATTGCCAACGCAATTCTCCTCCTTCGAAGGAATCCATGCGCTGGGCCTGGACCACAGTCGGCCCCAAAGCGAGCAGCAGTATGCTTGCGATTCGGTTCAAACTACCCATGTCACGTCCGTGGCTGTTGGACATCACCGCTTGCCTAGTGGGAACAATCGACATCAGCGATGAAAAAATGTTGCCGTCGTGCAACAAACGACTTCAGTGTGTTGCAATCAACGTAACTCCCACTTATAGAAGAACTTAGGGTAGATCTCTAGGGCAATTCATGGTGCGTTTAGGCAACATTGGTAAAAGGTGCGGATTGTTTCGTTTTTCTTAAGTGCTTGAAATCAAACAACTTACTGCTATTATCGAAGCAGCTTCGAGTTTCTGGCATCTTCTCTGCTTTAGAGATCTAACAAGCTCAACGCGAATGAATAAACGATCTGCATCTTTCATCGGAGGCCAACTATGAGTTCTGCACCTGTTCGAAGCGAAGCAACCAAGCAAGACGACATCCCAACCGACATGCTGGAACTGATTGATGCTATCGAAGCTCTGCCGCTCGAACACCGCGTCGGCTTGCTCCCCTCCCTCCGCCGCGTTACGGAAAGCAGCATCCGTCGTCGCCGCATCTTGACCTTAGTGCAAGAGGCTCTAGGCCAGCTCCGTTTGGATATGAAATACCTAGTTTTTGACTTGGAAGCCACCCGTCGAGAACGCGACGAATTCCTCGAAAAACTCAACCAGCTCGGTGACGAATAACGTCGCTCGGCAATCCGAATCATTTTGACACGGCCCACTGGGATGCCACGCCACGGCCTCATAATCCTAGACGGTTGTGAACTCTCCGGAAGAGGGATGCTCGAACACGTTTCGAGCATCCCTTTTTTTTCGTGCGTTTCGCGAGAGTCGCTGATCGCTCTGCCGGTCAGTAGCTTAGGTTGATAGTCGCTGATCGCTCCGCCGGTCAGTAGCTTAGGTTGACAGTCGCTGATCGCTCCGCCGGTCAGTAGCTTAGGTTGACAGTCGCTGATCGCTCCTCCGGTCAGTGCTCTTGGTGGATGGGGATGGGCGACGTACACGGGAGACGCTCAAGCAACTGCTCGGCGAGCGATCAGTGACTATCCTTCAAATCCGTGAACGATTTCTCTTGAATTTCACCTGCTTTCGCCGTTCTAGCTTGACGAATAGGAGCGCGTTTAGCGAGAAGTGTGCTTTTTACCATCCCAACGCGCTAGTTTCGAGCTGTCAATAGGTTTGCGTTTTCGCTGCCGGCTGCTTAGTATCAAGGGTCCGATATTTGTCCCGATGAACCTTCAATCCCAGTCTACTCGCACTGGCAATTATTTAGTCTTATTCCATGGTTGATTTCACCCCCACACAATTGTCGCAGCGGATCGTCGAGCTTGGGTTGCTTGAACCGATCGATATCGAGCGTGCGTGGTCGGAGGTGGGGGGCGTCGATGGCTCTTGCGAAGACTTGATCCGCGTGCTGCAACGCCGCGAACTGTTGACCAATCTACAAGTCGACCGTATTTTCAAAGGGGAGCGAACGGGCTATTTTTATGGCCAGTACAAGGTGCTGTACTTGATCGGGGCTGGTACGTTCGCTCGCGTCTACCGCTCGGTCCATCGCGAAACGGGGCGTGTGGTTGCCGTGAAGGTACTCCGCCGTCGTCACCGTAGCGAGCCGGTCCAGGTCGAACAGTTCATGCGTGAAGCCCGCGTGGGCATGGACCTGCGGCATCCCAATATCGTGGCCATTTACGAAGTCGACTCGGATCCACGCAATCCATTTATGGTCATGGAATTTGTCGAAGGGCAAACGTTGCGCGAGTTGATGCAGATTCGTCACAAGTTAGATCCCAAGACTGCGCTACAATTGATGCGCGACGTTGCCAATGGGTTGGCCTTTGCTGCGGCGAAAGGAATTACCCACCGCGACATGAAGCTCAGCAACGTGTTGATCACTTCACACGGCAAAGCCAAGCTGGTGGACTTTGGATTGGCCGCTCTGGCAGACACCAGTAACGAAGCCGCTTTGGCGGACTGCCCCAACGCCCGAGCGATCGACTACGCCGCCTTGGAGCGTGGCACAGGGGTACGCAAAGACGATTCTCGAAGCGATATCTATTTCTTCGGCAGCATCTTGTACCACATTCTCGTCGGTGCTTCTCCCTTGACGGAAACTCGCGATCGCATGGCACGTCTGAATGTCAGCCGCTTTCGCGAGGTGCCGCATATCAACAAGGTCGATCCCGATATACCACTCAACGTGGCGGCCATTGTGCATAAGGCCATGGAATTTGATCCGCAGAAACGATATCAGAACCCTAGTGAACTGCTGGATGACATCCGTGTAACTCTCGACCGGATTGAAGCCGGTGATACGCTCACCACCGCGCGCATCGCTGCTGGAAAAAAAGACGATGCGGCTGCCGCGGACGCGGCGACCGAGGGGGCCAACAAGACGATCCTGTTGGTGGAAAGCAAACTCGAGTTTCAGGACTTGATTCGCGAAAAACTCAAAAAACGAGGCTACCGCGTACTGGTCATCAGCGACCCAGCTCGCGCCTTAGCTCGCTTTATCCCGGACGAAGACGCTCCTGCCGACTGCGTGCTGTTCAGCGCCCCCGAGCTATCCAGTGCCGCCCTGGACGCCTTCAACGAGTTCGGCACCCAAGCCCACACTGCGCACATTCCAGCTATTCTTTTGGTCGACCGCAAGCAGCAGTTCATCATTCGCAATGCCAAGGTTGGCCCCAAGCGGATGATGCTCGCCATGCCCCTCAAGGTTCGCGAGCTCCGCACAGCCCTGCTGCGACTCTTTAAAGGCTCTTCCACTCCCAGCCAACCAACTTAAGTCCCAGCCAACCGGCTTAAGCACTCTCGCATAAGTATTCGGCGCCCTCCTCCGCTTGGGCGTTGGCTGACATGGATTCAGTATGGCTGAGGTTAATGCGCGGGCGCAGATTCACCATTTCATGCCGCTTTCTTGCGTGACTGCCCAGGAACGGCTTTTCCAGATGTGAGGTCTTTGGTAAAGTATCACTCCCGTTCGCCGTCCATGTGCCGTCGACGAGTCTCTAGCAGTCAATGCAAACTTGAGGGTGTAGCTCAGTCGGTAGAGCATCGGACTTTTAATCCGTGGGTCCTGGGTTCAAGTCCCAGCACCCTCACTTGCATTTTCTCCTGCAAAACATGCGTTTCACCCTGGTCTTCCTTGAGGCCCTGTTCGATCGCCATCGCGACCAACTTTCTAAGCGGGACACATGCCATCGCACCTATTTCGCACGGTTTCCCATTCTGAGTGCCCGCAAATGTGCAGCGCTTTCCCTTTCCGTCGGCCCGGCCGGTTCAGGTGTATGGAAGGCATCCCGAACCATTGCGACCGCCGCCGCTTCGCTTCCTGGGTACAGGTGACCCTACCGGTTCTAGGGTGAGTTTGATGTCTGAGTGACGCATGACCGATCGGACAGTCTTTGCGTCCGCGCCAGCTTCGATACGCCGCTGAGGCTCAACTAACGTATCGAGCCAAATGGCACGCGCCGCTGCCATGCCATAGCGGAGCATTTCGGCAACCGCGCCATCACCGGGAAGAAGTGATCGACGAGTTAGTCCCTGCACAATGCACCACGTGTCGCGCGACTAGCAGTAGATGTAGATAAGGGAGCAGGGTTCAACCTGCAGAATGGGACCCAGCAGGCAGCGTCCGAAATTACGCATTTTGCCCCAAAGCTGCCCCCCAACTCTTGCTAGGCCAGTGAGGGACAATTAAGCTTCAACCGACCCATCGCGGTTCATGAAAATGGGTTAATTCTACCTGGCTATCTTCGGGATGCAGACTTACATGACCACGTTCCGCCGCATGCTTCGCAACAAGTCGCCAAAGACCACCCGCCGATCTCGTACGCGCTCGCGACTGTTTGAGACCTTAGAGCCACGGATGATGCTGAACTCCGATTGGAGCAATCCTTCACGGCCTTTGGACGTAAACAATGATCTCTTGATCACGCCGATGGACGCTTTGCTGATCATCAATCGCCTGAATTCTCGCAGTACCGGTGTTTTGCCAACTCGCACCAATCGTTTGGATTACTACTACGACGTCAACGGCGACCAGCTATCAACGCCGATGGATGTCTTGCAGGTGATCAATGAACTGAACCTGAGGTCGCGGGCCAACGGTTCTGTTTTCGCCCGAGTTGAGGGAGAAGCTGAAATTGGTCCGGCAGGATTTATTAGTGTTCCCTTTACTACGCTGCCGGGGTCGAGCGGTCAAATTGTAACGGTCGATACAACGTTGAACATTGGACGCGAAGAGTTCAATGAGATGGGACTGTTCGTAGTGGACGGACCCGATGGTGCCGTCAATGGCGTACTACCAAGTTCGCCCGACTATGCTGCGGCCGTTTTTCAATCCAGCCAGCGGCAAGTTCTCTACTCCAAGGTTTCGAGTTTCCGCACGGCAAGCTCCGCCGTCTTTCCGGCTGGAAAGCAGGTTAGCGTCTATGTGCTGCAGCCCGCCTCAGCCAACGGCGACGCTGCCGCTCACCTCCGAGCTCGCGAGAGTGGCACTGGCCAAATGCGCATCGGCTGGGAGGAACAACCCTCGGTCGTCCCAGGTTGGCCCACCGTTGGAGACCGAGGTTATGACGATGCGATCGTTGATGTACACATAGGCCAGCCAGTGAATAGTCACGCCGAGCCGGTGATTACTGCCATACCGAATCAGACGGTCATCGAGCAGACGTTGCTGACGATTCAAGCGATAACCATGGATGCCGATTTGCCCAGCGATGGTTTGCTCTACTCGTTTGACGTCGCGCCCGCTGGAGCCACCATCGATCCCAACACAGGTCTATTCCGCTGGACTCCCACGGAAGCCCAAGGTCCCGGTAACTTCGAAGTTATCATTCGTGCAACCGATCGCTACGGCTTGTTCGATACCGAGCCGTTCTTTGTGACTGTACTTGAAGTCAATCGCCCGCCAGTACTTCAGCCATTGTTGGATCACTCGTTGCAGCCTGGCGACACGATGAGCCGCTTTGCGGTTGCTACCGATCCCGACATGCCCGCTAATCGCTTGACATTTAGCTTGGACGCTGGCGCGCCAGTTGGAGCAATGATCGATGCCAGTACCGGGCGTTTCGAATGGACGGCTCCTGAAGTCACCGCGCGAACCGAGTTCCCCGTCACGGTCCGCGTGACCGACGATGGTACTCCGCGGCTTTTTGCCACGCGGAGCTTCACTGTCACCGTCACGCCGCTGGTCGACGACTGTTCGTTCGACGACCAGCTCAGTGGTTGGACGATTATTGAAAGTGGCGGATCGACAACCGGTCGCGGAACCGTCATCGCCAGCGGCTGCACCGTCACCCTTACCGAAGGGGATTCGTTTGTGGTGGGGCTGGAACGATCGTTTACGATTCCCGAGACACCCACCGCGCTTCAGTTCACTTATGACAGCCTGACCTTCGATACCAGCGACCCCGAGTTCGTCAATGATGCTTTTGAAGTAGCGCTCGTCGACCGCGACGGCAATGCACTAGTCGCCCCCTTTGCTCCTGGCCGCGATGCATTTTTCAACGTGACCGAAGGAATGCAAGCTGCCTCAGGTCAGGGCATACAAGTTGATGGCAATACCATCACGGTAGGGCTCAATGGGATTCCAGTGGGCACCGAAGCCAAGATCATCTTCCGGCTAGCGAACGATGATGGAGACGAAGCTACCAATGTCACAATCAGCGATTTTCGCTTTGAAGATTCCACACTCATCTCTCTAGCTGCTAGTCTCACACGGTCAGCAGACATGGAGAGGAGTTTTCAGTCAATCTCGTCCAACCAACCTTCGGCAGTTTTTCCGCTTGTTCAACCTTACAATGTTTCTTCGAGTTCAGATGATCTCATCGGAGGTGGCGGCAATACCACGATTGGAGACACATTTACTGCCGATTTGAAATGGTCACGCAGTACGTTCACGTTTCGTCCAGAATCTGATCAAGTTGTGATGACGCCGGCCGTTGGGGACTTAAATCAAGATGGCGTGCCCGACGTCGTTTTTTCGACCTTCTCGAGGGTCGGGAATAGTGGCGGAAGCAGTTTGCAGGCTGGGGTACTGCGAGCAATCTCTGGAAAAGACGGTGCCGAACTTTGGTCCGTCGTTTCACCGGTAAGCTTTATTGAAGCGTATGGCGGGATCGCAATTGGTGACATTGATGCTAATGGTTTTATCGAAGTAATTGCCCATACTGTTGATAATCGGGTGGTGGCTTTTGGACATGACTCCACATTTAAGTGGATTAGCGAACCCATTCGAGGAGGAGGGATAGGCTGGGGAAGCGCTTCTATCGCAGATCTTGATGGAGACGGAATCGCAGAAATAATCGTTGGTGCAACTGTCTTAAATAGTGATGGCGCAATTCGGTGGGAGGGGGGGGGAGGCAAAGGCAATAATGGAGTAGGGCCACTATCGATCGTGGCAGACCTCGATCTTGATGGCGTTCCCGAGATAATCGCGGGAAACACTGCCTACAGATCGGACGGATCGTTGTTCTGGCGCGCGGATGTGCCGGACGGATTCCCGGCCTTGGGTAATTTTGACGATGACACCTATCCAGAGATAGTGATAGTTTCTCGCGGCTCGGTCTACTTGTTGGAACATGACGGAAGTATCGAATGGGGCCCACGCCCTATACCTGAAGGCGGGTATGGTGGGGCTCCGACTGTAGCTGATTTTGACGGCGATGGACTTCCTGAAATTGGAGTCGCAGGAGCTAGTAGATACGCTGTGTTTGAGACAAATGGCGATATTAAGTTTGCCGTTCCAACACAGGATGGAACATCAAACGTTACAGGCTCCTCAGTATTCGATTTCGACGGAGACGGCCGCGCCGAAGTGGTCTATGCCGATGAACTTGCATTACGAATCTATGATGGCGAAACCGGAGTCGCGCTCTATCAATTTGACCGCGGGTCAGGAACAACTTACGAGTATCCACTGATAGTGGACGTCGATGGCGATGGCAAGACGGAGATCGTAGTAGTCGCCAACAACTTTCTTTTTGGAAACCGCACAGGAATTTTCGTTTTAGGAAACGACAGTTGGGTGTCGACTCGCAAGATCTGGAATCAGCACACCTACCATATCACCAACATTAACGATGATGGATCAATCCCGCGGCAGGAAGTAAATAGTTGGCAGGTTTACAACAACTACCGGCGCAACCTGCAACCAACAGGCACACAGTTTGGTCCGCCACAACTAAGCGTTTCGTCTCCTACGAATCGCATTGACTCCGGTAGCACAGTCTTGCTTTCTGGCTTCGCGATTGTGGATGGATTCATTGCGGCCAACGAGCGAAATGCGATCACCAATGTGACCGCCAATGGTTTACCGGTTATGTCACTGGATGCGACAGGACAGTTTTTTGAGCCGGTCACCATTCAACCTGGCATCAATGACTTTATTTTCGTTGCGACAGATGCTGCTGGCCAACAAGCAAGTGTGGCTTTACAGATTTTGGGAACCCAACGGGAGCCCAGTGACCTGGACTTCTCTCGCTACTCCGACATCACAGGCAGTTTCAGTGGGCGGTACTTCCGGACATCATTCAACGAGCAAGCCAAGCTCTTGCACGTGGATTTAGCGACTCGCAACGATGGACAGTTTGTTTCGGACGTGCCTTTGTTAGTGGGCGTGAAGAACGTCAGTGATCCGAGTGTACGGCTGGTTGGCTTTGATGGCTTCATGCCGGATGGGACACCGTATTATGACTACAGCAATTTCGTGGCGGGTGGGCGTTTGCAGCCGGGGCAGTTGACTGAGTCTCCGACGGTGCTGTTCCACAATCCGAATCGCGTCCAGTTCGATTACGAGTTGGTGTTCCTCGGCAAGCTCAACGAGGCTCCCTACTTCACCTCAGCGCCCCGCATCGAAGCGCTCGCCGGTCGCACCTACACCTACGACGCCGATGCTATCGACCCTGACGATGATCCACTGGCTTACTCGTTGCTAGTCGCCCCTCCAGGCATGACGATCGACGAAAGCACGGGAGCCATCTCCTGGACCACAACTAACGACAGCATTGGTCAGCATAACATCACCGTCCGCACCACCGACGGCCGCGGCGGCTCCGCCGAGCAACGCTACACCCTCAGCGTCATCGCTGCCCCGCCGAATCGCCCGCCAGTGATTACAAGCGCGCCGGTGACGCAGGCGTTCCTGCCAACTCGAATATCAGGAACTACAGAACAAATCCTGAAATTCGACGAATTTGAGGGAATCAACTACGGTCCAGGAACTGGGGTTGAAGAGTTCGCGCGCTTGTCGACGCAATACCGCAGCTCACACGGGGTAACCTTTAGTTCAGTTGGCTCTGTACCTTATGTCGCGATTGTCAATCTCGACACCTACGCGGTTGGACATTCAATCACAGCACCTAACGGCATAGGTGGTGTTACCTCGGCAAATGCGCTTAACTACGGCATTCCGATTCAACTCCGTTTTACAGATCCGTCCGACGGATCGATTCCAGCAGTGACCGATTTTGTCTCCTACCGCACTGATTCAGTAGGTGACAACCAAATTGTTCGCATAGAAGCATTTGACATTAACGGTGAGCTAATCGGTGAAGCTAGTCAAGTGGATTTTGACAGTCCAGAGGTAAGCATTCGCGCGGCGGGCATTCACACTGCCATCCTGTATGGAAGTTCGAGCTCTGGAATCGACAACGTTAAATTGGGGCCGCTTTGGTATGCGACGGGCTATCAGTACAACCTAGTTGCTATAGATCCAGATGACGATACGCTCGCATATCAATTAAGTCTTGCACCAGATGGAATGTACATTGATGATCACAGCGGTCACATCGCTTGGTCACCAACAGCAAGCCAGACCGGCGAGCATCTGGTAGCGGTGCTTGTATCGGACGGCCGAGGTGGCGTGGCCGAGCAGGAGTTTGTGGTTTGTGTTCATCCAGATCCAAGTAATAACCCTCCAATCTTTGTTTCACAGCCTCCAGTAGGTTTAGCAGTTCGCAAAGACCAAACGATCGTACCATTTGTCTACGATGCGATTGCGATCGACCCAGATGAAGACGACGTGCAATATCAATTGGTCGATGGCCCGGAGGGACTGGAAATTGACGAAGATACGGGAAAGTTAACTTGGGAAGTGCCGAGCAACTTTCTAACCGCTAATCAATTGGTTATCGAGGACGGCGACTACGATTTGGCCAACTGGTCGCATGCTACCTACTTTTCCGGAATTCAAGGCTCCGCTACACAACAGCAATTGAAGTCAGGCGGGA
The DNA here is from genome assembly GCA_020852965.1 of Pirellulaceae bacterium. Classification (GTDB taxonomy): domain Bacteria; phylum Planctomycetota; class Planctomycetia; order Pirellulales; family Pirellulaceae; genus Aureliella. Next base: position 147,126 of record JADYZV010000009.1, on the reverse strand, counting down.
ATCCAGGAAGTCATATTCTCGTAACAACTTCGGTTCCTGCGGCCTCTCAGCAAGAAGGCAATGTTGTTTACAGTATCCACCGGTTTAACGATTTTATATTGGATCTCGAACAAAATGGAGCCATACACTCGATAGAGTACAGCGAAGACATTCGCTGGGTATCCGGACGTGCTCAAGACTTTGGACTTGTTCTTTTCCAAGATGACGCGATTTTTCTCGGGCCAGAGCAAAACGCGGGTACCTCGGGCGAATGGCAATCGCGTGGCCTAGATAACTTGATTGCTTCCGATTTCACTTACTTTGATGGTGAAACTGCAACAACGAATCGGAATCGCCAGCCAGATTTATCCGCGACAGCTAAACCGATCACTTTTGGCTTCTATCGCAGTATCAATGCTGGGATCGGCAGCGCAAGTTTCTCCGGAGTTACTGCAGCTGATAATTGGAAAGTAACTATAACGCCCGCTGCTGTTGTTGGTATATCCATTCAAGCCAGCGACGGACGTGGAGGCGTGGCAAGACAAGCCTTTTCGCTTCCTATATCGCAAGCGGGTGAGATCGTTGGCCAGATTTTTTTGGATCAGAATCGAGATGGAATATGGCAGCAGCCCCAAACAATGCTGGTTAATACCGCAGCGAGATTTACTTTTCTAAGTGTTGATATTCAGGCAGGAGTGGTAAGAGCACCATTCTTCACAGAACCTCCTGAGAACCCTTTTAATCGGTTTTATGTCCGAGATGATGGCACAATCTTCGGTGTGGATTTTGACAGCAAAAATCTCGTCCGCATATTTCCAGGCACCAATCAATCGGAAATATTGTATTCGGGCTTCCCCCTTCAGGCACCCACTGGAATTGCCATCGCGAGCGATGGTTCAGTTTTAGTTGGAGACGAGGTTAGTAACGAGGTACACCGCTTTGATTCCGATACAGGAGAGCACCTAGGCCTGTTTGCGAGCCACCCTAGCATTCGAACCCCGAGAGACATTGCCATCGGACCGGAAGGGGATGTCTACGTCCTTGGAAGTCTAAGTCGTACGATTCACAGATTTGATGGTGAGACCGGCCAGTTCAAGTCTTCGATTTCTCTACAGCCATCTAGCTTTGGAAATTGGATGACCTTTGGACCCGACGGCCTTATCTATGTGAGTGGACTCGCGGAAAATTGGGTTAAGCGATACGACCCGAACACTGGTACGGAGGTTGATGTATTTCTTGCGCCAGGTACAGAGGGCCTGGACTTTCCGGGTGATCTCGAATTTGGACCCGACGGCCACTTATACGTTACCAGTCGGGCGACTAACGAAGTGCTGGTTTTCAATTTGACCGGAGGGTTAGTACGAAGAATTACTTCGCCAGAACTCGCGAGCCCGAGATTTGTGAGTTTTCTGCCGACACCTAGCGAAGTTGAACCTGGCTTGGCAGGCTGGACCCTATTTATCGATAGTAGCCGAAATGGCACGCTTGACCCAGGCGAGCCAGTTGCTGTCACTGACCCAAGCGGTCAGTTTCGTTTTCCTGAAATTGCACCCGGCGAACACAGGGTAACGATACTTCACGAAGACGAATGGAGTTCAACGGTACCAAGTTCAGGCTTTCGTGAGATTAGTGTTTCGCCCGCGGAATCAGTCTACCGCGTCGATTTTGGGGTCATTGAAACGGGAGAGCAAACCGCGAATCCAGATTCGGACACGGTAGTAGCTTACCCGGATGTTACCTTAGAAATATTCGAGAACTATGTAGTTCGACCGGACATCGGAGTTTTTAGTGGCGAGCAACTGCGTTTTGAGTTGCTCAGCGCTCCTGCGGGTGCAACGATTCACCCAAGTATCGGCGCCATTGGCTTCCGACCAAGCCAGGAGCAAATCGGCAGACACAACGCTATCGTGCGCATAAGCGATCGACAAGGGAGGATAGACATTCAGTCCTTTACCATTACCGTCAACGCGCCCAATACGGCTCCGGTGTTTACCTCCACACCACCCGCGATCGCCGGAATCGAGCGGACTTGGCGCTATGCGGCACTGGCTCAAGACGCGGAACAGGATGCCGTAAGTTTCTCGGTCGTGTCTGGCCCGCAAGGCTTGGTCTTTGATCCGACGGAGGATCTATTCAAGTGGACGACGACTGCGGCAGACACTGGCACCCATCCAGTGGTCCTCCGCGTCAGCGATACCCACGGTGATTTCTCGGAACAAACATTCACGATTTCGGTCGACCCCAACGCACCCAACCGAGCACCGATATTCACCTCGCAACCGCGAACCAACCTGCAAGCCGGTCGGAAGTTTATCTATCCGGTGGAAGTGTTCGATCCAGATGGTGACAACGTCAATCTGCAGCTTGTCGATGCTCCAACTGGAATGGTACTGGAGGCCGGACGACGGGTGACGTGGGAGACCAGTGCCGCCTTGGCGGGGACCGCCGCCGAAGTGCGCCTACGAGCGACCGATGCACTGGGACGCGCGACCGATCAAACGTTCACGCTCCGCTTGACGGCCGAACTGTCCAATGGCTTGCCAACCATCATCAGCCAACCACGATTGGGTGCCGTGGTCGACCAACCCTATGCGTACGACTTGGTTGGATTCGATCCGGACGGCGATCCGCTACGGTGGCAACTAGCTCAAGCCCCGCTGGGCATGTCGCTCGACGCAAGTACAGGCGCTCTCCGCTGGACGCCACGCCCTGACCAAATCGGCAGGCACTCGGTCATCATCGAAGTCCGAGATGCGTTCAATTTGACCGCTACGCAACGCTTCGAAATCGAAGTCAACTGTTTTAACCGCAATCCAGCCATCTTATCGGTGCCACCCACACGAGCACTGGTCGATGGCGGCTATCTCTATCCGGTTCGCGCGATCGATCCCGATGGGGATACACTGCGATTCGAACTGGAGGAAGCTCCGGCAGGCATGACCATCGACGCCCAGACCGGTGTGATTCGCTGGCGTCCTACCGCTCAGCAGATCGATACGTACGACGTCACGATTGTGGCTCGCGATCCGTCCGGGGCCGTGGGGCGGCAAAGCTACCAAGTTGTGGTTGCCCTGGGGACCGATCTGGTCGACCCCAATGATCCCGATGGCCCAACATTCGCCAACCGTGCGCCGCTGATCACCAGTACGCCCGTCTTTACCGCAGTCGCACAAGAGCTGTATCGTTACGACCTGGTTGCCCTCGATCCCGATGGCGAGCTGCTGACGTACAGCCTACAGAGCGACGCGCCCGGCATGGAGATCGATCCTGCCACCGGCCGCATCTCCTGGACACCGACACTGAACCAAGTAGATGATTACCTGATCACGGTCCAAGCTACCGACGAACGTGGCGCGATCGCATTGCAGAGCTACCTCCTGTCGGTTCGCGCCAACCAACCGCCACAGATCGTCTCGCAACCCCGTTTGACGGCGACTCCCGAAGCGATCTACCGCTACACGGTACGAGCAACCGACCCAGACAACGATCCGCTTAGCTATCGCCTGGTGTTAGGTCCAGACGGCATGACGATCGATCCCCGCACCGGTGCCGTGCTGTGGACACCAGCCGTGGACTTATCCGGTCAGTTCGACGTCACCGTGGCCGCTACGGACAATCGTGGCGCGAGCGATCAACAGTCGTTCAGTGTTACCCTCACGCCGGACACCGAAGCTCCCCGCGTGACGCTAGTTTCGAGCACCAACCTGGTCAACGTCGGCGACGAAGTCACGTACTTTGTACAGGCCACCGACAATGTGGGCGTATCGCAGTTGCGATTGTTCGTTGATGGCCGGGCGATCGCGTTGGGGTCGGACGGTCGTGTGAGAATGCCCATGCCGCAAACCGGCTTGATCGAAGCTCAAGCCGTAGCCACCGACCGGGCTGGCAACGAAGGTCGAGCCTCGCTCACGATACGGGTATTGGACCCCAATGACACACGCGTCCCCAGCGTTTCCATCATCAGTCCCGTGATGGACGCCACGTTGACCTACTTGACCGACATTGTTGGAACGGTCAGCGTCCCAGCGGGCCAGCAGTTGGAGTACTGGTCAGTCGAATTTGCCCCGACATCGCTGGTGGATGTTGATCAATTCCAGTCCTTCAATCCGGCTTTCCGAGAAATTGGTCGCGGAACCAACCCCGTCGAAGCCGCTGTGTTGGCACAGTTTGATCCAACGATGCTGCTCAACGGCGGTTACATTATCCGCTTAACAGCCTTCAACACCAACGGTCAAGGATGGGTCGAGGGGATCCGCGTTAGCATCGAAGGCAACGCCAAGATCGGCAATTTCCGCCTCGAGTTTACCGACCTTTCGGTACCGCTAGTCGGCATTCCGATCAACATCAATCGAGTTTACGACACGCTGCAGACTCCGTTTGAAACCGACTTTGGACACGGCTGGACCCTATCGCTGGGCGATCCGCAAATTTTCGAAACCGTTCCTGCGGGACAGCCCTTCATTCCTGGCAGTACGAAAGTATTCCTGACCAATGCCGAAGGTCGCCGAGTTGGTTTTACTTACGACGAAGAGTTCGTCAGCGGCAACGCCTTGGCTGGTGCCACGCTCAAACCCATTTTCCGTCCCGATCCCGGTGTGTATGACGAGTTGGAAGTCGACGGGCAAGTATTCCGTGGCGGTATCGGAGGTGCTTTCTTCAACGTCGGCAATGCACTGAACCCCGACCTCACCAATTTCCGCACTTACCATCTGACCAATCGCGCCGGAGTCCGCTACACCTACGACCAGTTTGATGGCTTGCAAAAAGCGGTCGACCGCAACGGCAATATGCTGACGGTAACCCGCGATGGCATCCAGCATTCCTCTGGCGTTTCGATCCAGTACATCCGCGACCACCGCGGGCGGATCAGCGAAATCATCGACCCCGATGGCCAGCGCCTGCGCTACGCCTACGATGCGCGCGGCAATCTAATCCGCTTTACGAATCAGGAGTCGCTGTCCACCGAGTATCGTTACCTAAACGACCCTGCGCACTACTTGGATGAAGCCTACGATCCCCTCGGTCGCCGCGTGCTCAAAGCGGTCTACGACGACGATGGTCGCTTCCTACACGTCGTGGATGCCGCGGGCAACATTGTCAACTCTCAATCGTCCGATGTGGCCCAGCGAACGGCCATCGTCCGCGACGGCAACGGCAACGAAACGCAATTGCTGTACGACGATCGCGGCAACGTGCTCGAAGAGACCGATCCGCAGGGTAACGTCACCTATCGTGAATACGGTGATCCCAATCATCCCGATATGGAAACGCGAATCATCGATCGCCGCGGGATGGTCACCGATCGATCGTACGACCCTCGCGGCAACCTGGCTGAACTGGTAGAACGAGGACAACGTGACAATCCCCTGGATCAACCCGTGGTGACGCGCTTTACCTACAATTCGCAAGACGACGTTGCCAGCATCACCAACGCGGCTGGCGCGACGACGCGGTTTGTTTACGACGATCAAGGCAACTTGACGCAGATTATCAACGCACTGGGCAACTCCAGTCACTTCACCTATGACGCCCAAGGCCAGCGCTCCAGCTTCACCGATTTCAACGGCAACATCACGCGCTTTGACTACAGCGATGGTTGCCCCTGCGGTTCACCTTCGCGAGTTACCTACGCCGACAACACGTACGAAACGTTCGAATACAACCGCTTTGGTCAGATCACTCGGCAGCAAACCTTTGAAACCGACGGGACGCTCGTCGAAAACAAGCAGACCTTCTACGATTCGACTGGACGAGTTACCCGTGAAGTCATGGGTAGCGGTAACGATCCCAAGCACCCGATCACCGACGTTCGAAAATTCTACGACGGGCATCTGCTCGAATGGGAAATCATCGTCAGCCCCGAATCGCTGGCAGCAAACGGGACACTGCTCGAATCACCCGCCACGCCAGTGGCTCAGCGGAAGAGCCGCATCACCGAGTACAAGTACGACGAGCGTGACAATCTCATTACGCAGATCGATGCCATGGGAGGTATTGTTCAGTTCCGTTACGATGCTCAGGGCAATCGCGTCTTGCTGCAAGACCCGGTCGGCAATATTACCACGTGGACTTATGACGAACTCAACCGAGTCGCAGAGGAACGCGATCCGTTTTATTGGGTCGACTTTGTCGCAGACAACTCGACGCTTGACATCGACGCCATGCTGGCTGCTGTAGTCGAAGAGAACGAGGAGCCCAGTACCGCATCGCTGACAACCAACCAAGGTGCAGCTCATGTGCGTTCGTTTGCTTACGATGCCGAAGGCAATCAAAGCAAGATGATCGACCGCAACAATCGCCGCCGCGAGTTTTCGTACGATCACGCCGGTCGGTTGCTCGAAGAGCGATGGTACAACCCCGTGGATCACTCCACCTCACCAGGAGCATTGGTCGAGACAATCAACTTCACCTACGACGCGCTCGGCAATATGCTGACCGCTGCCGACTCCAACAGTCGCTATTTGCACACTTACGACGTGCTCAACCGACTGACCAGCGTCGACAACAACCCACTCAACGACCGCGACGTTCCCCGCGTCATACTCAGCTACGGCTACGACGCCCAAGGCAACGTCATCTCCACCAGCGACGATGCCGGCGTCACCGTCGCCTCCGAGTACGATTCCCGCAACCGACTCGCCATCCGCAGCTGGTTCGACGCCGACATTCCGACCGGCGAAACCCGCGACGTCGACAACGCCCGCGTCGACTTCTTGTACACCGCCACTGGCCGCGAGAAAGAAGTCCACCGCTACAGCGATCTCACCGGTACTAATCTCGTCGGTCGCACACTGCGATCCTACGACCTTGCTGGCCGCTCGAATCTCTTAAATCACGTCAACGCAGTTGACGAAGTTATCGCTGGCTATGATTATGACTACGACTTCAGCGGTTTGGTGACCAACGAAACCCGCACCCATCAAGATCCACAGTACGCGCAAGAAATCGTGTATAAATATGATTTGACTGGGCAACTCGTACAGGCTTTATCCAGCGCGAAAGAGGCTGAGATTTTCCAATACGATCTGAATGGAAATCGAATTGGAGGTGATTACGAAACCGGCCCAGCCAACCAGTTAACACGTGGCGATAGCTTCCGTTATGAATATGATGGTGAAGGCAATCTCATCAAGAAGATTGAAGTGAAAGAAGATGGCGCGGATGGTGAAGTAACGACCTACGAATTTGATCACCGTAACCGTTTGGTTCGAACTGCTCAATGGAGTCGTGAGCCTCGCGATGGCGGAATTCTCGTGATCAGGTCTGAGTACAAAGACGACGCATTTGGACGCCGAATTGTGAAGAATGTCGATGCCGATGGCGCAGGACCTGATGTAGAAGTAAGAAAGATCTACATCTATAACGACCACAGTTCTTGGGCAGATTTTAACGGGCAAAGCGACGCTGTCGCTCGACATTTCTTCGGAAATCGGATTGACCAAGTTTTTGGAAGGCATCGTCCTAATTCAGGAACAGCTTGGTATCTCACCGACGCCGTTGGTACTGTTCATGGCCTTACCGAACGAACTGGGTTGCTGATTAATCACACTACATATGACGTTTTTGGGAACATCACTAATCAAACGAACACTGATTTAAGCGATCGCTTTCAGTTTCAATCGCGCGAGTTTGACATCGAGTCGCAGCTATACAATTTTCGTGCGAGGTACTATTCGCCAACTGCTGGTAGGTTTTTGAATCGCGACCCCATTGGTTTCAATGGTAACGATGCCAATACTTATCGGTTTTTAAAAAATTCGGCTATAAACTTCACTGACCCAACAGGACTCATAACAATGGGAGAGGCATCTTTTGTCTCGCTGCAATCGTTGCGAGTGGCTGCGGCTCTTTCTTACTCTGCTGCAGCTGCCGTGGTGTTTTTTAGTCATGTGCCTGCAGCTCTCGAGACCTTTACACTTAGCAATTCAGTCGGTGAGGTTAACGCGTTAAGACACTGTAGTTGGATGGCCCGCTCGGCAAGCATAATTGGCCCGGAGTTAGCAATTCATTTTGGGTACCTTTACGAACTAAGCAATCGCAAGAGAGGCGACTATGCTATTGATCTTCACAATAATCGAGTGGGGGCGTCGTTAGGTGCCGCAGCCCATCCCAACGCTGACTTTCTGCAGCTATGCATTGGTGCTTTACCACCAAGCGGGCCGCTTAACGTCACAGGTGGCTGGTGATTTCGTGGGAGTTTCACTGGGTCAGACCCGAATTGGCATCCAAGTAATCGACACTTAATTTGCTCTCCCCACTGCTGCTAACAAAGCTACAACTTCAATCTTCAATCTTCAATCTGAATGCATGCACAGCTTATCGCGCACTCGCCCTTAACCTCGTGCCATTCGAGTCAGTCCCTATTTTCGGTTTTGGTTGGTTTACCGGCCAATGTATCGTCGCAGTTGCCTGAATTGTTGCCGGCCGAATTGTGATTGCATTTTCCGCCGAACTTTTACACTAGAGATCTTGTTCTATTTTATGGGTACTGGGCGAATTGTTGAAAATCCTGGAACGACTCGGTCGTGCCGCTGTATAGATAATGATGTTGTATGAATAGTCACTGGGTGACAGCTGAAGCCACAGGGATGCCACACCTTCTGCCTTGGAGTTCCACGGCGGGAACAAAGTCGTGTCCCTGAGGAGTCCAAGACATGCAGCATGTCGACGTGTGTTCATGCAGCATCTTCATCATGCTGTTGTACTTCGTCCCCCACCATGCCATCCACGCCGAGTTTCTGAAAAAACACCTCGTTGCGTTTCTTTGCATCGGCGATCAATTTCTCGAAGCTGATGATCTCGACGATGGCGTTGAGCTTATCCATGTAAAGCCAGATTCCTTCGCCATCGGTGGATTGGCAATAGTTGTAGCCTTGAAGTTCGTCGAGCAGGTTATCGACAATGTGACAGATGACATGCACGTGTATTGGCGAGTTTGGCTGGAGACGGAAAACGCGGTTATCGCGAGTAAACGCTTTCTTCTCCCGGATTTCGCGGATGTACCGGATCGCTTGAGCTACCGGATTCTCTTTCTCGTTGTAACTCGACCGCTCCGGCTTTTTGAATTCCACTAACGTGAGCGATGTGAACGGCAACGCGTCGTCCGAGAAGGCAAACGTTGTATCGAACAGCTTGTCGTAAAGCGCCGCGATGTCGGGCCGCGTCAGGGCTACCGAACCATCGAGTCCGATGTCTTTGAGTGGAATGTCTGAAGCAACAAAATCCTGAAACGCAAGCCGTTCGTCAATCAACCACAGATTGGACTCATCCCAAGCAATGTCATTGCTGGTCGCTTTTCGAGGGAAGAAGATGTCGTGGATCGCGTCTTCGTCTTTGAACTTACCATCACTTCCGCGAGCAAGACGACTTTGTAGAAAGTCGATCACCGCTTTTCGATCGGTAACGTATTCGGCAAGCTCATGGAAGGCGACTTGGCTCACATCTCGCAAGATTTCACGATATCCGTCACGATACTGCCGCAATTCATCGGTATTCTCGCGAACCGTTTTGGCCATTTCCCCAAACCGCCGCCGAACTTCGCCTTTCCACTGGTGATAAATGCCCCAAACTTCTTTCTCAAACTCTCGCTCAGAGAGCCCAAAAGAAATGGTCATCAACTGGTCCATTCGATTCTTGATCAACGGACGGTAAGCGATGTTGTCGGTGCAGTACTTGATGACCCGTTGGCGATGCTCCTCTTCTAGTGGATCAATGTCGGCCGCCAAGAATTTGCGACCAGCAGCGCCCACGGCCTCGGCGATTTGTTGAATCGATGGCAAATCGTCCTCAAAGACGGTGTCGCCCGTGGTTTCTTCCAATGCGAACCCCAATCGATCTTGATTCGCATGTTCATCCAATATCGGACCATTGACGAACGCAACGTAGAAGTAGCCGCCATCACCGCTGTCGAGCTTCTTTTTGGTTGGCAAGGCGTCTTTAGGTAAATCGACGGTCCTGACAACTCTGCCGTTCGCACAGAGCATGATCTGGTGCTTGTCGGCAACCCGCGTTTTGCACTTCGTGTGCGTGATCATCAATGGATAGGTGCCAATCGCAATCGATTCATCCAGTTTCTTGAGCATGAATTCGGTATGGCAAAACTGGTTCAAATCGATTTTGGCATCGTCCCAATCGTCCACGATGCGACACTGAATGCCTGCACTGACCGAGAACCGTTGAAAGAAGTGAACCACAAAGGACCGAGCAATCGCATCTAGCGCCTTGGGGGCTTTCTTGGAGTACCTTGGCTCAAATTTTCGCAGTACGACCGTCGTTTCGCACGCTGCCCTTTCCAGCTCTTCGATTTGGTCGTCTGAAACCCCTGACGCGGTACGCTGAATCGTGAACCGCCGCCGTCGACAGCCCTCCGTCCCTGGATAAGTACTCGTCACTTCGGCTTCCGTAAATGCCTGCAGGTAGCTTAAGCGTCCCACACCTTTTCCGCCCTGAAGCTTCTTGTGAGAGGTGTACACCGTTTTGAAGGCGGCCCAATTCTCGTCGCGAAAGCCGATTCCATTGTCAACAATGGTGAAGCCAGCAATCTCAGGCGGCGTGAACTGCCCCCGAGACTTTGGGTCACCGATGGTTCGTTGTTCCGCTCTGCGATTGACCGTGATGGTCACCAGCCCATCAGGTGAGCCAGTCTCCAGGCGGAGACGTTCCTCGATCGCATTGAAAGCATTTTCCACCGCCTCGAACACCGGCTGAAACCGATCGCTCTCCTTCAGCTTGTTCTGGTCCAAGTAGTGTCGATAGTCGATTTGATCGAAGCTCATGCAAGGTCGGTCCGGTTTGTAGCTGGTGCCAAAATCGCTGATGAATCGGATGGATCAGTTTCAGCAGTTGTAAACGAGTCGTGTGATGGGTTGCGTGGGAAGGGAACGTTTCTCCGGTCTGCTTTAGACTGCTGATACGTTAACTTCAACTCACGATACGCGAAACAGCATCATTATAAACAGGAACCGTCGCCCCGAGGTCTTCAATGCGAATAACGACAGCTTATGGAACCGGCGATTGATTTGGATGCCAGCATTTGTGAGATGCAAAGTGGATACAGAAAAGGTGGCAGGTTGGGCTGAATAGTAGTGTTGAAGAATGGGGGGCGGGTACTGTTTGCGTTGATTAGGTAACGAAATGGTGGAAGGCTGGTGACCCGGGAGGCGGTCAATGGCCAGGACGAAGCGAGCGGACGAGGCAGCATCGGTTTACCATATGCTCAATCGGGTCTATCGTCGGGCTACCGTCTTTATTAAGGAAGCAGACTTTGAGGCGTTCGAGCATATTCTTGTCGAAGCCCTTGAGCGAGTGAAATTGAAGATTTTCGCTTACTGCATCCTGTCGAATCATTGGCACCTAGTCATTAGCCCAGAGATTGAAGGCGAGACGGGCTGATTCGGCCAATGGCTTGGGCTAACGCACACGCAGCGCTACAATGCTCACTGCGGTACGACCGCCGAGGGGCATCTTTACCAGGGTCGCTACAAGTCGTTTTCGGTGCAGAGCGACGAACATTTTTTGTCTCTATGCCGCTACGTCGAACGCAACGCGTTTACTGCGGATCTGTGCGAGGCACTGTACCAATGGCGATTCGGCAGTCTTTACCGCTGGGCGCACTGCAGCGCGGCGGAGAAGTCAATGTTGAGTCCTTGGCCAATTTCACGGCGACCGAATTGAATCCATTGGGTGACTCAGCCGTTGAGTGACAGGAGCTGAGGCGGCTCGACTGGAGCCTCAAACGGGGCGCTCCGTTTGGCGACGAAAGTTGGGTCGCAGCGACGACCGGGCGCTGCAACTTGGAATCAACCATGCGTCCGACAGGGCGGCCATAGAAACTGGCCCGATAGAGAGTCCTTCATTTCGTCAACTGAAACGACCGTTGTGCCAGTGGAGCGGAAAGGGGCTGCTATTCCAAGTCGGCAGGTGTCAATCGGTCTTGGGTGGCGCGGCGGACGGCTAACACGTGAACTTCCGATAGTGCGATGGTGAAGATTGCTCGATAGCTCGGTCGTTTGCCGACACCAAGCGGCATTTCATGAATTTGAACGTCTACTAAATCGTTTTCGGGTGCAACTGGAAATCGTTCTGGCAAGTCTCGGAGCGTTTCGAGTTGTTCATAGATCGCGTCAAACCAACTGATCGCTTGATCGGTAGAATGATTCTCTGCCCACCATTCGGCGTTTCGTAGCACGTCGGCTCTGGCGCGCGACGTAACGACCAATTCAAACTTCATTGAGCGAAACGTCGCAGTAGCTCGGCGCGATCCTCAAGCCGCGCTTGTTCAATCGGAACCGAGCGACCTGCCCGCATGTCAGCGACCCCGTCCCGAATAGCCTGCAAGTCAGCGCGGTACGTTAGCTCCGCCAATAATCCGCCCTCAACGACGAAATAGACTCGCTGGTTTGTCGGATCGACAATCTGCATCGGCGCGTCGCCGCCAGCATGTAAGGCATTGGCCTGTTCTGGAGTGAGATATGGAGTCATTCCCAAATTATGCACCAGCTTAGAGTTGCCTGCAAGCAACAGAAGTCAATGTGACGAGTGAAAATGAAGCTTTTTGCTTACTCCTTCCTCCCGAGTCATTGCACCTGGTCGTTAGCCCGGAGGTCGATGGCGAGATGGGCCGATTCGGCCAGTGGCTCGAACTGACGCACACGCAGCGCTAAAATGCTCACTGCGGTACGACCTGCGAGGGGCATCTTTACCAGGGTCGCTCCAAGTCGTTTTGGGTGCAGAGCGACGAACATTTTTTGTCTCTATGCCGCTACGTCGAACGCAACGCGTTTACTGCGGATCTGTGCAAGGCACTGGACCAATGGCGATTCGGCAGTCTTTACCGCTGGGCGCACTGCAGCGCTGCGGAGAAGTCAATGTTGAGTCCTTGACCAATTCCACGGCGACCGAATTGAGTCAATTGGGTGACTCAGCCGTTGAGTGACAGGAGCTGAGGCGGCTCGACTGGAGCCTCAAACGGGGCGCTCCGTTTGGCGACGAAAGTTGGGTTGCAGCGACGACCGGGCGCTGCAACTTGGAATCAACCATGCGTCCGACAGGGCGGCCATAGAAACTGGCCCGATGAGAGTCTCTCATTTCGTCAACTGAAACGACCGTTGTGCCAGTGGAGCGTCAGCGAGTCAACCGCAACGTTAGGACATGCTGACGACGGGGGAACCGACGACGGAGCGTCGGGCCACATTGAGTTGAAATAGTGTGATCGCAGTGTATTTGGCAGGCTGGGCAGTTTGTGCGGCCGCCTCAATGCGGACATAACCTAAAGTGGTTGTAGTCGTTAAAATCCGACCAGAGTATCGACCGATCATCCGAGTAGCTTAGTCCCTTTGGAGATCGCAATATGCGCAGATTTGCGCCCACCATCGTGCTTGTAGCACTCTTTATGTGCCCAACGGTCGCTCGGTACTCGTGGGCGGACGGCCCGACGCGTGTCAAATACCGTGATGAGACCAGTAAACCAACTGTCGGCGACAGTATTGGCGCTGAGGTTCGCAAGAGACAGGCAAAGTCCCGTAGAGATTGGCATTACCGAACACCGGGCATGATCGGCGATTTCTACGGGGGATCTCCGCTGGGGTTTCGTGCCGATTCGACTCTCGATCGGCTATTCGTGTACGCAGACGACCTAGATTCGCCTGCCGTGTTGCCCAGTGGTGGCTCGCTGCTCACTATCACAGAACCGGGACCCGTGGGAATACTGAGTTCGTCGGTTCAATCGATTCAACAACTGCAAGCACTACTTCGAAGTGGCTCGCCGATTCCAGGAGCAACGCTCGTCGGGACAATCAATGCCGACGCCACGCTGACCACAGCTCAGTCTATCAGCCAGATTCAGACATTTCTGGCCAGTACCGCATTGCCCTATGACATCATTGCGTTGGCTGCTCCTCCGGGAAGTTATACGGCTGGCGTGAACTCGCAGTTTCTACTCCGCAATGGAATTCTAGGGACCACGGTCTACAATTCGGCGAGCTCGGGGGCTATGCTTCAAGCGGGAGGTGATACGCTCAACGGCGGTGAAGATCTCGATGCATTCTACTTCTACGATTACGTAGTACGTTTCAACACGAGACTGGCCGATGCGTCCAGCGGTGGTGTGGGCCGTTCGAAGATCGCCGAGGGCGGTACCATCTTGCCGCAGGATCGAGTCTTCTTTCGCTACAGCTACTTTGACAATGTCCGCTACGGTAACGGTGTCGGACTAAATCGCTACACGCCCGGCTTTGAAAGGTCGTTTTTCGATCGCCTCGTATCGCTTGAATTACGCGCTCCCTTCGCAACCAACACAACCACGTCATCCACGTTCGACGGAGACTCGTTTAGTAACGGTAGCGATACCCGATTCGGCAACTTGACGCTCTATGCCAAGGCGTTGCTGATCCAGCGGGAGCAACTAGCTATTAGCGGCGGATTGGGAATTCTGTTGCCGACGGCCAGCGATATCAACGTGAACTATGCGAATGGCACATCGCTGTTGAAGGTTGAGAACAACTCGGTACGTTTGCAGCCGTTTCTTGGCGGGCTGTACACCCCATCCGATCGTTGGTACGCGCAGGGATTTGTCCAATACGACGTGGCAGCCAACGGCAATCGTGTGCTGATCAACTCGACCGGCAACGGTCTTGCCCAAGCTGGCAAGCTGACCGATTCCAGCAATCTCTACTTTGACGGAGGCATCGGATACTGGGCATACCGCAGCCAGGCAACCCAGGGACTGACCGGCGTGATACCGACTGTCGAAATCCACCAGAACTTGGCACTGCAGACAGGTGACATGGTCACGGGAGGACCATTTCAGGTCGGCAACTTCGGAGGCACCAGCAGCTTGACCAACATGGTCGTTGGTTCAACCTTCGAATTCGCTCGACGTTCGCAGCTGACCGTTGGTTACACAACGCCCGTGGGCGGCGGCTCGGATCGCCAATACAACGGTGGATTGCAGGTCTTCTACAATCGTGTTTTGGGCAATTAGACAGGCTGGGACCGTCGTGAAAGTTAGACCAGACCACTTCATGCGCTGCGTTAAACCCAGACTATGGATACATCAAAGAATCGATTCAAATCAAATGTTCTTGCTGACGATGCAGGCTACGAACAATAATCCTGGTTAACCAATCGATCGCCTCGACAAGCATACCGCGCTGCCGAAAAGCTCATCGCATCAAAGATGCTTGCTTACGTGGCGAATTGCGACGTAGTGAGTTCCGATGCGAGATGAAGCGATTCGCAAATGGAACTGAGAGCTGTTAGCACTAGTGCCACAGCGGCTACATGCACTTCGAGGCGGAAGAAACGCGCACAGCTAGCGCGGATGTGTTACTTGCCCTTGGGTGGCTTGCCGGAGGATGCATCCGGCGTGTCCTTTAGGGCGCTGCCAGGGTCGGTCAATGCCTTCTCATTAAAATTAGGGTTGGCCTTCGGATCGGGCCGCCTGTTGCAACCACTGTTGACTGGCATAACCAACAAGGCCAGTAGTATCCCCAACAATGAAACGCTCAGCGATTTAGCGCTTGAGAATGAAACCTTCAACAGTGATAACTCCTTGTCTAAGTCTGGCAAATATCGCACTTGGTAGCCAGCGGCTAGTTATTGCGAGGGTCGACCATTGTGTTGTGGTCGGCAATCGCATTCAGCTTAATGTAGGTTGCCATGTCGATCGAGGATGTAAGGAACGAAATGCTTCCGTCGCCATATCCAGCCATCACACCACCATTGTGAAAGCTGCTAGTACCGGGCCATTCGCTGAAAGGCCCAAAAGCGGAGATGTAGGTGGGGCTAATCGTGTAGGGTGACCGGCGAAACCATCCATCGGCTGCGATGGCAGAACCATCTGGATGCAGTGCGTTGCGCGGGCTTGCTCCAAATCCCTGCCAACCGTCATAGGCTGCCCCGACGAATGCACAGCGAAAGACCCCTTCCCCTAGACTGCGGCGTTCTCCACTATCGCCGGTCAAACGCTGTCCACCGTAGTAGTTCGTCGAGTCGCACTCGCCGACAACCATCGAGTTGGACGTGCCATCCGCCATCGAGGCCATGGTGTTGAAACGGGTTACGGTGAATAGTCCCGAAGCATCACCGACCTTCG
Source organism: Pirellulaceae bacterium (assembly GCA_020852965.1). Taxonomy (GTDB): domain Bacteria; phylum Planctomycetota; class Planctomycetia; order Pirellulales; family Pirellulaceae; genus Aureliella. The sequence continues at coordinate 131,054 of JADYZV010000009.1, read as the reverse complement.
TAAACCCCAAGTCGGTCCACGGTGCGAAGTTTCCTATCTCGGTGGTGGGAGACCAGGCGAATCCTTCACTGCCAGCGTAGCTAGTGGGAGTAATCGCGTGGGAGCCGGCTTGCGCGTCGAAGCTGATGTCAGATGGGCATTTAATAGACGGAATCTTTGATTCTACGATCAATTGCCCCCACACGGGCAAATTTCGATTGGTCGCTCCATACAACGCGGGTTGCTCGATGTATGGCAAGATCGACTCGAGCCAAGTGTGGTGATAGGGTAGCGAATAGCGCGGCTTGCCCGCTCCATAAACAACGCCCGATGGGAACGAATTGAAGGCATCATGATACGTATGCAGGGCCAATACCAACTGCTTCACGTTGTTGCTGCAGGACATCCGTCGGGCTGCCTCGCGCGCCGCTTGAACGGCTGGTAGAAGTAAGCCGACCAGAACGCCGATGATCGCAATCACCACCAACAACTCTACCAAGGTGAATCCACGACGAGTCGACGAATTTCCGAGAATCTTCATACGATTCCATCTCCACAGAACAAAGAAAAGAAAATGTGGTGAACACACCGGTGCTCAACACTCGTGGCGAACTGGGAAACCGCTAACCCGAACAGTTGAAAGAGAATTGGCCGCCTCATTGACTAATTCTAGCAAAGCAGGTGCTTTAAAGCAAGAAGTTGGGGGGTAGGCAACGAATTCCAAGCTCTGCGAGCCGAATCGCAAAGCTGCTCCGCTACGCAATTTTGCAGACTCGAAAGCCACCAAAGGGAGTGTGTAACAAGCGATGGAATGAGCGCGAACTTCTGCGTTCGTACAATCACGCAATGAGTTGAGTCGTTGAGATTTCCAAGTGGCTCAGTTTACGCGGGGAGTCGAATCGTATCAGACGTTTGCGCGCGGCTATTTCCAGCGATCTTGGCTGGGAATGTAAGGCTCGATGGCGGACAACTGACTGCCGTCGACGGTGGCGGCAAAGCGGATTCCTAAGGCGGCGATGCTATCGGCCGCTTCGATCAATTGGTTGCTGTTGTTCAATTTTAATTCGATGCTCTGGTAGACAGCTAGTATTTCGTCCAGCATTGGTTGGCTGAGTTTGCCTTGCGCGGCGGCTAGACGCTTGGCGGCGCGCGAGGCGCGCGAGGCCGCGTTGACCCCAAAGGTGGCCTTCTCGGTAGCCGCCGCCGTGGCACGCAAACTAAATTCCAAATCAGCAATCATGCCGGCCACGAACATCTGCCGCAATCGCTCGGGACTCGACGGCTGATTGCTTTGGCCATCGCTGCGCAAGAAATTGTGACGCACCGACCCCTGCGACCAGGCGACTATTTCGAAATCCATACTCCCCGCATTGTGGCCACCCACATTCACCAAACGCTCCTCGGGGACCGTATGACAGCGATAACAGCTTTGAGCTACCATGTAGACGTTGATCGGATTGCGCATCCCAGCGCCGATGCTGACACGCAAGCGCTCGAGGCGATGGGCGGCTGTCTCCGATTCTCTCGTTACACCGGGGCCACCGTATTCATTGTGAACGTTGATCCAATTCTTGGCCGCGCCGTGGCATGATTCGCAGGAGACGCCGGAAATGGCTTCGATCCCGCTGAGGGCCGCCTGCATGGTGTAGTGACATTTGATGCAGGCGCTATCATTCTTGAAAGAACTGATCCCCAGTTTGCCAGCGATCTGCTGAGCCTCGGCCTGGCGATGCAAAGTCAAAAAAGTAGTTGAGTGCGGCGTTTGTTTCCACACCGAGATCTCAGCCGCGTGACACTTCTCACAGCTCTCGACCCCCATCACATCGTGCGGATTCAAGTGGACGTCCAACTGCGTATCGCGTGGGTCTGCCGTCTGGGCATTGGGTGCCATACCGAAACTGAGCGAAAGACTCAGGACGACAAGTGACAACAAGACGAATCTCTTATTCAGTTTTAACATGCTGTTTGGGCAAATTACAATCGAGTCAGAAAGTAGGTTGCACCTCGGCAATGGAAGTGGAACCCAGAGTCAGTTTCCAAAACTTAGCCCATGAGATAAGCTCGGTCATGGCAATGTTTGCCGAGCCTGCCGATTCGATCACAAAACTGATCGCTAAAATCGATACTACCAGCAATGACCGCAACCACTCTGGTTCTCGGCGTATCAGGACTTGCGTGTCAGGACTTAGTGGATGAGGCGTATCAAAGTGAATGCCACTCTCCCATGCCCTTGATCATTCTGCCGCCCATGATTCTGCCTGCGTTACAGTTCGGTTCGCGGCAGAATCATAGTTGGCAGAATGATAGTTGCGAAACAACATTGCTTTATGGCTGCGAAACGTTCGGTGGAATTCGAAGGTGGTTGGAGTTCGTAGCGGAATTTCGCTATTTGGCAATTTTCAATTGAGAAAGCTCATCGTCGTCCAATTGCACGCGCGCGACGGTTTGACCAGCGGCGCGCACATTTGCCAAGGCTGAAGCAACGGCAGCTTCCAGCGAAATGGCGTCACGGTCAAAGCCCACCCATGCGATTCCCAGCCCCGATGCAGGGCTGCCGTCGTCACAGCCCGCCTCAAACAGTGCTTCGGCAATATCCTCTGTCATTTCGTCCACGCCACTGAGCACGATCGTAAATCGGTAAGTATGCATTTTCTTCTTCCCAAATATTTATCAGTTAGTGCTCGCAGCTATCCACAACTTGGCGAATGCGTCTAGCGTGTCCCACCGGATCACGGGGCGTTGAGTGAACTGCTTGGCGATGGCCCTGCCGCGATGCTTCTGGACAATACAGCATTCCATAATTATGTGCTCGGGCCGATGCTTTTTCAAATCTCCACCCCTTTCCCAGTGCATACTTGATTGCTTCGCGGATGTGTTTGTTAGGATGTGACATTTACGACTTCTCTCGATACCGTCCGATCCTGCCATTATCCGCTCGAAACGTAGGCAGAACCACCCCCAGAACGATTGGCCATAAAAATATTGGGTTGCGGCTCACGTTTCAACGATTTGTCAGTTAGTCCGCTCGGCTACACATCCAATCTACAAGCCGACTTGGGGCGAGCGACGCATGTCAAGCATTCACCTTCTGCTAGTTCGACCGATATGGGTCGATCGTAGACGACCTCACCTTCGAGGAGTTTGACTCGGCAGCATCCACACACTCCGCTCAGGCAGCCGCTGGGAAGATCTACATGGTGCTGACGGGCCAATTCCCACAATGACTGCTGCGGATCCGTCCAGGCCGCATCGACTTGGCTGTGCTCAAAACGGACTATCAGGGCGTGTTCCGTATGTTCGAGCTTGTGGCTCGGAGAGAGTTGGTCCACAGCGACTTGGCTAGAGGCAATCGAGCCGAACGATTCCCAGTGTACGCGCTCCGCAGCGACGCCAGCAGCGCACAATTCGTCGCGCAGCCTAGTCATCCATTCGTTGGGTCCGCACATAAAGTAATCGCAGTCGAGTCCGGTGGCAGCGGCCAGGGCGTCCGTGGACGTGAACTTGCCCACGCACAGTTCTCCAGGCAATCGCTGTCCGAGCGATAGTAGATTCTCCTCGCGCATGCGGCTGAAGTAGCTGACAACACGAATAACATTTTTGCTGTTCATGGTTTGATGCAGCGACTGTCCCAATGGCCAATGATCGAGATCCTTGGATTGGTAGAGCAGACGCACGGGGCGCGCCGGAGTTGACTGCTGCGACCACAGTAGCATGCTAGCCATGGGCGTGATGCCCACGCCAGCAGCTAGCAAGACGAGCGGTCGCGGATTGTCTTCACGCAGCAAGAAATGGCCACTTGGTCCACCGACCAGCAGGCAGTCGCCTGCGGTAATGTTGTCGTGCAGCCAAGTACTCAAGCCTCCCTGTTGTCGCCCCGGTAATCGGCTGAAATTGCCAGACGGTGTTGAGGCGGCATCCGCTGGGACGCGATGCAATCCGACGGCCGAGCGTCGGGCCACATTATCGTCCGTTTGGCTGGAGCGTCGGGCCACATTAACTTCAGTTTCGCGCTTGACGGTGATTCGCCAATAGCGTGAGTCAGGTGAGCTTGAAAGCGAATAGCAGCGAGTCGTTTGAAAAGCACCCGCTAGAGCCGGACGGACCAACACATGCTGGCCAGGGCGAAACGATGGTAGCGACTGGCGGTAGACGTCTACTAGATAAAACGATCTAGCATCTGCTGATTCGTCAACCACTTTGGCGACTTCCATGACGCGCCAGCCAAGCGCTGCTCCGCTCGTCGAAGACTGGAGCTCGGAGGTTTGCAGTTCGGAGTTCAAGCGGGAGATTTCTGCCGCTTGTCGCAACCCGCGCAAATCCAACTCACGCCGTCGACGTGCGTCGATCGCCGAGCGCCCCGAAGCGATGCCAATGGACGCAAATTGGCAGGTTGAGATCGCGATCAGCGAAACCGCCAAAATGGTAATCAGGAGTATTCCCCAAGCCATGTCGCTGCACCAAACTGTCAAATAGCCGTCGATTTAGACAAAATAACAAGCCGTCGAAGAAACGAACTGTCACCAAATTCATAGAATGGTGAACACCTACGTCCAAGCCTAGGTCACAATTGGAACCAGGCAAAAGGAACGAGTGCGTGGTCATGGCTCAATTTCAAGATTGGCCGTTTGGGCGATAGCCGTGGCATCTTCGATGCAGCCGTGGCTAGCGCCAAAACGGCTATTATGATCGAGAACCGACCCTAAGTTGACAAAATAGCTTGCGAGCGATAGTTTCAGCCGCAAATTCAGCTCCTCCCAGGCTCGCACTCATCGCTACCATCCCTCCAACTGTCAAGAACATTCTTATGTCAGACGACTGCCACAATTGGACCGCCGAACAAAAAGCGGAGCTGTGCCAGCAACGAATTGGATATCGATTTCAGAATGTCGAGCTGCTCAAATGCGCGCTGACGCACGCGTCAGGGGCAGCCAACCGGTTGGCGTCCAACGAGCGAATGGAGTTCCTGGGGGATTCGGTGCTGGGCTTTACCATTTGCGAGTGGTTGTTTCGGAATCATACGGAGTACCTCGAGGGAGAGCTTACGCAGATCAAGTCTGCGGTGGTCAGTCGTCGCGTCTGCGCCCGCATCAGCCACGGCTTGCAGTTGGAGGAGTGCTTAATCCTCGGCAAGGGAATGCAACAAGGGAGCGGTGTACCTCGCAGCCTGCTGTCAGACGTTTTCGAGTCGGTGATCGCGGCGATCTTTCTGGACGGTGGATTCTTGCCCGCCAGCGAATTCATCCTGAGGACCATGCACAGCGAGCTACATAAAGCGGTCTCGGATCACTCGATTGGCAACCATAAATCTGCCCTACAGCAGCTCGCCCAACGCGAACACGGAGCGGCTCCCGTCTATCGGCTCTACGGTGAAAGCGGGCCTGACCACTGCAAGACCTTTCAAATCGCCGCCGAGATCAAGAACCGCAAGTTCACGCCCGCGTGGGGACGCACCAAGAAAGATGCCGAACAGCGCGCCGCAAGCAACGCGCTGGCTGAACTCAAAGGGGAACCGCCACCCTTCGCCGACGAAGTTTAAGAGCGGCCCTCTGTCAGACCGCGCCCGTAACCGTTCACGAGCTTGGCGGCTAACCACGAAATACACGAAGGGCACGAAAAAAACTCTGCTGGCGTGCTTGGTGGTCCAGCGACATCTACTAAAAGACAAAGATTTTGAGGATGAAATCGCGGGATGTACTAAACAACTAGAGATGATTAGAGCCAGCTTTTCGTGTCGTTCGTGTTTTTCGTGGTTAACAAACGAACGAATTTTTGAACTTCACAGGCGCGCTAGCAACAAAACTGATTCACCCGCGAGACGAGCTCGCAGGGGGCTATGAAAAAAGATTCGTGGCAAGCTCGCAGGGGGCTGGAATGCGAGCTAGAGGGCTAGCCTAGCGGTGGCTAGACGTCAGCCGCTTTGGGACAGGTGAACTCGGGGCGATACTCGCGCGTGACGAGCGCAGTAGCCGCTTCCGAATCGTGAAAGACTTCTCGCTCCGGATCAAACTTCAAATGCAGGCCGAGCGAGACTGGATACTTGTCCAAATCCACTCCATTCTTCGTCAAATGCGCTAGGGTGCGATCGAGCGTGGCCGAATTGTCGTCCAGACTCTTGATCCCCTTCAAAGCCGTGCGCAGTTCATCCGGCGAGGCATGGTTCTTTTCTCCTAAGTAATAGGAGATGTTTCCCAAGTGACTGATGGCTGCCGACAAATGCCCCTCGCGCACATCCGCATTGAGCGACTTCTGATCGCGACTGCGACAGGCTGCCACGAAATTACCAAAGTGATCGCCCGACCCTTTGAACTCTTTAATCATGTTAAAGTCTTTGTCGAACGCGATACAGTAATCGTACTGCCGCTGCACCACGTAGCCTTGGCTGCCGTAAAAGACCACACCGACTTTGTTCCCTTCGGTGGAATCAAATAGACGATTGAGTTCGTCGTCGCTGGAGTCGTTCACGCTCAGCCCACGAGTTTCAAACACAATGCACTTGTCACCGTAGTCGTAGATCGACACTTCTGTGTTGGCCGTGTCCCCGCCGTCAACATAATCCGAGTCGTCTCGTTCCGCTTGATATCCCAGTCGACCGCCATAGCTGATCACGGAGATGGGATGGCTATCGAGTCCCAGACCCCAGCGAGCGATATCGGTTTGGTGCGGACCCTGATTGCCTAAATCGCCGTTGCCATAGAGGCGTTGCCAGTGCCAATCGTAGTGGAACTGCTCCCGAGTCACCTTGGGATCTGTGTACGGCGCAGGTCCGCTCCACAAATTAAAGTCGACATTGCCTGGGACGGGATAGTCGCCCAGTGGCCCGATCGACTTGCGGCGTTTGTAGCATAAGCCTCTCGCGAATTTGACGTCGCCAATTCCGCCAGCATTCATAAAGGAGACCGCATCAATGATGGCTTGGCTGCTGCGACACTGGGTACCCACTTGGCACATCTTGTCGTACTTGCGCGCGGCAGCGATGAGCGCAGTCCCTTCGGCGATGTTGTGGCACACCGGCTTTTCAATATATGCGTCCTTGCCCGCTTGCATGGCCCAAAGCCCGCCCAGCGCATGCCAGTGATTGGGGGTAGCCATGGTCACGAAGTCGACCGAAGGCACATCGAGTACGTGCCGCAAATCTGTTTTAAACTCAGGACGCGAGCCTTGAGCTTTTTCGATCTGCGTCGCACGCTGTGACCCCTTCTCCTCATCCACATCGCAAATATGAGAAATGGTCACTCCATCCGCATGAAGCATCTCGCTGATATGTGTGCCGCCGCGTCCTCCAGTGCCAATGATCGCCACGTTCATCTGCTCATTCGGTGAACTACTGGCCTTGGCCTCGGTTTGGGAATGCGCAAAACGGGCTTGGCCTAGCGCTACCAGCGCGGAGGTCGTGCCGATGGTCTTACAAATAAACTTGCGACGATTCTGCTTGGACATCAGTGGCTCCAGAACATGTTGAGTGGTGGTGGGGGAGAAGTTGTCTTGGTGGGCTGAAGGAACGCCGCTATGATAACACAAATTCCACAGACATTGAAGTTATTGCCAGTGTAACCACGAAACACACGAAACACACGAAAAACTCAGCTGGTGTTCGTGGGAGCTCAGTATCGGGGAAATGAGCAATGCGGAAATACTGTTCCGAGATGAAAGCTTTGAAATCAACAAGAGCGATGTTCGAGGTCTGCAAAGAGCAAATTGAACGAATCGTCTACTAGAATATTTTGAGGAATAAATCCCGAGTGTACTATACAATTCAAGGAAGAGCCGAGCCAACTTTTCGTGTTCTTCGTGTTCTTCGTGTTTTTCGTGGTCAGCAACTGAACTAAGTCGTGAATGGTTTCCATCAATTGGATAGGGACAAAGGTGCGAAAAAGTGAACGAGCGGAATTGGTGCTACACACGCTCGAAGAACTCTATCCCAGTCCGGCCATTCCACTGGACCATCGCGACCCGTACACGTTGCTAATTGCCGTGCTGCTCAGCGCGCAGTGTACCGACAAGATGGTCAACCGGGTTACCCCAGCCCTGTGGGATTTGGCCGACAACCCGCACGACATGAGCCAACGCGACGAGTCGCAAATTCTCGAGGTGATCCGTCCGCTGGGTTTAGCCCCGCGCAAGGCCCGAGCGATTCGAGCACTGTCGCAGATCCTGATCGACGAACATGCCGGGCAGGTCCCCGCCGACATGGAGCAGCTTGAACGACTGCCGGGCGTGGGGCACAAGACGGCCAGCGTCGTAATGGCTCAGGTATTTTCCATTCCCGCCTTCCCCGTCGACACCCATATCCATCGTTTGGCTCAGCGCTGGGGACTCACCAATGGCCGGAACGTCGTCCGCACCGAGGCCGATCTAAAAAAGCTGTTTCCTATCGAAAGTTGGAACACGCTCCATCTGCAGATCATCTACTACGGACGTGAGCACTGTACCGCGAGAGGCTGCGATGGAACCGTCTGTCAACTCTGCCGTGCGCTCTATCCGAATCGTAAGAAGCCAGTAGTGACGAACAAGGCATAAGTTGTTGTGCGGAGTAGGGGAAGTAAGGGAACCGACGCGGAGCGTCGGGCTACATTGGAAAGCAGAGTCCGACGGCGGAGCGTCGGGCTACATTGGAATGCGGAAACCGACGGCGGAGCGTCGGGCCACATTTAGTCCAATTCGATCATCTCGCCATCGGCGCGATTGCCCATGTATCGAAATGTTTTTGGATCGATGCTCTGACTGAAAAAGTGAACGCTACCATCGGCCAAGACAAAGTTGGCACCGCCAGTATGATAGCTGCCAAAGCCGCCAACGTAGAGCGATTCAATACGCTCCTTCTCCACAGGGTCGGTATCAACTTCGCTACCGGTTTCTATCCCCATTCCCATCCCCATCTCGTCGATAGCCCGCAACTGCTGATCGCTTAGAGGTGGAACAATACCGCTGGTATTGCGTAGCGTGGCCCGCGTGCCGGAGGTCCAGCCCAAATTGTCGGATGTGATGGGAGCCTCACCTAACAACAATGTGTAGGTACTACCGTCTCGAATATCCGAAAAACGGATCTTGCTATTGAGAAATAATAGTCCATGGTTGTCCGCATCAATGGGTGCTTCCTGATCATGATGACAGCCCACATAACTCGACATGGCCAGCTTGTCCTCTCGGGGCATTCGCGGCTCCGATGGGCAGCGCAAGGTAACGATTCCATGCTGGCGGACCGGTAGGTTTTTCGGCGCGTAGGCACCTGCCTCGCTATCGAATTGCTCAAACGCGGCCCTCTCTTCGAACTGTGGCAGAATTTGCGCGATCCAGCTCACATCCTGCCCGATCGGTTCATTGCGAATGGGACCATCGGGATTGATGCAGCCGGCTGGCAAGTGTTCAAAGTTGAATTCGTAGTGGTGAACCGCCAAGCCGAGTTGCATCAAGTTATTCAAGCACTGCGACCGTCGCGCGGCCTCGCGCGCCGCCTGCACGGCGGGAAGTAGCAAGCCGACCAGGATGCCGATAATTGCGATCACTACCAGCAGTTCGACGAGTGTAAAAGCTCGCCGCCTGCGTGAGTGAGGAAGTTGAAGTGAGCGCCTGCAGGGCTGCTCGTAAGGGAGTGGGTATTGTTCGCCATCGTACATTTTGAGTCTCCTGGAATTGGGTTTGAATTCGACACTACTGGGTAAAGACACCCCGTGATCACAATTTACGTAGCGTTGAGACAACTTCACTATGACGGAGTAGTCTGTCAAAGGGACTCGTAACCTCGTCCACTACATGAAAATGTTTATTCATCGGTTGGGACCGCGAGGGGTTTGAATTGGAATGAGTGGCTGCGACGGGTGAGCTGATCGGTGGTTGGGCCGTACTGGGCAGTCACGGTTACCAGCCAAGTCGATGGGGCAGTGGTGGACTCCACTGGCGCGACGTCGATCACAACTCGACCGCTCGACTCGGGGAGCTGCGTGGCCGGCACCAGCCACTCTTCTCCGGAGTAGTCACCGCGCTGCAAACCGCTCCGCGCCCGCGCGACCCCCGCTTGCAACAACCACTGTGTTTGTCGCGATCTTAAATTCTGTTTACTGGCCCGTGCGCCACGCATCGCCATATGTACGCTCGAAGCGGCTATGGAAATGGTGATCAACATACAGGCCAACACACATACCAGCACCACGCCCCGACGACGAGAATCTTTCTGTGCGTTCAGCAAATCATGTCTCATCGTTGCCCCCCGCTCCGTTTATCGTTCCCACGGCTACGACTATTTGACGCACCGCTGATGGCGGGGCAGTCGATGGCTTGCCTTCGCTTTCCAAAATTAAGATGTCGAGCACCAGGCAGCGTCCTGAGTGGACTTGAGCAAATTGCGCTACGCGACCCGCTTCGAGCTGCGCTGGCTCGACCTGCTGAAGCACATCTCCGTCGAACGCTCGTCGAGTAATGTGGTTTTCGTCAGTCTGATATTCCACTCTTCGCTCGCCGACAAAAAACAATCTGAGCGTTTTCTCTGTAGGCAACTCGAAGCGAACAGCCAAGCTGACATCGCGGCGAAATTGCTCGACATAACGATCTAATATGCTCGTTTGCTCTAGTCGTGTTTGTGCCTGCGATTGCAATTGGAAGACGCTATGTACCAATGCAACCGCCGTGAGCATGATCGACGAACCAAAGGAAAGGGCTACCAACATTTCAATCAATGTAAAGGCTTGCTTTCGCGCCGGCGTGGCGGCTTTCGCTTTTAATGGTGAGTGTGATCTCATTAGGTTTTATTCCGTTCTTCGATCGGTTTTACCGCTGCCGTCTTATGGAGTGCGGGGATTCATCACCGCTTTGGCCCGGTGGTAAGTCAGCAGCGATTGGGACTAATCGCTGCCATACGGAATCGAGCCGAGTGGGTTGCTGGCTGATTCGCTTGTTTCGAATCCTTTTGGTTCGCACTGGGTGGTTTAGCGTGGCATCGAGCACCGCTGCTAGCTATAGGGACGGCCAAAGCGGTGATGAATCCCCGCAGTCCAAAATAGGCCAAAGCGGTGATAAATCCCCGCAGTCCAAAGTTCCCGCACTCCAGAATCGCTGTACTCCAAAACATGAAAAAGAGTTGAGTATCAAGGTCGCTGCGCGATTGTCTGCTCGTCGGCATTCAGCCAAGCGACAGCTACCAGTGGCGGTGGATTGCCTACTCGTTTCCATTGCAGTTGCAGTTCAATGCGGTCCCCAAGTTCGTCGCTGTGGCGCTGGGCCGTAAGTTCTGTTTCTGGTAGTCTCGCGGTAATCCAATCGCTCGGTTCGAGCTGTTGCAAGCTGCTGTCCACTTCATTGATCGGCAACGCAATGAAACGTTCCAATTGGTTGGAGAGCTCGTCGACGGCCAGCGAGTGCTCGCGCTGCATGCGTTGCAAGCGCTGGCCTGCCATGGCGCATGTGGCCACTAGGCCCATCGTTGTGGCCAAGAGGCCAGCCGCGACAATCAATTCGGTCAACATCGAGCCGCGTCGATGATGGCTCTGACTGTTCATCGTTCGGTTTTTCATGATAGCGACATAATCATACTGACCAAAATGCTGAAAAAGGAGACTGCGACCCAGGCGACGATCGCGCCAAAAAACAACACGACCGCTGGATGAACCAGCATCGCCAGCGTTGCGCGACGATCGTAGACGACTTGTTCCTTTTGCATTGCCAAGCGCCGCATGATCCAAGTTCTTAAGCGGGGCGACGATGCGCCTGACAAGGACTGCGCCTCATTCGAGTTGATTAACTGCGAGGCGGCTAAGGTTCCCCAGGGATCAGCCCCCAGTTCGATTTCATTGCGAGCCACCAACAGCTTCACGCGTGTATTGCGACTGAAGTGATAGCGTGCCAACGTCGAGAGCGAGCTGGGAAGTGGCCGGCCCGCACCGCTTGCCTGAGCCAACATGCGCAGCAAATGCGCGCGTTGCAGTTGGGCTGATGCGCGCAGAGGCCGCAATTCGAACCAGCGACGCAAATGCCTGATAGGCCGCACGAACCAAATAAAACCAAATGCCAGCAGACCGAACAGCATCATCAATGGCAGATACCTGGCGATCCAGTCTGTTGTACTTATCAACTGGGCAAAGGTTGCAGGTAGTCTCAAACCGAACTCTTCGAACATCTTCTTAAAGGTCGGCGAGATGAACGTCATCATCATCGCGATCAGCAAGCTGAAGACAATTGCCAGAACGAATCCGTACTTGAGTGCCTGTCGGACCTGAAGCGCAGCGTCCGCAGAACGCGCCTGGGCGCGCTCGATCAATTCGGCATAAGTTTGCGGTAACGTGCCGGAACCACTGGCAAAGCGTAGACTGAGGACATCTTCGTCACGCAGCGCATCGGGAGTTTGGTCGAGCGCGTCGACCAGCGGCACTCCCTCAGCCAGCCGACGACTGAGCCTCGCCAAACGTCTGCGGGCCGCACCGCGAAATTCATTGGTTAAATTGCCAACTAAGGGCCGCACGTCAAGTCGTTCGCGATGAGCTACCGCCAACAATCGCAATAGCGATAGTTCCGATACATTGCGCAGATCTCGTTTCCACCATCGCGTAATACGCCACGAGCTCCCTCCAAGCGGAATGCGTTGCAGACAAAGTTTGCGAAGCGATTGGAACATGGGGTTTCTGCTATCCATTGCTAAGCCAACGAGGTGATCATACTGAACAGTGGTAAGAACAACGCAATGACTACAAAGCCAACTACCAAGCCGAGTATTAGTACGCCAACTACAGGCAGATTACCGAGGGAACGCTCTTGTCGCGACTGCGCAATTTGTCCGTAGATCATGGCCAGCTCGCGCAACACCGCGACGTTTGGCTGCCCTGCGTTTCCTGCCGTCAGCCCATAAACAACTGACTGAGGCAAGCGTCCAGTGGGATCAACCGGTGCGCCTACCTCAGTCATGTTTAAGCCAGCGTTTCCAGCCATATTTACACTTGCCGACTCGGCCGCTCGCGCGGCGGCGTCCGCGAAGTAGCGATGACCGCTCGCCTGCCCTGCGAAGCTGAGCGCGCTGGCGAGCGGCAATTGGAGTCCGAGCAATTCAGCTAGTGTGCCAGTCAGCCGCGACATGGCTCGCAGATTCTCGGTCGTACCCGCGACAAATCTTCCGAAGATCCGATTGGTCAGGGCGCGCGAACGCCACCATCGCATAAAGGCAATCACCATGGCACAGCCGACCGCTACGACCAGCAGCGTCCGCAACGCGTAGGTGGTCACTTGGTCCGACACCCAGAACAACAGCCTCGTGGGTGGCGGCAAATTCAACCCGAATTCGTCAAACATTTCACGAAAAATGGGGAGAACTAACGTGCTCCATCCAACGACGAGGGCCAAGCCAATTGCCGCCAGCAGGAGTGGGTAGCTCCAGCGACTACCGCGTTGGAGTCGACGGTGTTGGTCTTGGTAAATACGATGCAGCCAAGCTTGCATGTGCTGCGAAGCGGGCGTGGGAATCTCGTCGCTGTTGAGCAGTGGTAGCAGCTCGACTCCGTCGGTATTCTGCAAGAACTGTTCGACGGTCATCGATTGGCTAAAACGATTTATTCGCGCCTCGGTCGCTCGGCGGGCCGGGCCGGTCGGTAGCTCCTGCAACTGCGATTCGATCACCGGCAACCACAGATGTCTTCGCTCGATGACTGACGTTAGTAGCTCCAGGGCTGGGTTGTGCGTGGGATGTTCTGCGGCGCTGTGCTCGGCAGTGTTTGGCTCGCTAACGCTTGGCTCGATTTCTACGTCCACGCGCCGGATCGAGACCACTTCCAATCCTTGACTGGCCAAAGCATGCACGGCAGCGGATACGTCGTCGGCGGACAGCCTGCCCGACTGAAGCTCTCCCCGATCGTTTTTGGCTTGATAGGCGAAGTCCCACATGATTCAGCCTCCACTCGCAGTTAGGAATCCGAGTGGTAAACACAATCCGAGCGGTAGAGCCACACTGTAGAGCAATTCGATCAAAGGCCCAAATACGCACAAGGCAATTCCTAGCACCAGCACTCCACCGAGTAGCACCCAAGCTGCACCGGGCTGCGTTGGTCGGTGCTGATCGTCAAATCCCCAAGTGGTGAAGTTGGTGGCATGCTGACTCGGCGAAGTCTTCCTGTCGACAGGCATTCGGTCGACAGGCATTCGCTTGGAACGAGTGAACCAACGCGTGGGCAGGTGGAAAAGGTACAGCGCGCAAACTGATGTCAAAATCAATAGCGGTACGACCACTCCCCAAATCGGAAAGCCGGCTCGGATGCTCAGCAGAGTTGACAACGCGAAGCCTGGTGCGACGTGCAGTTGACGACTGAGGGCGAGGAACTGCGGTGCAATCCCGAGACTAATAAAAGTTAGGCCGATGTAGCTGACTACGAGCCACACCAACGGCTGGACACAGGCGATGCGCAGGTTCCATTTTTTTTGGCAGGCCCGCTGCGCGGCAGTTGCCCAGTCGTCAAAAGCTGCTGGGTCGTGGCCGCTTGTCAACCAAACTTGCAACGCAGCCACATAGTGCGGCGAGGCTTGCGTGTGAGATTTCAACGCATCGGCTAGCGGGCGACCCTCTAAGCTGGCAGCTGCCAGGCGTTGTTCGATCGTCAGCAGTGATTCACGCAGAGAATGGACTTCAGCATCTACGGAGCTAAGCCCAATCCAGCCGGTTGCTGCACGAGTTGCTCGATCGCCGAGTGGGCTGCCCGCTAGCGGAACACCAGCAGCCGAAACCGTCAATAGATCGCGATGGAAGGCTTTGATGTCAGTCAGACTCGGTTCATTCATAGCATCGCCCCATCACAAACTACAATCACGGGACTCGCGGGCCTCGTCCACTACAATCAAGGGATGCGCGCGGAGAGAGAATTGATTTAAGCCACGACGAAAAAATCAGGAATTTGGCAGCCAAGGCATCTCTGCAACGATTTCTTGGGCGAACGATGGCTTCTCGGCACCTCCTCCTAAACTAAAATTCGGCTCACGCGGAAGTGCCGTTGTCAGATTGGCTTGGCTGCGTAATCATAGTGGGCAACTTAAAGGGGTGGGATTGGATGCCCACGGTCAATCTGCCTTTGCTTTCGCTGTCATCCCGCAAGTGAAACTGTTTTTGCTGCGGGATTATTTTAGCACTGGGCTTGTGAAATGTTTCACAAAGTATGTATGCTGATTGACGGGAAGTGCGAAGGCAAAAGTGCTTTGTCGGTGTGATACAGTCGGATGATTCAGGTACTCCCCCGTTTGCGAGAGGGTACCTTGCAGCTTGATTTAGGTGCTCATGAATATTCCGAGATAAACGGGTCCGTAGTGTTACAAAAGGCTCAACAACGATGGTTGAAAGGTTTGAAATTGGACGTGGTTTGGCTGTGCCAATCGACGGCGAACCTGAACAGAAGATCGACGCCAAAGAGGTATCGCGTGTCGCGGTGGTGGCCGATGATTACGTCGGCATGCGCCCCACGCTGTTGGTTTCCGAGGGGGACCGCGTCGAAGTGGGGCAGCCGCTCTTTTCGGACAAAAAGACCGAAGGGGTGCTATTTACTTCGCCCGCCGGAGGGACCGTCCGGTCGATCAATCGGGGCGAGAAACGCCGCTTTCTCTCCTTGATCATCGACAAAAGTGGTAGTCAGCAGAGCCAGTCTTTCGCCAGTCACGACGCGGGTGGAATTGCGGGGTTGGATCGAGCGGCGGTCGTCGAGCAGTTGATTGCATCTGGATTGTGGACTAGCCTGCGGACGCGACCCTACAGCAAAGTCCCCTTGCCGGTGTCGGTGCCGCAAGCAATCTTTGTCAATGCCATGGATACCAACCCATTGGCGGCTGCGCCGGGGCCGATTGTGGCCGACAGCGTTGAGGATTTCAAAGCGGGATTGGATGTGCTGACGCGATTGACCGACGGCAGTGTCTACGTCTGCCGGGCACCCAAAAGCGAGGTGCCGGGCGAGTCCCAGCGCAAAGTTAGCGTGGCAGAATTCGATGGCCCGCATCCGGCTGGATTGTCTGGCACTCACATGCATTTTCTCAAACCGGCGTCGCCCGGGAACGTCAATTGGTACGTGAATTACCAAGACGTGATCGCGATTGGACGATTGTTCTTGTCGGGGCGTCTGGATCCGGTGCGCATCGTATCGTTGGCTGGACCGTCGGTAAAGAAACCGCGATTGATTCGCACTCAACTCGGTGCCTCGCTCACCGAATTGGTCGACGGAGAATTGCAGCCTGGAGACAATCGCGTCGTCTCGGGTTCGGTACTGTGTGGTCGAGTGCTCAAGGAGTTGACTGGTTTCTTGGGGCGCTATCACTTGCAGATCTCCTGTTTGCCGGAGGGGAATCAGCGTGAGTTTCTCGATTGGCAGATGCCTGGTTTTAATAAATTCTCGGTGACACGGGCGTTTGCATCGGCTTGGGGTGGGGCCAAGAGATTTCGGCTCGATACCGGCTTGGGTGGGAGCGAACGAGCCATGGTACCGATTGGATCCTATGAAAGAGTGATGCCACTCGATTTGCTTCCCACGCTGCTGCTGCGTTCGCTGATCTCGCGCGATACCGCTTCGGCTCAACAGATGGGCTGTCTGGAGCTCGACGAAGAAGACCTGGGGCTATGTACATTCGTTTGCCCTGGTAAATACGAATATGGCGAAATACTGCGTGATAATTTGCTCATGATTGAGAAAGAAGGTTAGTGTTTCGATGAAGTTCCTGCGTAACATGCTCGATAAACTCCATCCGCTGTTTGACAAGGGTGGCAAGTTCGAGAGGCTGTATCCCCTGTACGAAGCGGGAGACACCTTCCTATTCACTCCTGGCCACGTGGCCAAGGGATTGACTCACATCCGCGATGCGATTGACCTCAAGCGGATGATGACCATGGTCGTTGTGGCGCTGGTCCCCTGCGTGCTGATGGCCTTTTGGAATACGGGCTATCAAGCCAACTTGGCGATCTCGCGCATGGTGGACGCGGGGCTGGAGCCCGCTTTCGACTGGCACCATTCGATTCATGCCTTGTTGGGTTTGGCTCACGATCCGGGAAGCTTTCTCGACAACTTCGTCTACGGTGCGATTTACTTTCTGCCGATCTACATTGTCTGCATGACGGCGGGTGGACTGAGCGAAGTGGTGTTCAGTTGCATCCGCGGCCACGAGGTCAATGAAGGCTTTCTGGTAACAGGCCTGTTGTTCCCGCTCACGCTGCCACCGGACATTCCGCTTTGGCAAGTGGCCATTGGAATCATGTTCGGCGTCGTGGTCGGCAAGGAGATTTTTGGTGGAACGGGGCGCAACTTCCTCAATCCAGCCCTGACCGCTCGTGCATTTTTGTACTTTGCTTACGCCGGACAAATCAGTGGCGACCGGGTGTGGACTGCGGCCAAATACGTCAGCGATGGCAAAGTCGACGGTTATTCGGGTGCAACTGCGCTGGGGCAACTGGGGCAACTGAAGGCGGCCGACATGGCAAATTACAACAGTCCCATGGAAGCCTTGCAGCATATTGTTACCACAGGCGGCCAGGAGACGTCGATCACTTGGTGGAGTTCATTCCTGGGGACAATTCCTGGTTCGATGGGTGAAACCAGCGTGGTCGCCTGCTTGATCGGCGCGGTCATCCTGATCGCTACCGGAATTGGTTCGTGGCGGATTATGGCGGGAGTCTGCGTCGGTGCTTTGGCCTTCTCGTCATTGCTGTACGTTGTCGGCAGTGACAGCAATCCGATGTTTCAAGTTCCACCCTGGTGGCACCTGGTTGTCGGTGGCTTTGCTTTCGGTACCGTCTTCATGGCTACCGACCCAGTCAGTGCGTCGATGACAGAGACCGGCAAGTGGTACTACGGTGGGCTGATTGGAGCGATGACCATTTTGATTCGCGCGATCAACCCAGCCTTTCCCGAGGGGATCATGCTGGCCATTTTGTTCGGAAACGTGTTTGCACCGTTGATCGATTATTTTGTAGTCCAAGCCAATATCAAACGGAGGGCAGCCCGTTATGCCGCCTAAAGATTCTATCGCCAATACGTTGATCGTATCATTGACCCTGTGCATCGTCTGCTCGCTGCTCGTCAGTGGCGCGGCCGTTGCGCTTAAACCGAGGCAAGAGAAGAACAAGGCGCTCGATCGTCAGAAGAATATCGTGGCAGCAGCCGGGCTGGGCGATCCGAAGGCAATGAGCACCAAGGAGCTTGAGGACCTGTTCCAGAAACGCGTCAAGCGTGTGCTGGTTGACCTCGACAG
This sequence comes from Pirellulaceae bacterium, assembly GCA_020852965.1. GTDB lineage: Bacteria > Planctomycetota > Planctomycetia > Pirellulales > Pirellulaceae > Aureliella. The sequence continues at coordinate 112,892 of JADYZV010000009.1, read as the reverse complement.
CGGAGAAGTGGTTGCCGACGCCGATGAAGCCTACGATCCACGTAAAGCTGCCAAGAATGACAAGCTCAACGAGCCGATTGAAAGTCAGTTTGACATAGGCTTGGCCAAACGCGAAAAGCAAACTTGGGTCTACCAAGTGCTCGACGACAAAGGTCAGGTCGAACAAGTCGTATTGCCCATCTATGGCATGGGACTGTGGTCGACCCTCTATGGTTATGTGGCTGTCGGCCACGACATACGTACCATCAAAGGCTTGACCTACTACGAACACGGAGAGACTCCGGGGCTCGGCGGAGAAGTCGAGAATCCAAGCTGGAAAGCCAAGTGGGTTGGCAAGCAGATTTGGGAAGAGGGTGCACCCCGCGAGGATGAGAACCTGATGGTCGGTGTGGCCAAGGGGGCTCCGATCGCTGAAAAGGCCGACTATATGGTCGACGGATTGTCTGGTGCGACCATCACCAGCCGTGGCGTCGATTCCATGCTCAAGTACTGGTTCAGTGACGATGGTTTCGGACCTTACCTACGAAGCTTAGCCCCTAAAACAGAAGGAGCCGCCGATGGCAGCCCCAACAGCTAAAGACGTATTGCTCAAGCCGATCTTCGATAACAATCCGATCGGCCTACAAATCCTAGGTATCTGTTCCGCTTTGGCGGTCACGACACAGATGAGCACTGCAGTGGTCATGAGCATTGCCGTGACGCTGGTTACCGCTTGTTCGAGCGCAGCGGTAAGCCTCATCCGACATCGCATCCCCAGCAGCATTCGCATCATCGTTCAAATGGTGGTCATCGCTTCGCTGGTGATTCTGGTCGACCAGTTGCTCAAGGCTTTCCTGTTTGATATCAGCAAACAGCTCAGCGTATTTGTGGGGTTGATCATCACCAATTGCATTGTGATGGGGCGAGCCGAAGGTTTTGCAATGAAGAACAATCCCAGACTCAGTTTCTTGGACGGGGTTGGCAACGGGCTGGGCTACAGTTTCATCTTGATCGTAGTCGCGTTTTTTCGCGAATTGTTGGGGGCAGGTTCGCTGTTTGGCATCAAACTTCTTTCGACCGCCTCCGACGGTGGTTGGTACGTCCCCAACGGGCTGATGCTCCTTGCGCCAAGCGCATTTTTCATTATTGGAATCATCATTTGGATCAATCGCACCTTCAAACCCGATCAGATCGAGAAGGCTTAAACCTATGATTGAAGAATACTTGAGTCTGTTCCTCAAATCGGTCTTCGTCGAGAACTTGGCGCTGACGTTTTTCCTAGGAATGTGCACGTTCATTGCCATCTCCAAGAATGTTAGTACGGCGATCAGCTTGGGGATCGCGGTCGTGGTCGTTCAAGGCATCACGGTGCCGGTGAACAATCTGCTTTACCAACACGTTCTGAAAGAAGGTGCGCTGGCCAAGACACTGGGAGACAGCGCCTATGCCACCGTCGATTTGACGTTTCTAGGATTGATATCGTACATCGGCGTAATTGCGGCGATCGTGCAGATCTTGGAGATGGTGCTCGATCGATTTTTTCCTCCACTGTACAACGCATTGGGTATTTTCCTCCCCTTGATTACGGTCAACTGTGCCATCTTGGGCGGCTCGCTGTTCATGGAGCAGCGCGACTATAACTTTGGTCAGAGCGTCGTGTTTGGTATCGGCTCCGGCTTCGGCTGGGGGCTAGCCATCGTCGCCTTGGCGGCGGTTCGGGAGAAATTGCGCTACAGCGATATCCCTCCGGGACTGCGCGGCTTGGGCATTACGTTCATCACGGTCGGCTTGATCTCCATGGCGTTCATGGCTTTTTCCGGTATTCAACTTTAACTTCATTTTGCTTACTAGCGGAGCTGAGACACATGTCTGGCGCTATGATCGTTTTCCTTGGCGTGTTGGTGTTCACTACGGTCGTCATTGCGCTCGTAGCCATGATCCTCGTCGCGCGTCGAGCATTGGTACCTTCGGGGCCGGTTCAGTTGGAGATCAATGAGAGCAAGAAACTGACGATTCCCGCCGGTGGCAAGTTGCTCAGTGCCTTGGCGGACAACGGTATATTCGTGTCGAGCGCCTGTGGCGGTGGTGGAACGTGCGCACAGTGTATCGTCCGAGTGATCGAAGGTGGTGGCGAAATTCTCGATACCGAGAAGGGGCACATCAATCGCAAGGAAGCCAGGGAGGGCTATCGCCTCAGTTGCCAAGTTTCGGTCAAACAGGACATGAAACTGGAGGTGCCCCCAGAAGTCTTCGAAACTAGAAAGTGGGAGTGTACGGTTAGGAGCAATCGCAACGTGGCCACTTTCATCAAAGAGTTGATTCTCGAATTGCCGGCCGGTGAAGAGGTCGGCTTCAAAGCGGGTGGTTACATTCAAATCGAAGCACCTCCTCACGTCGTACACTACAAAGATTTTGACATCGAAGAGAATTTCCGCGACGACTGGGACACCTACAATGTCTGGCGTTACACTTCGACGGTCGACGAGCCAGTCATCCGGGCTTACTCGATGGCCAACTATCCCGGAGAAAAAGGGATCATCATGCTCAACGTACGCGTGGCCTCGCCACCGCCGCGCGCTCCCGATGGAACTCCACCGGGAAAAATGAGTTCGTATATTTTCAATCTCAAGCCTGGTGACAAGGTCACTATTTCTGGGCCGTATGGCGAGTTCTTCATCAAAGATAGCAAGGCGGAAATGGTCTACATCGGTGGCGGTGCCGGCATGGCCCCCCTGCGCAGCCATATCTTCGAACTGTTCAAGAATCTCAAGACCGATCGCAAAGTATCGTATTGGTACGGTGGTCGGAGTATTCGCGAATTGTTCTACATCGATCACTTCCGTGGGATCGAAGAGCAATTCCCGAACTTCAAATTCAATATCGCTCTTTCGGAACCCAAACCGGAGGACAATTGGACGGGCTACGTGGGCTTTATTCACCAAGTGGTGCTGGAGAACTATCTCAAAAACCATCCAGCGCCAGAGGACATCGAGTACTACTTGTGTGGACCCCCGATGATGAATGCGGCTGTTTTCAAGATGCTCGATGACTTGGGCGTCGAACCAGAGAACATCGCCTACGATGACTTTGGCGGCTAGTGCTTTGTCACACAGTGGGCAGCAGTGGATGAGGTCGCGGGCCCTTCCGCATAGCGAATCCAAGGGACTCGTAACTTCGTCCACTACCAAGGGACTCGTAACTTCGTCCACTACCAAGGGACTCGTAACCTCGTCCACTACCCAAAATTGATTCTTGGCAAAGCACAAGTGTCGTGACTCACCATCGCTCTGCATACCATCGTTGGATGTGCCTGGCCGCTAGCCTTTTGGCAGTCGGTAGCCTGACGCCTGCTGCATGCAACCGACCGCACCAGTTGCCGGTGTTGCAAGCCATCAGTGGGCAAACGATGGGGACGACCTACTCGATTAAATTGAGTCCGGCCGCGACTGGCGCGCCCGCTCTAACGCACGTCTCACAGCAGATCGAAGCGGAGTTGGCCAGCGTCAACGCTCAGATGTCTACGTATCTGACAACCTCGGAGCTTTCGCGGTTTAATCAACAGGTTTCCGACGAATGGTTTCCGGTTTCCCAGGAGACGGCCGACCTTGTCGCGCTCGCGCTACAGTTGAATGACCAGTCGGATGGTGCCTTCGATGTTACCGTCGGGCCACTGGTGAACTTGTGGGGCTTTGGCCCCGCCCCACGACAAACTCAGACACCCAGCCAAGCGGAGATCACGGAGTTGCTGGAGGCGGTGGGTGCCGATAAGTTGCAAGTCCGCTTGGCTCCCCCTGCCCTGCGTAAAACGCATCCTGCTCTACAAGTCGACTTGTCTGCCATCGCCAAAGGACACGGGGTGGATCGCGTGGTGAACGTGTTGGAGCGTTTGCAGTTCAGCTCGTATTTCGTCGAGATCGGCGGTGAAGTACGCACCAAGGGAACCAAGCCGGGTGGCCAAGCGTGGCAGATCGGAATTGAACAACCGCGCAGCGATCAGCGCAGCGTCGCCGAAGTGTTGTTGCTAACCGATCAAGCGTTGGCTACCAGCGGCAACTATCGTAATTACTTTGAGGTAGGCGGTCGGCGTTATTCGCACACGATTAGCCCCAAGACCGGTTGGCCCGTCGAGGATCCCATCGTTTCGGCATCCGTTTTGGCTGACAACTGCGCGTTGGCCGACGGCGTGGCAACGGCGATGATGTCGGCAGGATTCGACGCAGGGCTGGCGTTGGCCGAGCGCAATGACTGGGCAGTCATGCTCGCCCGCCCTACTGCCGATGGCGAATTTGAAACAATCGAGTCGACAGCTTTTAATCGAAGAGCGGTTTGGCCAGTAAAGTGATTGCCGTAGTGGACGAGGCTACGAGTCGCTGACCGCATGTTTTATGGACCCCTGTGAGCTTGCCTCATAGGTGAACGAGTTTTGAATATGACCGCATGTTTTATGGACCCCTGTGAGCTTGCCTCACAGGTGAACGAGTTTTGAATATAGATCGAGGTCCTCACCCATACCCCCACTTTTCCACCCGCTCGCCACCTCAGGTGGCGAGCGGGTGGAGAGGTGGTAAAGCTGGGGTGTTTCCGACGTGCACTATTCATAAAACTTGGCTCACGCCAGGCAAGCTGGCATGGGGCCGATGCAAAATCGAGATGTGTGGTACACCGAGCGCACGCGGGAGGGTGAAGTCACCCCCGCACCAGTGTCGCCGGGGCGTTTCGGTTTGGACATCACCCACGCAGCCCGCGCTTGGGGTTTAACCGATTAGAGTAGTGCCAACTGCAACGCAAGTATTATTTTGGTCGGTACAATATAGAAATGACGTTGGCATTCAATTTTAAGGACCCATTGGCATGTTCAATTTGATTACGATATTTATGGTGACGGCGGTGGCGTTCGGATTGGTCATCAGTTTGATGGCGGTCGGCGTGATGATGGGGCGTCGTGAGATTAAGGGAAGTTGCGGCGGCTTGGGAGCAAGCCAAGGCGAAGGGGGGAGCACATCTTGTTCGCTGTGCTCGAATTCCGACGCAGCATGTCGCGAGCTGGCGGGGAGTAGACAGGAATCTGGCCAAGAGGCTGGGGGAGCCAAGGATGCTGATTGCGATCATCACTGCCAGGCGAATGGCTGTAGCGAAGAGGAAATTGAGGCCTGCAGACGTCAATAGTGGGGCTGGCTGGCGAATTAACAGAGAGCCTCATGCTTCGGTCGGCAATCGCGGCTTGGGACGTCGATTCTCTACATGCACTTGGCTCAAAATTCTGAGCAAATTCTGAATAAATTGCCCGTTGCCCAGCTAGCTCGATCGTGTTAGTTTAATGGCGACAATATAAGGGGCACGCGCATCAGCTATTGAGCTTTTTCGTGGTTGGGAAGAGGATTCGACGTTACGTTTGCACCGAGCTTTGGGTAGGAGCAAGGTGCATAACTTGCGGACGGCCTAGCACGAACGACGCTCGCTACGTTAGCTTGATCGTAGGCTCATTGTAGGCGGAAGATTTTTTCGTCAGGCAGCGATACGTTGGTCGCTGTCGCGTGTCGCTTCCCGTTTCAATTCTTTTTTGGAAAAGAATCGTTCGTATGTCGTCAGATAGCAAATACAAGCTCGAGTACATTTGGCTCGACGGTTACCTACCCGAACCCAACCTTCGCGGCAAAACGAAACTTGTCGACAAAGCTCCCAAGACGGTCGAAGACTGCGACCTATGGGGCTTCGATGGCAGTTCGACTCAGCAGGCTGAAGGGAAGAGCTCCGATTGCGTGCTCAAGCCCGTTGCGCTCTATCCCGATTCGAGTCGCAAGAATGGCTTTTTAGTGATGTGCGAAGTCATGATGCCCGACGGCAAGTCGCCGCACCCATCGAACTTTCGGGCGACCGTCGGAGAGGACCCCGATCTATGGATTGGTTTCGAGCAGGAGTACTTCTTCACGGAGAATGACCGCCCGCTCGGCTTTCCGGCAGACGGCTTTCCAGAGCCTCAAGGCGAGTACTACTGCGGTGTGGGTTACAAGCATATGGGGGATATCGCCCGACAAGTTGTCGAGGAGCACTTGGACCTGTGCCTCGATGCGGGCATCAATCACGAAGGGATCAATGCGGAAGTCGCCAAGGGGCAGTGGGAATTCCAAATCTTCGCCAAGGGGTCGCGCAAGGTTGGCGACGACTTGTGGATGGCGCGTTACCTGATGCTACGACTTGCTGAGAAGTACGCTCTTGGGGTCGAGTTTCATTGCAAGCCGGTCAAGGGCGATTGGAATGGGTCGGGCATGCATTGCAACTTTTCCACCAAATTCATGCGAGAGCAAGGTGGCGAGCCCTACTTCACCAAACTCATGGCCGCCTTTGAAAAGTATGCCAACGAGCATATCGCCGTGTATGGACCCGACAATCACTTGCGTCTGACCGGTTTGCACGAAACGCAGTCGATCGACAAGTTCAATTGGGGCGTGGCCAACCGCGGTGCCTCGATTCGCGTTCCGCATGCATACGTAAACAACGGCCACAAAGGTTACTTGGAAGACCGTCGCCCGAATTCTCAAGCCGACCCCTACAAGATCGTCTCGCGCGTGTTGAAGACGATTCAGTCGGTGGGTTAGGACCTCACGCGACAGTCGCTCAATAGTCGCTGATCAGCTTAATTGCTAGGTCCGTGATCCGTTACAATAGAACGCCGTATCGACATCGATACGGCGTTTTTTTGTTCCTGTCACTTTGTTCGAACTCAAATTATTCTTGGTTATCAGCAAGAACTAAGGTAACGCTGGTAGCCTATCCGTTTATGTGAATAGATTTATCCGCGCCCTTCCGAATACGAATGCTAGACAACTATGCAAGAAGCGAAGAATACGCAACGGGCTTTGGTGCGAATCGGTTTCGATGGGCGCGTACACAAGCTTTTTCGTGGGCCGCAAGCCGATACTCGTTTTGCCAACGAAGTCCGCGTATTGCAGTACTTAGAGGCGCGCAAGTGCCCGTTTGTGCCGCGTTTGCTCGACTTCAAGCCGGAGACGTTAGAGATTGTGACCTCCAACTGCGGTGCGCGTGTGCAGCATATCAGCGACGAACGCGTCAAGGAGCTATTCGACGAACTGGAGAAGTATGGCGTTCGGCACGACGACCCGTTTTCTCGAAATATCACCTATCGGGCTAGCGACGGGATCTTCTGTGCGATCGACTTTGAGTTTGCCGAAATCATCGGTCAGCCTATTGAAACCATGGGAGACACTTTCGCTACGCGACAATCGGCAGCCCAACATGTTCGCTGGTCGGGGACGACGCATCCGGGGAAATTTCGTCCGAACAATGAGGATCAATTCCTGGCGTTACTCTTGGACAAACAGGGTATTCGTTACTTGGGCAAGTCGGGTGAGGCGTCGTTAGAAAAGAGCGACTTCATATTTGCAGTCAGTGATGGCATGGGAGGAGAACGTTCGGGAGAGTTTGCTAGCCGCATTGCCATCGAGAAAATCACCATGCAGCTCCCCAAGCAATTCAGCCTCGGTGAAGATCGCTTCTCGGCTTACAGCGACGATATTCTCATCGAGCTGTTCAAGAGTATCCATGGCGATATGCTCAAGCTTGGCCGCTACGACGAGAATTGCCGCAATATGGGGGCCACGCTGACATTGGCTTGGTTCCGACGCGGGCGCGTTTACTTTGGGCACATTGGCGACACACGCTTGTATCATCTGTCAGTCGCCGGTGGAATGCAGCAGATTACTGAGGATCATACGCATGTCGGCTGGCTACGGCGGCAGGGGCAGCTCAATGAACGTGAGGGACGCATGCATCCGCGCAAGAATGTGCTGGCCCAAGCCTTGGGGGCCGGGCATCGCTACTTGGTGCCACAAGTTGGCGTGCTCGACTACGACCCAGGCGATCGTTTCGTATTGTGTTCTGACGGAGTGGTAGATGGACTGTGGGATCGCGGTATCGAGGACATCGCACTGGGCAGCGACACGGCAGGTCCTGCGGGGTCGCCGGCAGAGAGGCTTGTGTTTCGTGCCGTCGAGGAGTCGGGCCGCGACAACGCCACCGCAGTAATTGTCGAAGCGATTTAGAGTAGACCCCCTGCCCGCTTGTCTGGTAGGAGCCAAAGTTTTGAAACTAGAAAGCGGAGAAACGCTTGCCCGTACTAAAACCAAAACTCGGGCACTTGCCGGGCTAGCCGGCGAGAGTGTGGAAGCGAGACTACTTTGTTAAGAATTCACGCAGGCCCGCCAGATTGTCGGTGTTGATTAGATCGACGTCCGCCTCGCGAAGCGCATTCCACATGGCCGGTGTGTCGACTGTGGCCCACAAGCGAATGCGGCGTCCCTCGGCGTGGGACTTGGAGACAATCTCTTCCAGCTTCTCGCGCTCGGCTGCAGGGAATTCACCTTGGCCGCGCCAGCTAAAATGCATATTCCAATTGTCGCTAATCAACGGCATCAGATGCACTGGACGCTTGCTATCGAGATCACTCAGGCGTCCGTCGATTCCGGCAAAGCGCGGCGACGATTGAGTGATCAGCTCGATAGGTCGATTGCCACTGACGATGGCCGTTACCGCGCCAGGCTGCCACTGCCCCTGATCGAAATGCGAAAACATTTCTCCGTACTCGGCTAGCAGTTTGTTTAGAACTTGGTAAGTCGGCTCGCCTGCAGTTTTGATGTCGATCAGCAGCGTGAAGTTTTCGCCATCGCCGAAAACGCTCCCCGAATGTTCGGCGATACGCTGTTTGAGTGGCTCCAAGTATAGCTTGCGCAATGTCCGATCGGCGGCTAGTGCTGACCGTTCGTGAGCCACTAGCAGTTCGTCACCGACCAAGAAAATATCCGCTTCGACGCTGCCGAAGCCCTGTTCGAGCGCGTCCAGTAGCGGCCGCGCGTGCAGATAGTCATTGTGGGCGTGGGCTTGCGGCAGCATTCTTGCTGCCTGCCCCAAGGCTGGCCGTGGTGCCGCGTTGATGAGTTGTATCACGATGGCGAGTGCAAACAGACGGGCGATTCTCATGGTTTTCTCGTTGGGTGAAGGTAGCTCGGTGGTCCCCCACCGAGAATCACGTTGGGGGACCAACGTGCTACTTTAAATTACGTTGGGGGACCAACGTGCTACCGTGACAATCGTTACAGCCCGACCAATTTCACTAGGCGTTAAGGATTCCTTGGCAGGAAAACTACAGTCTAGACCGCATGCACGCTGTTGGAGTGTAAGTTTTTCCATCGAAATGGCAGGTTTGGCTAAGTCTGCCAATACTTTACACTACGTCGCAATGGGGAAAAACATGCCGAAGGCCATCAAGCCCACTGAACTTGAAGTCACCGTTGATCGCCGCCGCAACCAACGCCGCCAAACCGCCAAGCTCGATGCGCAAGCCAGTCTCCTCGCCAAAGATGGAATTGTAAAGGAATTCAAAGAGCCACGTCGCCGCAAAGAACGTCGTCGTCAGATCGATCCTACAACTTGCGAGCGCGATTACAACACGGATGAGATCGATTTCATGCAGGCTCTCGACGCCTACAAGCGTTCCAGCGGTCGCATGTTCCCGACTTGCAGCGAGATTCTGGAAGTGGTACGCGGCCTGGGCTACGCTAGGTTAACCGACGACGAGCGACAGATGCTGGCCAGCATCGAAGCCGTTGAAGCCGAAATGGTCCAACCGTAGTTGGGCACACTTCCATTGGGGTTGAAGCACTCGGCCAATGGGGCAAGGGACTGTGACTGCTGATATTTACACGCTCTTGGCCCCATCGCGCGCACAAATTGCAGCTGTTGGGTCGCACCGGGCCGATACGATACATGTTGTGCACATTTTCTGGTTACAATGAAGGCTAGCCGTCGCACGAACGCTAGCCCTACCAAGATTGCCGTTTGGTGCGATGGATACTTCGCTGTTCCTCTCCTTACACCAGCGCTTGATCCATGTTTTCCCACCCGCCCTGCATTGTCGATTTCCCCAAGATTGTATTGCTCGTCTACCTGTGTGGATGGTGGCCTGTGAATCGGGCCGTTGCTCAGGATCACTCCGCCGGTTTGTCACAACAAGTGCGATCGATTTTGTCGAACCGTTGTTTCGCGTGCCATGGTCCTGACGAAGCGGAGCGGCAGGCAGGCTTTCGGCTTGATCAACGCGACTCGATGCTGGCCGAAGCCGATTCCGGTCTACGCCCCATCGTTCCGGGCGACGCGCAGCAGAGCGAACTGTTGCGCCGCATCATGAGCGACGACGAGGACGAGCGCATGCCACCGTCCGACTTCAGTAAGCCGCTAGGCGAAGCCGAAGTGCAGGCCATCGAAGACTGGATCACGCAAGGTGCTAAGCTCCCGGAGCATTGGTCGTTCGTGGCACCCGTGCGGCCGCCGCTTCCCGAAGCGGCCACCCAAGGCACATCCGGTGAAGCGACTGCTGCTGACTGGAGTTCTCACCCTGTCGACCGCTTTGTGCGACAACAGCACGTACGGCATGGAATGCAGCCATCACCCCAGGCGACTCGCGCTGAATTACTCAGGCGTTTGAGCCTCGATTTGATTGGGTTGCCACCGACGATCGACGAGGTACATCGCTTTGAGCAAGACGCCGCGCCAGACGCTTACGAACGCCAAGTCGATCGGCTGCTCGGATCGCCGGCATATGGTGAGCACTGGGCTCGCAAGTGGTTGGACCTCGCCCGCTATGCCGATTCGGCCGGCTACGCTGACGATCCCTCGCGGACCATTTGGGCCTATCGCGACTGGGTCATCGACGCGCTCAATGATAACATACCAATCGATCAATTCACGATTGAGCAACTGGCGGGCGATCTCCTACCCAATCCGACTCAGGAGCAATTGGTCGCCACGGCCTTTAACCGCAATACGCTCACGAACAATGAGGGAGGGACGAACGACGAAGAGTTTCGGAGCGTGGCCATCGTCGATCGTGTCAACACGACGATGGCGGTGTGGATGGGAGTGACCATGGCCTGTGCGCAGTGCCATACGCACAAGTTCGATCCCTTTACGCAAGAGGAGTACTTCAAACTTTATGCGATCTTCAATCAATCGCAAGATGCAGATCTGGTCGATGAAAGCCCGGTGCTCGAACTGTATTCGAGCGAGCAGCGGTACCAACAGAGGCAGATGAGCGACCGCGCGGAGCAACTCGAATCGCAGTTGTCTGAACCAACGCAGGAGGCACTCGCGGGATTTGCTCAATGGCAGTCGACGATTGCTGAACCGGAGTGGACAGCTCTTGTGCCTCAGAGCTGTGAGACGCAACGCGACAGCGACGTGCGGTTCGAAGCGGATCGATCGATTCAGGTACGGCCAACGGCCAATAATATTGTCGCGGATACCTACACGCTGCGGCTGCGATCCGATTCTTCGCAATCGCAGCGAGTTCATGCACTGGGCTTGCGAACCATTCCCAATGGTGAATTGCCCGGTGGTGGTGCGGGGACGAGTGCAACGGGTGGCAATTTTGTCGTTACAGGGCTGACCGCCAGCGTGACGGCTGAGCAGCCTCGAACATCGGGTGTGAAGTTTGTACGAATCGACCTGCCGGGCCAAGACAAGATACTTTCGTTGGCCGAAGTGCAAGCCTTTGCGGGAGATATCAACGTCGCATTGAACGCGCAGGCCCGGCAGAGCAGCACAGCCTTCCAGGGCAAGGCGGCGCGAGCCGTGGACGGTGAAACCGACGGCGAATACGCACGCGATTCAACCACGCATACAGGAAAAGAAAACAATCCCTGGTGGGAATGCCAACTCAACGAACCTCAGTCGGTGGAGCGCGTGGTGCTTTGGAATCGTACCGACGGGAACTTAGCACAACGGCTCAATGGTGCTCGACTGCAACTCTTGGATGCTGATCGCAAACCGCTGTTCGAACATACGTTCACTGCGGCTCCCAAAGTTAGCGAGTCGCTGACGACTAAACCGCGACGCGAAATTCGGTTCTTGGCCGCACGTGCAGACTATGAGCAAACCGGTTTTCCGGCAAGCAATATCATCGATGCGGACGGGGCCAGCGGTTGGGCTGTGGGTGGTGCTGTGGCCAGCTCGCATTTGTTGACTCTGATTCCTGAGCAACCGTTCGAGTTGGAACCGTCGGCGATACTGGAACTGCAGATTGAACACGGTTCGTCACATCGCCATCATTTGCTCGGAAGCTTTCGCGTGGAAACGAGCCTTAGCGAGAGTGCCTCGCAATGGAGCCTGCTCGACGACGAGCTCATCGCCACACTCGCCTTGCCCGAAGCCGAACGTTCGTCGACTCAACTCGAACGGTTGGAGCAGTTTTATTGCCGCAACATCGCCCCTGAAAATGCCGCCGCCCGCACCGAGCTGACGGCGCTGCAAACGCAACTGGCCGATATGAAACCTGACACGAGCGTACCCGTGATGCGGGAACTCGGAGAATCTTCACGTCGAGAGACTTTTATACAAATTCGTGGCAACTACAAATCGCTTGGTGCCAAAGTGGAGCCAGGAGTCCCTGCGATCTTTCATCCGTTAAGGGGCGAGTCAGAAACGTCGGATGCTGCGGCAGCGACGGCCAAAGCAGTGCGTGCCAACGCGGGGGGCAACCTGGTTTCGACGAGTAGCTCTTCCAAGCTGCCTGTCGACCGCTTGGCTTTGGCTCAGTGGTTGGTCGATCGTCGCAATCCGCTCACCGCGCGCGTGTGGGTCAATCGTATGTGGGAGTCGCTGTTTGGTCTCGGGCTCGTCCGCACCAGCGAGGATTTTGGAGCTCAAGGCGATATGCCCACGCATCCCGAGCTGCTCGACTGGCTGGCCTGTGAATTGATGGATGTTCGTTGGGACAACAAGCGGCTATTGAGATTGATGGTAACCAGCCAAACGTATCGCCAGACTTCCCGAGTGACACACGACGCCTGGCAGCAAGATCAAGACAACGAATGGTTGGCGCGAGGACCACGCGTGCGTTTGAGCGCGGAGATGGTCCGCGATCAGGCTCTGTCGATTGGGGGCTTGTTGTCGCACAAAATGCATGGAGCTCCCGTGCGTCCCCCCCAACCCAATTTGGGATTGAAAGCGGCCTTTGGCAGCGATACCGATTGGCAAACTAGCGCCGGTGAAGATCGCTACCGCCGCGGCCTGTATACGACTTGGCGGCGCTCGAATCCCTATCCGTCGATGGCTACCTTCGACGCTCCCAGCCGCGAGGTGTGCATTTTACGTCGCGATAGTACGAACACGCCACTGCAAGCGCTGGTGACGCTCAACGATCCTGCCTTTGTCGAAGCCGCTCAGGCATTGGCCCGGCGCGTGGTGTTGGTCGAAACGGATCAGGCGTCTGACGATTCGATTCGATTGCAGAGCGCATTCGAGCTGTGTACGTCGCGCGCGGCGACCGAAGCCGAGTTGCAGTCACTGCTCGGGTTGTTGGACTCGGCGCGCCAGCATTTTGCCGACGAGCCGACCGCCGCCAAGCAATTGTCCAGCGATCCGCTGGGACCGTTGGAAAGCCCTGCGCAAGAGATTGAATTGGCGGCTTGGACCAGTGTCTGCAACGTGCTGCTGAATTTGGATGAAGTCTTGATGAAACGTTAGAAATGCCATAGCCGCTCATGCGAAGAACATGCAATTCGGTGAGCGGTAACCGAGATCGAGATCGAGAATAAAACTGGGAAATCGAGATACCATGGACCCACTTCTACAGAATCTACAGTTGAAGACTCGGCGTTACTTCTTGCAGCAGGGCACGCTTGGCTTGGGGGCCATTGCCATGCAAGAGTTGCTGGGAGGGGGGGCAAGTAACAGCTTGGCCCACGGTGCGACGAGCAGCGATCAGCGGCTGTTGCAGCCTCATTTTGCGCCGCGTGCCAAACGGGTTATCTATCTGCACATGACCGGTTCGCCTCCGAATTTGGATATGTTCGACTACAAGCCCGAGTTGTCGCGGCGCAATGGCGAGGACTGTCCGGCTTCGTTCCTGGCCGGTAAAGAGTTTGCCTTTACCTCGGGAACACCGACTCTGCTGGGAACGCCGCAAAAGTTTCAGCAAGTCGGCTCGGCGGGGAGCTGGATGTCTTCCGCAATTCCGCATCTGCACGACGTAGCGGACCAGATGTGTCTGGTCCATTCCATGCACTCGGATCAATTCAATCATGCACCGGCCGAACTGCTGATCTACACGGGCTCGCCGCGTTCCGGTCGCCCTTCACTTGGCTCCTGGGTGTCGTATGGTCTGGGCTCCGAAAACGAAAACTTGCCGTCGTTTGTGGTGTTGATTTCCAGCGGTGTACAGCCCAACGGTGGCAAGAGCTCGTTCGGAAGTGGCTTCTTGCCGAGCGTGTATCAAGGGGTTCAGTGTCGTTCCAAAGGAGACCCTGTTTTGTTTGCGTCCAACCCAGCTGGCATGGACAGCAAGCTTCGGCGACAGACGCTCGATACGCTCAACGAGCTGAATCAACTGCAGATTGAAGCCATGGGGCATCCCGAAACGCAGACGCGAATTTCGCAGTACGAGTTGGCTTATCGCATGCAGGCTAGCGTTCCGGAGGTGATGGACATCTCGCGCGAATCGCAGCAGACGCTCGACGATTACGGCGTGGAATTGGGTGGTTTTGCCAAAAACTGTCTGCTCGCTCGACGATTGGTCGAGTCGGGTGTGCGCTTCGTACAGTTGTTTGACTGGGGCTGGGATTTTCACGGTACCGGCGCATCAACAGGTATCGGTCAAGGGCTGAACGACAAATGCGCGTCGATGGACAAGCCCGTGGCCGCGCTCATTCGCGACTTGCGCCAGCGCGGGCTGCTCGAAGATACGCTCGTTGTTTGGGGAGGAGAATTTGGCCGTACCCCATTCCGAGAAGGGCGCACCGCCAAGAGCGAAGTGCTAGGTCGCGATCACTATCCAGATTGCTTTACCATGTGGATGGCGGGAGGGGGAGTCAAAGGTGGTTTCGACTACGGAACCACGGATGAGCTCAGCTTCGGAGTGGCCGAGAATCCGGTGCATGTCCACGATCTGCAAGCCACCATATTGCACTTGCTGGGCTTTGACCATACACGCTTGACCTATCGCTTTCAAGGTCGCGATTATCGCTTGACCGATGTGCATGGTGAAGTCGTGCATGATCTCATTGCATAGCCCTCGATGCATGCCGGCATGCAATCACTCGATGCAAATTCGGATCAACGCACAACCGCTGCGCACCTCCGCGCCGCGCTACGCGGTTAAACAGATTTCTTCTCCGGCTACGCGTAACGGCTGCCGACGAGTGTTTCTGTTTAACCGCGCCAGCGCTCGCTTCGCGCTCACCCCTTGTTGCGATCGACCGTCGACGAGCTATGTCAGGTGTTGGTGAACGATGGCCGTTTGTCAAGTTTTGGTAGATCGAATGGCTATGTCCTTCACGAACGAGCACACACCCGGGCTGTTCCAAATGGCGGGCGAAATCGCGACGTTTCATGGCGTGGGGGCAGTGACATGCTGTACGAGATGTTGGCCGACCTGAAGCAATAAATAGATCGGCTCTTCCAATTCCGCCAACGGATCACATCGTGACGAATCGGGGATCGGAAGAGGTTCACCGCAAAGCAGATTGGTTTCGGCCATGTCCTGTAGTGCACCCGCCAAATTAGCACGGGCTTCGTCCAACGTGTTGCCGCACGAGACCGTACCGGGAAAGTCCAGCACTTCACCCAAACAGACGCTTTCTTCCCATTTGTACGCAGATTTATAGACCAACACAGGACCACTCCTTTCAAATGCAGACTCATCGCAACTTTATTCGATTATAACAAAAATCGCAACGTTCGCGGACTTGCAAGCCAACGGGGGCACCGAACATTTTTGGCAGGACGGTCGAGTTTTTTCTCCTTTGTTACAATAAGCACCCACGCATAAGTTACCTGGCATATCAATTAACCCTGGCTAACGCCAATCCGGCCAAATATGCGCATAAACTCATGCGTGGCTGCTTAGTCAGTGCTAGATGCTGTGTTCGGCTACAAATTATTTGGCCGGCAACTTGATGACGCCTTGCCAATCGGCGGGAGCCTGGCGTCGGTGGCCGGCGATGGTGACGGTGAGGAAATCTTTCACCTGATCTTCAGCGGGGACTTCGTGGAGCAGTCGAAATGCCGAGTGCCAGTCGCCTTGGATGAAGTGGTCTAGCGCCGCTTCGTAGGCGGCAAGCTGCTCGTCGGTCAGCACACCATTTTTTCCCGCTGGTGGGAGTAGCTCGCTGACGACAAGCGGCGTGAGCATGCCGTAGGGAATCACTTTGGCTACGCGGCGAACGCGAAGTATGTCGCCGGGCACATGGGCTCGCACCCATTCGGCCGTCGGCTCGTCGAGCAGGATCGATGCTTGAAGCTGTTTGGTCATCGCTTCCAAACGCGAGGCCAGGTTGACCACTGGGCCGAACACGGTCACTTTCACTTGATCCTTCGTCCCGATACTACCCGCCACAGCCGGACCAGAGGCGATTCCCAAACCGGCGCGGAAGTTGGCCAATGGATGTCCCGGCTGAGCTGCGGAGATTTGAAATTCTTGACGAATCGCCAAGGCGGCTCGGCAAGCACCCAGGATCGATTGGCCATTATCGAAGGGCCAACCCCAAAAGCCCATGGCCGCGTCGCCATGGAAATCCCCCACCACGCCATCGTTGGAAAAAATATGATGGGTCATTACTCCCAGGGCATCGCTGACACGTTGCAATAATTCCAACAAGCGGTCGGCCGATTCTTCACTATGCTGCGAGAATCCCCGCAGATCGCAGAAAAGTATTGACACATTGGTTTCGCGTGGTGCGAGCACTTCATTGGCGTCGCGTTTGGAGAGCGCTTCGAGCACGACAGGGGCGAAGAAATTGCGCAGGCTGTCCTGGCGTCTCTGCAGCGCGCGGACTTGACGCAGAGCACCCAGGGTTGTGGCCGTCAGTTCGGTGAATTTGAGGTCGTCTTGCAACGTCTCCATTTGGCTGTTGTCGACCGTGTTGCTTGGGCGTAGACGGCCCGCAAAGTTTCCTGCCACGTAGATCGACCAGCCTGGACAGGCTTCCGATTCGACTGGAGTGCAAAAGGCCCAGTCGATGTTCTCGCTATGCGTATACGAGTTGTTGGCGACCAGCGCGCGATTCCACACATGCAGCACGCTCTGCTTGGTTTCGCTGGCTGACTTGACCAACTGCCTGCTGGGAGTAAATTGGTGGCTTACAAAATCTCGGCAATCCCAATGCAAGATATTCAGTTCGTCGTCGCTCGCGGGTTCGTCCCCTGCGTCGGGGCTCTGCTCTACATATTGTAGAATGGCGACGAACGATGCATGGGGAATACCCTGCAGCAGTAGGTTGACGATTCGCGGGTAGAGTTCTTCATCGTCGATGGCACCAGCAATGATTTCGGGGATTTTCCCTAGAGCCTCGATGCGCTGCCCGCCATCTTTATATTGATTCTGCCGCAGTAGATGAGATGAGAAGGTTTGTTCAGCAAAAACTGGTGGAGTGACATCGAGAGCTGAAATTTGTTGATCGTCAACGGTGAACGTCGTTTGGCCGATGACGAAGTGCTCTCCCACCGCTGCGGAGAATTGATCGCAGCGCTTGCCACGAAAGAAGATTTCATTGCGAGCTTGCGGTAGCTTGTTGACTTGGAGTTTATTGTTGCTCCAATTCAAAGTCGCGTGTTGTCGTGAGATGCGGTCATCCCAGGGGACCGACCATGGTTCCGCAGTGCGCCCCAATACGACTGCGTCGCCGCTCGTTGGCACGACGCGACGCCAACAGTCTTGCGGACGCGTTCCTTGGGCAATCAAGTCAGGCATAGTTAAAGATTATCCTAAGTCTTATTGTAGTGGACGAGGTTACGAGCCCCCCGCGTGCTTTGGACGCGTCGTATCCTATCAACATTAATTATTAATTCTAATGCGGAACAAGCATGGTATGAACGCTTCTATGGATGATAGCCTCGAACAAGAGATGCTCGACATCGACAGTCAGATCTCGCATGTATGGATGGTACGCACATTTCTCAAGCATAGCGACGAAGCAGCCGAGGACGAGGAGTTAGCCTCGGTACACCGCGATTTATACGATTTTATGCTAGCCTTGGGTCCCGCACTGGATGCGAACGACAGTGCCACATATCTTAAACTGGCTAAAAAGAAACTTAGCAAATTGCGCAATGCGGCAGCGCTATTTGTCGAGATACAGCCTGAGGTTTCCGGGCATACCAACTTCAAAATGGCCGCTCGCTCATTGCAATTGGCCGTCGAGCGGATTGAAAAGTTGCTGTCATAATTAATGTGGTCTGTTGAACCGCGTTAGTGCGTGGCTGAGGTAAGTGTTACCCTGACTGCGGACCTCGCGGTGGTCCTCCGCACCGGTGCCGCAGAGTCGTTTCGATTTACAGAACGCCTGCGCGGCCGCGCTGGCGCGGTTAAACAGACTAGTCTACTTCCAACCATTATCGCTTGTGCGGTAGCCAATCTTGACCACCACGCGTCCCACGATCTGTCCGGCCAGAATGCGTTCGACCTGCTCGGGGAGTTGCTCCAAGCTGACTTCGGTCACTAAGCTGTCCAAGTTATTCGGCTTCCACGTTTCAGCCAACAACTCCCAGATCTGCCGCCGTCTTGCCATGGGGCAGTCGGCCGATGCAATGCCACACAGGCTCACGCCACGAAGCAGGAAAGGATAGACGGTCATCGAGAGGTCGGCACCAGCTACCAGTCCACAGGCCGTAACACAACCGCCATAGACGGTTGATCGCAGCAGGGTTTGCAGCATAGGACCTCCGACCGTGTCGATAGCTCCGGCCCAAGTGGCGGAGAGTAGTGGTCGAGTCGAATCGTCGGTGATCTCGGCCCGACCGACGACGCGCTTGGCACCGCAGGCTAGCAGTGCTTCGTGCTGCTCGGTTTTGCCCGTGACGGCCACTACCTCGTAGCCTAGATGGGACAATAGTTGTACAGCTAAACTGCCAACTCCGCCTGTGGCACCGGTGACGACCACCTCTCCCATGTTGGGTGAAACATCGTTGCGTTGCAAGGCCATCACCGACTGGGCCGCTGTGAAGCCGGCCGTGCCATAGATCATCGCTTCACGCAGGCTGAGCGAGTTTGGCAAGGGAACGATCCAATCCGCAGGGACTCGGATCAACTCGGACCAGCCTCCCCAGTGTCCCTGTCCCAGATCGTACCCAGTCACTAGAACTTGGTCGCCCTTGCGGTAGTGTTCGCTGCGGCTGTCGATAACAGTTCCTGCCGCATCGATACCAGGGATGTGCGGTAGCTTTTTGACGACTCCACGATGTCCTTGGTAAGCCAACGCGTCTTTGTAATTGAGCGACGAGTAAGCGACTTGAATGGTCACATCGCCCTCCGGTAGGCGATCGCTGCCGAGCGTCACTACCGAGGCGCGTGTGGTCGATTGGTTTGATTTGGATTGCGGCGTCGAAGATTGCGGTGTGGTTGATTCGGTCGATGGATTCTGTTCGACCATGAGTGAACGAAAGTTGGGTGGAGTCATGGGTGGCTGCTATGATGGTTAGGATAGTTGGGTGGTTTAGTGCCCTGAGGAGATTCATTATTATGTCTACAATACCCGATTCGGAACAGCTCGTTGAACTATCGAATAGAAACTTCATTCGTCGCCGACGGTCAGGAAAACGATCCTCACGCAAAGGCGCAGAGCTCGCAAAGAATTTACGTTGAAAAACTTTGCGCCTTCGCGTGAGACTGAAACTCGGTAGGATTTTCAGTTTGTTCCAGTTGTGATTCAAACCATGAGCAATTTGACCAAAACTAGTTCGCCGAAAATCCGTTCGTGGTTCCAAAGTCGTTTTAGACTCGCATCATTTGGGCTGGTTGCGACAGTCAGCATCGCCGCCTTGGTTACGCCTCTAGCTCGCTACTGGTGGTTAGCAGATCTAGTTGCCAATCTGCGCGTGCAACTAGTCATCGGGATGACGTTCGCGTTAGTCGGTTTGCTGATTTTAAGGAGTTGGCGCTGGCTGGCTGTTCTCGGTGCACTGACCATCTGGCAAACCCTCGCATTTTCCTCTGCGTTCACAGTCATCAACGTGATTGAGTTTCCGCAGGCGTCTGCCGCGCACTCGGCATCGGAAAATGGGACACCAGGAACAACTCTGCGAGTCTTTTTGCTCAATGCGCTGACCGGCAATGATCAACACGATCGCATCGTCGAGCAGATCCGTCAATCGAATCCAGATGTCATTGCGATCCTCGAACTCAGTTCGGCATTGCAGCAGCGGCTTCAAGCAGAGTTTGGCAATAGTTACTCGACGGCAATTTGCGAGTCGCAGGACGATGGCAATTTCGGTATAGGTATATGGACTCGTCTGCCCGCGCGCGATGCCGGCATTTTTCAGTTGAGCTTGCCTGGGCTGCCGTCGGCCGAGGTTGACGTGCGGGTCGGGGACCAGTGGGTACATATTGTGGCGAATCATCCACTTCCGCCGATTGGCCCGGGAAACTTTGCAGAACGCAATCGCCATTTGCAGTTGTTGGCCCAGCGACTGCGGGAGCCGCATGAACAATCTGCAAATTCGGTGGGAGACCACCGAGCTACGTTGCGGAAGTCGCAAGAACAGACGTCGAGGGAGGCAACGATCGTAGTGGGCGATCTCAATCTAACTCCTTGGTCGCCGTGGTTCGACGATCTGCTGGCTACGACGCATTTGACTAGCGCAGCTGCTGGACGCGGGTTGCAGCCGACTTGGTATCGCTGGCCGACTTTACCCTTCGGACTAGTGCTCGATCACGGTCTGTATTCGAAGGAGTTGCATTGCAACTCGAGGACGATTCTCTCCGACTGTGGATCAGACCATCGAGCGGTTGTATTTGAGTTTTCTGAGGCAGTACTCTGAAGAAACAGAGCTCCGTTGGATAGATTGGTGGTTGCGAACATTGGGGAGTAATCCACACGTCGCGTTTCGAGCACGCAAGCAGGTGCAAGATTCTCCTTGCTATTGCTTATCTATGTTGACCCACACGGCATCTCCGCGCCTTTCGACTTCAAAGCATTCGAGCATTTGCTTGCCGGTTAGCAAGTTCTTACCGTTGGTGATGTCGTATTGCCAGCCGTGCCAGGGGCAGGTGACGCATTGGCCGTCGAGCTGACCTTGGGCGATGGGGCCACCTTGATGCGCGCACATGCCGTCGATGGCGTGCAAGCCTTGTGAGCTGTGAAATAGGGCGACGATTTGCGATTCGACCACGAACTCTCGACTGCTATTTTGAGGGATGTCGGATAGCTCACACAAATAATGCCAACTCATCGCTATCTAATCCTAGTGCTCTATCCACAATAAATTTTGGGGTAGTGGACGAGGTAACGAGTCCGTTTGATGGATGGGATGCCAGCGACTCGTAACCTCGTCCACTACGGCCAAACCTAAAACCCAAAATGGTTGAAGCGCTACTTGGCCAGAGATGCGCGGACGATGCGCTGGTCATTGCGCGCAAAGATGCTCTGCTCGGCGTAGGCAGGGTGAGTCCACACCACGCCGCCGCGCTGATTGAGCTGCACGCGCGTCGGCTCGATGACTTGGCAGCGATCGATGATCTCGAGTCCTTCAGGGGAGAGTTTGGTAATCAGCAGTTCGCCGCGTTCGTTGAACATCCACACTCGGTTGGCTTGGCGCACCATGTGAATCGTCGCCCAACGCGCTTTGGGAACTGCCGTTAGGTCTTCCCACAATCGTTTTCCTGTAGCTGCCTCCAAACAGCGCAGTTCGCCATAGCTATCGACACCATAGATAAAGCCATTCTGAACGATACCGGTACCGATCATCGAATGGATGCCGTAGATGTTGCCGTCGTCGTTGTCACCGTCGCCAACGGTTTCGCTACCGATCTGGACCGTCTGGGTACCGGTCGACTTTTCATCGATGCCGACCGCTCGCCACACCAATTTGCTGGTCAACGAGTCTTTGGGTGCACGGATCATGAGCGAGCCGTCGTAGAAGCTCGATACAAAAACCAACTCGCCGTCGACAGCAGGCGTGCCAATGCCGATTGGCATCCGCGAAGGTTTCATTGCATGCGCCCAATGCACTTTGCCCGTATTGGGGTCGAGTCCCGATAGGCTCTCTCCCGTCCAACAGACCAGTACATCTTGTCCGGCTTGTTGGATCAGAATCGGCGAGGAATAACCGGCAACCTCGTCCAAGGCGCTCCACAGCACTTTCCCTGTCAGCTTGTCGAAGGCGACGATGCACGCACCGTTGGCCCCCGAGACTTGCTCGATCAATTTGTCGCGGTAGATCAGCGGTGAAGCGGCGATACCCCAGATCGGCAGCTCGACATCGAAGTCGGCCACCAAGTCGCGTTGCCAGAGTACTTCACCATGTGACGCATCGAGGCAGTGGAAATTTCCCATGGCCCCCACCGCATAGGCTCGCCCCTCGTCGATCGTCACGCTCGCGCGCGGTCCTGCCGTGTAGCTGACGGTGTACGGTGCATCGTATTCGTGTTTCCAAAGTTGCTCCCCAGTCTTCGAATCCAAACAGAGAATCCGTTCCGTTTGCTTGCCATCTGCCGTCTGACGATCCATGATAAATACACGACCGTCGGCTACGGTTGGTCCGCTGTAGCCAGCTCCGATGTCGACGGACCAATCGAGTGGCAGTTGGCCTTCGGGTAATCTGTCGACCACCCTCTCTGCTCGCCAGACGCCATCGCGGTTCGGTCCGCGCCACTGCGGCCAGTCTTCAGCAAACGTGGACGAACAGGTGAAGCTGAAAAAAATTGCAACCACCAGGTTGGGTGCGAGCGAGCGTGTAGTGCGCATGAGGGCTTCCGCGTTGGATAAGTGCCTTGGGTTTATAATCTGTAGCATACGCCACAGACTTCTTCGCGGCTATCGGGCTGCGGTATCGTGATTCGGTTCATTTAGCAGGGCATTTGAAACACGGAGCTCATGAACTTGGAGGGTTGGGAATTGGACTAACCACGAAAAACACGAAGGATACGAAAGAATCTCTGCTGGTGTTCTAGCTGGTCTCACAAGCGAGGTAATGAGCAATGCTGAAATATTGTTTTAAAGAGGAATCTTTTCGTGTTCTTGGCGTTTTTCGTGGTGAACCAACGAACTAAAACGTGAACGGCTACATATACTGAAACCTTGTTCGGTAGCGATTCTAATTCGATCGGAGGTGGGTGATGGTAACTTGTGGTAGGAGCGCGTTCGTCTGTTGGGTGTTCTTGGCATTGTTGGTTAACTTGGCTGGTGCTCAGCAGAAGCCAACTCCGACTTTTGCCGACTTCGCCTACGGGCCCGCCGAGAGAAATGTGCTGGACTTCTATCAAGCCGAATCGCAGCGGCCAACACCGCTGGTAGTCTATATCCACGGTGGTGGTTTTGTTGGTGGTGACAAGTCATCGATTCGCCCTCGCATGGTTCGTATGGCCCACGATGCGGGAATTAGCGTGGCTGCGCTGAACTATCGCTTTGTTGACGGTACGGACGTCAAATTCCCAATGCCTCAGCTCGATTGCGCGCGAGCGTTACAATTCTTGCGTAGTCGAGCTGACGAGTGGAACACTGATCCGCGCCGCGTTGCCTGTTATGGTGGTTCGGCCGGAGCGGGTATCAGTATGTGGCTCGCCTTCCACGAAGACCTCGCGCAGCCCGACAGCGACGATGCCGTCGCACGTCAGTCTACGCGGATCGTGGCGGTTGGCACCATGGGGGGCCAGGGGACGTACGATCCGATCAAAATCAAGGAACTGATCGGTGGCCGAGCGTGGGAGCATCCTTCGATCTTCAAAATCTATGCGGTCAAATCGGCTGAGGAAGCCCTGCATCCGTCGAAGGAGCTGCAAGAGCTCTACGACGAATCGTCGGCTATCATGCATCTAACCGCCGATGATCCACCGCTGTACATGATCTACAGTGAGCCCGACATTGTTCCACCCGCCGATTCACCTCCAGGAAAATTCATTCATCACCCAAACTTTGGCAAACAGCTCAAACGCGAAATGGATAAGCTGGGGATCGAGAACACCTACATTCATACCGATGACGCTAACGGACGCGATCCAGAAGCCGAGATGATGCAGTTCTTCGAGCGACGATTTGAGGCGGTGCGGTAAAAGCTCGCCGTAGAGTTTTTGAATGTTGAGTCTAGCGGTCGGTCGAGTCAGGCGATCTGGTGCTGGGGATTGATTCGACGTTTGGAGTTCGTGCGCTGCGGGCTGTGGCGCAGGCCAAAGCGGCGATGAATCGCCGCACTCCAAAGAAGAGGCCAAAGCGGCGATAAATCGCCGTGCTCCAAAGAAGAGGCCAAAGCGGCGATGAATCGCCGCACTCCAAAAGGCTGCGCTCGTTAAACAGTGGTTGTCGAGTTATAGTTATAATATCGAGTACCGGAGAGGTGAACGTTGGCTGACATTGGCTATAGGTGGTAGTGATGCCCTTGCATGATTGGAAGCGAGTTTCTGCTGGAACGTTTCACGAGTTCCATAATGCTTGGATTACGGAACTCGCTCGGGCACTCAACAATGGTGTACTCCCCTCCCCATCCTATGCGGAAGCGGAGCTGGTCGCAGGCCAGACTGGGCCGGATGTCCTGGCTCTTGAATTCGACGGCCAGCAGTTTATAGCTGATGAAGTTCTTGCCCCTGATGGTTCGTCGGGAGTGGCCACGTTGCTTGATGCAGAGCCGCAGGTGACTGTCACGCAAGTGGCTTCCGAAGCGGAAGTCTATAGCGAACGTCGCAATCGTTTGGCGATACGACATAGTTCTGGCGATCGGCTGGTGGCCTACATCGAGTTGTTGTCGTCCGGCAACAAAGCCAGTCGCCGTATGCTCGATCGTTTTCTTGACAAAGTCTACAGCGTCATCGAACAGGGGATACATCTGCTCGTCGTGGATCCCTATCCGCCAGGGCCATTGGATACGCAAGGAATTCACGCGGCGATTTGGAATGAAATCGATCCTTCGACGCCATTCCGCTTTCCAGACGCTCGTCATCTGACTGCGGTTTCGTATCATGCCCTGCGCCCGCCGACGGCTTATGTGGAACCATTGGCGGTGGGGCAAATCATTCCCGACATGCCGTTATTTCTGGATAGCACACACTATGTCAACACGCCGCTCGAGTCGACGTACAACGCAGCCCTAAGCGTCGTTCCCAACCACTTGCGCGAGCGACTTGTGCAACGCCTAAACTAGTCCAATGATGTTGAACATTCCCAATCAATCGTGGTGCAAACGGACAATCTTGTAAACGAACAGAAACGAAAGCAAGTGGGATGCGTATGCTGCGAATTTGAAACCTCGCATAGGCGGCGGGGGCTCGGTCGCATTGCAAGAAAATATCGAACTCTAAAAGCGAGAACGAAATGAATGGTCTCCGTCGACGTGATTTTGTCGCTGCGACCTCAGCCGCCGTGGTCTCGTCCTTCGCGTTGCCGCGAGCGATGGCTGCTGGTCTCCAAAACGAGAACCGGTTCTCGTTGCTCCTGCTGGGCGATACACACTTTGATCGGATTGAGCACCATGATCTAAACTGGATGAAAACGGATTTTGCCAAGAGTATTTCTCAGGTTGAAATCTACTCCCGTCTCACAAAAGACACACTGCCCAATCTATTAGGAGCCGCAAAGGCGAGTCTGCGGCAAGCCGATCCGCCAACGGCTTTCGCCTTGCATGTTGGCGACTTGGTGCAAGGAATCTGCGGCAACAAAGAGTTGGCGAAACGCCATTGCCTCGAAGGCTGGGAGTTTTTCAAGCGGGCGGACCCTGGCGTGCCTCTATTGATGACCAAAGGCAATCACGACGTCACCGGGCCCGGTTCGGTCAAAGCTTACAACGAAGTGCTGTTGCAGAAGACTGCCCAGGAACTTGGACGCGACAAGCTCGATCGCAGTTCGTATTTCTTCAAACAAGGCGACAGTCTCTTTGCCGTGTTTGATGCCTATGATCGAACGGCGATTGATTGGCTGGAAGAAGTCGTTCGGGAAACCCAATTCCGCCGACTGTTCGTGTTGCTGCACATGCCAGTTGTTCCTTACACCGCGCGAGCGAACTGGCGTGTGTACCACCAACAGCAGGATGCCGAACGGCGGGAGCGACTTGTCAACCTGCTGGGACGCTACCAAGCGATCGTCCTGTGTGGACACCTTCATAAGTACAGCCTGCTTGTCCGCCGCTGTCGGACAGGCAAGTTTGTGCAACTTGCGATCAGCAGTGTGCTCAAAGATTCTATTGCGAATCGGGAAATGACATTGAGCAACGTGTCGGACTATGGTCCAGAGCTCGCCGATCTCGAACCCACTTTCTCACCCGATACGCTCGACACTCGACGACAAACCCTGTCAGATGAGAAACCGTTCGTCGAGCACTTTCAACTGGCTCACAATAGCGGCTATGCTATCCTTTCTGTCACGGATGACGATGTCCGCGCTGAGATTCACAGCGGTGCGGACGATGAAAAACCGTGGAAGACGGTTTCACTGACGAATCTGCTTGCGTGACCCATGCGTCGATATTTCGTGCGCGCTATCGTCGTAGCGAGTGTTGTTGGGCGTTGCACACATTGTGTTGGAGTCCAAGCTTTGGCCGCTCTTATGACGTTCGACATGCAAAAGACACCTAAAGGCTACACTCCAACAAGCGCGCTCGACGATTGATGGCTTTTGGTTCATAATAGAGGTAGCCCAGCTTGCAGCGTGCCTTAGAGGTTGGTCGGTTTGCATACTCTGAAGCCCCCGATATTTGACTTTCAGCTCTTACGAAACCTGCGATGAAAGATTTATGGAGAATGATCCGCTCGCAGATTCTGGCGATCCTGTGGCCGGCATATTGGCCATTGCTGTTAGCCGGTGTTTGGCTGGGGGGGATATCGCCAAGCTGCGCTGACGATGGACTGGTGACTGTATCTCGCCAACCGCAGTTGCCCGCAGCAGAGCTCGAGTTCTTTGAAACCAAGGTGCGCCCGCTGCTGGTCGAGCACTGTTATGCGTGCCATAGCGCGAGGGCAGAAAAATTGCAGGCAGGTCTGCGTTTAGACAGTCGAGCGGCTCTATTGCAAGGAGGCGATTCGGGAGCCGCGATAGCGCCTGGCGATGTGGATGGGAGTTTGTTGATCGAGTCGGTGCGCTACGAAGCGTATGAGATGCCGCCCAAAGGGAAATTGGCGGATGAGGATATCGCCATTCTCGAGCGCTGGGTCGAGTTGGGAGCCCCCTGGCCGATCGAGGTAGCACCGCAGGACGAATCGAACAGCAGGTCGTTTGATCTACGGCAGCGCGCCGCAGAACATTGGGCTTGGCAACCTGTTACCGACCCTACGCCACCTCAGGTCGAAGATGAGACTTGGCCGCTGGGAGGCGTCGATCACTTTATCTTGGCGCGTTTGGAACGAGCCGGGCTTGCTCCGGCAGCGGATGTCGACCGCCCTACTCTGCTCCGCCGACTGTGCTTTGATTTGTTGGGACTGCCCCCGACGTTGGAGCAACAAACCGAGTATCTGTCGGATGAAGGTTCCACCAGCGATGCGACGGAGCGTTTGGTCGATCGCTTGTTGCAGTCGCCCCGCTTCGGCGAACGTTGGGCGCGTCATTGGCTCGACTTGGTGCGCTACGCCGAATCGCGTGGGCACGAGTTCGATGATGAATCGGAGAACGCCTATCAGTATCGCGACTACGTGATTCGCGCACTCAACGCCGACGTTCCCTACGATCAGTTCGTGCGCGAGCATATCGCGGGTGATTTGCTTGTTGAACCGCGATTGCATCCAACACTGGGCTTCAACGAGTCGATCTTGGGGACCGGATTTTGGTTTCTTGGAGAGTGGGTGCATTCACCCGTCGACATCCGCAAGGATGAGACCGACCGCTTTGACAATATGATCGACGTGATGTCGAAGACGTTCTTGGGTGTCACGGTGGCTTGTGCTCGTTGCCACGATCATAAGTTCGACGCCATCTCGACGGCAGACTATTATTCGCTGTGTGGCTTTTTGCAGAGTAGCGATTATCGACAGGTGCGATTTGATACGATCGAAAACGAGCGCGCGGTCGCGCAGCGGTTGTCGGAGTTAGATGAAGAGTATCGTGGTAGAGTGGAGGGGTTGTTGCATGGGAGATTGGAGGAGCTGGGTTCGGAGTCGGAGTCGAGACGCGGGCCAGCAGGCACTCCCTGCCTTAACAACGCTGCGCTCGTTACGGCCTACACCTGTGCGACAGACACCTGTGCGACAGACACCAGTACGATAGGGCCAGAGATCGAATGGCTGCAGGATGGGTTTGTTTTTGGAGCGAGGCCGCAGCGGGCTGGGGAGTTCGGGGTATCAAATGAAGGACGCTTGCAGTGTGTGTCGAGATCGGCTGCAGCCAGCGACCCGTTCTGGCGTGGGATGGTGTCGAAGGGCCAAGCGGCACAGTCGCGGAGCATACTGTCGCCACTGCCGCGCAGCGGGCGCACGCTGCGCACGGAAACGTTTGAATTGGTTGCCGGTGAGGTGTGGTGCCGTGTGCATGGAGCGGGGCACGTGTTCGCCTGCGTCGACTCGCATCACTTAGTGGCTGGTCCGCTGCACGGTGAAACGCTGCGTGCGATTCAGTCCGACCAACCGTGGGTCAAGCTCGATCTGTCGCGATATGTGGGGCATCGTTTGCATTTGGAATTCACCCCCGACGATGCGACCCAGTTAGAGGTTTCCATTATACTGCAAGCGACCTCACCGGAGGAGTTGACACAGGCCAAACAGGATGTTGAAGAGTATGAGCGACAGGAGGAGCATTGGGCTCGGGCGCGCCTGCAACGAGTCGAGCAAATCCTAGCCAGCGACACTGCATTGGCTGCTGAGGTGAATCGCTTGGTGGCCGAGTGGCACACTCAGCGGATTGCGCTGCGAGCGACGCTAAAAGAAACGTCGCGCTTGGCGATGGCGATGATCGATGGTACGAGCGAAGATGACCATGTGCTCGTCCGCGGTAGTTCGAGTAATCCAGGCAAACTCGAGCGGCGACATTTTTTGACAGCGATCTCCGGCGACCGGCCGCTTCACATAGCACGTGGAAGTGGGCGGCTCGAACTGGCTGCTCAGATCAACGCTGCGGACAACCCGCTCCCATCGCGAGTTATGGTCAATCGGCTGTGGCATCATCTGCTGGGACGCGGACTGGTATCAACCACAGATGACTTTGGGCAATTGGGGCAGCGGCCGACCCACCCAGAGCTGCTTGACTATCTAGCGACACAGTTTCTAGCCGATGGACGCAGCATCAAGCGCATGATTCGCCGGCTGGTACTGACGCGTACCTATCGCATGTCGGGAGCGAGCGATCCACGGGCTGCGGAAATCGATCCGAACAACGACTTGTGGCACCATCGTCCGCCTCGAAGACTGGAGGGAGAGGCGATTCGCGATTCGCTCTTGGCCATCTCGGGAGCAATGGATCCAACGATGTTTGGCGAGCCGATACCGATTCACTTGACCTCCTTTATGGATGGGCGTGGCAAACCGGCCGCGAGTGGGCCGTTAGATGGCAAGGCTCGGCGATCTATCTATATTGCGGTACGGCGCAATTTTCTATCGCTGTTTCTGTTGTCTTTCGATACGCCCAATCCATTTAGTACGATGGGACGTCGCAATAGTTCGAATGTCCCCGCGCAGGCCCTGATCATGATGAATGATCCATTTGTCGTCGAGCAGACGCAGCATTGGGCTCGGCGCGGGATGAGCCAGGTGTCGATTGGTTCTGATGATGAGTCGCGGTCCGATGGTGTTCGAGCTCGGATTGAATGGTTCTATCGAAGCGGTTTCGGTCGCCAGCCTAGCTCGCGTGAAACCTCGGCGGCCGCGCAGTTCATTGTCGAGCAATCCGAGCGGCAAGCCCTCGAGCTCGATTCGCTGGAGTTGTGGCAAGAGCTGGCGCACGCGCTGGTCAATACGAAAGAGTTTATCTTTGTTCGGTAGAATGTCATGAATATCCATCAAAAAACCACAGAGTCATGGGCGTCGCCTTATCCTTGCCAGCGCGCTCAGGGAGTGCCGCTCGCACAGAGCGAAATGCTGCAGGACTCACGACGCGGAGCGTCGAGCCAAATTGCCGTGGCGGCACCGCGCACGCGGCGCGAAATGCTATGCCAGGCTGGCAGCGGGTTGGGGGGGATTGCCTTGGCTGCTTTGCTGCGAGAACGCGCATTTGGCCTTGAGCCGGAGAGTAGTATTGTCGGCGAGTCCGGGATCGTGGTGGGCAATCACGCGGCGCCGGGATTGCACCATCGACCGCGTGCTACGCGAGTCATATTTCTGTATATGGACGGTGGGCCTTCGCAAGTGGATACGTTTGATCCCAAACCGTTGCTGGATCGATTTCACGGCGAAGATCCGAGTCGCTTTTTTTCCGTCGAGCCGACACAGTTCAATAATAACGGCAAGGTCCTGGCCAGCCCCTGGAAGTTTCGACAGTATGGCCAATCGGGTTTGCCAATCAGCGATTTGTTCCCGCACATTGCCACTTGCGCCGACGAATTGACGGTAGTGCGTTCGCTGGTCTCCGAGTTCCCCGAGCATACTTTTGCCAATTACTTCTTGCATACCGGTAGCGGCTTGCAGGGACGACCGAGCATGGGGGCATGGATCAACTACGGGTTGGGGAGCGAGAATGAAAACTTGCCTGGTTTTGTGGCGATCAACGGTGGCTTGATTCCGCCAGGTGGGCTTGATTGTTTTGGATCGGGCTTCTTGCCGGCCAGCTATCAAGGCTCGGTCTTCAAACCTGCTGGTTCGGCAGTGGCTAATATCGCGCGCACCGAAGCGACCTTCGAGCAACAGCAAAGCAAGCTGGCGTTGGTGCGTGAGCTCGACAATATCGGACTTGATGAATTGGGTCGAAACGAAAACCTCGAGTCGGCGATCAAAAACTATGAAATGGCTTACGCCATGCAAATGGCCGTTCCAGAATTGATGTCGCTGGCGGACGAGCCGGCGTATGTGCGACGTCAGTATGGTTTCGAGTCGACGTTCGAGCCGACGCGGATTTATGCGGCCGAATGTCTGCTGGCGCGACGTTTGATTGAACGCGGCGTGCGGTTCGTCGAGTTGACTTGTCCCCAAGTTGGCGGGGATCGTTGGGATCAACATAGTCATCTAAAGCAAGGGCACGAGAACAACGCCCGGGCGGTCGACCAACCCATAGCCGCCCTGCTGAAGGACTTGCGGCAGCGAGGATTGCTCGATGATACCCTAGTCGTTTGGGCGGGCGAGTTCGGTCGCACACCGTTTGCACAAGGCAGCGATGGGCGTGATCACAATCCGTACGGGTTTACGATTTGGATGGCTGGTGGCGGCGTGAAAGCGGGAACCGTCTACGGTGCCACGGATGAATGGGGCTACAAGGCGATTGAAAATCGTATGGAAGTACACGATCTACATGCGACTATGCTGCACCTGCTGGGAGTTGATCACACGCGATCGACATATCGCTTCGGCGGTCGCGATATGCGACTTACCGATGTTAAGGGATACGTCGTCCGCGAGTTGATCGGTTGAGCGAGTTCGCTTGGTAGTACGCTGGTCTGTTTAACCGCGGAGCGCGGACGCACAGGTGATGTTCAAGTCGAAACAACTCGGCGGCAGGTGAGCGGGGGACGAACGCGATATCCACTATCAGAGCAGTGATGGCATCAGCCAAGCGCGCTGTCACAGTTAAACAGATCACATTGAAGGTGGCGATCAATCGCACCAAACTTAAACTTAAATTAATACTAAGATACTGCTGAGGCTCTCTACGATGCCAATTAAATTGAACCGTTTCTGTTCGTTCTTGACTGCTTTTGTTTTTATTGCAGTCTGTCAGCCATGGTCGCCGATTGCCGCGCATTGCAGCGGCACACTAGCGGCGGCTGAGGAGATGGCTGGAACACGACCCAACATCGTGTTAATCATGACCGATGATCAAGGCTATGCGCCCGTTGGGCGGCATGGGCATCCTTGGCTGAAAACGCCAAGCATGGATAAACTGTACGATACCAGCACACGCTTTACTCGTTTCCTGGTCAGCCCGACTTGTGCGCCGACGCGGTCTGCGATTATGACCGGGCGGCATCCGCTCAAAAACGGGGTCACACATACAATTCTGGAACGCGAGCGACTGACGCTCGAAGCGACCACGCTCCCCCAAGT
The DNA here is from genome assembly GCA_020852965.1 of Pirellulaceae bacterium. Lineage (GTDB taxonomy): Bacteria > Planctomycetota > Planctomycetia > Pirellulales > Pirellulaceae > Aureliella. The sequence continues at coordinate 80,815 of JADYZV010000009.1, read as the reverse complement.
GCTCAAGCAGCGCGGCTACGCAACGGGAATTTTCGGCAAGTGGCATTTGGGAGATGAAGAGGAATATCAGCCGCATCAGCGTGGTTTCGATGAAACCTTCATTCACGGTGCGGGCGGGATTGGACAAGCCTACGATTGCAGTTGCGCCGATGCACCGGGCAATAAGTATTTTGATCCGATCATTCGCCACAATGGCTCGTTCGTCAAGACCGAAGGTTTTTGCACCGATCTGTTTTTCACGGCCGCGTTGGGATGGATCAAGCAACAGAGCGAGCAGCAGGAGCCATTCTTCGCCTATGTAGTCACCAACGCTCCCCACAGCCCGTTTATCGCTCCACCGAGAAACACGAAGCGTTTTGCCGAATTAGGGTTCGGAAAGGACCAGGCTGGATTTTATGGAATGATCGAGAATATCGACGAAAATGTTGGACGGCTCATGGCCCAGCTCGAACAATGGCAATTGCTGGACAACACGTTGGTGATCTTCATGTCGGACAATGGCATGACCGGCGGTGGTTCAGGGGATCCACTCAAACCGTTGGGGTATTTGCCCAAAGGATCTCCGTTAGAGTTTTACAATGCCAACATGAAGGGCCTTAAAGGAAGTGCCGATGAAGGGGGCGTGCGCGTCCCCTTCTTTGCGCGTTGGGATGGCCATATCCAAGCCGATCAAGATATCGATCGGATTGCATCGCACATCGATATCTTCCCAACTTTGGCCGCCCTGGCTGGCGCGGACCTGCCGGCCGGTCAAGTCGAGGGACGCAACCTGCTCCCCTTAATTGATGACCCTACGACGGAATGGCCAGATCGCTTTCTATTCACGCACATTGGACGCTGGCCAACAGGGAGCGACCCCGACGATTTTCAGTGGAAGAACTTTGCCGTTCGCAATCAACAATATCGTTTCGTCAACAACACGCAATTGTTCGACATGCAGGCTGATCCCAGCCAAACGACGAATGTGATTGACGAGCATCCGCAGGTGGTCGAAGAGATGCGGGCCGCCTATGAAAAATTCTGGAAAGAAGCGCGACCGTTGATGGTCAACGAGACGGCACCGATGTCCAAAACGCGACCTTTCCATGTGCTGTTTGATCAGCAAATGAAGCATGGTGGTATACCGAAGTGGGTTGCGCCGGTGTTGTGAATGAACCTTAGCCCCTGCAAAATAGCCTTGTGCGTCGATCGCATTTTGGACCCCTGCGAGCTTGCCTCCATCGTGAATCCATTCGTAGGCCCCTGCGAGCTTGTCTCGCGGGTGAATCAGTTTTGGCGGTAGTCGGGCTCGCTAACGCCGCTCTGTTCTTCTCGGCTCCACCGCCGCCACAGGCGGCGGTGGAACCGAGAAGAACGTAAGGAGGTCGCTTAACGAATCGATTCTGCTCTGAAAACTTTGGCTTCAGCCAGGCAAGCTGGCTGGGGGAGGAAGGTAAATGCACGAGCGGGTGAAGTATCCGACGCGGAGCGTCGGGCCACATTAAGGAGAATCCGACGGCGGAGCGTCGGGCCACATTAAGGAGAATCCGACGGCGGTGCGTCGGGCCACATTAAGGAGAAACCGACGGCGGAGCGTCGGGCCACATTAGAAGAGCCAAAGTTGTGGGGTGGCAGCGGCGGGAAGGGCGAAGCGGGAGCAGTCGAGTGGCGGCGGCTTGCGCTGCAATTGATGCTTGTGGGCGAAGATTCTGAATGTCGAACTCAAATGCTCGGCGAACGCTCCGCTGCCGCGCATGCGCTGACCGAACTGGGATTGATTGTGGCCCCCGTCGCGCGTCTGCTGGATCAAGTGTTCGATTTTGGCTTGCTGGCTGGGGACGTTCTTGGCTAACCAATCGAGAAAGACAGGCTTCACCGTCAACGGCAATCGCAATAGCGTGTAACCGGCGAAGGTTGCACCGTGCTGACGGGCGGCTTGCAACAGCGAGGGGATTTCACTGTCGTTGAGCCCCGGAATGATCGGTGCCGTCATGACAATCACAGGTATCCCCGCCGAGGAAAGTTCCCGTATGGCTCGTAGCCTCGAAGCCGGTGAGCTGGTGCGAGGTTCGAGCACTCGGGTGAGCGATTGATCGAGCGAGGTGAGGCTCACGGCAACTCGTGTTAAGTTATGCTGAGCCAGATCGGCGAGGATGTCGATATCGCGCGTGATGAGTGCATTCTTGGTGACGATGCCAATGGGTTGACCGAACTGGCGCGCAATTTCCAAACAGGCTCGCGTGATTCGGAATTGTCGCTCAGCGGGTTGGTAACAGTCGGTGACGCCCGACATCATGATCGGCTCGGGCTGCCAGCTTTTCTTGCTGAGTTCTTCACGCAGAAGTTCTGCTGCGCGCGTCTTAACAAAAATCTTCGATTCGAAATCCACACCCGCACTGAGGCCTAAGTACTCATGGGTTGGGCGCGCGTAGCAGTAGGCACAGCCGTGTGCACAGCCGCGGTAAGGATTGAGGCTGTAGCGAAAGGGAATATCGGGACTGTTGTTTTCGGACAGGATCGATTGCGAGTCGTCCTCGAAGTATTCCGTGCTGACCTTGCTCAAGTCTTCGAAGAATTCATCGTCCCCTTCGAGCTGTTCGTAGTCGGCCTGCAGGTGAATCTTGTGAAAGCGATTGTTGGGATTGGTTTGCGCACCGCGACCGGCAATGTGTGGCAGGTTGAGTTCGGCGCGATGATCAGGCATTTGAGGGTTCTTAGTTCTTAGTTCTTAGTTCTTGGTGCTTGGTTCTTGGTTCTTGGTGTGACTTAAACGATTTGAGTTCATTGGGACATCATCGTCGGAAGGGCTCGAACACTCAGGGAATGCAAAATGAGAATTGATAATTGTAAACTGCAAGTTTGAACAGCTTTCGGTTTCGAGCCTTCATTTTGCATTTTGCATTTCTCACTTTGCATTTCTCAATGATTGGTTCGCGGCGAATGGATTTCGGTGGTTGGGGTGGGCGTTGGTTGCAGTGCTTGCGGAACTAGGCGAGGAATTGAGCTAATGAGCCAGCGCGGGGTCTTGAAGGTTGTTCTGTTCAAAGCCGCGCATGCGCAGGAGACAGGCGTCACAATGTTGACAGGGCTGGCCGTTGGAAAGCGGGTCATAGCAACTGGTGGTATGTGCGTAGTCGACGCCAAGCTCTAAACCTCGCGCGATGATCTCGGCTTTAGTCATGTTGCTTAGCGGCGTGTGGATTCTCAATGGCTGGCTTCCTTCGACGCCCGCCTTGGTGGCCAAGTTGGCCATGATTTCAAAGGCTGAGATGAATTCGGGGCGACAATCGGGATAACCACTGTAGTCGAGCGCGTTGACGCCGATGAAAATATCGGCGGCTCCGATGCTCTCGGCGTAGGCTAGCGCAAGTGACAGAAAGACGGTGTTGCGGGCCGGCACATAGGTGACTGGGATATCTCCTCCAATCTGGTCTGCCGATTCGTGCTTGGGGACGTCGATATCGGCGGTCAGTGCTGAACCGCCGAATTGAGCCAGGTTGATATCGACGATCACATGTTGCGCAACCGTGGCGGCTTGGGCCAGTTGCGTGGCACGTTCGAGTTCCAATTGATGGCGTTGCCCGTAGCGAAAGCTCAGCGCGTGGACGGTGTAATGGGCTTGTTGGGCCATGGCCAGCACGGTGGCCGAGTCGAGTCCCCCGCTGAGGAGCACGACCGCTTTGCGTATTGTTGGCATTGGTTTGGAATCGGGGTTATGTATGTGCTGGTGAATGTCGTCAGTGTGATTAATATCTGGACTCCAACGAAAGTGGCACAGTCCAGTCAACATCGTAACTCGCAGCGTTAGCAAGGTCACGTGGGTTGGCATAACCAATTCGAGCGCTTGTTCGGAAATGGCTACCAACGAGCGATTCTATTGGAAGAAGGAGTCACGAGAAAGCGAGCAGCTCAATCTCTATCTAAGCCTTGGTTCCTTGGTGTTGCTGTGGTCGCCAGACTGCAGAAGTCTGGCGCTGGGCGACGGTAGCTACGTCTATGTCTACCGTCTGGCGACGGTAGCCGCGTTTAATCGCAGTCGGTCGGGGATTTCCGACGCGGAGCGCCGGGCCACATTAATGTTAGTGATGTTAATCGCTGTCGGATCGGTCGAGGTTACCGGAGCGATGGATGGCGCGGATGAGGCGTAGTCCGGCTAGCAGGCTCACGGCGTAGCCGATCAGGCCCAGCAGGCTGAGCTTCTCGATGCCGAGCCATGGGCTGTGGGCAAATAGCAGCGGAGGAACATTGAATGCCATCAACACCGAGGAACCGAGGAAGACAGAGCTGATTAGCAGCCCGAGTACCATGCGATTGACCGACGGGCTCAGCCCTTTGTGCGCAAGGTGTACGTCCAATCTCCCTTCCTGAACCAACTGCATGACGCCACTCACCTGGCCGGGGAGCGTTTCGAGCAGGTTTTCTAATTCCATGTAGATCCGCCTGACTCGCCTAGCTTGCCGCTTTGGCGAGAGACGGCGGAGCCACATGCGACGAAAGAAGGGCTGCATGACTTCCAGCAAGCTGAAGTGTGGCGATAGTTGTCCCAGGGTTCCTTCGAGCGAGATGAGCATCTTGATCAATAGCGACGTTTGCGGGGGCAACGAGATCTGATGCCGGTGCATGATGTCAGTCACATCGTTGAGCGCACCGCTGAGGTCGAAGGAATCGAGTGGTTGCGAACCGTAGTTTCCGATTAGATCGGCTACATCGATCGAGAGCAGGCTGTCGTCGAGACGCGGCGGAGTGTTGCCGACGCGTTTGATTAGAGCGGTCAAGAGCGATGTGTCGCGTGAGGCCACGGCCAGCAGCATTTCCTCAATCGTTTCACGCAGGCGATCATCAATACGTCCGACCATGCCAAAGTCTAGTAGCCCGAGGTCGCCATTGTCGAGCACTAGCACATTGCCGGGATGCGGGTCGGCATGGTAGACGCCATGAATAAAAGTCATCTCGACGTAGACCTCGGCAGCCAGCTTGGCCAGCCGCTGCCGTGTTTCGTCATTGAAACGCGTGGGCCCTTCGTTGGCCAGCTTGCTCACGGGAACGCCGGTCAACAATTCCATAGTTAGTACGCGGGAAGTCGACAGCTTGGGGTACGGTGCTGGGATGCGTACTCCACAGTAGCCCTTCAATTCGCGTGCGAAGAGCTGCAAGTTCTGCAGTTCGCGAGAAAAATTCAGTTCACGCTTGAGCGACTTGGAGAGTTGTTCGACCAGCACCGTTGGCTTCCAGACCTCGATCTCGGGTATGTGCGTCGCGAGCGTGGCTAGGCCAGCCAGCACTTCCATGTCTTCGCGAACGATGCTTTGGATATTGGGGTGTTGGACTTTCACTACCACGTGGGTGCCATCGTGCAAGCGCGCCCGGTGAACTTGTCCAATGGAAGCCGAAGCAATGGCACTGCCGTCAAACTCGGCGAACAGCTCTTCGATAGGTTTGCCGAGTTCCTTTTCGATTAGTTTGCGGATGTCTTCGGGAGGGTCGGCCGGTAGCTCCGATTGCAGACTCGTTAGTTCTGCGGCTAGATCGGGGCCGATCAGGTCTGGGCGCTGACTGAGCACTTGACCCAGCTTGATAAACGTTGGCCCCAATTCCGTCAGGGCCAAGCGGATACGTTTCTCACGCGAAAAACTGGCCAGCGGTACCCCTTGGTCGTCCTTGATCCAATCGCGTATGAAATCGAATTTGAGCTTGCTGAGCCAATCCGCCAATCCGTAGCGCCGCAGCACGGCCAGGATGTCCTGCCAGCGGCGCAGATTACGATAGAGTTGTGGGATGGAGCTGATTTTCATCGAAGCTATTCTATAGCTACCATCGCCAGATGGTAGAGTTCTATGGTCTGTCGACCGTAGCTACATTAAGAATGAAACTTTCTTTAGGTAGGGTATTAAGTTTAATACTGAAGCGATTTCTATGCTATTGCTTGGTCAAAGCGTTGAACGGGGATGACCCCATTAGCCGTTGGGGCTATTGGGTACTACGATTTTCCTCGCGCAGTCCCAAGTGCTCGAGCCACTTGCGTGTCCTGCCTTCCATCGGCGACGACTCATGGACCGACCTTTCTCTGTGGGTGCTCGCGAGTTCTTGTTCGAGCTGAGTTCGCTCACGAGCTAGCTTGGCGCGTTCGAGCGAGACGTCGATCTCCGCTTGACGTAATTTTTCTTCCCATTGGAGCTGGATGTCAATCAACTTTTGTCGCTCTTGCTGGATGATTTCATCGTTGTCGAAGGCTTGAGCAAACGCGGCCGCACCGATGGCGACCCCTTGGCGAGTATCCGATTGTTGCTGGATGATCGATTGGAGTTCGGCAATCTCGGCATCGCGGCGATCGATTTCGATCTGAGTGGCTTGGATCACCTTTTTCATCTCAAGCCGTTGGGTGGCAGCTTGCGCGGCGTCAGTAGCGCTTTCATTGCAGTCGTTTTCGTCCGATTCGTCTTCGAGCTGTCGCAAGAACAACTGTTTGCGTTCTTCCCAAGAAAGCGTTGAAGCGTCGAAGTTGATGTGTGGGGAGTGGCCCGACGACTGGACTTGATGTTTGGCGACTTGTGAAGCCAAATCGAAGTTCTGATCTTTCAGATCACTTAGCTCTTGCTCCGCAGTCATCAAGCGCGCTTCTAGTTCGGCGATTCGTGCTTCGGAATCCGTGGGACTGCATCGCTGGGGAGCGTCGCTTAACTCATTGAGTTCAATAGGTTGGGTTTTTTGGATCAGTTCGAGTTCTTGGAGTAGCAGCGAGGTCTCTTGCAAATCTTGTTGAGTACGCGACAGTTCGGCACGCACTTCTTGCAATTCCAGTTGCAGGTCGGTGGAGTCATTGGCTTCGCTCGTTTCGTCAAGGCATGGTGCTTCGTCATGCGGCATTTGCGTGGCTTGCGATAGCTCGTCTGCCTTCTGTCGAAGCAGCTCGCGTTCGAGCATCCACTCGGCTCTTTGGGCACGCATGGTTTGGGCGATTGCGCGGCGTTGCCTTTGGGTACGCGATTGTTGTTGTAGCATGTTTGCGCTGGCCTGTTCAAGCGCCTGGCGTTGCGCATCCAATCGAGCCTCGCGTTGTTGAAGCGAATCGTTGAGCAGCGTGACCAACTGAAGCTGTTCGGCAAGCTCCTGAGTAGCGCCCTGAGAGTATGCCAGGGTAATTTGGGCTTGCCACTGAGCTAAGCTGCGATCGAGTGTTTCGACAATAGATGGCGAGATGAGAGGGGCTGCGTTGGCCCCACAGGGAAGCGACTGGGAGGGGGGGAGCGGGCTTTGCGAAATGGACGGCGAATTGTGACTCATGGCAGACTTAGCGGTATCGGTCAGGGGGTCAGCAGCTTCCGCGAGTTGTGTTGGCGGTTGCCTTGACATAGTAGCTTGCCCTGTTTGGATAATATAACGCACACTGGTTACTTAGCCTTTTTTTGTGTGGGGCGTAGGGATTTCTGCGACTAGGCGAGCTTTGTCTCGGGAGGCCACTAGGCCAAAGTGCGGTTGTAGCGATAATTTGGGATACGACAAATCAAATGATTAGAATCCGAGGTCGCCAAATGGCCAAGAAACGCTCCGCAGCCACCGACTCAGACGAACCAACTTTTGAAGAAGCGATGGAATCGCTTGAGACTATTGTGCGACGCCTGGAACAAGGGGGCGGGCCGCTCGAGGAAGCCCTAGGCGATTACTCCACTGCCATTGGACTGCTCAAAACCTGTAATGGCAGGCTGGAGAACGCTGAGCGTCGTGTCGAAATGCTTAGCGGCGTCGACTCGCAGGGCAATCCGATCACGCGTCCGGTCGAGGACGCAGAAAGCACGTTGGAGGAAAAACAGCAGTCTCGCAGTAGTCGTCGCTCGGCGAGCTCGACCAAGACGCGCGGTGAGGACTCGGATGCAGCGGGGCTGTTTTAAGGTATGGTAAGTGGTACGTTGAATGAATTGACAAGCGATCTGGCGCCGCTACGGGCCGCCATCGAAGAGCAACTGAATCGCTTCACTTCCGCCCACGAAGGCTGCCCGGAACGCCTGACTTCAGCCATCCGTTATAGTGTCTTGGCGCCGGGGAAGCGGTTGCGACCGCTGCTGTGTTTGCTCGCATGTGAAGCGGTTAGCGGCGATTGGAAGGCAGCTCTGCCAGCCGCCTGCGCTATCGAATTCATCCACGTCTACTCGCTAATCCATGATGATCTGCCGGCCATGGACGACGATACGCTAAGGCGTGGAAGGCCGTGTTGTCATATCCAGTTTGACGAGGCGACGGCAATACTGGCTGGGGATAGCCTGCAAATGTTGGCCGTCCAGGTGATTTGCCAAGAGCTCGCTGCGCAGCCCGCCCGTGAGTCACTGCGAATCCTGTCCGAAGCGGCAGGGCGTGGTAAGCTGGTCGGTGGCCAACAGGACGATTTGGCGGCTGAGGGGAGATTCGGCCCCGTTGATATGCTTGGGCTCGAGCCGCTGGAGTTCCTCAAGAGCATTCATCGCCGTAAAACAAGTGCCTTGATCGAGGCTAGTCTACAATTAGGAGGGGTGGCAGGCGGTGCCACTTTGGATCATCTTAGAAGTCTCAGCGCGTACGGCGCGGCAATTGGCCTGGCTTTCCAAATAGTCGACGATTGCTTGGATGTTGAAAGTACTGCGGAGCAATTGGGTAAAAAGACTCGTAAAGATAGTGAACTGGGAAAACTGACCTACCCGAGCCTATTGGGGCTCGAGTCGTCGCGGGCGCTGGCCGAGCAATTGGTCAGTGAAGCATTGGCAGCGGTTGCGGTTTTTAAGGATAGAGGCGAGCGACTGACGCAGTTGGCCCAGTTCGTCATTGAAAGAAAAGTGTAGAACGATACATGACAAAACACCTGGAGCAACTCGAGTCGGCCATCGATTTGCATGGCATGAGCCGCGTTGAATTGGAACAAGTGGCCGACGAAATTCGACATGTGCTATGTGGGCTGTTAAGCATTCGCACCGCTCACTTTGCGTCCAACCTAGGCGTGGTCGAGTTGTGCTTGGCGTTGCACAGCGTATTTGACTTCCGCAGCGATCGGTTGATTTGGGATACTGGACACCAAATCTATCCGCACAAATTGGTGACAGGGCGCTATAAGGAATTTGCCAACATACGTACGCGCGGTGGTTTGATGGGTTATCCGAATCCCGCCGAGAGCCCTTATGACTTGTTCATGACAGGCCATGCCGGATGCAGCGTATCGACCGCACTGGGGCTCAAGAGTGGTGATGATCTGCGTGATGAGAGCCATCGGAAGAGTGTAGCGGTAATAGGCGACGGAGCTTTTCCATCGGGAATCGTTTTCGAAGCTCTCAACAACGCTGGCGAGCTAGCTAGCGACTTGCTAATCGTACTCAATGACAACCGCATGAGCATCTGTCCACGAGTTGGCTCGGTGGCGCGTTATCTCGACCGCTTGCGCACCAATCCGTTTTATACGGGTTTGAAAAGCGAAGTGGTGCGTATGCTCAATCACGTACCTGTTTTGGGGGATCCCGCCGAGCGCATGTTGGCTCAGATCAAGGAGGGGGTAAAGGCCGGCTTGCATGGCGGCATGTTGTTCGAAGAGTTGGGTATACGCTATGTCGGGCCGATCGATGGACACGACATTGGCTTGATGTGCAAGTATTTGAAGATGGTCAAGGATCAACCTGGACCAGTGCTATTGCATGTCGTAACGGAGAAGGGACACGGCTATCAACCGGCCGCTCAAGACCCTGTTTTCTTTCACACACCACCCGCCTTTGAAGACGAAGCGGGACAGGCCAAGATTCGCAGCGGGACGAGTTCGCCTGCCTTTACGAATTTCGCTCGCGATGCGATCGGCGATTGTATGCGACGCGATTCTCGCGTGACGGTGATGACCGCGGCCATGTGCCAAGGGAATAAGCTGGAACCGGTTCGCGAGGAGTTCCCAGAGCGATTCTTTGACGTGGGGATTTGCGAGTCGCACGCAGTGGCGTTTGCTGCCGGTCATGCCAAGACCGGCCTGCGTCCCATCGTAACCATCTATAGCACCTTCCTGCAGCGTAGCTACGATCAAATTTTCCAAGAGGTTGCGCTGCAAAATTTGCCCGTGACGTTCATGTTAGACCGCGCGGGGCTGGCTGGGCCCGATGGCCCGACGCATCATGGCGTGTTTGACATCGGCTATATGCGGGTCTTCCCCAATATGGTCGTGCTGGCCCCCGGCGATGGTCCCGAACTAGCTAAAATGCTCGACTTTGCCATCGCTAGTGACGTTCCCGTAGCTATTCGCTACCCCAAGGCGCCAGCCAAAGATTTGGGACTCGGGGACCAGCCTATTGAACTCGGCAAATCACAGGTGCTTCGTTGGGGGACCGACGGAGCCATTCTCGGCTTGGGCGGTATGCTGGAGAGTGCCTTGGATGCGGCTGAGTTGCTCGCCCAGCAGGGAATCGACGTGGCTGTCATCAACCAACGTTTTGTCAAACCGCTAGACGATGCTCTGCTTGAAAAAGTTTTTGACGACTGCAAGTTCGTAGTGACCGTGGAAGAAGGTGCTTTGATGGGGGGCTTTGGTAGTGCGGTACTAGAACTGGCCGGTGATCGTGGCTGGGACGCACGCCATATGCGCCGATTGGGGATTCCCGATCAGTTCATCGAGCACGCCGAGCGCGAAGAGCTGTTGGCCGATCTCGGACTTTCCGCGGCCGGTATCGCCGACAAGTGCCGAGAACTGGCTGCTGTCGCGTCTGAAGTCGCCTAAGTGTGGAAATCGCCTAAATGTAGTGGACGAGGTTACGAGTCCCTGACCGGTAAAAGGGACTCGTAACCTCGTCCACTACACACACGGGCTGTAGCCTCGTCCACTATGCACACGGACTCGTAGCCTCGTCCACTACACTCCTAGACCAATCCTTTCTCTACGAAGTGGGCGACGTATGCAAACTGAAGCGATTTGGCCAGCCTTGGGGCGCTCTCGCCCACGTGTAGCGGTACTAGCGTCGGTCAATCGCCCCCGGGTGCGCGCAGAATTGCAGAAGCTCGAATCGATCCTGGCGCGGTCAGCCGACATCGTGGCGATCGACCAAGATGAATCGTTCGACTTCGCCCTGACCGACGTCGACTTGTGCGTAGTGCTCGGTGGGGACGGATCGATCCTCTCCGCCGCACGAAGAATGGGGCTCCATCAGAAGCCTGTCATTGGAGTCAACTTGGGCAGGCTGGGGTTTTTGGCTGCACTGGGCGAAGATGAGTTGGGGGCTATTTGGCCTGAAGTTTGTGCGGGTAAATACCCAATCGACGAGCACCTCATGTTGCAGTGCGCTATTGTGCGGGCTGCGCAACGTCAGCGGGGAACGCCGGCGGGTGAGCTTCCGCCCTCTCCGTTGGCCTATCAATTAGCGCTCAATGAGGCTGCCATTTTGGGAGGACCTCCCTATTCAATGCTGCAGATCGATCTTTACGTCGACGGCGAATTGGCGTCTACTTACAGTTGTGATGGCTTGATCATCAGCACGCCGGTCGGTTCGACGGCTCACAATTTGTCTGCTGGCGGACCCATTCTGCAACGTCGCTTGCAGGCAGTGGTCATCAGCCCCATCAGTCCACATACCTTGACGTTGCGACCAGTGGTGGATCGGGCCGATCGTACGTTTGAAATGGTGGTTCGCCAAGGCCACGAATCGGTGTCAGCAGTTTTTGATGGTCGCGTGCTCGGCAGTTTGGCTGATGGCGATTGCTACCGAATCGGCAAGGCGCCTGTGTCATTCAAGATGATCAGCATTCCAGAAAAAGGCGAGTATCGCACCCTGCGTGATAAGCTTGGCTGGGGTGGCAACCCTCGCGAACCAAAGCGTTAAGCAAGATTAATTAAACTTTTTTGGCAAGGAGGCCAATTGATGGCGATTCCATTCTCGCGCGAGGCTGTTATTAATGTGGCCCGACGCTCCGCGTCGGTTGCGGCTTTTATTAACCTCGCTCGACGGCCCGCGACGGTCGTGGCGATCCTAAGTCTATGTACGACTTTTCTCGCAGACGTTGTTTCCGCGCAGGCAAAAGTCGAGTCGGCCTCCAGCGGTTCCAAGGTTTTGTTGCGCTACAAACTCAAGTCCGGCGAACAGCTCGTCTCCAAAGTGGTCCACTTGGCCAACACCCGGACGAAAATGTCCGAACATGAAGAATCGAGCAGCTCACGTACAATCACCGAGAAGGTCTGGGAGGTATCGTCCGTCAATGCGACAGGAGAGATGACCTTCGAGTATCGCATTACATCCGTCGAACTGGCGCAATCGGTCGGCGAAGGAGAAGAGCTGAAATACAACAGCCTGACCGATACCGAAGCTCCTGACATGTTCAAACATGTTGCCGAGACGGTTTCGAAGCCGCTGGCGACGGTGACGATCAATCCGCAAGGGCAAGTCATCAAGCGCGATAGCGAACTGAAGAATCCGCAGCTTGGCATGGGCGAGCTCACGCTGCCATTGCCTGAAGAAGCCGTGGCGGTTGGTTCCCAGTGGAGTGTGCCCAGGGATGCTCGAGTCAAATCGGAAAATGGTGTTCACAAGACGATCAAAGTCCGCGAGTTGTATACGCTCGAGAAAGTCTCCGCCGGTGTGGCCACCATTCGCATCGAATCGCAGGCGCTGACCCCAGTGAAAGACCCCGCCACCGAGTCGCAGTTGATACAGCAACTGAGCAAAGGTGAAATCAAGTTCGACATCGACAATGGCCGCATGCTAAGTAAGCAATTGACCTGGAGCGATGAAGTCGTCGGCTTCCGAGGGCCGGCGACCTCACTGCGCTACGATGCCAAATTCACAGAAGAACTGATGCCGCAAACCAAACGCACCGCGTCGCGGAAGTAGTTAGAAAGTAAAGCAGCACGGCGGTCCCCGCCGTGACTTGGCTGGATTTGATATAGTAGATTGACACTCCTCGTTGAACACCACCGTATTCGCCGGAGCTAATCTACAAGAAACCCACCTTTGCTTGCATCTTCATGCTTATGCTCAGTGAAACGGTGCTCGTAATCGAATGCAGCAACCTGTCTTACGGGTGATTCGGAAGCACTCTCGAATTTAAACGTCATGCGAGTGAATATTGAGGCGAGCAGCGTCGAAGATTTGTTTGGTCTCTGCTACCCCTTACGATTACGATTACGAGCACGAGTACCGTTTCACTGAGCACGAGCACGAAAAATTGAAAAGGATGGTGGCGTTCAGCGAGGAGTGTCAGTAGATTTAAGAGTTCGGTGGGGGACCACCGAGCTACAATGCTCCTTTGAATCTAGTTCTCCATGAGGTCTATCGATGTTGCGCTGCAGCTATTGGCTGACGGTTGTGTTGTTTTCGCTATCTGTTCATTGTGCGACTCAGGGGCAAGAACGCTTTCGCGTCTACTTGGGAACCTACACGGACGATGGCAGTCAAGGGATCTACCACTGCGAATTCAACGCGCACGATGGCTCTCTATCGCCCGTCAAACTGGCGGGAAAGACCAACAGTCCTACGTTCTTGGCCTTCCATCCCAACGAAAAATTCATCTATGCGGTCGATCCCGATAGCTTCGAATTGTCTCCCGTTGGACACCAGGCGACCGGAATCAAAACACCACGCAATTTCGCCATCGATCCGACAGGACGATTCATGCTGGTCGCAAATCAGTCGGGCGGGAATGTCTGCGTCTTTCGCATCGATAGCGCGACGGGCGAATTAATTCCGACTGAGGCCAAGACGCAAATCGCCAATCCGGTCTGCGTGAGGTTTATGAAATTGTAGCCATCGTCGCTGACCGCTCCGCCGGTCAGTTGTTCTTGGGTAATTGCAAGCCGACTCCACCAATTTGATCTGCCGCGAAGAATAAGTACCGGCGTGGTCCTCGGCTATCGAAACCACTTGCGCGAGAGTTTGACTTGCGAGTCTTCGTTGGTAAGTGGGATTTCGATAAACATAGATTTTTCGTCAATATCGAGGAGTTTGTCTCGTTGATTACGAGCCAACCAGCCGCCGTCGTTGGTCTGGCGGATGAGCAGCATGGCGGCTTGGGGAGCGGCGATGTGGACGTCGAGCTGGTCGGGGCTGGGCCAGTGCCAATCGATCTCCGGCTGTTTGATCACTTGCTCTAGACCAATTGTCGACAGTTGACAGAGTGGTCGTGGAGCGTCGACCGGCTGCCACGTGAATTGACTGGGCTGGCTGTCGAATCGCGTGCGCAGCAGACGATGCGTTACTCCCAACTCGCGCAGTACCTGGTCGACGTCAGGCTGATCGCCGAGCAGACGGTCATGGCGACTGAGCCAAGTGCGCAGTTGAGCCAACTCGAACGGTTCGATCGATTGCGTTGCGTTTAAACTTCTAGCATCGGATAGTAGCCCGAGCTTCCCCAGCCTCCAAGCCTGTTGATAGCGAGCTTGGTCTATTTCGAAACTCTGCCGTGATCGTATAAAACGGTCCCCCAGCAAGTCGGCTTGGCTGTGGTTGGCCCACACGAACGGTATGCCGGACGTGAAGCGAGGTGCATGAGCTGGTGCGCTATTATAAAATTGCGACAGTGAATCGAGCGGGGCGGTCGGTGCGGGGAGAAAGCTGGTCCATTTATTGGCACTTAGGGTCATTTCAACCAGCGTAAGGAGCGCGATACTCGGTAGGAATTTTTTTCGAGTGCTTGAACCGACGGCGGAGCGTCGAGCCACATTGGGTAGGAATTTTTTCAGAGTGCTTGAACCGACGGCGGAGCGTCGGGCCACATTGGGTAGGAATTTTTTTGGAGTGCTTGAACCGACGGCGGAGCGTCGGGCCACATTGGGTAGGAACCGTTTCCACTGTTCAGATTCCATTGAGCCTACGAGGAATGATAGGCGAGTGATCAAGCAAGCGATAACCAGCGAGTGCGCAACGGAGCGAGTGTTAGGGGGCCCAAGCCACCGGTCGGGAGCGACTTGAGACAGCCAGGCGTCTAACGAGTAGCCTGCGATAGCGGCAATCCACAGGCTCCCGGCCATCACCAACCCCACCAGCGAGAGAACCTCAAACGTCCGCCTGAATCGCCGCGTCGATTGCCGCAAATTCTCCGCTGACAGGCGATCGAATTGCAATGCGGCAATTAGGCTGGCAGCGGCCACGAACCAGACTGTCCATTTGGCGGGATAGCGGAACATGGAGTAGCCTGGTAGGCATGTGTTGAGCAACCAGGCTAGGCTGCCGACGTGGTCGGCGGGTAAATGCTGCGCCAGCGAAGTGAGGCCCACGCCGCCGAGAATTTCTCGCAATAGCCAGAGGATCGCATAGTTGCCAAACGATGCGAGCAGCGCAAAGCCGGCGACGACAATCAGCAAACGCGTCCGTGTGCTTCGCTGATAACCTGCTAGCAAGACTAGCAGGCAGGGCCAGCAGCCGAAATAGAGTGAAGGAATCCACATGCGGCCCTCGGCGGGAATCGCCGCGAAAACTCGAGAGTTGCTAGGCAAGTAGTGGCCGCCTGCGGTTGGCCAAACGCAGGTAAGTAGGTGCCAAGGGGACAGGCTGAAATCATAGCGATGATGGCGTGGCGGACTGCTTTCACGCAATACTGCATCCACGGCAGGCATTTGGGATGAACCCTGAGATTGTGCCGTAGCAGTCGCAACGGTTCTCAAAGTTTGCTCGGTACTATTCCTCTGCGTTCGGCCACTGTGGCTGGCCCAGCGCCAGGCGGGCAGCCATTGCACAAAACTGAGGATTGTGAATAGGACCGCGGTTGCTACCAGCCAGCCCAGGTGCGTACCGGTCACGTCGAAATCGCGTGAAGATTCTTTCGGCGTCTGAGGTGCTGATAGGTGGAGTTTTCGCGCTGACCAGCGACACTGCGCATGGACCGCAACGAATAAGACTCCAACCATGATGAAGGCGTTGACGGCCGTTTGCGGGTCACCGCCTAGTAGCATCAGGCTGGCTGCGGCGGCAAAGGCTATGCAGGAACTCAGCAGCTCGCGCCGGCCAGTGGCCTGCATTGCGGTGAAGACCGCGCCAAGCGCAAAGCCGATCCAAGCGGCACTGCACAGGTAGATTAGGTTCGTATGCTGAAAGAAGACCGGGCAGCTAAGCGAGTAGCTGATGGCAGCTAGCCAAGCGGCCTGATCGGAGAGGCCCAACCTGCGAGTGGCTAGACGCATGCCGATGGCTGCGATCAGTAAATGGGCGACGATGAATATCGAGAATTTCTGAGCTGTGTCGAGGCCCGGTAGCCACCATACGGGACGCAGCGGATAGTAAAGCGCCGCGCTCGGCTGGCCAGCTATCGATACGCCTAATCCCTCGCTGGGATTCCAAGTCGGGAAGTAGTCACCCTGCTGTGCGCAGCGCTCCAGCCACACGGCTTGTGGATAATAGAAATGATAAGCATCGCGAAAGGTGGGAACCTCGGACGCAATCAGGCCGGGATAAAACAGCCAAGCCAAGCATGCGATCAAGGCAAGCCAATACAGGGCTGTTTTTGTTTGCGTATGACGGAGGGTTGATTGCATGAAGACCTAAAATCATCCAAATTCAGCAAACCCCTGAAAGGATTTCGTTCACTAGCCTCCGCTGGTGCTTCAATCACATTCAAATTGAGGGTAGTGGACGAGGTTACGAGTCCATTTAAATCGTTAACCGTTTGGGACCCGTAACCTCGTCCACTACAACCACCCTCAAAAACTAAGGTGGACAGAGCACTAGTGAATGCGATGTGAAATCAACTAGGTGTTGGGTGGACGGATGCCAGGACAACCGAAATGCGCGATGCTGAATGCTTGCCCTGCCTCCGAGCACCTAGGTTCTGGATCTCTTGCCCGCAGGTCATTCTACAGAGTCGGTGGTAGAATCAACCGTCGGACGGGCCGAGCGTCAATATTAGGCGGTGATGCGCGATAGGGCGCGGGCGCGGTCGATTGCCTTGTCGCGCGTCGTTTTGAGCTCGGGCAGATCGGTAGGGAGCGCCAAGGCGTCGTGCATGGCCTGAGCAGCAGCGGTGCTATTGAGCTGGCTGGCGTCGACTACATTGTCGGTTAGTACCGACACCACATTGTCGGCGACTTGGACAAAGCCACCTTCCACAAAGTAGTTCTGTGAGCTGCCTGCACTCTTGATGCGCAGCAGGCCATAGCCGAGTCTACCGACCAAGGGGCTGTGCCCTTTGAGTATTCCCATTTCGCCATCGAAGAGCGGAACCGTTACCGACTCGGCTTGGACATCCAGTTCGGTGCGTTCAGGGGTTACGACGACGCATTGGATAGTACTCATAGTAGACTCTGGCGAATGGACGGTAATGGGAGGGCTCGCGAGCGAGCTCCGCGGCTGTTACGGCGTGGAGTGATGTAAATGGTAAATGAAATGATGACAGCAAATTATTCCGCAGCGTCGTGAACTCGCGAAACAAAATGCTAGGCCACCGCAACAGCGCGGTGCTCATTACGGCCTAATTGAGTGCGCCAAGGATTCACGACGCGGAGCGTCGAGCCACATTAAGCAACAGTGCTAACTATTTCTTAGCCAATTTCTTGGCTTGTTCTTCAGCTTGGTCGATGGAGCCAACGTACATAAAGGCAGGTTCCGGGAGGTGATCCCACTTGCCGTCACAGATCTCTTCAAAGCTGCGAATGGTGTCGGCCATCGTCGTAATTTCACCGGGGCGGCCGATAAACTTCTCGGCTACCAGGAACGGTTGCGATAGGAAGCGTTCGATACGACGTGCTCGATGCACGACCATCTTGTCATCTTCGCTCAATTCATCCACACCGAGAATGGCGATGATGTCTTGCAATTCGCGATAACGTTGGAGCGTGGTCTGGACGCGCCGAGCCACGTTGTAGTGGCGGTCACCAACATACTGTGGATCGAGAATACGGCTGTTGGAAGCCAGGGGGTCGATAGCGGGGTAGATCCCCTTTTCCGAAATGGAGCGTTCGAGGTAAATGAAGGCGTCCAACTGGCCGAAGGCGGTAGCGGGAGCGGGGTCGGTCGGATCGTCCGCCGGAACGTAAACCGCTTGTACCGAAGTGATCGCCCCCTTTTTGGTCGACGTAATTCGTTCTTGCAGAGCCCCCATCTCGGTTGCCAGCGTCGGTTGGTAGCCTACAGCGGAGGGCATACGACCCAATAACGCGGAAACTTCCGATCCAGCTTGTGAGAAGCGGAAGATGTTATCGACGAACAGCAACGTGTCGGTACCCGTGGTGTCGCGGAAGTACTCGGCCATCGTTAGCGCGGCCAGCGCGACACGCAGGCGCGCACCTGGTGGCTCGTTCATCTGCCCAAAGATCATACAGGTTTGCTCGATAACCATACGACCGGTTTGTCCGATCTCGGTTTCTTGCATCTCCAACCATAGGTCGGTCCCTTCGCGAGTGCGCTCTCCCACACCGGCGAATACGGAGTAACCACCGTGCGAACTGGCGACCCGTGCGATCAGCTCTTGGAGAATAACCGTCTTGCCGAGTCCAGCACCACCGAACAGACCGGCTTTACCGCCCCGTACGAACGGCGTCAGTAGATCGATTACCTTGATGCCGGTTTCGAAAATTTCTGTGTTGGTCGAAAGTTGGTCGACCGTAGGCGCTTGGCGGTGGATAGGCCAGTAGTCGTCAGCCTTGACTTCACCCTTTTGATCGACTGGTTCTCCTAGCACGTTGAACACGCGACCCAAAGTCGACTTGCCGACAGGAACCGAGATGGGTTTACCGGTATCGACGCATTCGAGTCCACGCATCAGACCTTCGGTGCTACCGAGAGCCACGCAGCGCACGCGGCCGCCCCCCAAGTGCTGCTGGATTTCGCCGGTCAAGTGGAGCTTCACTCCCTTTTGATCGGAATCGATGATGACGGCGTTATAGATCGGCGGCAATTGGCCTTCGGGGAACACGGCATCGAAGGTTGAACCGATTACTTGGATAATCTTTCCAACGCGTGTTTGGGTGGTAGCGGACATGTCAGGGATCCTTAAGTGTAGATTTATAAGGAGTGTATTGGTGTTTGGTATCGGTGGTACGTTGGTCTGCAACGTGATTCTCGGTGGGGGCCACCGAGCTACTTTTCAATTCGGTGGGGGACCACCGAGCTACTATAGGGTTAGGCTTCGAGGGCTTCCACGCCGCCGATGATTTCCATGATTTCTTGAGTAATCTTCGATTGACGGGCGCGGTTGAAGGTGGTCGACAGTTGTTTGATAATATCACCAGCGTTTTCGGTGGCGCTTTTCATGGCGACCATCCGAGCGATTTGTTCGCTAACTGCGGCATCGAGGAAGCACTTGAACAACTTGACTCGGAAACTGGCAGGTACTACCTCTTCTAGGATCGATTCGGCCGAAGGCAGGAACTCGTAATCGTTCTTGGCCACATGGCCGCTTGTGCTGCCGCTTGCCGCGCCTGCCGCACCGCCAGCGAGTGGCTCGTCTTCAGGCTTGGGCTGCGAAAACGGCAGCAATGTTTCCACGGTAGTTATTTGCTTGGAAACGCTGACAAAGCGAGTGTAGGCTACGTCTAAGCGATCCATGCGACCGGTGGTGAACTCTTCCATCAATCGATCGGCAATTTTGGCCACCTCGCCAAAGGCGGGTTGGTCTTCGAAGTTGGTGTACATCTGATCGATCGCCACGTTGCGAAATTTCATGGCGGCAATACCGCGTTTGCCACTGATCTCGAAGCGAAACGAGTCACTGCTATCGCTGAGCTCGTTGCGACGCTGCACGGCGGCGCGAATTACGGAACCGTTGTATCCGCCACACAAGCCACGATTGCTGGTCAACATCAGAATCGTCGACGATTTTATCTCGGGGCGTTCGGCCAGCAGTGGGTGGGAGACCTCCAATCCTGCAGCGGCCAGATCGCGAACGATGGCGGTGATCCGCTGGGTGTAGTCGTTGGCTGCCGAGGCGCGGTCCATAGCCTTCTTGAATCGCGCAGTAGCGATCAATTCCATGGTTCGCGTAATCTTGCGAATGTTGCGAATGGACTTGCGCCGCTTGTCGAGTTCTCGAATGTTGGCCATGAGTATTAAGCCTTGTATCCTTGTTTGAATTCGGCGATGGCGGCTTTAATTCCGTTTTCGATCTCTTCGGTCAAATCATTGGATTGTTCGAGTTTGCTCATTACATCACTCTTGCGATCGCGCATGAAGTCGAGCAATTTGGTTTCGAAGTCGGCAATCTTGGTCACCGGCACATCATCCATGTGGCCCCGGGTGGCGGCATAGATGCTGACGATTTGTTGGTAGACGCTAAGCGGTTTGTACTGGGCTTGTTTGAGCAATTCGACCATGCGGTAGCCGCGATCCAGCCGAGCTTGTGTGGCGGGATCGAGATCGGTTCCCAACTGGGCAAAAGCTTCCAATTCGCGGAACGAAGCCAAGTCGAGACGCAGGCCACCGGCCACTTTCTTCATGGCTTTGATCTGAGCAGCACCACCTACGCGGGATACGGAAATCCCCGCATTCATCGCTGGGCGAATGCCTTTGAAGAACAAGTCGGGTTGCAAGTAGATCTGTCCGTCGGTGATCGATATCACATTGGTGGGAATGTAGGCCGAAACTTCACCTTCTTGGGTTTCGATGATTGGCAGGCTGGTTATGGAACCGCCACCGAGTTCCTTCGACAGCTTGGCCGAGCGTTCGAGCAGGCGACTGTGACAATAGAACACGTCACCGGGAAATGCTTCGCGGCCGGGTGGGCGCCGCATCAACAGCGATAGCTGGCGATAGGCAACCGCCTGTTTGCTCAAGTCGTCATAGACGACCAGCGCGTGTTGGCCGTTGAACATGAAGTGTTCGGCCATGGCGGTACCCGAGTAGGGAGCGATGTATTGCAGCGGAGCGGGCGTGCTGGCTCCCGACACGATGACGGTGGTGTAGTCCATCGCACCGTACTTGCGCAAGGCTTCGATCACCAGGGCGACCGACGAATCCTTTTGACCGATGGCGACGTAGAAACACTTAACGCCGGTCCCCTTTTGATTGATGATGGCATCGATGGCGACGGCCGTCTTACCGGTCTTGCGGTCGCCGATGATTAACTCGCGCTGTCCGCGACCGACCGGAGTCATCGCGTCGATACACTTGATACCGGTCTGCAGGGGCTCGTGAACTGGTTGACGCTCGGAAACGCCTGTGGCGATTACTTCAACCGGACGCTGTTCGGTCGATTCGACGGGGCCTCGACCATCGAGCGGGTTGCCCAAGGGATCGAGCACACGACCGATAACACCTTCACCGACGGGAACCGACAGCAGTTTGCCGAGCGCTTTGACTTCGTCCCCTTCGTTGATCGCTAGGTAGTCACCGAGAATGATGATCCCAACCGAGTTTTCTTCGAGGTTAAAGGCCAGCCCGATAACACCGCTGGGGAACTGCACCATCTCCCCAGCCATGACGCCGGAGAGACCGTACACGCGAGCGATACCATCGCTAACCTCGAGGACCGTACCGACCTCGCGGACGTCCATTTGATTCTCGAACGTCTCAATTTCTTTTTGAATCACCGAGGCGATTTCGTCCGAGTTGAACTTCATAGCGCCGACCCTGAAAACTGTTGGATGTGAAAGTTAATATGTAATTTGTTTTAGTTGTTGGTGCGACGCTGGGCCATTGCACACGTTCGCTTAGGAAATCTACGATTTACGAGCTGGAGAGGAGCGATTCGTAGCGATCGCGAATTGCATTCTGGACACCACTAGCCACTGCGGTACGAATCGACTGAAGTTTCCCCAGGACGCTCCCGTCGAGCACTTTGTCGCCAATGCGTAGCACGATACCCCCCAATAACGACTCGTCGACGACTTCAAGCAAGATCGCTTCAATACCGAAAGCATCGCGCAGACGGTGTTTGATCTGCTCGCGCTGCTCGTCGCCGAGCGTCTGCGCCGTGGTGACCGTGACGCGTTGTTTGCCCAGTTGTTCTTCCCGCATCACGGTGGCGGACACCTGAATCGCTCGCAGCGAATCGATGCGGCCACGGCGACACAGGATCTTTAGGAAGTTGAGTAGTTTCCCGTCGACTCTTCCATTGAAGATTCGATCGAGCATGGTTTCTTTTTGTTCTAGTGAAATGCGTGGCGAGGCAAGCGCTTGTTCCAACTGCGGATGCTTGCCGAGGCATTCGCTGACTACTGCTTCCAATTCAGCCACGATCTCATCGACCGAACCACCGGCGGAGCCGAGTAGAGCTTTGGCGTACAGAGCACCGACCTGCTGTTGGTCGCCGTCTAGAGCGGTCTCGTGTTGTGGTGTGTCGGTCATGAGCGAGGCTATGGGCTAGTGGCAGTTGTCTGTAGTTCAGGAGAAGAAATCAATTCTGGCTTGGCAACTTGGTCAACATGTCTTGAATCAAACCTTGGTGATCCTCGGCGCGAACTTCGCGTCCGACGACACGTTGGGCCAGAGACATGGCGAGGTCGGTCGACTGCGCAGCCAATTCACTCAGAGCGACACGCTTGGCCGATTCGATATCCGCCACGGCTCGATCGCGTGAACGGGCCGCTTCCTCTTGGGCTGCGGCAATCAGCTTTTGACCGGCTGCCTCGGCATCTTTACGAGCTTCGGCTACGATCCGCTGTGACTCTTCAGCCGCAGCGGCCAGCTTGGCTTCGTATTGAGCCAGCTTGTCAGCCGCTTCGCTGGCGGCTTTTTCCGCCCGCGAAATGTTATCAGCAATGCCACGCTCGCGTTTCTCCAGCCCTTGCAAAATGGGTTTCCAAGCCGTCGCGGTGAGCACGACCAGCAGTAGGGCAAACACGATGGCGCTAAAAAACGCTAAGTCGGTCCGCCAGTCAATCACCTCGTAGGTGACGTCCGACACATTGGCATGGGTTGGATCGTTATCGCCGTGGTCGGCTGCGTGGTCCGGCGCCGTGCTCGCGTGGTCGTCGGTTGTCGCCGTGTCGACGGCAGCAGGTAGTTCCGTTGCATGTGCGTCGTCCGTTTCAACGTCAGCCGCGACAGTTACTTCCGCCGCATCGGCGACAGTTACTTCCGCCGCATCGGCGACCTCGGCCGCAGTCGGTGCGGGTGCCGGTGGCTTGTCGCCGTCTTGCGCAATCGCTGTCGACGATGCAACTGCCAGGAGCAGCAATGCGGCCAGCGCTGTGAAATGGAAACGATACATGCGATTCATGATGCCTGAACAACCTGTGCTGAGGGGGATTGGAGGAAGAGGTGGCTGCGGGGAGCGATTTTGCACTCCCCTGCAAGGCAACTTCCTAGCTGCACATGATAACCGCAAAAAACGCCAGACCTTCGATCAGGGCGGCCGCGATGATCATCAGAACCTGGATCGTGCCGGACGATTCTGGTTGACGCGCGACCGACTCGACGGAACCCTTGGCCAGCATACCAATACCTATGGCAGCACCCAATACTGCCAAGCCAGCACCGATTTGGGGTGGCATCAACGTGGTTACGGTTTCTTGGGCTGCTGCTGGTGCTGCTAGTGCTAGAAGTAGACCAACGGTCCACATGGCTGTGCGAGCGGCTTTAATCACTGAAATGTCTCCTCAAAGAACGAAAGGTAAGTGTAAGTTGCGAAGTGTAACTTGTAATTCCAAAACGGTTTTTAACTCGCTCGCGGACGCGTGCGCTTTAATTCGGGGTAACTCTGGTCTTGACCAGGTCAATGACCGTGGGTGGCGCTACCGATAAACATGGCCGCCAGCAAGGTAAACACATAGGCCTGGAGGAAGGCGACGAACAGTTCCAGCAGGCTGATGACCACGGTTCCAAAGCCCGCCACGATCGACAAGGCTGTCCACGATCCGACGTGCATATCGACCGCGTGCGCACCGAAGGCCAAACCCATGATCCCCAGGATCACTAAGTGGCCTGCCACCATATTGGCCAAAAGTCGAATAGCCAAGATACCGTGCTTAATAAACAGCGACCCGAATTCGATCAGCCAGACGATCGGCACGACGATCACCGCCAGGTATATCGGCAATCCCAACTCCGGACAGAGGCTTTTCAGGTAGCCCGCCACGCCAAATTTCTTGATGCCCAACACCGTTCCAATCAGGAACACGATCAACGCCAGCACTACCGTCAGCGCCAATGCGGCGGTGGGGGAGCCAACCCAGGGTAACATGCCCATCAGGTTGCAACCCAAAATGAATAGGAACAGCGTCCAGAACAGTGGCATGAACTTGGGGGAGTCATGCGGATCGATACCCTTTTCGACGATATCGGTTTTGATAAATGTCAAAAAGCTCTCGAAGAAATTCCAGATCTTACCTTTGGGCGCACCACCCTTTTTGATGCGCCCCGCTAACCACGTAAATAGCAGCAGAATGATGAGGGCGACGACAACTTCAATAACCATGTAACGCGAAATCGCAAAGCCCGATTGTTTCTCGTAGGCGTTGCGCAAGGTGCCCAATGGCTGGGGGATGAATACTTTACCAGACAAGTGGTGGTTGTACTCGGATAGCTTAGCCTCGGACCAGTGGCCGCGCGGGCTCGAAGTGTATTCGTCGAGCACCTCGTGTGTGTCCATCTGCTGGCGAACTTTTGTCCACTCGGCATTTTTCGCGGGATCGCTGGTCAGCTTGACCATCCAGTCGAGCTGTGCATTGGGTTTGTGCGACAAGTAATCCTGTGCGGGATCGCGTGGCTTGGGTTGTACCCCCTTGGCCCAATCCGCGGCAGTCACCCGAAGCTCGCCAAGTGCGTCAGTAACGTATTGATCAAATGGGCGACCGTGGCGACGAGGATCGGCGTGTTGCCAATCCAACCAAGCCTGCTTGGCGCCCGCCAGGGCATCCTTGTCACCGATGATTTCTCCAAGTTCATCGATAAAACGATCCGCTTCCCACGACTGATAGTCGGCATCATTGCGAACCGCCCACGGTCCGACATGATCGGCGATCTGCTCAGGAGAGTCGTATCGGACTCGGTACAGTTTGCGCGGCACATCAAAGTAGTAGCTGTCTTTGATGTGCAGGATTGGGTCGGAGGCCATGGAAGTCGCTCTGGGGGATCTGGCGGGACTAGGTTTATCGACTCAAGACACTCGCGAGTTGTCCGCTTGCGTGCTCGAATCCTGGTATCGCCGTACGTCGCGAATGAGAATCCAAGATTCTAATGGCAGCGAAACGAAATAACAGGCCAGTAATGCAATCAGATAGCATTTTCTTTCATCTCCCGAGTAACGGGCGGCTATTGCCAACGCCGGTAGCATGATTGCCATTCGCCAAGCGACGACGGCGAGCTGATTTGCGGCGCCGTTGGATAATAAGCGCCTGAAATAGAGAGGCGGCAGCGTAGCGAACAGCGTTACTAAGGCTGCTACCACTGCCGGCTTAGGGTTAGAATTGGCATCGTGGCTAATTGTCGCACGGTAGCTGATCCAGGCCGCTGCGACGATCAGCAGGGTGATAACCAACGAATTTCTGAAGGGAGTGCTCACGGATTCGGCGTTTCTCGGGGGCAGGATTTCAAAATCGAGCTAGTGCTTCTCAGGACTTGATTTTAAGGTAGCAGACGAGGTTGCGATTCCGTTGGATGTCGTGGATGAGGTTACGAGTCGGTTTGGTTCGCTATGTAGCTGGGACTCGTAGGCTCGTCCACTACATTTTGGGCTCGTCACTCGCTGGCGGTTCATCGTCATCGTCATTGTCGAAGGGGAGTGGTTTGCCACGCCCTGGTGGTGCCAGCTTTTGCGCGAGGGCAACGAGGGCTGTGGTTGCAAGGGCCATCCCTAGTAGGAACCCAGCCGGTGTCCAAAATGAACTCCCCCAGTGCCGATCTAGGGCAGCACCGACGAGACCGGGACCCACCATGACGATGACGACGGCGATAGTTCGTGAAAGCCATTGCATGGCTTGGTCGAAGGTGCCTTGGGGCTTCAGGGCTAGCTCCTTATTTCGGTGAGCGCATTGGGAAAACAGCAGGCACTATTCTTCCGCCGCCCGATTGCCGCCGGATAAATTGCTGTTTTACCCGGTTTATTCATAACCTGCAGCGTCAGCAGGGACGTGGATTTGAATCGAATCTAAACAGTGTGAATTAACTTGGTTTTACGCAATCCGTTTGCAGTTGAGTCAAACCTCTGTTTTTAATGGGGGCGAATGCCACCTTAGTTTCAGTTGGCGGCGCAGGACCCTGCTTTTGACTGCATTATTGCTAATTTAATGTTGTGTACAGATGTTCACAGGCTGGAAAAATTGCTTCGGGTTGGACATACTATTTAAAGGTGGCTGTGGAGACCGTAATCGCGGTGGTGCGTGTAAGTCTCCCCCCCCCCGATAGGTTCTGACAGCCTTCGACCGGCAGCCGCATCGTAGGACGAAGCCAGTTAGCCACCTTTATAACCTGCCTGCGGCCAGTCACCACGCGTTGTGGACCTGTTTGGCCTAAAATTTGTTTTCGGAGTTCCCCCAAGTGATTACCACAGCCGACCTAAAATCGCACACTAAAGCAGATTTGGCAGAAATGGCTAAGCGGCTTGGGGTGTCCGTCAGTGGCTCGATGAGGAAGGATGATTTGGTAGTCGCGGTTGCTCGAGCATCCAAAGCGGCTAAAACCCCAAAGCCCCCCAAGGTGACCAGGAAGAAGAGTAGCAATGGTCATGCTCAGACTAGCAGCAAGACCAAATCGACCAAGTTTGAGGGTGCCAGTAAAGGTAAAGTTGCCGCCAAATCGAAATCCTCCACCTCGAAAACATCGTCGATCAAAGTAACGGCTACCAAAGCCGCAAGCGGAAAACGGACCAAATCCAAGTTGGCGGCTGGTAAACCAACTAACGGCCAGTCTTCGGCTGGCAAACAAGCATTGGGCAAGCAGGCAACAGGCAAGCTGGCCAATGGAAAAAAACCGGTCAATGGTCATGCCATCTCTAGTAAATCGTCGCGCAACTCGACGGCTAAAGGTGGTTCTTCAAAAGCACAGAGCACTTTGCCAGCGCAGTCGCCGAAGAAGTCACCGAAGAAGATTCCGCTGAAGACAGTGGCGAAATCGGCGGCGCGTGCTACGACCGATGCGCTGCCGAGCAAGGGCGAGAAAGCAAAAGCATCGACAAGTAAAGCGTCAACGGCGAAAACATCCTCAGCCAAAGGGTCCGTCAAGAGCAAGCCGCTTCCGCCCCCGACAGATCCGAAAGTGCTCAAACGCATCCGCGAACTGCAGGAGCAGCGTCAATCGGACAAAGATCTAGCTTTCCGACCGACTTTGATTCGTCCACCCGGTGCGATCGAGCCGATTTGGGAGAGCGAACCGCGCAAGGACCGTATCGCGCTGTTCGTGCGCGACGCGCATTGGATGCATGCCACTTGGGATGTCACGCGACAAGCGGTTGAGCGCGCCAAGTCGGCCATGATGGAACAGTGGCATGGTGCCAAGCCGATCTTGCGGTTGATTCGCATGGACGATACCGGCACGACCAATACGTCGGAAACCATCGAACGCGATATTGAGATTCATGGTGGACTGCGCAATTGGTACATCGAATGGAGCGGCGAACCGGCCAGCTTTCGAGTGCTGATCGGCTACTTGTCCCTCAGTGGTCGTTTTCACGTGATTGCCAAGAGCAACATTGTCAAAACGCTAGGGGCAGGTTCGCCCGATGCCGTGGATGAGCATTGGTCCGATTTGGGTGCTGAGAGTGAAAGACTCTATGCCGTCAGCGGCGGCTACGATGGCGAACTCGAGACGGGCGAGCTGAAAGAGATGCTCGAAGATCGTCTCAGGCGAACTTTGGGAGCTCCTCCATTGGCGAAGCTTGGTGCCGGAGCTGACAGTCCCTTTCGAAATCGGGGTGGTTTTCATTTTGACATGGAGGTTGAATTAGTTGTTTACGGCTCGACCGTTACCGACGGATATTTGACGCTCAACGGTGAACCGGTAGCGCTTCGATCCGATGGCACGTTCGCCTTGCGCGTCCCGTTCCCCGATCGGCGTCAAGTGTTACCGGCGGTGGCCTGTTCACGCGACGGTAGCCAACAACGCACGATCGTCGTGGCCGTCGAACGCAATACGAAGATTATGGAACCGCTTGAATCGGAACAGGATACCGGAGAGTAGAGTGCCTGACGCCAATGCCTCGCAAGTCGCGCTGCTCGCCGAGCGGTTGCTCGAGTGGTTGGCTGAGCATCGTGTGGCGGGTCGTCCCTATGCGGTAGCCCTTAGCGGCGGTGTCGATAGCGCCGTGGTGGCCCAGGCGGCTGCGCTCAGTGGTTGGCCTGCGATTTCCGTGACCGCTCGTAGCGACAGCGTCTCAGCCGTGGAGCGTCGCGATGCGAGTGATTTGGCTGCGGCGCTAGGTATCGAGCATCATTGGGTTGAGCCGCACGAGTTGAGCGATCCTGCCTATCAGCAAAACGACGTGCGTCGCTGCTACTTCTGCAAGAGCCGATTGTATGCCGCCATCTCGGCGAGCTTTCCCGACTATCAAATTCTTTCTGGGACGAATCACGATGACTTGGGGGATTACCGGCCGGGATTAGAGGCGGCGGCTGAAGCCAGCGTACAAGCTCCGTTGGCGGAGCTAGCGATCGCCAAAGCCCAAGTGCGCCAGTTGGCTCGCTATTGGCATTTGGACGTGGCGGACAAGCCGGCGAGTCCCTGTTTGGCGTCGCGCATCGCCTATGGCGTGGCGGTTACCAGCGAGCGGCTGGAACGCATCGAGCGCGCGGAACAGCTCTTGCGCGAATTGGGTTGGGGCGAGTTTCGTGTGCGACTTCATGCTGATGAAGTCGCGCGACTCGAAGTTCCCGCCGCATCCATCGAACGACTGGCCTCTGCCGAGTTTCGCACTCGAGTCGTTCGCGAACTAAAGCAGCTCGGTTTTCGCTACGTAACGCTCGACTTAGAGGGCTTTCGCAGCGGCAGCTTGAATCCCGTATTTCAAATTCGCACTTAGTCGTGGACCGCTCGGCCGGTCCATATTTCTTTTCGTACGGCACCCGCGCGTCGACCTCAGGGGGCGACGCTATCGCGACTGACCGAGCGAGCGGTCAGCGACTATCCGGCCTTGCCAGCTATGCGAATTCGCTTCAGGAATTCTAGCACGGATGGCAAAGCCGGAGCACGGATGTCAGGGACCGAAAGCACCCCCAATCGTTTTTATCGGCATCTTCCCTATTTTCGATAGACTCGCCAACGATTTGCGGTTTTGCCGGAAAGACGTCGATTCCGCAGACAACCTCGGCTGGCTTTCAAAGCTAGGGTTGCAACTACGTCGGTACCGGTCGCGACTCCCCCGCAGGGGAGCACGTGATAATCCGGGTTTAAGCGTCACCGCAGCAATTATTTCAGAACAACTTACTTATCTCGGAGATCAATCACCGCCATGCTTCGCACCTCGTCAATTCGACGCCGACAGCTATTGCGCAGCGGCAGGGCAGCGCGCTCCCAGCGATTGGGAACCGCGACGGTCGAATTTTCGCTGGTGGCTATCCCCTTGTTTCTCATCGTGATGGGAAGCATTGAATTTGGCCGAGGCATGATGGTAGTGCAAGCCATGGAGGAGGCGGCGCGTTGCGGTTGCCGCACGGCGACGCTCAAAGGCCAAACGGCGACGACAGCCCAAGCCGAGGTACAGCACTTAATGACACTATCGGGCGTGGGTAGCTATACGACCGTAGTGATTCCCAGTTCGGTCGAAACGGCCGAGCAATGGAGCCCCGTGACGGTTCGCGTCACGGCCAGCTTTGATAGTTTCACCTGGCTACCCGTTCCAAAATTCCTGGCGGGGATGAGCTATACCGCCTCGTGCGTAATGCCGCGCGAGGCAGAGCCTGAGTGAGATCAGCTCGGGCGAAATCCGTCATCACATTCTGAGAGAACCTCCCATGACGAGCTTGAAGAGCCTAAGGAAATGCGGGCGCAGCGATCAACGCTGCGGTGCCACGTTGGTGCTGGTAGTGCTGCTGCTGGTGGTCATATTGGGAGTTGCCGCTTTTGCGGTGGACTTCGGCCGCATGCAACTGGTGCGCAGCCAACTGCAGACCGCCGTGGACGCAGGTGCCCTGGCGGGTAGTTTGCAGCTCAAGCAAGATCCGACCGATGTAGACGCCGCCCAGGCGGCGGCGCGTGACTTCGTGGCCCGCAATCGCGTTGGCTTTCTGGTCACCGTTCCCACCGATGCGATTTCGGTCGACGTCGGTGGTTGGGACTCCAGTACGCAAACTTTCGATGCACAAGCAGCTAGTCGCGACGCCATCAGTGTGTATGCCACGCAAAGCAACGAACCGTTTATCTTCGCGCAGATTTTTGGGCAGACCAGTTTTTCGATCCCACGCCAGTCGGTAGCCGTAGCTGGCGAGGCTAAGCTCGAGATCATCATGGTCCTGGACCTATCGAGTTCGATGTGGGATCAGGGGCGGATCGAAGCCTTGCAGAATGCGGCCCCCGTATTCGTCAACGTCATGGAGCAATCGGCCAACGAAGACCGGATTGGAGTCATGGGTTATGGCGTGCGCAAGGGAACGTACGATCCAGCTTCCCAGGGACATACGGGAGTGGTTTATACAGCCACACCCGCAGCGCAATTCCCTGCTGGTTATGATTACGCAAGCGATTGGGTCGGTGTGCTCGAAGGTCCATTGACGACCGATTTCAATTATTTACGCAATGTCCCACTGGCCCCAACGTCGCTATTGGCAGGAAAGTACGGCGGAGGCACGCCGATCGGTGCGGCCATTCGCGATGGAGCTCACTACCTTATTGGTGCGGCGCGGCCGGGGACGAGCAAAGTGATGGTGCTTATGAGCGATGGCTATGCCAACAAGCCGGAGAGTGATGCGTCGGGCTATGCGCTACAAATGGCCAACTATGCGGCACTCAATCGGGTAGCGATCTACACGATTAGCCTGGGGGACTCGGCAGACGTCAGCTTGATGACACAGATTGCTGGGGCTGCTCGCGGTAAACACTTCGATGCAACCGGCAGTGGCGGTGGCGATCTGACGACCTTGCTCTCCGACGCCTTTCGCAATGTCGCCAATGAGATATCTCGTACAACGATAGTGAAATAGTTAGATGATGCGATCCAGGAAATTGAAATCGACGTGGCGATCTGCCGTAGCGGCGGTGGAGTTTGCGGTGATGCTCCCGCCAGTGGTCCTGATCGTGTTTGGGACCATCGAAGTGGCCCGCGCGTTCTCGGTCCAGCACGCTTTGCAGGAAGCGAGCATGGTGGGGTGCCGCATTTACGCTCTGGGCGAAAAGACTCAACAGGACGCTATCGACTTCATCGATTTATCGCTAGCAGAAGCCAATATCTCGGGTTACTCCATTGCATTTGATCCTGCGCTCAAGAGCGATATTGATGTCGATTTGGAGCCAGTCAAGGTAACGATCAGTATTCCCTTCAGCAGTGTTGGTTTTGGTCTGCACGGAACGATATCGGGATCGAACATCAAGGGGGAGTCGGTCTTGCCCGCTGATCTATTGGGTGCAGCGACTTCAACGGGAACGTAGTCTAAAACGAGTACCGCGAGTTACGGCAGGCCGAAGCAAGTGATCATGGTGCCGCGCTTCCACGTCTCAATGAATAACGACCCAACGGTGGACAACGGTTGTTGTTACACCAAACTTGACAGTGGACAAAATGTGCTGACGCGAACACGGGGGAACACGATTGCGGGTCGATCCGCACGCGCTGCGCGTGCCGTAACTCGCGGTACTCGTTACGAGCCTACTTCAGGGCGCAACCGAGGCTGAACTCGTTGTGAATAAATCGACCAAGGCTACGCCAGCTTCATGCACGGAGGCGGAAAACTGCTTTAGCGGTTAACGCCGCCAGACCCCACGGTGAGACCCGATCCGACTTGAGCAAACGGGAAGACGCCGTAGAGGCCTTGCGTGAAGACCTGCGAAACGAAGTTGTCGAAGCGGGCGATCGGGGTTGGAGGAACGATGATCAGATCACCGTCACGCAACCATATTTCGTCGGCCGGTGTGGGGACTTTGCCCAGGTGGGCACCTCGTAGATCGACGCGCGTGGCCAACAGTCGCCAATCCTCAGCGCGACGAAAGATCACGATCTCGCGCGTGTTAGCACCCGGAACCGCACCTTGAGCCATGGCCAAAGCCTGCGTGACCGAGGTAGGTCCGAGCAATTCAAAGCGTCCCGCCTGGCCGACCTGTCCATACACGAACACGAAGTGCTGCGCCTCGACATCTAAGATCGGTTCGACCTCGAGTCCCGAAACGATTTCGCGGTAACGCAAATTGACTTCACGCTTGATTTCGTCGAGTGTCATGCCTTGGACGCAGATTGGACCAAGCTTCGGTAGTCGTAGCGTACCATCTGGATGAACGCGGTCATTGAAGCTCTGACCGCCCAGCCCGACTCGGGCGACGACCGCAGAACGAATTTCTTCCAGCAATGAGTTCGTTTTGATCGGAATGATATCGATGGCTGGATCGATAATCGTAATTTTGTAGGTGTCTTCCAAATTGCGGCGCAGTTGCGGGATGGTTAGGCCGGCCGCGCGCACGGGACCAATCAGTCGCAAGTAGATCATGCCGTCGGACTGGATGGCAACCCCCCTCCCCTGCACCACGTCGCCCAGCTTGATTTCTGCTGCGGTCAGCGATTCTATTTGCAGTTCATCGCCGACTTGAAGCGTGTAGCTATCGGCCAACCCCTGTCGCGACAAAATAAAGACGAATCGCATTTGATCGCCGACACGGACGCGGTAGTCGGTGGTGGCTGGCAAGCGGATCGGCCCCAAGTATTCGCCATGCGCCAGCGGTTGAAAGTTGTAGCGATGCAGGTCGCGCCAGTCTTGCCGATGCCCAGCGCAGTTGTCTGCGCAATCGATACCGACCGTACAGGCTTGGCAGGCACCGGCTGTTACCTGCGGTTGTGTGGGCAGGTTACAACCGTTCAGGCCACAGCGATTGACATGGCCCGCCTGTATGCCTTGCAGGGGCGTCGGTGCCTGGGGCGTGACATCGATCACGACTGGACCGTTGCTCGTTCTCGATACGCTCGGCGGTTGTGCGAAGCCGGAGTCGGCGAACGAGCAAGCGGCGAGGCTGGCTAAGAGAATGCGTCGAAGTGTTGATTTGGACATGGCTAATTCTATTCGGGCGAACGGTTCATCCAAGCATGTGCCGGAAGACGGCATAGTCGCTAGCGCTAATCTAGTTAAGGGGCGACCCGCGTGGCAACGGTTTCTTAGTAGTTGCCTGGGGGCGAAAAGGAAGTCGTGCGAAACTGCTGTCCGGATGCATTTTGTGCTTGACGATTGGGACTGGGCCCAACGCTATAGGGGCTCATTGCGGCAAAGGTGCGTGGGTCGAGCTCGACGTAGGCTGGAGTGTCCGACGCAGCTGCGGGCGAATTTCGGACAGAATGCAACTGCTGCATGGCCCAGTTGGCGGTCCCCACGTCTCCTATACGGCGACTGGCTTCGACTAAGTTCTCGTAGGCGGTCAAGGATGGGCTGACGTTGATCGAGGCCACGAGCGCTTCGCGCGCATCGGCTGGCCGGTCCATCTGCAATAGCACAAACCCGAGTTGATTGGTTGCAAGCGCATTGTTCGGAGCAATACCACGCGCGCCTCGGTAGAGGGTGATGGCTCGCCAACGCAGGTTCTGCTGTGAACCGACTTCGGCTAGATCGGCTTGCGCTTGATAGCTGCGTCCCAGCGCATAGACCACTTCACTGGCCCAGGGGTGACCTTGTGCGGCTTCCATTAATTTTTTTTCAGCATATTGACGATAGTGCTGCGCGGCTGCCAAAGGAGCCAAGGTTGCCGCATCCGCATCCTTCAACACGGGTGTTTCGTGCGACAGTATGACGCGCCGCAGAAAGTCACTGTCGGACGTCAACCGCTGTGTGGTCGAAAAGTCCTCGGCTTCGCTCATGGCTTTCGAGGCCGCGTACCAAGCCGGTTCACTGCGATAACTGTTGGACATTAGGTCCAATACGCGCATCAAATACAACATGGCCGCCTCGGCGTCTTCACGGGCGGAAAAGTAGGCTTTGCGATTGATTAGCGCTTCGCAGTTTTCAAGCCGTCCACTTAGTTCTTCACCGATGGCTTGCCAACCGGGCGGGTTGTCAATCGATTCAACCGTGCGCTCCGCGTCGTCGGTGGCAGGGTGTCCTAAAATGATTTGACTCGAAACCAGCGAAGCTCGAACGGCGCGCGGCGACTGGCGATCCTCCTCCGCGGGCGACCGCTCGCTAGCCCAGGAAAACGGTTTGCCAGGCGTGGTACCGGAGGTATCGCTGGGAACTGTTGGCAATGGAAGGCTCTGCGTTGAAAAACTCTGCGCTGAAAAACTCTGCGCTGGAACCTGCGACGCTGCTGCTGCGGGCTCCGGCGATACAAAGTTGGGGTTATCCAGCTCGAGCGCTCCGGCGGATTGCTGATTGGCCTGCGGTTCAGGATGGTGGCTTCGAGCGATCCATTGGAGACCGCCCGACGAAGTGCTGCTCGCTGGCTGGAAAGTGGAAGTCGAGCTCGCCATGGCTGGAGCTGGGCGTGCCAGTGTGGCGGCAGGTTGCGGCGATGGGATGTTCGTCGTCGGTTGGCGTGCGTTAGGGGCCTGCTCGCTGGCCAATTCGAGTGGCGGCGGCTGCGGCACGGCGGCAATCACGGCTGCGGGCTTAGCGCGTGAAGGCTGCACAATGAATTTGCCATCGAATCTGTCATCGGCAAGCAGTTGAGTCGCTCCGAAACTGCTTATTGCAAGTAGCGCGGCTGCGGTCGGTTTGCTCTTGAAGCTCATTCTCATGGCAGAAGCATCCTCAATTATTGGCAATTGGCCTCGTCGCTTGCGTCACTTCGCAAGCGCTCATGCAGGAGGCGGTGCAAAGGTGGGCAGCATCAGGTCGCAATGATGTCATTGGTGACATAATCACTACGACCGGCGCGCGATACGGACCTTTCATCGGTCACAAGCACACAGCCATTGAACAATGTTGTCAGCGGGACAACCAGAAGATTGGGAACGCGAAGAGTAACCCCAACAATCGCTACAGCTTAACACAAATGAGAAAAGCCACGCTCTGGCGAGCGTGGCTAGCGCTTCCGCCCCAATTAAATTGAGGGTAGTGGACGAGGGTTACGAGTCCCAAACGGACTCGTAACCTCGTCCACTACGGCCTACCCCAAGTCTTAAGTCTGACAGATCATAAGGTCGAGGTGTTCGGTTTGACTTAGGCTCTAACGGGTCTCAATAGCTACGCGAGTAGCTCGTTTCGGCAAACATTTCGGGCTTCCGCGTCTCGCTGGGAATCCCAGCCGCTTCAAATGTTTTGTCTAGCGAATCCTGCGCGGCCGCAACGAGTCCGTCACGCGTGGTGGATTCATCGAGCGTCTTGCCACGGGCGCTGACAGGCAGCTTCAGTTCCGCTTCCGCAAACTTTAGCAACAAACCTACATTGTCGATGGTCTCGGTCATGCCGGGCAGCAAGCAATCGTCGGGGCTCGCATCGCTAGCGGAAACGCCTTCACGGCAGTCCGATAGCCGCAGGCTGGCCACGCGTTGGAGGCCAATTTGCTCGAACTGCTCAGCGGTGCCGCCCCCTACAAACCAGTCCCATGAATCGTAAAGAATAGCAACATTCTTGGAAGTGCAGGCTCGGACGACTGCGGTGAAGCCTTCGACATCGCGCACGAATTTAAACTGCTTTTCTTCTGCATCAGGAGCTTGACTATGGAAAGTCAGCGCCACGCGTACTTCTTCCTTGGCAAAAACTTCTGCGATTTGATCAATTCGTTTGCGGACCACATCGAAGTATTCTGGGTAGGGAAGGCGGTTTGTGCCGTGTGGAATGGTAACAATGGCCGTTCTGGCTGAGGCGCGGCCTGCGATCTCGGCGACTCCGTTGAGTTGGGCGAGTCGAGCGGTAAAGGTCTCCTCGTCGCTGTCCAAGTCGATAGGGGCGTCAAAGCCGGCTATCTTTAGTTTTGAGCTGGCTATAAACCGTGACGCACTCTCAAACGAGCTGCGCCCACAACGCTTGACAAGGTCGTCCATGTCGATCTCGATACCTCGGAAACCGTATGTCAGCGCCAATTCGATGATCTCGCTTTGTCGACCGGAAATGCCGAGTAAATCACAGTTTAGATTCTTATACATATCGTTTCCTTATGGTGTTTGAATTCACGTTGGTCACGAATGGCGTAGTTTAGTGGTGGTTCATACGCCATTAATCGAGCCTGTTCGCGATGTTTGGTGCCCCGCGTTCAGACGTGTCTCAGTATGCCATAGGAAGCCCCAAGTGGACAGGGGGAGCCGCAAGGTAGCTCGGTGGTCCCCACCGAGATTCACGTTGGGGACCAACGCGCTGCGTTAACCTTACGGGGCGCGTTTGCGAAGTTTCCGCTGTAGCGAGCGGCGATGGATACCCAGGCGGCGAGCCGCCTCCGAGATGTTGCCGCCACAATCGGCCAAGATGCGATGGATGTGCTCCCACTCCGCTTGGGCTAGCGTCGGCACGGGGATATCCTCTTCGGCATCGGGCATTTCGACTTCGGAACCGCCACGGGCAAAGGCGTTGAGGATGTCGTCTGCATCGGCCGGTTTGGGGAGAAAGTTGGTGGCCCCCAAGCGAATTGCGTCGATGGCGGTGGAGATCGAGCCGAAACCAGACAGAATCAAGAACTGCGTTTCAGGCCGGATTCGCTTGAGTTCCTGCAGCAACACCAAGCCCGGTTTACCCGGCATGCGCAAATCGAGCACCGCCAGGTCGGTCGGTTCGCGCGTGAAGCTGGCGACCGCTTCCTCGTGATTGCTGGCCACCGATACCTGGAAGCCTCGCTCCTGAAAGGCTTGCCCCAGTCGATCACGCAGCACGATGCTGTCGTCGACCAGCAAGATGCTGCGCGCCTGCACGGCTTGGTTTCCAGTGGAAGAAGCTGCTGGATTGGGGGGGCTAGATGCGGTCACCGTTGGGCCTTCGAAAGAGTGCGAAGTGCAAGGTATGCATTATAACACTAGTCCTGCAACGTCGGAAGAACTACCGTAGCGGTGGTCCCCTGACCTGGTCGGCTGTCGAAGGTCAGGCTGCCATCGAGTCGGCGGATGACGTTTTGTGTTAAGTGCATCCCAAGGCCCATGCCGCGTCCGGGCTCTTTGGTGGTGAAGAAGGGCTCGCCGATTCGCTGCAAAATCTCAGGAGTCATTCCGCTGCCGCGGTCGACGACACAGATCTTCCAACCTTGTGAGCTGGGTTCGGCTAGCAAACGTACGAGGCTCTCGGCTCCGCTGGCGTCGAGTGCATTTTGCAGCAAATTGCGAATGGCCTGCGCGGCCGCTTGGACAGGTAGCAAGTTGACTTGTTCGCGCGCTTCGGGGGCGATTTCAACCACGACGCGCTCGGGCTCACGTAGTCCGACCAGTGTCTCGTTTAAGAAGATTTCAATTGAAATAGTTTGTAGCTTCTCGCCTGCCGCTTCCCCGGCGGTACTGGTCATGCGGTCGAGAATGTGACGACAGCGATCGAGCTCCGAACGGATCAAGGCTACATCTTTACTTACCGCCTCGGGGACACTCTGCTTTTCCAATGCGCGACTCAGCTCTTTGGCGACCACAGCGATGGTGCTCAGCGGTGAAGCCAGTTCGTGCGCTGCTCCAGCGGCAAGGGTGGTCAGGGCCGCCAACTGACGATTGCGAATCCGTGCGTCCTCGGCATCTTTTAAGGCCTGTTCTCGCTGTTTCAATTCGCCTGTCAATATCGTGATGAAGTAGGTGATCACGCCGCCGCAGGTGGCAAAGGAGACGAAGAAGCCGATCTTGGGAATCGTCCAAATCACGGCAGGATCGGTCTGATCCGCCGACAGTATATTGAAACTATCCAGATCGACGAGCGACTGGCTGCGAATCGAGAGCAACATGACTCCTGCTACCGTCGTTGCCCACACGCTCCAGGCCCAGGCGGGAGCGATGATTGCGCCCGCTACTGCGATGTTCACGAAATAGAACAGGGCAAATGGATTGGCCATACCAGCCGACAAGTAGAGCATGCCGGTAAGTACCACGATATCGACGAGCATTAAGGTCGATACCACTTGATCTGTCGGCAGACGCTCCGAGCGCTCGAGCCCGCGCTGCCATAGTACGCGCAGCCAAAGTGCATAGCCCATGTTGGTCGAGGCCGTGACGCCAATCAACGCCAGCAATTCCCAGATCGGCAGCGCAATCTTCAAGCCCCAAGCGACGAAAACCAACGTCAGCAGTTGTCCAGCCACGGCTACCCACCGCAACTGTTGAAACCAAATCGCGGTTTCGAGCGTCGGGTAGCTGTGAACGTGCGGGCGAATGAACGGTGTTAGTTGCATTTAATGGTGTTAACTGCATTTAATGTGGCTCGACGCTCCGCGTCGTCGGGCCTTGGTCGACGTGAAGGCGAATGAAGAGCGTTAATTACATAGTACGGTTTGGACTAAATCGCGGCAGCCCAGTGGACGCGTCGTTGAAAAGACCTCCCCCGCCTCGAATCCAGCGGCGGCACCGGCGGAGATGGCCAGACCACGCACACGATTAAGAATGCCGCGTTTTTCTGGAGGGAACTGCGTAGCGTAACACAGAATCGATGCGAGCTTCGTTTCCAATTGCTCACTGATATCGACGGTGAACTGGCTATTGTACTCGGGGGAGCGGAGTGGTTCGAAGCCGAGCTGAAAGTAGAGCTGGCTTTGAATCGTATGGACCGGCAGTCCAAAGAAATGTTCGTCCCATTTCGTTAACCGCGAATAGAACACGGCCGCGTCGGTGATCAACATGGCTTGATAGTGATCGGGCGAGGCCATTGGGGTTTTGCCGCCAAAGCCGATAACGATCCTTGGCCGATATCGTCGAAATTCGGTTGCCAATGCCACTCGTGTTTCAAAGCTGTCGAACAGTCGGCGATTGGTCAGCGGTAGTATCTTGCGAAAGGTTACCCCCAGAGTCTCCGCAGCTCGGGCTGCTTCGGCTTCGCGAATACGCGGATCATCGCAGCGTGGTGTCGGTTCACCGTTGGTCAAGTCGATGATGCCAACGCGATAGCCTTGCGTGATCAATTTCGCAAGTGTACCGCCGCAGGCGATTTCGACATCGTCGGGATGTGCACCGACCACCAGCACATCTACGTCGGCTGGGCGGCCCGCACCGGCGGTGGCCTCTTCGACTCCCAGTGGGCTGGCCGGTGGCGCTGGGGCATCATCATTCTGGCTGGGTAAGGGTGAATTCAATGCTTGATTCTCTCAAAGTAAATAAACTTCTCGCGTAACCGTTCACGGACTTGGAGGACTGGGGGGTGTGATAACCACGAATCACACGAAGGACACGAAAAAAATTTCTGCTGGTGTTCATGTTGGTCCACCAACGAGGTAATGACCAATGCTGTACTAACTACCCTTCAAGATGAAGGTTGCAAAAACATGGGAGCGACGTTTGAGGTTTGCAAATAGCAATCTGAACGAATCTTCCACTGTAGGGTGCTGGGGATGAATCAGCGTGATGAACTAAACAACTCAAGTAGAACAGAGCCGGCTTTTCGAGTCCTTCGTGTTTTTCGTGGTCAACAAAGGAACGGGTGGGTTTTCAATCTGCTTTGCGGGCGATGATTAGAAACGACGGATTGGCAGCTTCCAATCGCAGCGATTCAAACTGTCGATGGCTGTGCGAGAGGTTGATCATCAATATGCGTGGTTCGCAACCGAGTGCGCGCAGCGCCTCCTCGACCGAAGTCAAATTGTCGAGGCTGGCGACGTTCACGACCAGCCGTCCTCCGCTGCGCAGTCGCTCCCAAGCCGACTGGACAAGCCGCACCACCGAACGTCCCGTACCTCCGACGAACACGGCATCGGGCTGCGGCAGATCAGCCCAAGCCTGCGGTGCTTCACCGAGCACGGGAGTGAGATTCTCGGTCCCAAAAGTCTGCGAGTTTTCAACCAAAAGATTGTAGTCCTCGGGGTCCATTTCGATGGCGTAGACGCGCCCCGAGGGAGCGAGCTGGGCTGATTCGATGGCGACCGAACCGCTGCCGGCTCCGACGTCCCACACCACGCTGCTGCTGCCCAGATCCATTTCGGCCAACGCGATCACGCGCACTTCGCTTTGGGTTAGCAGTCCGCGTTTGGGGCGACTCTGCAAGAAACACTCGTCAGGATTTCCAAACAGACGCTTGCCGGTCATGCTGGCTGGGCGGTCGGGAACGTTCGGATGTCGCACGAGTACCATCACGTTCAAGTTGCCGAAGGATTGTCCGGCGATCTCTGCCAACGTGCCGCGCGTCACGCGTTCGTCGGGTGAACCAAGATTCTCGCAGACATAGGCGGTGAAGTACTCGATCCCTTTATCGAGTAGGGCTTGTGCCAGTTTGCTCGGCGAATTCTCGTCGGAAGTAAAAACGCCGACTTTCTCCGCCGAGCGAATCTTCTCCACGACGCGCGGCAGGGACTGAGTCGCCAAGTTGGTCAGATAGGCTTCATCCCAGCTCTCTTTCACTCTGGCAAAGGCGAGCTGCATGCTGCTGACGTGTGGTAAAACCTCGAAACGCTCCTTGCCTAGCTTCTCGCACAGAAAGCGAGCCGTGCCGTAGAAAAGTGGGTCTCCGCTAGCCAGCAGCACCAGCGGCGGCTTTTGGGCGGCATCGATGCTGGCGGCCACTTGCGCCAAATCGGCCGAGAGGGGAACAATGGTCTGTTTACCCGGTTCGAGTTTTGCCAACAGATTGGCCGGTCCAAACAGCGTACCTGCCGAATGGATGAGCTCCAGCGCATGGCGGGTTAAGCCTTCGAATCCATCGTCGCCGATGCCAATAATGGTGATTTTGTGGTCCAAGCCCTGAGCTCCTCTAAGCTGTGCATGCCGTCAGTGGCAATTCGTTATAGAATACGGTGACCGCATGGCTCGTCAATGATTTAATGCCGATTTATTGCTGCTCGCATTCGGGTCTGTGCCTAGTGTCGCAAATTTTCAGCCAAATCGTAAGTCGGGGCAAATCCTGGCGTAGCCGCTGTCGCCAGTCGGCAAACGGCAAAAGCCTACCGTCTGGCGGCGGTAGCTACAAAGTTGGAATAGGGAGAACCGTCGATGAACATTCGGTATTTGTATGCAAGTGTAGCGCTGGTGCTCCTGGGGCTGGGCTTCGAGGCGACGACTGCCGTTACCGGCATTGCCGCCGCCGAACCACAAACGCTCACGCTGGGGGCGGCGGCACCCGACTTCGATTTGCCTGGAATCGACGGTCGGGACTACTCGCTGAGCGATTTTGACTCGGCCAAAGTATTGGTAGTCATCTTCACTTGCAATCATTGCCCGACCGCGCAGGCTTACGAGCAACGCATCATCGATTTGCATCGCGACTATGCAAAGCGCGACGTAGCGCTCGTTGCCATCTCTCCCAACGATCCCTTAGCCGTTCGGCTGGATGAACTGGGCTATAGCGATTTGAACGATTCGTTCGAGGAAATGAAGCTGCGCGCCAAACAACGCGACTTCAAGTTTCCGTACTTGTACGACGGCGACACACAGAAGACCTCACGCGAGTATGGCGCACTAGCTACGCCGCATGTGTTCATCTTCGACGCCGCGCGCAGGTTGCGTTACGTCGGGCGTATCGACGACAACGATGTCAAGCAGCCAACCTCACACGATGCTCGAAACGCCATCGAAGAGTTGTTGGCAGGCAAACAGGTGCGTGTGCCACAGACTCGCGTGTTTGGTTGCTCGACCAAGTGGTCCGATAAACGCCCACAGGCCGCCGAGTCGCTCGCGAAGTGGAATGCAGAGACGGCCGAACTGGCAGCCATCTCGCCAACTGACCTGCACCAGCAATTGACGAAACCATCGGATAAGTATCGACTGGTCAACGTCTGGGCCACTTGGTGTATTCCCTGTGTCGAAGAGATGGACGATCTGGTCACGATTCATCGCATGTATCGCGGTCGCGAGTTTGAGTTGATCACCATCTCCGCCGACGATCCCGCCTCGAAGGACAAAGCCCAAAAAGTCTTGAAGAACAAGCACTGCTCGGCCCGCAATTTTATGGTCGAAATCAAGAATCAAGATGAGCTGTTCGACGCGGTGGACCCCGAATGGCAGGGGGCGGTGCCCTACACGATGCTGATTTCACCCGCAGGCGAAGTAGTTCATCGCGTGCATGGTGAATTCGATTCGCTCGAATTGAAACGCGTCATCGTCGACCATCTCGGCCGCACCTATGCACCGCGCAACTAGCCTTTGCCAATTGCTTGCTGCATGGCTGCTTGTGCTATAATAGAGCTACATTGATGGTATAGCATTAAGGCGATCAGCTTGAGCGATGAACTTGACATTTCCGACCCCGCTTATATCGCAGCGCGCAATGCGATTTTGCTCAAAGAGGATGGCTTTGCCGGTGTCGACGCCAGCGATCCCACCGCACCGGCGGGGCACGCCTACGGCATCCACACCTCGACTCGATTGAGCAGCTATTACCGGGTTACCCATCGAAAGGGAGCCATGGACGTCACACCACAACAAGTCATCGATTGCTTGGTCGCTGCCAATGTCAAAGATTGGGTACTGATGGGGCTGCACGGGTACGTCGGTTACCTACCCATGCCCCGTGCGACTCAAGATGTCGACGTGATGGTTCCCTACAGTCAGAAGAAGCGTGCCTCGGATGCGATCGCGCGCCAGTGGCCGATGCTCGAACGTCGCGAACTATCGCGGGTGGTTCGCTTCCTCGATCCGAGCGATCCCGCAGCTGACGGCAAGCCCAAGCCGGTGATCGACCTCATGTTGCCCTGGGCCGAATTCCAGAAAACCATTCTACTCGAACAAGTCATCATCGATGCCGATAGCGGGCATCGCATCCCAACCATTGAAGCGGCCGTGGTCTCCAAATACGCGGCGGTCGTATCGCCGCATCGCGATTGGGATAAAAAAGAACAAGACGCTGTCGACTTGCGCAGGATCATTAAGGCCAACATCGATGCCATCGATCGCCGGCAGCTCAGCCATTTGGCCAGTCAAGTCTGGGAGCGAGGTGGCGAGGACGTATTGCGGTTTGTTGAGCTAGCGCTCGACAACAAACCGTTTCCTGTTTGAGTTTAATGTGGCCCGACGCTCCGCGTCGGTGCGCACCCCCCGTCGACTTTATCTTCAACCCCAGCATCCTAGACCCCAGCGAGCTCGCCTAGCTGGTGAATTAGTTTTTTGGCAAGTAGTAGTCGGCCGGCCATCAATGCGCACGGCCATCCCGTCCGTTCGCCGCCCAAGGCGGCGAACGGACGGGATGGTGGACTGACGCTTCGCCGCTTTCTATCTCAAAAACTATGGCTCCCGCCAGTCAAGCTGGCGGGGGGCTGCTCTAAGCTGTCCGCTTTTCTATCTGCAAAACTATGGCTCCCGCCAGTCAAGCTGGCGGGGGGCTGCTCTAAGCTGTCCGCTTTTCTATCTGCAAAACTTTGGCTCCCGCTAGGCAAGCTGGCGGGGGGCTGCTCTAAGCTGTCCGCTTTCTATCTCAAAAACTTTGGCTCCCGCTAGGCAAGCTGGCGGGGGGCTGCTCTAAGCTGTCCGCTTTCTAACTCGAAAACTTTGGCTCCCGCCAGGCGAGCTGGCGGGGGGCCGAAACCATGTGAAGCGGCTGGACTCGAAAGCAATTATGCCGAGAACGAGCTGCCGCAGCCGCACGATTTGACGGCGTTGGGATTGTCGAACGTAAAGCCTTGCTTCTCGAGGCTGTGGTACCAATCGACGGTGGTACCATCGAGGTACAGCGAACTCTTCTTGTCGACCACGACGGCCACGCCATGATGTTCGTAACGGCTGTCAGCCGAATCGTCAAATTTGTCGTCGAAGGCGAGCGTGTAGTTGAAACCGCTACAACCACCTCCGGCCACGCCAATGCGCAAGAACATGTCGTCGCCAAATTGATTCTCTTCGCGGAACTTGCGAACTTGGTTGGCGGCGTTTTCGGTTAGCAATACGGCCATAGCGGAACCTCTTTTCTCTATACAATTGAACGAACTGGATCGTTGGGAAGTGAACCGAGCGAAGCTTATCGGGCAGGTCGCTGGCGCGCCCGTAGCTACAGATATCTCTATTTTATATGCGTCAACCCCGTCTTGGGGCAAGTCGCAATGGAATGTTTGACGCTTTCCGGCGATATTTTGCACGTTTGGTCAGCCAGTGATGGTCCTACCTCGGATGCTCGAAGCCAGCTTGACTCAGTCCCCGTCGATTGGCGGAGCGACACGCGGAACGGGCCGGTTTATATTGTATGATGGTCGCCAGACTGCCTTAGAGGCCCATCCGCTCGTGTTTTAGTACTTCGATTTAGCACTTGGAGAGTTATTCAATATGAACCTTCGTCCTGTAGCTGCAGTAATATCATTGTCGTTATTTTATCTTGGCATGTCGCTCAATCTGCCGATCGTCATGGCTCAGCAGACGCTCGGCTCGATCGAGCGGGTCACTCCCGCGATGGATCAATTAGTGGTGAAGGACGCTAAGATCGAAGTGCTGGCCAGCGGATTTACTTGGACTGAGGGGCCTGTATGGGTGGGCAATAGCGACGGGTATCTACTGTTCTCCGATATTCCGCGCAATACCATTTTCAAATGGCAGACCGACGGAACGATTTCGCTATTTATGTCTCCGTCCGGTTACACCGGGGTAACCTACTACGGCCTGGAGCCAGGTTCCAACGGACTGTTGCTCGATCCGCGGGGTCGCTTGGTCATGTGCGAGCATGGCGATCGCCGCTTGAGCGTGCTAACGGAAAAGGGCGGCAAGCGGACTCTGGTAGACAATTATCAAGGTAAGCGACTCAACAGTCCCAACGACGCTGTGCTCAAATCGAATGGCGACATCTACTTCACCGACCCGCCCTATGGTCTGCCTAGCAGGGCGGATGACGCATCGCGCGAGCTCGACTTCTGCGGCGTCTTTCGTCTCAGCCCCAGCGGCAACTTGACACTGTTGACCAAGGAGATCAATCGTCCCAATGGCATCGCGTTTTCGCCTGACGAAAAAACTCTCTACGTGGCTCAGTCCGATCCCGCACAGGCCAATTGGACATCATATGCTGTCAAGGAGGATGGTACGTTGGAGGCGGGCAAAGAGATCAACAACGTGACCGATCGCGTTGCCAAAGAGCCCGGCTTGCCCGATGGCTTGGCA
Source organism: Pirellulaceae bacterium (assembly GCA_020852965.1). Taxonomy (GTDB): domain Bacteria; phylum Planctomycetota; class Planctomycetia; order Pirellulales; family Pirellulaceae; genus Aureliella. Next base: position 35,836 of record JADYZV010000009.1, on the reverse strand, counting down.
GTTGACAATCAGGGGCGTTTGTGGGCCAGCGGACCAGGCGGCATTTATGTCATGGAGGCCGACGGCAAGTTGCTCGGACGCTTGGTTACCGGCATGCCGACCAGCAATTGTTGTTTTGGTCCCGACGGCTATTTGTACATGACCGTCGATTCTAATTTGTGTCGTATCAAGACCTTGGTCAGCGGGGAAGCGCAGCACGGCAGGTAGGACGGCCAATCCCATGGTCAAAAGGGGGGCGGAACAACCTGAAAGCGGATTTTCCTCGAAATAAAACTACCACCTATGGCTTTTGTTATTTCCTCAGTGTAGCCTTTTTGTCAGTGTTTTGACGTAGGTTCCGTTCACTGGTGAGGGGTTTAGTCATGCGCGGTCAGCAAAGAAGTCGTTTTCGTCGTCTGTTAGTTGGCGAAGCGCTTGAGCATCGAATCGTACTGACATACGGTGCCCCTGCCTTGATCAGTCAAGCCGAAAGCGGCTTGGCAGCGGCTAACAACTACACCAGCTTTCAGACGGAGCAATCGCTTTCAGCCGACGGACGCTTTCTCGTTTTCTCCAGCGATGCCAGCGACATCGTTTCGGGAGACAGCAACGGCTACCGCGATGTCTTCTTGCGCGATCTGCGTCTGGGTACGGTAACGCTGATAAGTCGTAATGCCGTTGGCGAGACTGCGAATGGTTCCAACGACGAAGCGGTGATCAGTGCTGATGGTCGCTACGTAGCTTTTCAGAGTACGGCCACGAACTTGGATGTAACCGGCACGAATTCTGTGACAGGCTATCAGAACATTTTTCGCTGGGAGCGAGCATCGAACAAGCTCACCTTGGTCAGTCAAAACGCAATAGCTGACGACGGCGGTGACAATAGCTCGTACTATCCATCGATCAACGACGATGGATCTCGCATCGCCTATGCGACGTATGCGTCTAATTTCGTGTCGGGTGTCAGCGATGACAACAACGACTTAGACGTTTATATGCGTGACTTGACGTCTCAATCGACAGCTCTAGTCAGTCATGCCGCTGGTGCACCGCTGACGGCGGGCGATGGGGATTCCAGCCAGCCCAAGATCAGTCGTGATGGCGCTCGGGTCACCTACTATAGCCGCGCGAGTGATTTGCAAAGTGGCGCAAGCGATGCCAACAGTACCTATGATCTGGTGTCGTATCTGGTGAGTGCTGGCACGAATCAATACGTCTCGCTCGAAACGACCGCTGCCTCCACCGGCAATGGCGACTCCTCGCGCACCGAGCACTCGTTGTCAGCCGATGGACGCTACGAAGTCTTTTCCAGCGAAGCGTCGGACCTGGTGCCTGGCGACACCAATGGTTACAGCGATGTCTTCATACGCGATTTGCAAACGGGGGCCGTTACTCTAGTAAGTCAAGGCCAGGGGGGCTTGGCTGCCGATTGGTATTCGAGTGACGCGGTCATCAGCTCCAATGGTAATTTCGTGGCCTTTGTTTCGGCTGCGTCGAATTTGGAGGTGACAAGTGGACCTAACCCCAGCAACTTCACCCAGAATGTCTTTCTTTGGGAGCGAGCAACCGGTGCGCTGAGACTGGTGAGTGTCAATGCGGCTGGCGACGATGGTGGCAACAATTCCTCGTACGAACCGTCGATAAGCGGAGACGGTAGTTTAGTGGCCTTTTCCACCTACGCATCCAATCTGCAAGCCAATGTTACCGACGACAACGGAAACTTGGATATTTATCTGTTTCGTGCCAGCACGGGCGCTGCAGTTCTCGTCAGTCGCTCGACCAGTTCGTCCCCAGCGTCCATTATCGCTGGCAATAATGTCTCCACCAATCCCCGCCTAAGTCGCGACGGCTCGCGAGTCGTCTACCTTAGTTACGCTGGAGATCTCCAGGCAGGCGTTCAAGATATCAATAGCCAATACGATTTGGTCTCGTATCTAGTCGACACAGGAGACAATCAATACGTCTCGGTCCAGGTCGATGCTCCAGGAAGCGCGAGTCAAGCGTCGACGCGCACCGACCACTCATTGTCCGCCGATGGAAACTACGAAGTCTTCACCAGCAGAGCAAATGATCTGGTATTGAATGATACGAACAACATGTCGGACGTCTTCCTCCGCAATCTACAGACAGGCGAGATTACGTTGGTCAGTCGTACAGTGGGAGGAGCTGCAGCCACCTATCATTCGAACCAGGCGGTGATAAGCGCGGACGGAAATTTTGTGGCCTTTGTCAGTGCGGCGACCAACCTGGATGTGACGGGTACCAACGATACGCAAGGAAATTGGAACGTCTATCGCTGGGAACGGCTAACTGGCGAATTGCGACTGGTAACTGTCAACGCCGCCGACGACAACGGTGGAGATAATACATCGGGGGAACCGTCGATCAGCGGTAACGGTCGTTGGATTTCCTATGCCAGCGATGCCGGGAATCTGCTGGCCTCGCTAACGGATAATAATTCCAGTCGTGATATCTACGTGCGCGATATGGGGGATGCTAGCGCCCTGCCCGCCATCATCCCCAGTACGGCGTTAGTCAGTCATACAGCCTCATCCATTACTACTACCGGCAACTGGTATTCGAGCAGCCCACGTGTCAGCCGCGATGGAACGCATATCGTTTATTCGAGCTACTCGTCCGATTTGCAGAGTGGAGTTAGCGATGCCAATAACCAAGCCGACCTGGTTTCCTACACCATCAGTAGTGGTGCCAACCAGTACGTATCCGTGGAGTCTTCGGCACCCAGCACTGTCAATCGCGGTTCGTCGCGCACGGACCGGTCTCTTTCGGCGGATGGCGTCTACGAAGTTTTCACTAGTGATGCTTCTGACTTGGTTCCTGGTGACAGCAATGCAAGCAGTGATGTCTTCCTTCGCAATCTGCAAACTGGAGAAGTGACGCTTGTCAGCCGAGGTGTTAGCGGTCCCGCCAATGGTAGCTCTTTCGAAGCGGTCATTAGCGCTGACGGAGAGTATGTAGCCTTTCTCAGTTCAGCCACCGATCTGGACGTGACCGGCACGGGGCCCGACTCGAGTGTCTATTGGTCCAACGTCTATCGTTGGAAGCGAGCCGATGGTGAGTTGGAATTGGTCAGTCGGAACGCAGGGGAGGACAATGCTGCAAATTACTATTCGTACGAACCATCGATAAGTGGTGATGGTAATTTGGTCGCCTTTTCAACCTCTGCCGATGATTTAGTGTCAGGTGTTACTGACGGCAATGGTGATGTTGATGTCTATTTGCGCGATGTGAGCGCGCAGACGACGGTCTTGGTCAGTCACACCGATGGGGCGGCGACGACTACCGGAAATTGGGATTCCAGATCGCCGCAGGTAAGTCGCGATGGTTCGCACGTCGTCTATCGCAGTCGTGCCGCCAATCTGCAGTCAACTGTCAGCGATACCAATTCCGTTTATGACCTAGTTTCCTTCGATGTCAGCGGTGCTACCAACCAATATCTTTCCGTGGAAACCGCGGTCGCTACCCTGGGCAATGCCGGCTCCAGTCGTAGCGAACATTCGCTGTCCGCCGATGGGCGTTATGAGGTCTTTTCAAGCGATGCGTCCGACCTAGTTCCTGAAGACGGGAATGATACCGCCGATGTCTTCCTGCGCGACCTGCTTACTGGTGTAGTGACGCTAGTCAGTCACGATGTCAACGGCTTTGCCGCGAACGGTGCATCAAACGAAGCGGTTATCAGTGCCGACGGTAAATATGTCACCTTCGTTAGCAATGCCAATAATTTGGATATTGCAGACCCGAGTCTGACCGCTGGTAGTTATTGGACGAACATTTATCGCTGGAGCCGAGAGGCCGACACCTTGGAGTTGGTTAGCCTAAACGCAACCGGGACGTATGCAAGTAACTACTATTCCTATGGACCGTCGATCAGCGGCGATGGTAGCCGCATTGCATTCGCGACCTCTGCCGGCGATTTAGTGGCAGGCATCTCCGATGGCAATGGTGACTTGGACGTCTACGTGCGCGATATGAATACAGCCACCACGTCACTGGTTAGTGTCAGTGCGGCATCGAGTACCACTACCGCTGCTGGACGATCGGAGTTTCCACAGGTCAGTCGTGATGGCAGTACCGTAGTTTTTCAAAGCTTAGCTAGCGACCTAGACGCCTCGGTGACCGACTCCAATAGTCAGTGGGATGTGTTCGCCTTCGACGTGAGCGGTTCGTCCATCAGCACCTTGAGCGTTGATGCTGGCGGAACAGCAACCGCAGATGCGGGAATTCTCTATGGTGAAGTGAGCATTTCCGATGACGGTCAGGTCGTCGCTTTCAGTTCCTCCAGCACCAATTTAGATCCACTAGATGGCAATTCTGCTCAAGACGTTTTTGTGCGCGCGGCAGGGGTGACTTCGCTGGTCAGTATTGATTCGACCGGAACGGGCGCAGGAGACGGTCCTTCCGGGCGACCAAGCATTAGTGGAAATGGCGACATCGTTGCCTTTCAAACCTACGCTTCCAATCTTGGCACCTTGAGCAATGGACAATTGCAAGTCGTTGTTCGTGATCGACTGTTGTTGACGACAGCCTTGGTTAGTGTCAATAGCGATGGGTCTGCGGTGGGGAATGATGCGTCGCAAAACGCGCGCATTAGCCATGACGGAAATACCGTGGCCTTTGAAAGTTTTGCTACCGATCTGGACGGGACGATTAGCAGCGACGCCAACGGCGACGTAGATGTTTTTATGCGAGATTGGAATGCGCCCTCGCCAGTGACCAGGCTGCTTAGTCGATCGACGTCCGCAGGCGTTGCCGGGAATCTGCGAGCGAATCAGCCCGAACTAAGCGACGACGGATCGATAGTGGTGTTTGTTAGTGTTTCGTCCGACTTGGTTAGCTTGGCTGATGTAAATGGTGCTTCCGCCGATATCTTCGTCTATGACGGCTCGAGCCTCTCTGCAGTGACGGTCAAAGGGAGTGGAACGTACACTGGGCGAGCGGGAACGCTTGACGGTTTCGCTGTCAGCGATACTGGAGAGGTCGTCGCTTTTGCCAGCTCATCGCCGGGGTTGGTGGCTGACCTCAACGCGATTTCAGGCAATTCGCAAGTTTATGTACGCGATTTGAGCAATCCTCTCGCGCCGATTACAGAGCGGATTAGCGTAGATGCCGATTCGACCTATGCCGATGCGCCGGCGCAAACGCCGAGCCTGAGTGGTGATGGGCGCTACGTTGCCTTCGAAAGCTACGCCGGCAATCTCGGTAGCGTGGCTAATAATGGCAATTGGCAAATCTACGTTCGCGATCGCGACACGGCCACAACTACTTTGATCAGCATCGATGCGGCCGGCACTGCCGTCGGGGATAGTACCAGTCTAAACGCGCGCATCAGTCATGACGGCACCAAAGTCGCCTTTGAAAGTTTGGCCACCAATCTCGATGCTGCGATCACTGCCGACAACAACAGTCAGTACGATATTTTCTTGCGCAATTGGCAGAATGCGGGTGCGGTGAACCAGCTACTCAGTCGCAAAGCGGGCGCTACGGTAGCAGGCAATTACTCCAGCTCCCAGCCGGAAATGAGCGACGATGGTTTGCGAGTTGTTTTCAACAGCGCATCGACCGACTTGGTCAGCGGCATCGCGGATGTTAACGGGAATGCGATCGATCTGTTTGCCTACGATGGAACCTCTTTGGCACTGGTAACTGCCAAGGGTACTGGAGTGTTTACGGGAAGTACCGGTATCGGAGCGGGTTTTGATCTCAGCGACAATGGACAGTTTGTCGTCTTCAGCAGCACCTCAAAAGGAATTGTGGCTGACGTCAATGGATCTCCCCATTACGAGCAAGTCTATTGGCGTGACTTAAACGCACAGTACACCGAGCGTATTTCAGTCAACAGTATTGCTGACTTCGCAGACTATCCAGCAAATAGTCCCAGTATCAGTGGCGATGGGCGCTACGTTGCCTTCCAGTCATACGCTTCCAACCTCAGCCCGTTGGCCAACAATGGCAATTGGCAAGTCTATGTTCGCGATCGTGCTACCGGGCCGGGCTCGGCGACCACGACGTTGATCAGCCAAGCCGCTGGGAGCGCCGGCGATAGCTATTCCTTGAACCCTAGCATTAGCCACGATGGTCAATGGATCGCGTTTGAAAGTGCGGCCGCTAATCTCGATCCAGCAGGCGTGACCGACAACGGTCACACCGATACGTTTTTGCAACAGTGGGCCAGCCCGGGGCCGCTACTCTTGCTCAGTCGACAGGCCGGTGCTAGCGCGGGTGGTAATCAAAATTCGACACGGGCGGAGCTCAGTGACACTGGCAATCGCGTGGTGTTCAGTAGTGCTGCGAGCGACCTGTTGGCGGGCTATACCGATGCCAATGGCGTTGGAGAAGATATTTTTGCCTTTGGAAATACCGGCTTGCAGTTGGTGAGTCTCAAGCTTGCCAGCCTGCTCACTGGCGATCAGGGGGTTGCTGCTGACTTCGATATCAGCGACACGGGCGAATTGGTCGCCTTCACCAGTAGTTCTCAAGGACTGGTGCTCGACCTGGCTGGCAATCCAGTCTATTCGCAAGTCTATGTGCGCAATACGACGACAGGCATCACGGAGCGCATTTCACTCGACAGCGATTCCAACTTTGCCGACTATCCCGCCCAACGACCGAGCATCAGTGGAAACGGCAGTTTCGTGTCGTTTGAGTCTTATGCGAACAATTTGGGACCGATTGCCAACAACGGCAATTGGCAAGTCTATGTGCGCGATCGCGTGGCGGTCACAATCAGTTTATTATCAGTCGATAGTTCGGGGACAGGCGTTGGACAAGGTTCATCGCAAAACGCTCGGCTGAGCAATGATGGCCTAACGGTAGTCTTTGAAAGCGATGCTAGCGCCTTAGATGGATCGATCACTGCCGATGGCAATGCGGCTCGCGATGTGTTCATGCGCGATTGGAAGTCCGCTCTGCCAGTGACCACGTTGCTCAGCCGCGCAGCGGGGACTAACGTCGCCGCCAATCGCGCTTCGTACCAGCCTGAACCAAGCGATAACGGCAGCCGAATAGTCTTCGCGAGCAATGCCTCCAACTTGGTGGCTGGGGTGGCCGATGCAAATGGCGCAAATCAAGACGTGTTTGCCTATTCGGCCAGCGGTGCGACCGTTGTGTCGGCTAAGGGGGCTGGATTGTATACTGGCCGCAACGGTGTATCCGCTGATTTCGCTGTCAGCGACAATGGGCAGTTCGTTGCTTTTTCCAGTTCATCTCTGGGGCTGGTTCCCGATGTGGAAGGTGCACCGGGGTACGTACAAGTCTATCTGCGCGATCTGTCGTCGGAGGCGACCGAGCGAATATCCATTGATGATGATTCGACTTTTGCGGATTACCCCGCAGAACGGCCAAGCGTCAGTGGGGACGGTCGCTACGTGGCGTTTGTCTCCTATGCGTACAATCTGAGCACTTTAGCTGAGGGCAATTGGCAGGTTTATGTACGCGACCGCGGAGGGGCATCCCCCAGCACGCATTTAATTACAGTCAGTGCGGACGGTCTCGCCGCCGGGAATTCTTGGAGCGACAACCCACGCCTGAGCCGCGATGGAAAGACCGTCGCATTTGAAAGCTACTCTACAAATCTGGATGCGTCCATCACCGATGACAGCAACACCATTTTCGATATCTTCGTTCGCAACTGGTTAGCCGTTTCGCCTACGACGCAATTGGTGTCGCGCGTTGGCCAAGGTACTGTGGCGGGCGATGCGTCGTCAACGATGGCGGTCATCAACGACGATGGTTCGACCATCGGCTTCGTTAGTCAGTCGACGAATCTAACCTCGTTGACCGATACGAATGCAACACAAGATGTTTTCGTTTCACGCTTGATCGCACTGGCAATCGATTCGGTGACGCAAGATGAAGGAGATAGCGGGACGACGAGCTACACTTTCACGGTCGAATTGCTTTCGCCAACCAATCAAACGGTGACCGTCGACTACACGACCGTCGATAATTCAGCCACGGTGGCGAACAGCGATTTCGTGGCCAAAGCCGGATCGCTCAGTTTCGCCCCAGGCGAGACGCTGAAAACGATCACTATCTTGGTCAATGGCGATATGGTGTTGGAACCCGACGAAGTATTTAATCTGGTTCTATCCAATGTGGTCCATGCAGATATTCTGTATGGCACTGGGACTGGCACGATCGTCAATGATGATACCGAAATCAACGTGGCCGATGCCACTGTGATCGAAGGGGACTCCGGGATGGTTCAGTTGGCATTCGAAGTAACTCTAGTGGTTCCCAGCCGCCGCACGGTCACTGTCGACTTTGCCACCGCCGATGGAACGGCGACGCTTGCAGATAGCGATTATTTGGCTGCGACGGGAACGCTCTCCTTCGATCCGGGCCAAACAACTAAGACGATTCTCGTCGATGTGCAAGGGGATACAGTGCGCGAACAGCACGAGACCATGCTACTCAATCTTTCGAATGCAACCAATGCGCTAATTATCGATGGCGCGGCTGTGGGGAATATTCTCAATGATGATACGGACGCGTCGATCAATTCGGTTTCGCTATTGGAAGGGAACAGTGGAACTACCACGGCCCAGTTGACGGTGACTCTCAGCCATCCTTCGGCGCTCACGGTAACGCTTGACTATGCCACCGCCAATGGAACCGCCACGCTAGTCGATAACGACTACCAAACCGCCACAGGGACGCTCTCCTTCGCTCCCGGTGAAACGACCAAAACGATCGATGTGCTAGTCAGCGGTGATACCACTCCCGAAGATTATGAAACTCTATTTGTCAATCTAACCAACGCAGTCAACGCGGGTATCACGACTGGGCAAGGGGTCGTGACGATCGAGAACGATGACACCCACATCAGTATTGACGACGTAACGGTAAGCGAGCTCGATAGCAGTAGTGTGAATGCCGTCTTTACAGTGATGCTTTCCAAGGCCAGCGCCCTGACGGTCAGCGTGCAAGTCGACACGCAAGACATGGATGCTAAGGCGCCCGGCGACTATACCGCTATCGTTGGAGGCATGGTGAGTTTTGCGCCTGGCGAGACCAGTAAAACGGTAACCGTGCTGATCCAGGGTGATACGCTCGATGAGTTCGACGAACAGTATCGCGTCAATCTGTCAACGGCCGTCAACGGCGAAATTGTTGATTCCTTCGGCCTCGGTACGATCACCGACAACGATCCGCCACCGTCGCTCAGCATAGATGACGTCACCGTAGTGGAAGGAGACGGGGGCTTCGTCCAAGCTGTGTTTACGGTGTCGCTCTCGGCACCTAGTGGTAAGCCGATTTCAGTCGCCTATGCCACCGCTGGCGATACGGCGACTGCCGTGACTGACTTCACGTCTGCGTCAGGTACACTCAATTTCGCGGCTGGTGTTACCAGCCAGCAGATTACGGTTCAGATTGTTGGCGATTTGCTTGACGAATTCGACGAGACTTACTTCGTCAACTTGACAAATCCCGTCAACGCTACCATTTCTGACGGCCAAGGCTTGGGGACAATCACGGATAACGATCCACCACCGACGGTCAGCATCGGCAACGCAACGGTAACGGAGGGAGATATTGGTCATGTGACCATGTACTTCACTGTTTCGCTGTCGACTGCCAGCGGTAAGCCGATATCGGTTGGCTACTCGACACAGTCCGACTCAGCGATAGCAGGAGACGATTTTGTCGCCGCTTCGGGAACTCTCAACTTCGCGTCTGGTGAAACGAGCCAGCAGGTTTCGGTCGATATTCTGGGTGACCTACTCGACGAAATAGACGAAACGTTCTTTGTGAATCTGGCTACCCCCGTCAACGTGACCATCGATGATGGTCAAGGTTTGGGAACCATCACCGACAACGATCCGCCACCGTCGCTCAGCATTAGCGATGCCAGTGTCGTTGAAGGGAACAGTGGTACGACCAACGCGGTCTTCACGGTCACGCTATTGTCCGCTAGTGGGAAAACGGTCACGGTCGACTACACCACCACGAACGGCACGGCTGTTTCGCCGGACGATTTCGCGACCACGAGTGGCACGCTGACTTTTGCTCCGGGTGAAACCAGCAAACAGATCCTGGTTCCAGTCGTCGGCGATACGCTGGACGAGTTGACAGAAACGTTTGTGGTCAATCTCAGTAATCCAAACAACGCGACCCTGGCGGACGCTCAAGGAGTCGGGACAATTGTCACTGACGAAGCTCCCAAAGTCGCCTCAATGGTCGTTGGCGATGGAACGTCTCAACGCTCCAACGTAACGCAGATCGTAGTGAAGTTCAATTCGCTGGTGACGATTGACGATCACCTGGGTGACGCCATTTCCGTCTCCCGTCTAGCGGGCAGCTACGGAGCTGCCGGCAGCGTAGCCACTACTTGGACGACTTCGACTGTAAACGGGAAAACCGAATTGCTCATCCTTTTTAGCGGGGGCATGACTCGCGGTACTCAAAAAGCACTGATCGATGGTAACTACAAGCTAACTCTTAAGGCAGAGCGATTTAGCCTGACAGACACTCCAACGGTCAAGTTGGATGGCGACAATGACGGTACTGGTGGTGACGACTACGCTTTCGGTAGCGATATTAATGACAAATTCTTTGCCTTGTATGGCGATATCGACGGCGACCGCGATGTAGACGGTATGGACAACTTTGTATTCCGAGCGAGTTACGGAAAAAACCCTGGACAAGCAGGTTACAACATCGCTTTCGATTACAATGGTGGAGGTGTCATTGATGGAATCGATAACTTCTTCTTTCGGCAAAGATACGGCAAGAGTCTAGGTTTCTAATCGCTGATTATTCAGCAAGTTTAGGAGAGCTGCGATGCGAGTTTCGGGATTATTTCTTGTTGCTTGTTTAGTCTTGGCCGGAAGTTCGCCAGCACAAGCCGGGTTAGTTTATAGCCTCGGCTTTAGCGACCCGTTGTATATCGGTCAGCCGGGTGAAAAGGTGACGGTCGATTTGATCGTGCGCGAGACGGCCACCGCTGGGGAGCAGCTAAAATTCTTCACAAGCGTTTCTGGCCTGACTGCCTTTGGGCCGATGATTATTGATTTCGCGCCCACCGCTCCGTCGGTGGGCGGAGTTAGCATTGCCAGCGTTGCCGATGTTAGCATCAATCCAATCTACCCCGATACAGTTTTCAATCGAATCATCAATATTGACAATGGGGCGCACACATTGGAAATCGGTGGTGTGACAGGCGCCATGGGTATCAAGTCTGCGGTCGATCAGAGCTCTTTCGAAGCGATATTGGCAACGATCCAGTTTACGGTCACGGGCAATCTGGGAGATATGGCATTGCTCAAGGTTAATCGCCATCCATTGGGCAATCTCTTCTTTGATGACGAGCTTGATTCGACCGACAAGGTCGCCAATACGACGTATGGCAGCGCTCTCTTAGCGGTCCCCGAGCCTTCGTCGGCTGTGCTATTAATGCTCGCCGGTAGCTTAGGCTTCTTCCGCCGCGCCCGCCAAGCTTAGTATTGCTGTTCGAAGGCCATTGTCCCACCGGCGCCTTTGCGTGAGGTTACAATCAATCTGCCCCAATGGTTCTGACTAATTGTGGGGATGTCGCAGTGGTTCTGGAATGTAGTGGCGCTTAGCGGTGGGTACTCAAGTTTCCCAACGTTGCCAATTTGCGGCTCCTGAAACTCTGGGGCCAACATCCTTCCATTGGGCCACACAATGAGCTTGCAGCAATGATCCTCGCCCGAAGATTGGACATAGATGATCCGCCGCGCTGCCCAGTTGCTTGGTCAATGATTCCCCGCTTGTTGCCAACCTCGATTGGCCCACGAATGAACGCGAATACAGACTAACTCGTGCTCAAACTCTGGGATGATCGTTGATCGAGTTTGCCAGGTAGCGCAGCGGTGTCAATCGTCCAGCCCGGTAATATCGGGCCGGCGCCGATGATCGACTAGTGACAGCGTCCGTATCCCCCGTGACGTCCGTAGAACGCTGGACGGTAGCTGTTGTAGCTACGATAACCAATGCCATAGCTGGGACGATAGCTGTTGTAGCCACCATAGCCTAGGCCATAACTGGGACGAAAGGCGCTGTAGCCACCATATCCGCCGTAACCGAGGCGATTGTAGCCGAGCGACGGGCCAACTCGGAGGCTGATGCCCGAGCCGTAGCCCAGACCGCCACCGTAGCCGCCGAGGCCAACTCCATAGCCACTATAGTTGCCGAAGCCGATTCCGAATTGAGCGCGGGCGTCGCTCTGACTGACTGCCACCAGCGCGACGGCCAGGGCAGCGGCGATTGCTAAACGTTTCATGATCTGTCTCCCCTAGTGCCTGCATTGGAATTGCGACGCAGAACATGCTGACTACGTCGCGCTACAGCCGGCAGGGCGGCGGCGTAGCATGGTATTCAAGATCGTGGTGGTCCTATCAAGCAATCGCTGTGCCAAAATCGGATTATCAATCAGGCCGAGTCCAAAACCAGTATTTAGATCTGGCTCCTTCATCCGCACTGGCTCCGTCTCGAAAGCTTTCGACGTCGTGCTGGCCATATATCGATCGCGCGGGTGTAAATTGAGTAGCCTTCCAGCTTGTCAACTCAAGGATGACAAGCTGGAAACCTCTTCCGTTTTCCGAAATCGACAATTGCTTTCCTACACGATACTAAGCGCGTCCGTAACTAAGCGCGACCGTAGCTGTGGAATACGGCCGGGCAGGATTCCTTCGAGAGGGCCGCATTGACATCAATCGATCCTATCCACCTTTAGATTTAGGTACTTAAATAAACGCATTTCCTCGCAGTGGCCTGGCACTCGTAGCAGGTCTTTTAGTTTGTTCTACCGTCATCGCGGTTTTTCAAAACGTGGTACTGGCAGTAGTTGCCAGCGCGTGTGGCGACCCATTTCGGGGGCGACGGCGAGCCCAACGCGTGGCCGAAGAGCCAACCTGATTAACCGCGTAGTGCTGACCTAACTACAAGTTAGCGCTTTTTTTAAAACGCCCGGACCCAGCACATTGAGAGGTGCAAACGCGGCGTTTTAGTCATTTGCTTCGATCTGCCGTAACTCGTGGCACTCGTTACGAGCCTACACCAGGCAGACTACTTAGACTTGCTCAGCATCCCACCAGTCGCGGGCGGTAGAGTAGTAACTGCTTTGAGGACAGTTTTCAGTATCTTGTGGGCGTGAAGCGACGTCGTGAATGTGGGCGCGCTGTACCATCAAGCACATTTCGAGCAGGTTTTGAACGATCGGAGTTGCAAATTCCCAGTCGTCGGTTCGGGCATCACCGATGGCTTTTCGTAGTTCGGTGGCCAAATGGCGGATGGCTGGCAGGTCGTAAAGTTCACCTGCCATGGCAAGTTTCTCTAACGATTCGGCCAGTACTTTCGCATCGTGCGTTTCGAACGAGTGCATCGTCCGCTCGGTCAAGTGGCCAATGGCCAGGGCTTCTCTTCCCTCGATGTCCGATTTCGCAAAGCGGCTGTCGGCGCGCCAACCGAGCTGCAACGAGATGAAACGTTCGACCAAAAGTGGATCGAATTGTGTCCCAGCGCAACGTCGCAGTTCTTCGAAGGCCTCTTCCGGCTTGCGTCCCTTGCGATAGACACGATTGGATGTCATGGCGTCATAGGCGTCGACGATGCACACGATTCTGGCGCCAATGGGAATGTCGCCTCGGACAGGCTGACCGGGTGGGGTGTTGCTACCATCGAAACGATAGTGGTGGTAGCGAACGATGTCGGATAACCACGGAGAGCTGAATGATGAGTCGACGATATCAACTCCCATCTGCGCATGAGCTTCCATCACTTTCCATTCTTCGCTGGTTAGCTTGGCCGGCTTGAGGAGAATGGAATCAGGGACACCAATCTTGCCGATATCGTGCAGAATTGCGGCGATCTCGAGGATATAGAGTTGACCGGCGGTCATTAACCCGCGACCCAAATTCACTGCCATCTCGGCTACTCGTTGGCTGTGCAGGGCTGTATCCGCATCGCGATAAGCGAGCGCTGCGTGCAAGGATGCGACGGCATGATAGGAAATGGGCTGGTCATAGGTCGTGGGCATCGCCAATGTTTTAACGGTCGTTTCGGATGCCAGGCTGTGACTCCAGCAGCGAACCGCATTGCGACCGCCATGCTTGGCTGCGTAGAGCGCTTGGTCGGCCTGCTCAATAATCAACTGGAAGCTAGGCGCACCGAATTCAGTCCCCGAGACGCCCAAGCTGGCAGTCACGTGGTAAGGCTCGCACAACTTGGATTCGATCGCCGCGCGAATCGACTCGCCAACCAGCGTTGCCTCTGCGGCGGACATGGAAGGTAGCACTACGCAGAACTCCTCACCGCCGTAACGGCCGGCAAAACCTGGCGCGGGTACGGCTTCTTGGATCGTGCGCGATACATCCTTGAGCACTTGGTCGCCCACAGCGTGTCCATAGTTGTCGTTGAGCTTCTTGAAGTGATCCACGTCGAACATGATGCAATTGAGCGCTTGCCCGTTGTTCTCAAATTCGTGCCACAGAGTCTCCAATTGTTCGTACAATGAGCGTCGATTGAACGCGCCAGTCAATACGTCGCGCGACGCCAGTTCCTGTAGCCGCAGGTTTTGCTGATGGATTTGGTCTTTGGACGTTTCCAGCTCGCTCAACGCCAGCATCAGCGACTGCTTCTGCTGTTCCAGGTTGGTCACATCCTCGAAGCTAACCAGAGTTCCGGCGACCGCTTCTTTCGAATCGAAAATCGGTGTGGCGTTGGCCACGAAGCAGCGTTCGAGCTGGCCATCTTCCAGGAATAGAGTCGCTCCGCTTTGCCGCTGTTTATCGATGGCCGCTTGCTCCCACGGTAGTCTTTGTGCATCGTGGCGAAACGGAATATCGCCCAGGGGTGTACCGAGCAGCGAATCCATCGATCTTCGGCAACTTCCTTGAAACGCTTCGTTGGCCATTACAATCTTTTGATTCGCGTCCAGGATGACTACACCGCCCGCAATCGTGTCGAGCGTATTGCGCACCCGTTTGGGAACCGCGTTGCCCGAGTCGAGTACCGCTAAGGAGCGGCGTAGCAACATGCCGAAGGTCAATAGGTTGAGCGACAGCGTGGCTATCAGCGCCTCACAGACTCGCCACAACTGTGCAGCGGCTGGGTCACTGTGGTAACTGGCTTCGATCTCACCCCACTGACGGGGACCACGCGTGATGGGAATCCTTATGAACTTGACCGACTCTTGAGACGGCTCGGTAGAGACGGATGGCGACATCGTCCCCAATTGTTGGATGACCAACCCGTCGAAACGGACCAAACGAACGCCCTGCAGATCACTCGCCCGCTGGTGAAACTGCGTCAGTAGCTGTTCGACCGCTTGATAGTCTAGGTGCTTGAGCTGCAACGAACAGCCAAGTGCCAGTTGTTCGCAGCTTACGAAGCGAGCGCGAGTGGCATTGGCTATTTCCGCCGAAGTTCGATTGAATACCAAAAACACTAGCGGTGCGGTGGAGAGCAACGCCAGCAAGGCAGTCAATTTGTAGGTGATACTCAGGCGGCGCATGGCTATGGAATTAGCGGTTCGGGAGTTCCAGGAATGCAAGGCTCGACAACTCTTGGTCAAACAAATCGCCCATTCATTCCGAGGTAGACAAATCGCCGGTTCCCTATGGGTAAACATCCGCTGCCTTGTCGATTGTATCGATTGTGCCGACCTTCAACCAAAATGACGGCATTTCGTCACGGAACTTATGGTGGAGAGAAACCGGCTGCCTGTTCGCATTGTGCGGCTTGTGCGGTAGATCCGTCTGGCTTGCTGCCTAGTTCGGGCGAGTCTGCGTATCGCGATTATGACGAATTGGCCGCTATTCCGATGTTTCACTATGGACCCGTTGCGCCGAGGATGGACGCAACTGGAGCCCTTCTCGAAACAAAGGGATGTGTGTGAAGTTGTCAGGGATGACCAAAGTGAGCATAGTTTGGTTGGTGATCGCCCTCGTGGTGGTGCTGGCTGATGCTGCGCGCGCTCAGGATACCGGAGCTGCGGAGGTTGCCGCACCGCCCATCCCGAGCCTCGATGGGCCGATCGACTTCAGCCAGTTCCAGAGTCGTGACGATTTGGCGCCCCCAACACGCGAGGCTGCGGATTCTTCGTCGTTGACCCAGCCCTGGTGGACCGAGAATGAAAACTCGCGATTGAATCCCCATATAGCCGCTCAAGGATGGACGCTAGAGCAGTTGATCTGGTTGGCCGTCGAGAACTCACCGTTAGTGCAGTCGGTATTGGTCGAGCCACAGATTCTGCAGGCCCAAGCGGCGGCTACCAATGGTCAATTCGATCCGAGCGCGTTTGTCGAGTCGATATTCCAGGACAGTTCCAATCCGGTAGGGAATACGCTTACTACGGGAACTGCGGGGCGCCTGAACGACCACGTTTGGAACAATAGCTCGGGGTTGCGCGCCAAGAATACACACGGTGGTTTGGCCGAGTTATCTCAGGATTTCAATTTCAAGGACAGCAATTCGAACTTTTTTACACCCGACAATCAGGCCGACACCAAGATGCTCATGCGCTATACGCAGCCGTTGATGCGCGGAGCTGGGAAAACCTACAATCGCTCTTCGTATGTGGTGGCCGCTTTGGCCGCTGACGAGAGCATGCAGGACGCTTCTAAGAGGATTCAAGAGCATGCGTTCTCCATCACCAGCACCTACTGGGAACTTGCGGCAGCGCGCGCCAACTACAAACAGATCGAGCGCGGCTTAAAGAGTTTGCAAGAACTCCACGATCAATTGGTAGGTCGCTCCGATATCGATACACTTCGTAGCCAACAGTTGCGTGCCGAGTCGGCAATCTTCAAGCAGCGGGCCGCACAGGCCAAAGCCTGGGCGCAAGTACAGGCCGCCGAGGCAAACCTGCGCGCGTCGGTGGCAGCACCGCTCTTGCGCAATGCTTCCGGTGAAGAGCTGATTCCGTTGACACTTCCCGCAGATTGGAAGAGCATGGTATCGCGTGAGGATGAATTGACCACCGCGCTCAACTATCATCCAGAGATCCAAGCTATTCGCACCAGCTTGCAAGCCTCGCGTGTGCGTTTGCAAGTGGCAGAGAACGAACTGCGACCTACGTTGAACCTCGTGATGGAAGGTTACGTGCGCGGGCTCAACGGTGATTTCGATGCGGCAAAATCATTTGGCGATCAGTTCACCACGGGTTCGCCCAGCTATTCGGCCGCGTTTTCCTATTTGCGACCGGTCAGCAATACGGCAGCGAAAGCCATACTGCGTGAACGACGGCTAGAACTGCGACGCACACTGCTTGAGCTCGATCATACGCTACTGACCGTTGGCGCCGCTGTCGAAGGGAACGTAGCCCAGCTCCAAGCCTCTTTTAGTGAACTCGAATCGGCTGTGCGCTCGACTTTAGCAATTCACGCGGAGCTCGACTACTTGATCGCGCGCTGGCAAGATGCGTTTCTCGATGGCACGGCGCGAAATCTCTTGCTCGACCAATTGCTCAATGCTGAGCTCCAGTTGATCCAGGCTGAAAATACTTGGGCCCGAGCGCAGTCTGATCACATGATCGCCATCGCCAAACTGAATCTATCCACGGGTTCGTTGTTGCCCATGGTGCCGCCGGAATAAAACGGCCCCACGATTTAACTCCAAGTTTAAATGTGGTGGAAGCACTTGGCTTCCGTCTGCCGCAACTGCGCTGTGCTTGTTACGATCCTGCATGAGATGCTGGTTTAGTGGGTTGTCGGATTGATAGTAGCTGGTCTACATCGGGCCCGAGTACTTCTTGCTCGGATCCGTCAGGCCAGCGGATATGGATACGCTCGACGGTTTGGCTGTTACCCAAGCCAAAGGTCACCGGCAATTCTACTTGGCTGAGATAGCCTCGCGTCGGCGAGACAAGCCGTTCTTGCTGGGATTCACCAACGGTTAAGATAATGCGGGCACCAATCGCATCAGGATTGTCACCGCTTCCAATCAATTTGACGCGCAGCCAATGATGTCCCAGATTCTGATCGTTGCGCAGCATGCGCGGCGGTTGCCCGCAGCCGGCGATGACTACATCCAGATCACCGTCCCCATCGAAGTCGGCGTAGGTTGCGCCACGACCAACCATGGGGCGCTGGAAATCAGGACCGGTTTGGCTTTCGCCACATCGTACAAATTCCGAGCTCGAATCCGCGTCGGCGTGCCA
Organism: Pirellulaceae bacterium; assembly: GCA_020852965.1. Lineage (GTDB taxonomy): Bacteria > Planctomycetota > Planctomycetia > Pirellulales > Pirellulaceae > Aureliella. Next base: position 17,715 of record JADYZV010000009.1, on the reverse strand, counting down.
GAATAACTGGGGCGACTGCTCGTAGTGTTGGCTGGCCTGAACGCGGGCGATATCTTGTTCTAAGTGACCGTTGGCTTGCAGCAAGTCGAGCCGACCGTCCAGATCGAAATCGAAGAAAAAAACCGCGAATGTCAGCTCCAAACGTGTAGCGGGTCCGAGACCATTGGCGATGGCCGCATCGTAGAACTGCAGATCGCGCCCACGGCAAACATAAAGGGCTGACATCTCATTGGCGAAGTTACCAATGGCCACCGCCAAACACGGGTCATTGCGGAAGGAGGCGATGTCGATGCCCATCGCCCCGCGAGCTGCGCCATTGGAATCGAAGGCGATGCCTGCCATTGTCGCTATCTCTTCGAACGTGCCATCACGCTGATTGTGAAGCAAGAAGTTTTGTACGGTATCGTTCGAAATCACGCAGTCCAGATACTGGTCGCCATCGAGGTCTTCGAAGGCCAACCCTAGCGACTTGGCGACGGGAACCGCAGTGGCCGCATGTTGGATCTGCAATCCAGCCTCAGCAGAAACGTCAGCGAACTTCCCCTCCCCATCGTTTCGAAACAGCGATGGATACGTCCCCGCAAACGACTGGGGACGACCATAAGCTCGTTCCGCGCCGCCGAGCAAGCGAAAGTTTTGTGCCAAATCGAACTCACGCGACCATTCGACATAATGGGTTACCATCAAATCCAAATCGCCATCTCGGTCGTAGTCGAACCATCCACATGCCGAACTCCATGCGGCCGAGTCACCTGCAACTCTCGCCGCTTGGCTAACGTCGACGAAACGCTCGCCAGTATTATGAAACAAGTGATCGGCGCCGACACAGGAGACGAACAGGTCAACGCGTCCGTCGGAATCGTAATCGCCGCACGCAGCACCCATGCCGATCAGGCTGATGTCGAGCCCCCAGTCGGCGGTGACGTCGACAAATTTACCATGCCCGTCATTTTGATAAAGGGCCAGCGTGCTGGCGGGAGTGGACTCGGTACTGTCTTCAGGCCAATGGGTCGCGTTTACAAATAGCAGATCTTGGTCTCCATCCTGGTCAAAGTCCCAAGCCGCAATGCCTGCGCCCATGGTTTCGGGTAACAACTTTTCACCATGAGCGCCGTTGGTGTGTACAAAGTCGATACCCGCCGCCTGCGTGATATCGGTCCAGTGAACTGTCGGGATCACGGCGGTTGACTTGACACGCGTCTCAGGTAGCGCGATGGGAGCCGCCTCGGGAGTAATCGCCGGTGCCCGCCGGTTGAGCCATAGATAGACGCCACTCCCTATGCTACCCAGCAATAAAAACACGAGTAGTGAGGCTCGCAATGCGCGGCCAATCGCCAAGTCGTCATCTTCGGTTCGCTGGTCGCTGTTATTCGCTTTTTTCAATCGATTCATCTCGATAGGTTACCTTGGAAGCTCGGGAGCGCCGGGGCGTTGCAACGGATAGATCACCAGTGGCTCGGCAGCAAAGTTGGCAGCGGGATATTTTTCGCGCGCCTTGCGGACGGCCAAACCCTGAGCGCTGTCATCCGGTTTGTATCGCAAGTGAAGTTGTTTGTGCTCTTGCTCGAGTTCTTTGTCCCCGAGAATTGCGTATAGTAATCCTAAATTGTAGTGCGCGTTAACATTCTCGCTGTCGATGGCGAGAGTCCGTTCGAATTGACGGACGGACTCCTGCAATAGCTTGCGCCGCTGGGCCGAGTCAGCAGGTGAATGAAGCTGTTCCGCCTGGTCAAATAACGTGCGCCCCAGCGCATTGAGTACCTCGTAGTCGCGACTGAAATCAAAGCCACGCGCAACACGTTCTGCCGTGGTCTGATCGACGATGCTGCGGAAATTGTCCTCGGCTTCTTTCAGACGCCCCTGTTCGCGATTGGCCAAGCCGCTGAACCATGCCAGTGTCCACTCAGGCGGCGCAGGCGAATCGTGCTCAGCGGCTCGCTGGACCGCTTCCACCGCCTCGTCCACGCGCCCTTCCAACAAATATACGCGAGCCAAATTGAGCGGTCCGTCGAAGCGATTGAGCTGCTCAACCTGAAGAAATGCATGCTCGGCTTGTTTCAATTCCGATTTCTCCTCCAGCAAGAGACCGATGCCATAATCATTCCAACGCTGCCAAAGCGGAATCTTAGCGGTTGCAATGTTTGAAGCCGTTTCGCCCCTCTGAGAAACCTCTTCCTCAACACCTGCGACAGGGAACGTCAACGAGTCGCTGGCGATGGTCAAAATTGGAAGCGTATTGTGAAACTCGACGTCTCCAACGGAATTGGCAATCCGATGCACGCTTGTCGCAGAGCGGTTCGCAGTCATCAACGGATTGTCACCGGGACGAGCACGTTGATGGATGAAGTCCATATATTGGTAGTCGAATTTTCGGTATTGCAATTTGACGGTCACCGTCAACGGAGCGGTGAGATCGGTGGGGACGGTAAACGCCGAATGGACGACTCGGGCTGCACCAGGAGGAATTTGTTGGTTGTAAAGCGGCGTAAAGATATCTTGCGGATTGCGCCGGTCGATGCGATTCCCGTCGCGATCAAGCATAAATATATTAAAAAAGTAGGACCAAGGATCGACCTCGCCGCGTGCGTCGAGTCCGCCGCTACGACCCACCACACGATCTCCACTGGTGAGCGTGATGTCCAGCCAGATTTCATTGGAGTCGGCGGTTCCCTGTGTGAACAGGTGGCCGAGAGTCAGGGTGCGCACGACCGTTTCGAGCAGATAGTTTTGACCGGGTTTGAGTGTCGGAACTTGGGGACGCAAGGGAGCTTGCAGCGTATCGTCGACACTGCCACCCTCCTTGATGCCGAAGAGGTCGACACGCAGACTTCCTTCAAGCAACTTCTCGTGCTGTTCGAGCACCTTTGGTAAATAGCCGCGCAGCGCCGGAAGGCCGGTGTTGCCTGAGGCAAAGTTGTGGTCGTGGATCGACAGTTGACCTGCAGGGCCCTCAAACCGTCTGGCTCCAAAATCGTTCGAAGCGAGAAGTGGCATGTGACAGTCGTTGCAGTCCTTGGAATGTTCTGGGTAGTAAAAGCTCCGCGCACCATGCCCCGACACGCCGCTGAGCAGCCAAGAGTCGTAGCTGTTCTGGCCACGTAGAAATTCTTTGTAGTGATTGAGAGCGAAGGGAATGTGGACCTTGTGACACGTCGAGCAGAATTCGGAGGACTTGTGAAAGTCTTTCAAAAATGTTTTGGCGTGGAATTCAGGTTTGGCCTTGATCAATTGCGCATTGACCCATTTCAGCAACTTGTTGTCACTGAAGGCGAAAGGGTAGTGCAAGGGTTCTTCGATGGTGAAGTCGCCATTGCCACGCGTCGAATTGACGTGGGTGATGGCATGGCAGGCTGTGCAAGTAATACCGGCTTGAGCGGTGGGGTGGTTCACATCATCAAACTTGGGGTCATCAAACGCACCGCTAAAGAAGGGGACGGGATCGTGGCAACCGGCGCACCAGCGTGAGGCTTTGACATCGCCATCGCGACGAAGTGACACCTCGCGCGTCTCGCGTACACTAGCCAGATAGGCGGGGTTGTTGAAAGAGCTAAAGTGATGCGCGCTGTGTTCCCAGCTCTGGTAGGCATCGGCATGACAACTTAGACAGTATTCGTCGTTGTCCAACACCTGGGCAGGAATGAAGGCACCGTTGGCGGTACGCGACAGCGATGGTTCGAAGTACTGGACGCCCTCCGCTGAACCGATTTTATTCCATTCACGTGGGTCCTGCGCGTGCATCGAGATCATCAGGCCCACAGCCGCGACAGCCACCGCAGCGTAGATCGCCCCCAATCGCCACTTGATCTTCTGACCCACTAAGCGATGTAGCCAATATAACCACATGGCGACAAGCGGAGTGATGACGTGTAGCCAATACACGATCGAACGAGCGGCGGGCTGCTTCAAATCGAATATGCCCCCAAGTCGAACTAGCAGCAGACCCGTGATGAGTACCACGATGCTGACGGTGAACAGCGCGTAGCCGACGCGAATGGCTCGCTTGTTTTTTCGTTTGCGCGCGGTGGCCAGATGAATGAAGCCAAAACCGATGAAAGGGACAATAAAGATCATACCCAATACGATGTGCCCCAAGAACATCAGCAAGTAGAACTGATTCTGACAGCCGTGTCCGGAACTCCATTCCATGAAAGTCACGCTAGCCAGATAGAGTGAATTGGCTCCAAGGATTGCCAGCATCGCGAAGACGACGAACAATAGTTTTTTTAGTCGTGGACCGATGGCCGGTACGTAGACCCGTTTCGGCTTGGCGGCTGGCGTTACGGATCGTTCGGACATAGTTTGCTGCTCCTACAGAGCAATTTTATTCGAAAAGAAAAGGCAATTGGCGTACTAAGATCGTAGGCGAGGCAACGAGTCCGTAGGATGTTTGAGTATTGGACGAGGTTACGAGTGCGGCAACCGTTCACGAGTTAGTTCGTTTGTTGACCGCGAAAAACACGAAGTACACGAAAGGCTTGACCAGCTCTCCTCCAATTGTTTTCTCCGTCCCGCAACCATCTTCTCAAAATATTCTAGTGAACGATTCGTTCACATCGCTCTTCGCACTTCGCAAACGTCGTACATCGCTCTCATGGTTTTGCAGCCTTTATTGTTGAATAGTATCTCTGCATTGCTCATTGCTTCGTTGTTGGGCTACCAAGAATACCAGCAAGGATTTTTTTCGTGTCCTTCGTGTCCTTCGTGTCCTTCGTGTGTTTCGTGTGTTTCGTGTGTTTCGTGGTTAGTACAACTCCCAGTTCCTTATTGGACTTGCCTAGCATAATCGCGGATCTGGTGCCAGAATTCGACTGGCAATTGGCTGCGAGTTTGATAGGTTTCGATAAACTGCCGATGTGCTGGACTGTCGGGAAAAGCCTGCTGTGGGGCGTAGGGATACTGTCGCATCGCGCGGAACGGCAGTGGTTCTACGCTTTGGCCTTGGATGGTGTTCAGGTCGGCGTCCTTATCCCAGCCCACGTTGTATAAGACGAAGTCGCGGACCCAGCCTTCGGGCAAGGGGAGCTGGCTGGCTTCAAATCGCATTGTCAATTCGTCCCCAGCCCCAAGCACGGCTTGCAAATCATCGGGTTGGCGCACCAACGAAGTCACGTCTCCATAGCGCGTGAAGCCACCTTGCATGGGAGGCCAAATCGAGGCGCGGGTAACCTGTTCGTAGTCGTAGCGTTTGGGAGCGTTGTAGGGCTGTGTTAGCATTCGCGAAAAACCGCGGAAATGTAGGTCAGCACCGAGTAGGGACTGGCGCGCGATACGATAGGGTGCCGACTCATTGAGTTGGCTCAAGATCGCGTCCAACTCGTTCTCGCTGGATGCACTGCCCGATAGTTGTTGGCTAAGCGCCGCGTCACCGTCTCGAGTTGCCTGCGCTGACTCGTTGCCTGCCGGTTCATCACTGAAGAAGACTTCATCCCAACAAAGTTCCATGTTGGTAACCACACGCAGCCGATAGTCGTCGCTGGGAAATTTGTTTGAGAGGTCGATCACGATCGTCTTGGTCTTGCCTCCAGGAAAGCCCGCGTAGGGAATGACTTCTTGCCACTCTCCTGCTTCATCAGGCATCCAAATCGACGGAGGCTTAGATTTCGGTTTGAGTGGGTTCTCTGCCATGGATACATTGATCGATGTGCATGTCGGAAACATCCAACCGGTCAGGAACAGGCGAACCTGTTCGGGATGCTGTAGTTCTCCTAGGTCAAGCTCGATATAGTGCTCGTCGGTCACACCTTGGTTGATTCCCTGCTGCCATGTTTTGGTATATCGTCCGTCGCGCTTGGCAACGATTTGAGAGATGTCTTGGCCGGTGGTATCCAGCACGCGTTGCGGGGCATGGCGTTTACGAACGACATGCACCTGGAACTGAGCCAGTTCGGCGGGGCCCACCTTCTCGTTGGTAAACACTTCGATCTCAGGCGGGTGGTCGATGGCCAACAATTGGATGGAATCAAAGTAGGCCGCCTCCCACAACTCTTCGGTCATCTGCAAGACGTACTCGCCGTCGCGCGGTTTAAGATAGGATGAGTCGATTCGCAAGTATTCCCACTCGCGCGTGGGCGCCGCCAGCCCTTGGGCGAACTGCAGCCCGATTGGCGCAGCCCACAAGCAATCGGTGCAGAATTCGAATCGGCTACCATTCCAAGTGTATAGATAGGGACAGGAGCCTCCCAAGTTTTGCTGGTCGTAAATGGTGGCTCGATTGCTAACGTCGAGTACGTTGTTGGGGATACCATTGGTCCACACGATGCGTAGTACATCGGCAGAGTGTTGTTGCCCCAAGCCGAAACGAGTGCGTGTGCCTCGCACGATTCGGCACTGGTAGATGTCTCCTGATTTAAGCTCTACCAGACTTCCGACGCCGTGCATGTTGCAGCGCTCGCGTGGGCGTTGCTTGCCGTCTTCGTCGGCGCGGATGATCAGCTCGAGTTGTTGATCGGCATGGCCACCTACATTGTCCCATAGATGCAAAGCACCTTGGGCGTCGAGGCTGATAAAGTCTAAGTCGCCATCTCGATCCGTGTCGAGCGTGGCCACCTGCAAAGTGTTCTCGTGCAATGAGAAGACTTGGTCGTCCTTGGCGATAGTTCCTTCGGCATTTTGACGGAAGAACTCGGCCCCCTGCGCCCCCCACGCCAAATAGTCATCTCGGCCATCGTTGTCGAAATCATCGACCAACACATGTCTCATAGGGGTCGTCGAAAGCAGCGCTCGCGACTCGGGTTGCCAAGGTTGATGGCCGATCGATTTCATCAGGATCAATTGCGTTCCAGCGGAACCGCAGCCAATCACATCCCAACACGCGTCTGCGTTTGCATCGGTAGCCGCCAGCGATGCCTGTCCGCCAAACCCACTTTCTTCCCAGAGATCGGATTGCAGGAAATAGCGTCCATGTAGATTGCTTTTAAGTACGAACGATTCCGAGCTAGACGGCGCGGCCAGTAGGAAATCGTTTAGCACATTGCGGTCGACATCCAAGGCCAAGATATCGGTGACTGTGGTCGAGCTCGGCGGGAGTTGTGAATAGGAACTGAAATCGGCAAAGGTCCAATCGCCTCGGTTGGACCACAGGCTGATTCCCTGTGCGCTGGCAATAGCCACATCGAGATCCGCATCGTGGTCGAAATCGATCATCGCCACACTGTTAACCTCCGTCAGTTCCGATAGCGGAGCGGCTTGAGGCATTTCGGTCAACGTGCGGCTTCCGCTGTCCACACTCAGGTCGTTGCGATAGAAGCGTACTCCTTCGGCTCCGTAGACGATCAGATCCAAATCGGAATCTAGGTACTTCTCAATCAACTGCTCGTGAGTCAACTGCGTGCTAGTGGTTTGCGGATCCCCTTCGGTAGCTGGCGGAGTCGCGGTAGGTAGGGCCGAAGCAGGAAGTGAATCCTTTCGATGTTGGAAGTCGCGATCTAAATCAGCTAGGGCAAGGCCGCTGGCCGATATGGCTAGTTCGATCTCACACAGTGCCTCTACGCTAAGCGCCTCGTCCGCCTTTGCGGCGTTGTCTGCTGTCGTGGCATGCTCGCGGTCTAAAGCGGGAGCCAGACTTATGATCCTCAGATTCTTGCCTGCGACGGTCCACAAGTCGAAGTGACCGTCAAGATCGAAGTCCTCACTGGCTATTGCCGAAACACCATCAAATTCGGGATCTGGCAATTTGCGTTCGACCATCTGAAGCGCGACGACTGTGCGGCTGGAAATAGCCTGCGCAGATGACGACTTGAATTCGGCCAATGTTTGAGGTTCAAACTCCAGACGTACAAATGCCAATGCGTGAGGTTCGAGCATTTGCAGCGAGTGTTGAAAGGCGATCTCCGCCAAGATGACATTTCGCAGTCCGCTCGTTCGCAATACAGCCTTCGGCCATTGCCCTTCCTGAGCCGCTAGTTTGGTCTGATCGAGCAATTCGGGGAGCGGACTCGTGTGGCGAGCGAAGATCGGTTGTGCCAACGTGCGGAATGTTTCCACATAGTTAATGATTTCGCTATTCTGTGTCTTGGCAAGAAACTTGAGCCATTCTGCCGCGAGCGCCAGATTGCCGGGCGCCAGAACGAGCGCGCGTTGCAGTGCGTGACCCGCTTCTTCGGTCGTTGTCGGGTCATCCAGAGTGGACAACTGCGTATAGAGTTGGAACAGGATATCAGCCCCGGCCTGCGGTTTTTCTGCTCCCATACGGTAGCTGACTATCGCTGCTGCGGTGTTATTGCTGAGCAAGTGCAAGCGGGCAGTGAAGATTTCTGCGACCGGATCATTGGGAATCAGCGTTTGCAGTTTCTCAATCGCAGCGAGCAGACGCTGGCTGAGTTCTCCGAACCGATCGGGCTGCAGGCTACGGTCGGTCTGTTTGAGCCGCCCCAACAGAGTGACACACAGATTCTGTGGTCCCAGGGGATCGGTGGGGAATTGTTCGGCAAGTCGCACGAAACCTGCATCGGCTTCTTGGAGGGAGAGTTGTTGACGGTCGGATTCCCAGCTATTTTCGAGCAAGGCGATGCTGTGAGCCTTGAGCGTCTGCGCTTGCGTCATCGTAAGCGGGGCTTCATCTATGGCAACTGCCGCATCATCGATTACAACCGGCGCATTGGGAGCCGGTTGCTCAGGTGCGGGGCCCTGCGACATTCGCAGCACTACCCAGCCACAGAGCAACAATAACAAAACCAGTCCTATTACCCACGCTAACTTTGTCACTTGTCACCAATAACCCATTCAATCGCCGCGTTGTCGATGTGGCCCATATATCCATGTGGAAACTAGGGTAAACCGGGATGATTCATAACCCGCATTATCAGCAACGACGTTTGCTGCCGCAGGTGCCGTCGCCTGCGTAGGCTGCAAAGGCGGGTGGCAAACGCTGGGGTTCGTCAGAACCCAACCTTTGATCAGCCCACCTTGCACATCGCGGCCTGCTGCGGCTTGGCGCTAAACGAATTCACCGAGTCGACGTTAATGGCTTAACTCAGATTGCAATTGCTTAGCAGGCTGCTCTTCGTTGCTAGGATATAAACTCATTCGCTTTCAACGCTTGCTTCATTTTCACGCAGACTCATGAATCATTCGCGTTTGACAGTCGTATCGAAAAAAGTTCTGCGAGACGATCGCATATTCTAATAGCCTTCCCAACAGTATATCCGGTTTTGCGGGCGCATCGACTGGCGACCAGGGCCGAGCTCGCATGCGAACTCAGGCGGGCTGGTTTTTGCGATAAACGGTGCAATCGCTACGATCGCTGCCACCCAACGGTTGACCGTAAATTATCCGTGCATTGTCGCACAACGACTTGGACTACCTGGTTTGCGTCCTAGCTTTCATTGTCCAATTTTGTTTTTGCGGATTCCGACGCTTCAATAGAGTCAATGTAAACCCGTCAGCTATGCCGTTTTTTAAACATCGACTAACGATCGCCATCGCCCTTGCGGTGATGCTGCTGTGCCAATCGGCTGGTGGCCAGAGCCGATCGTCTAGGTTGTCTGGTGCCAGCAGTTATGCGCCCGATGGTGTGCTGGAACCCTGGAAGACTAGCAATGTGGCTTGCGCCGAACCTGGCCTGCTGGAGAGTCTACAAGTGAAATTGGGAGAGCAGGTTAGCGTCGGTCAGCCGTTGGCCACTCTGGAAGCCAGCGCCTTGGTGACACAACTGGCCATCGTTGAGGCGCAGGCGGCCGCGCTGGGGCGTCAAGTTGCAGCCAAGGCCGATGTGGAACTCAATCAACGGCGCGTCGAAGCACTTCGGTCAGCTCGCGAAAACCGATTCAGCTCGCAAAGCGAATTGGATCGCGCTCAGGCCGATTTGAATATATCGCAAGGGCGGATGACTGCGGAAATCGAAGAGCAAGAAATTCTACGTTTGCAGGTAGCTCGGTTAAAACATCAAATCAAACAACGAACCGTGGTCGCACCGATCCCCGGCATCGTCACCAAGCTCCATCGAGAGCTAGGTGAGTACGTTTCACCGACCAGTCCCGAGATCTTGCAAATAGTCGACGTGTCGCGTTTGCGGGCTAGTTTCTTCCTTCAAGTGGCTGAAGTCGAAACCCTTCCCTCAAACGGTCGTGTGCACGTGCGATTGGACGATGGTCATGAGACGGCAGCGGCAATCGAATATGTATCGCCGGTTTCCGATGGCGAAAGTGCCTTGATCGAAGTGCGCGTACTGATTGACAATCCCGACCGAAAGATTCTCGGTTCGCGTTGTACCCTGCTGCTCCCCGACGATGCGCGTACAAAACAAGCCGCTCCAAGAAGTTAAGTTGGCCGAAGTTGCGACGACGGTCGTATGCAAGCGGACATTCAAACTCTGCCGAGTTTGATGAGGCCGCTAAGATTTACTCCACGAAACGAATTCCGAAAACTCGTGACCTCTTCATCGGACAGCCCGAACACTTTTCAGACCTCCTCCGCGGTTATCGGTGGACAGGAGGAAGCACTGTACGGCTGGGGGGCACCGGTCGTCAGCCACGGTACTGGACCTGTGATCAAGCCCTCCCATCAGTCGGCCAGTTCACCGGCCGCCAGTACAGATTCGACGTTACCCACCGCAACTGCCAAGCTCGACAAGGCACCGCTGATCGATTGGAATGTGTGTCGACCGAATGGAACCGAGCGTGCATTAAAAACCATGCTGAACGCCGTGGCTGTCCCCTTTCGAGGGCAAATCGCTATCGGCTTCAGCTCGGATACCTGCGAGTTCGAGTTACACGACTCACGACCATCCCCATTGCTCGAAGACAACGCCGAGATGCGTGCTGCGCTGCGATCGGCGGTAGTCGAAGCCAAATGTTCGACCCAGTCCTGCTTGTTCGCTGCCACTACGGGGCAATCGTCGCTGGTGCTGCAGCAACTGCGACAATTGAGAAATGAGGCGCTAGTTCTGGGCTTTAGTACTCAGGTGCCAGCCCAAGCTCCGGCTCAAACCCAAACTCAAACGGCCGCTCCCACCTCAGACGACGACAACTTGGAAATCGGTGTGGTCGTTGCCGTACATCGCGCCGACCAACTCCACGACAAGCAAGCCTACGCCGAGCTCATTGCCAACACGCAAGTTGAACTGCGCTCCTGGTTGCAAGTCTGGCGACGCTGTCGTGCCGGATCTGTACTGAGCGTTTGGAGCAAGCGTTTACATTTTTATCGTTCACGCAAGGGACGCATCGGACTGATGGCCGCAGCGGTGTTGGTTGCCAGTCTGGCCATTCCGCTTCCCTACTGGCCGCAGCGTGAATGCGTGGTGGAACCGAGAGCCAAGAGTTTCGTGGCTAGCCCCATCGATGGACGCATTCGGGACGCAAGAGTGCGCCCAGGAGATGTCGTCCAGCAGGGGCAATTGTTGGCACATCTGGACGACGAGCAATTGCAGTGGCAGTTGTCGACCGCCGAGGCCGATTACGAATCGGCTTGCAAGCGACGCGACACGGCCCTAGCGACGCGATCTGGCGGTGAATTGCGATTGGCACAACTCGAACAGGAACGTTTTGCACTGCAGATCGAGTCGTTGCAGCAACAGCTCGGGCGCCTCGAACTGATCAGCCCGACAGACGGCGTGGTCGTGCAAGGAGATTGGTATCAAAGTGACGGGGCGCCTGTCTCACGCGGTGATATGCTGTTTGAGATCGCACCGATGGATACCATGCGAGTCGAGATTCGTCTAAGCACGGATGACTTGGCGCGCATCGAAGTTGGAGATCAAGCTACGATTCGAGTTGATGCCGCGCCCGGTGAGAAGTGGACTGCGGAACTGAACCGCATTGACCCGCGCGGCAAAGTTGTTGACACCGACGTTGTGTTTGGCGCCAATATCGATGTCGACAATCCAACCAATAAACTTCGCCCCGGCATGAAAGGGACTGCGCGTATTTCAGCCGGCACACAGACGATCGGTTGGTTGCTGTTCTACCGCCCCACCATGTGGGTGATGAAAAAGTTGGCATGGTAAAGGTAGTGGACGAGGTTACGAGTCCCATGGGTGGTCCACCCGATGTGGGTGATGAAAAACGTTGGCATGGTTAACCGAGTTTTTAATTTAAGTCCATTTCGATATTAGCCTTGTGCCATGAATAGCCCAGCTCTACCAGTCCTGATCTCCGAATTGAAGTTCACCGTGCATGGCCATGGTGAAGGACAATGGTACGCAATCAAGACGCCCGACAAACGCTTTCTGCGCGTTGGGCGACGCGAGTACTTTGTGGCCAGTTGCCTAGACGCCGTTCGTACGGCTGACGAAGTCGCCAACATGGTACATGAGATTGACTCTGCTATAGCGCTCACCGAACAGGAAGTTCTCACGGTGGTTGGCGGTCTGACTCGAATGGGTTTGATCAGCTCTCCGGACAATGCGCCCGCGGCGGCCCCGATGGCTAAGTTCTCGTTCAATCCGATCTACATGAAGATTCCGCTGGTCGATGGCAAGTACTTAGAACGCGCTGGAGCATGGCTGGCACCGCTGGTCTGTCTGCCGGTGCTAATCCTGATTGGGGTGCTGTGGATCGTGGCTGCCATTGGCGTGCTCGCCAATTGGGATTGGTTTGCCTCGGCGACGGGCAAGCTGTTTGTGTCCGACAGTTGGATGTGGTGGGGGCTGGCTTGGCTGGTGCTCAAGACGGCTCACGAACTAGGTCATGCGGTGACCGCGGTGCGCGTGGGAAGCCCAATACGTTCGGCGGGCATCAGCCTGATTTTTTTGGCCCCCGTCCCCTACGTTGACCTTTCCGATTTGTGGGCCATCCCCAATCGCTGGCAGCGCATATTGTGTTGCGCCGGTGGCATGCTGGTTGAATTGGTATTGGCGGCATCGGCGGCGCTGGTGGCCATCTCGACCGAGAACGCAGCCGTGCAGTATTTCTGCTGTGCTCTGGCCACGATGGGGACCATAACCACGCTGGCCTTCAACGCTAGTCCGTTGATGCGTTTTGACGGCTACTATATCTTTTCTGACTTGGTCAAGTATCCGAACTTGTACACCGACGGCCAACTGGCAGCCAAGCAGTTCGTATTGAAGTGCTTGCGTCCTTGGAAAGCGGCGCAACAGCGCATGACGCCCGCTTTGGTCTTGTATGGCCTGGCCTGCTACCAATATCGCATCGTCATGATGGCCAGCTTGGCCATCGGCGCGGTCTTGGCCATGCAGGGAGTTGGCGTTGCCCTCGTTGCGTGGGGCGCCTATGCCGTGCTGATCGTACCACTGATACGCGGGTGGCGCGCACGCGCTCAACAATCCGTAGCAAGTCGGGCGGCTCAACAGGCTCAAGCAATTCATCAGGATAGTTCTGGCCCCACTCGCGCCTTGGATGATATCGCGTCCGTTACCAACGACAATTGCGAAACCAGTCGCAAGCCAAACAGTTCATTAGGCACAACCACTGCAGTTCCTCCACGGGGTATGTTGTCGAATTATGGCGGGACCGTGTGGAGTGCTGCCGTCGTGGTCGGCTTGTGCCTGCTGCTGCTGTTTGTCCCTGCTCCTATTCAGCCTTCGATTCCAGGCTACATCGCATTGTGCAATCCGCAGATGATACGCTGCGAATCCGAAGGCTTCCTCAGCGAAGTGTTTGTGCAGGGTGGCGGTGCGGTCGAGCAAGGGCAATTGATTGCGCGCTTGAGCAATCCCGAACTGGAGTTAGAACTGTTGCTCAAACGCAACGAATTGGCCACGGTCGAGGAGACCATTCGGCTCAAGCGGGCTCAACGTCAGTTGGCTGAATTGCAAGCCTACGAGGGCGAGCGCGATGCGCTGTTGGTACATATCGCTCAGCTCAGGCGGCGTCTTGAAGGCTTGGACGTGCGTAGCACCCGCGCCGGCGTCGTGGTCGAGAATGATTTGCCACGCATGGTCGGGCTATTCCTCAAGGCGGGCGAGCCGCTGGCCATGGTCGCTCACCCGCTGGACTACGAGGTGATTGCATCGGTTGATCAACAGGACGTCGAGCAGATGCGGCAGGCTGTCGGAGAAACATTGCTCGCTCACATCCGTGGTGGCCGAGCATTCACGGGAGTGCTTGTCAAAGTCGAACCGCGTGCCAGCGATCGACTGAGCGAACCCCTTCTAGCGGCCCTTTATGGCGGACCCATCACCGCGCAGAGACAGCAGACGGCGCGCGGTGATGAGGAATTGAAGATGACTCAACCACGTTTCGATCTGCGTCTTCGACTGCCTGCGGACCAAAATGCAGCGGTAGTTCCAGGGCAAATGGTGTGGATTCGCATCCCAGGCCAGTCCGCGACACTCATGGACGGATTGGGACGCTGGTGCTCAACCAAGTGGTCCGACCTAGTGAAGCAATCTCGCACCGAGTCGTAGCAATGTGGCCCGACGCTCCGCCGTCGGTTAGCATTTCATTTTACTTCCAGTCGCCGCATAAGCACCAGCCTCAATCGCAAGCCTCCTCCGCTGGCGTTCCGGAGGCGGAACAATCTGGGCAATATTAATCTGGGCTATATTGCTGCACAGTGATGCAGTTCGTCGCGATATTCGAGCAGCAGGCGATTATCACAATTTTGCGGCCAACTGTGTAGCGCGCGATCGAGCCAAGTGAGGGCTTGTTCCCATTGCCCATCTTCGGCACACTGCATGGACTGTCGCACCAAGCGGAGCGTGACTAGGTTCTCGGCTTCACGCTCAGCCAGGAAGTAGGCAACCTCTCCCCAGGCGGTGCGCTCCCGACCAGCGGTAGCTTGGAACATCAGCATGGCCTTCCGCGACGTCAGGCCGGTCAGGTCGATCTTGGCAGGGCCGAACTGAGTAGGCAGTCCATTGGAACTGAGTTGCTGATCGACAGACTGCAACAGAGATGATTCGAGTGCATGCATAGCTCGGCCATGAGGTAAGTAGGTAAAATGCAACCACGAAAACAACAGCAACGCAGTTCGGTGGTCCCCACCGAACACCACGCTTGGAGCCAGCCCGCAACAGGTGCTAACCCGCCAAAAACGATGTGCTGGAATGAAACTTGCTTCACGCAAGCTCTCACACGATCGATGCACTTTTCGTACCACATAATTTTTTCTCGACCGGGATTCGACTCTTGAAGCCACTCACGAAGCTCGCTCAGAATAGTGCTGCCTGGTTGGTAGTGTTGATTAGTATTACCTTAGTGTCGGTGGTATGGCTTGGATTCGCGACATTGAGGAATACTGACAAGTTTCAGGCCAGCGAGCATGAGTTGGCTCAAAAGCTGGGCGAAGTGCGTTTGATCGAATCGACCGTAGCCGCTTACCTCGATGCGGAAAGCGGCCTGCGCGGATTCTTTCTGACCGACGAGCAGAGCTTGTTGGACGAGTTCAAATCTGCTTTAGAACACACCGAGGTGTTATTGCAAAAATTGCGGAACGACTACAAGCCACCAACCGAAAATGCCGAAATCTATCGCCAATTCGATCAGGTGCTCGATGACCGCCTAGGCATTCTACAAGGAGCGGGGAAGCTAAGTCACCACGGAAATTTGGCTCGTGATACTCCGCAAGTCGACTTTCTGAAACAGGCGGGAGCGGCCAAGCTGCGGGTGCGCGAGCATGCTGCCAGGCTGGTTGCCAAGCTCGACGACGATTTGTCCCATCTCCGGTCGGCCAGTCGAGAACGCGCCGAGTGGACCAAGCTCGAAATCGTTTGGGGGCATATTTTGGCTTCCGGCTTGCTGGCTATTGCAGGGGCTACTATCTACATCGACCGTCGCAAACGATCTTTGGTCGAACAAGACCTCGTGGCAACCTCACAGCGACTGGCCGGCATCATCGCCTCGGCTTCCAGCGCGATTATTAGTATCGATGCGCAGCAACGGATCGTACTCATGAACTCCACTGCAGAAAAAATGTTCGGCTGTACGCTGGAGCGAGCCCAGGGTAGGGACATTGGCGAGTTTTTCCCCACCGAGTCTCGGCAGCGTCATCGCGAACTGTTCAATGCGTTTGCCAAGTCGACCGATAGTCAAAATCGAGTGATCAACGAGCTGCTCGGGCTCCGTGAAAACGGTGCTGAATTTCCTGCGGCGATGTCGATTTCCAAATCGGGATCGGGGGATCAGCGTTTGGTAACACTGCTGATTCGAGATCTGAGTGAACAGTACGCCAGCCAAGCCAAAATGCGCGAGCAAGCAGCGATCCTCAATCAAATCCGCGATGCAGTGCAAATTCGCGATATCGAAGACCAGATAACCTACTGGAATCAAGGCACCGAGTTGGTCTACGGCTGGAGCGCCGACGAAGCCGTGGGGAAATACCCGTCCGATCTGATGGCACCACAATGCTTGCCCGAACATGCGGCGGCTACCGAGTCACTCATGCGTTACGGCAGTTGGATCGGTGAGATCATGCAATTGACGAAAGACGGGCGTGAAATACTCGTGGAGCAGCGGAGAACTTTGCTGCACGACGCTTCTGGGAAAGCCAGTGGGCAATTGATCATCTGTTTGGATGTCAGCGAACGACAACGACAGGAATTGAACGAGCGGCGCCGACAAAGGTTGGAGAGCCTGGGGACACTCGCAGGCGGGATCGCGCACGACTTGAACAATGTGCTCACGCCGATCACCATGGCCAGTACCATGCTAGAGCTCGAGCAGCCGGCGGCCACGCGCGAGAAGCTGGCGAAAACGATTCGCGCTAGCGCTGAACGCGGGGCGGAGATGATTCGGCAATTGCTGGCTTTCGCTGGCGGTGGTAAACAGATCGAGCGACAGACGGTGTGTATCGTCGATATCGTCGAGGAAGTGCGTGGGCTGCTGGCACACACGCTCCCCAAAAGTATCCGCTTGTCGATCGAAGTGAGTCCCAATATAAATCCCATCTGTGGCGACGCGACCGAATTGACTCAAGTGCTGATCAACCTGGCGGTCAACGCGCGGGACGCCATGCCGCAGGGAGGCGAGTTGTCGATCAGCGCGCAGAATCGCTGGCTGGCCAAGTCGACAACCATCGGCGCAACGCTCCTGCCCGCCGGTCGATATTTGGAACTGAACGTTTCCGACACGGGAGAAGGTGTCCCCAGCCAAATTGCCGAAAACGTGTTTGATCCCTTCTTTACTACCAAAGAGCAAGGCAAAGGGACCGGGCTCGGGTTGGCCACTTGCCTGGGAATCGTCCATTCGCATGGCGGTTCGCTCAGCCTTACCAGTCAAGAGGGGCAAGGGGCCACGTTTACGATTTTGCTGCCAGCCGAGGAACACGTTGTTCGGGACAGCGAGCGAAGTAAGATACCCATTCCAATCAACCCACGCGGCCATGGCGAATTGATTTTGGTGGTCGACGACGAGGACCTCATCGCTGCCATGGCCAGAGATACGCTTGAATCACATGGTTATCGGGTGATGATCGCCAGCAATGGTGTCGAGGCGGTCGAGGTGTGCGTCTCGCACAGTCCTGAGGTGGCGGTCATACTGATGGATATGATGATGCCGGTGATGGACGGTCCGACGGCGATTCGCAAGCTGCGTTCGACAGGTATTCAGACACCCGTCATTGCCAGCAGTGGCCTACGCAGTTCGGCGCAAACCACAGCCGAGGGTGCTGCAGCATTTTTACCCAAGCCTTTCTCCGAACAGCAGTTGTTGCAAACGCTGTATGAAACACTACAAAGCACTCATGCATCAATTAGCCGTTTGGGTGATAGTCGCTGATCCGAGTGCTTGGTTCTTGGTTCTTGGTGCTTGGTGCTTGGTGCTTGGTGCTTGGTGCTTGGTGCTTGGTGCTTGGTGCTTGGTGCTTGGTGCTTGGTGCTTG
>JADYZV010000008.1 GCA_020852965.1 Pirellulaceae bacterium | reverse complement strand
ATTCATCACCGCTTTGGCCCTCCCCTGAGTTCACACCAACCGAAAATCCCAGGTCACCAGTGCAGATCGACCCAGGTACATCCTGCACCGCGCATCGACTCCACCAAATCGACTCCGTCAAACGGCAGTCACCCCGAGCGCTGCCAACTTGGCTTTCACCGTTCCGCTCCCATGCGCTGTGAGCCGTTCGCCAGGCCAAAGCTCCGAGAACTCGAAGCACTCCAAGGAATCGTCGTAGTTGACTCTCGCGAGAATCAAGGGTTGAGCACGAAGTCAGCGCTGGCGCTATCCACATCCGCGCCGTAAGTAAACATCTTGCGGGCGTCGTTGAAGGGCACGTCTAGCTGTTTACAAAACCAGCGGCGAAGAACTGGCCAGCAACTTCAGCTAGCCATTTCATGTTTCCGACCAGACGCCAGGAATGGGTGTGGGGTAAAAGCCATCGGCGTCCGCTTTCACCGGCGGCTCGGAGTCGTAGTTCAGCTCGTCAATGTTTTCAACGAACTGAAAATTCGAATGGTACATTTCGTCCCAGGTGATTAGCCGACCGCTGTGCAGTGCGGCACGGCCCATCAGATCAGCAAAGTTGGACATGGCCGCGCGGCGGGTTTCGTTTTGCGGTTTGTCATTGCGAATGCTGTCCAGCAGTACATTCCACTCAGCATCCCAAGGATTGATCTCCTCTTTGGGAGCTTCCCAAGCAATGTTGTCTTTCTGGATTCGCTGATCCTTGTAGATGCGCGAGGTGCCCGCGTGAATGTTACCGGAAAACTGTCCGGCACACTTGGTTCCATGAACATAGGTAGCGAAGTCATTGAAGCAATCTCCGCCGAGCCAGCGGACGTCATCGGTGGCCTTGGTTCCATCGGCAAATGTCCACTCGACCGACATCGAATCGAATCCTTGACCGCGATTGGTGCTGTTGGCTGCGCGGCCGCCAATACCGAGAGCGGTGACGGGCAAGGCATCTTTTAACCAGCAGATTTCGTCAATCTGATGGATGTTCATCTCTGCAAACAATCCACCGGATACCCAAAAGAAACGTATAAAATTCTGGATCTGCCACTGCAATTCGTTAGTACCTTCGGGCATGGCGCCCAGACCGCCAACTTGGTGCATGCGATAGGCGCGAATCAATTGTAGATCGCCCATCTCACCATTGCGAATGCGCTCGATCATGGCTTGTCGATTCACACTGTGGCGGCATTGCAAGCCGGCAGCGATTTTCAGATTCTTCGGCTCGGCAGCATCGCCAGCTTTTATCAGCCGCCTCAGCCCAGGTGCGTCCGGGGCGAACGATTTCTCCATAAATACGTTAACACCTTTCTCAACTGCGTATTCCAATTGTGAGGGGCGGAAGTAGGCGAAGTTGGTCAACATAGCCACATCGTTGGGACCTAGGCAGTCGATCGCTTGTTTATACGCATCGAAACCAATGAAGCGGCGGTCCTGCGGGACATCCATGCGATCCGCGTATAGCTCATTGAGTGCGTGGTAAGAACTATCGAGTCGATTTTCTGCAATATCGGCCATCGCCACCAGCTTGACTGGCCCATGCGACGAATTCATCGCATTGGCCACCGCCCCGCTGCCGCGTCCGCCACATCCAATAAGAGCCAAGCGAATCGTATTGTCTTCGCCCGCATGGACGGCCGGAACCGACGTTTGGGCAAGTGCCATTGTCGGGAGTGACACGGCGGCGGCGGTTGCCACCGTCAAACTTGCCGAATTGCTGAGGAATTGACGACGAGTCGAAACTTCATCCATAGAGCCAGAGGTCGTGTTGAGAGGTTCGCTGCACATAGATGGAGCTCCGGAGAGAGAGTTGGAAGGATGTCAGTGAATATAGGAGTTACGTTCCTGACACCCATTCATGATAACCCAAAAGCAACTCGCTGGGGATACTTTACGTGCGCGGTACACAGAATGACAATGCATCGCTCAGCAGGAGATATCGAATACCAGCAGCCAGAACCACTCGCAAACAAATAGCGCTGTTTGCACGTTGCAACCAGCGGCGTTAGGATGGATGGCCATGAACATCAGTGCCATGCGAACCATTCAGCAGAATCAAGGCTAAAGGCAGTGGCCCGACTCTGGCGGAAACGCTGTCGCTGGTGGGCACGTCTCGAAAGCCCCTTCTCCATCTGATAAATAGCTGATGTCTCAAAAAGGCTGTACTTATCAATGGCCCACCAACTACCTGGAAATGAATTAATGAACCGAAACCCATTTGTTTTTGCGGCGACGACGTGCCTATTTTTATTGCTCGCAGCAACGACACTCAGCAGTGATTCTTGCGGAGACCCCGTTGGAAGTTCCGTTGGGAAGGCGGGTGCTGCGAAGGCTGCAACTATTGCACTTGATATACCTAAAGAGCCGAAATGGATGGTAGGTGATGAAGGTAGCGGAGCGATGGCTTACCACGGATTGCCCAGCGCGTGGTCGCCAGAAATCGAAGACGATATTGTTGGTCAAGCCCGCCGACAAGTCAAACTCGTAGCGACTCAAGCCAACAATGCAACCGAGTCGCCAAGCGTTTCCATCTCACAAGAATCTCCACTGATCGCTTCGATCTCAAAGGAAACCCTGTGGCGCAATCGCGACGGCCAGAGCCAGACTTGGTTTCATCCACGAGCTTGCATGATGCCGGGCGTGAATGGAGAACCCGTAGCGCTGATGACTCTGCAGCAAATCGGCGGCTCCGATTACTTTGGCCAAGTCCATTGGTCGATGTCGACCGATCTTGGCAAGACTTGGAGCGACCCAGAACCGATTGCGGCGCTCGGCCGAGACCCGATTCCCGGCCGTGACGACGATCTCAGGGCCGCAGTTTGTGATGTCGTGCCTCAATACGATCCAGTCACCAACTCGCTGCTCGCGATGGGCCATGTCGTGTTCTACAAAGGAGACTATTTTGCGAGAAAGGAACAGCTCTCACGATATCCTATTTACGTAACTCGCGACCAGCATGGAACATGGTCCGAACGCAAAATCCTGCAATGGGACGACCCACGCGGGAGTAACATCTACTCGAACGGATGTGGACAGCGGGTTGTTCTTCCGGACGGAGACGTGCTGATGTCGTTCACCTTTGGCCCGGGCGAGGCCAACCGCATGGTTTCCGGCGTGCGCGCCACGTTCGATGGCGAACTGTTGAAAGTCAAAGAGGTCGGTCCGGCATTGCAGAATAACCAAGGACGTGGGCTGCTGGAACCGAGCGTGGCGGAATTCGGCGGCAAGTTCTGGATCACCCTGCGCGCGGAGGACAATCGTGGTTACGTCAGCGTCAGCAACGACGGGCTCAACTACGAAGAGAAGCGTGCCTGGGCTTGGGACGACGGCTCGCCGATCGACATGTCGACGACGCAGCAACATTGGCTGACGCACAGCGACGGGCTATTCCTGGTGTACACTCGCAAAGATGAGTTGAACGAAAACGTAATGCGTTGGCGGTCACCGCTGTGGATAGCGCAAGTCGATACCGACAATCGCTGTCTGATCCAAGCGAGCGAACAAGTAGTTCTTCCGCTGGTTGGCGATGGTATCGATGCCCCCAACCAAGTCGCCTTGATGGGCAACTTTCATGTCACGCACGCCAGCCCCGAGGAGTCATGGGTCACGGTCGGCGAGTGGATGCCACGCGATGGTTATCGAGGCGACGTGCTGCTGGCGAGAATTCGTTGGTCCAAGCCGAATCGCACTCCGCTGTGGTAACGCACATCGGTAACTCACATCGCAGCCGTTCACGAGTTGTGCGATCGGTCGTGCCATTCGCTAGCACGGATATGGCAAGGCCGGAGCACGGATAACAGCGCCACACATTGTAGCTCATACTTCTGCCATACCAACCTTTTTTTGACTTCTCCATGTGGATTGCGAGGGCGAGATGCGCAAGTTTTCTTTCAATACCTGTAGCAGTATTCGGTTCGGAAGTGGCATGCTTTCGGAAGTGGGACAGATTGCCAAATCTACGTTGGGTTCGCGCATTCTATTGGTTACCGATCCAGGCATTGTGGCGGTTGGTATCGTGGATCGCGCCGTAGCAATGCTGGAAGACTCGGGCGTGGAGGTGGTCGTGTATGCCGACGTCCAAGCCGATCCGTCCGAGTCGGTCGTTCTAGCCGCCGCCGATCTGGCGAAAACGGATCGGCAGGGGGTGATCGGATTGGGAGGGGGATCGTCGCTGGATGTAGCAAAGCTCTCCGCGTTGCTGGCCGTCGGGGCGCAAACACTGCCGGAGATCTACGGAGTTGGGAAAGCGGTTGGTCCGCGATTGCCGTTGATGCTGGTCCCCACCACAGCCGGAACGGGTTCGGAGGTGACGCCGATCTCGATCGTGACCACCGGCACCAGTGAAAAGATGGGGGTGGTATCACCGCTGCTCCTCCCCGACATTGCGATTTTGGACCCCGACCTCACTCTGGGATTGCCGCCACATATCACGGCCGCGACGGGAATCGATGCTATGGTTCACGCGATCGAGGCTTACGCGTCGACCAGCTCGAACAATAATCCAGTTTCACGACATTTGGCAAAGGAGGCATTGAGGCTGATGGGCGGAGCGTTGGAGCGAGCCGTACACCATGGTCATGATTCGGCCGCTCGTGCTGAAATGTTGCTCGGTTCCATGTTGGCCGGCCAGGCGTTCGCGAATTCGCCGGTGGCAGCCGTGCATGCGCTCGCCTATCCGATCGGCGGTCATTACCATGTACCGCATGGTCTCTCCAATGCATTGGTTCTACCTCATGTACTGCGATTTAATTGTTGCACATCACCCCAGCCCTATGCGGAGATCGCGGCAATTGTATTCCCCAAGTTGGCTACGATGAATTCCACGGAGACAGCCGCTGCGTTTGCGGACGAGCTGGCCACCCTTTCGGAGCGGTGTGGATTGCCGCAGCGTCTGCGCGACATGGGCATTGATCAGTCCGATCTGCCGATGCTTGCTCGCGACGCGATGAGTCAAACGCGGTTGCTGGTCAACAATCCACGTACGGTCACCGAGGCCGATGCCTTGGAGATCTACACGTCGGCCTGGTGAAAAAAGGGTCAGCGATGTTGAGGGATGTGGAGATCGACTCCAAGTAGAAAGCAACGCCGGACGACGCGGCTGATGACATGCACAATGCAGGATTCGTCGGATGAAAAGACTTCACTACGGTAGGGTCGAGCCATGATAGGGCCTCCGAGAGAGGGCACAGTGCTGCCGTTCAGCGAATACTGTCCAAAGCCTGTGATTGTTGCTGATTCGATCGTGAAGCGACAATGCGCTTTACCTCGCGCTCCACGACTCGGTCAAGAATCAGAGTCTTCAGAGTCTTCTGCCCAAAGGAAACGTATTCAACATGAGGCAATGATCGCACGAATTCGAGTGTCTTGTCTTCGGTCAGAAACCGACCGTCACAGATCAATGAGACAAGATTCGGATGTTCAGCGAAGCAAGCCAATGCCTCATCATTCATGGGTAGCTCGCGGAATAAGACTCGAGCCAAGTTCGGAAGCCTAGCGAGGAGCCGAAGATCTGCAACTTCGGCGGAATGTATGTCCAATCCAACATCGGTAAGTGAAGTGATTTGGGAAACTGATCGAATGCTGGCACTGGTCAAGTTCGGCGAGACGATTCTCAGTTGCTGCAACTTAGGTATTGACGCACCGTTCCATAGGGTCAAGTCATCAGTCAACCAAAGTTAGCGGTTTGAATTAAGCTCAACGCCCAGGCTTGCTCGCTGTCGGTTAGATGCGCGGGCAACGACCCGAGGTACTCGATGCGACGCTGAAAACGCCCTCGGTCGTAGGCCGTATTGAAAACCTCCTGCAGGTCGATCAGCAAATCTGGATCGGGAACACGCAGCAATGAACATCGGGGACATTCATTGGGTCGACCTGCGGGAGCTGGCGGGCGAGCACACGGGCGGACGCAGGCCAGCGATGGTCATTCAAGACGAGAAGTATGGGGGCAATCTTCCGACGGTCATATTCGTCCCGCTAACGAGCACGCAGGAAGCACTGCGTTTCGTAGGTACAACCGCGATCGTTGCCACACTGGAATTGGTCAATGCATGTCAGAATTGTCTAGTGGTAGCTTATTCCAAGCGAAAGGCCAGCACTAGGGAAAGGCAAAACAAGAGTAGGGCGGAGCCGCTGGCGATGAGAAAGCCTCGTTGCACCGAAGTACGCTTGGCATACGCGCCAATCAGAATGGGGAGGATGGTCCAGCCTATTCCGCCGATGCAGAAAAAGATTCCTACCGCTCGACCGTGCAACGAAGGCTCGACATGCCCCAATAGAATAGCGATGAGCGTGGGGAAAATGGGGCCTACGATCGCTCCCGCAGCTATGATCAAGATGCTCATCAGCGTTGCTCCTCGGCAGGACGCGATCCCCAATGTGACGACGATACAACCGGCTGCCATGACGACCACCAGCGTCGTATCCGCGCCGGCGGGCAATGCGAGCGCCGTGACCAAACGCGACCCCATAAAGGTCAGCCAGAAGATCGACAATAAACTCGCCGACCGGGCTTCGCTGACACCCTTGTCGGTCATCAGCGTGGTTGCCCAGGCGGCGACGGAGGCTTCGGTCGGAAGGTGAAAGAAAAATGCGATCGAGCAGATCCAAACGATGGGATCGGACAATAACTTTGCCAATCCGCCAGCTATCGACTCGGTGGCTGGCGTCTTCAGAGCTTCCCAATCGACCCCCAACCCTAAGCCCAGGGGAACCACAGCTACCAAGGCGAAACCGTACAACGTTCGCACCAAGCCGAAATGGCGGGCGCAGTACACGAGGATCAAGGGCGTGACAAAGGTGCCCATGCCGAAGATGAAATCGCCCATGTTCATCGCGTAGGCCATTCGCTGTGGAAGCTCTTCCGGTGGCACAAAGGCGGGCGGCGATGTGACATTGAGCACATTGACCAACGCCGACCAACCAGTACCGAGCACCAGCACCGCCATCAGGGCTGTTATATAGTTGTGTGACTGGGCCAAAATCACCAGACTGATAATCACCAGTAAAAAGCCGCCTCCCAAGACGGCTTGTTGCCCCAGCAAGTCGACCAAGAATCCCGCCGCGACCACCATGGGGATCAGCGTAAAGCCGAACACCGAGACCAATCCCCCCACCTTCGCTTCGTCTATTTCCAACTTGCGGGCCAAGGGTAGCTTGACGCTCCCCAGCAAAGCAAAGCAAATGCCGGCGGTTGTCAAGGCGGCAATCTGCATGAGTGTTAGCATCGGATCCATTGGCTGCGTTCCCTAAAATCGCTAGGTAATCTGAATGCTGGGCAAACAGAAATGGATGCCACCAAACTTGGGGCGAGCGAAATAGTATACTGCAAGGCGACTGCGGCTGCCGGCGTTGAACCGTCTGCGATGCAGGTGAAGCAATGATTCCCTGACATCGTCTTACGACCAACCGAGTTCATGCAGTTTGTGGCGGAGAACCTCTCTGCCAATGGATGGGTAGAAAATGATCGGATCAGCCAGCGTTGGTTGGCTGTGCCGAAAACGAATGCCTCGTTTGAAGATTCCTAGGATCGACGTTTCTTCAATACCTTGAAAGTGTTCGCGGTCGATTCGGAAAGACCTCCCCGAGGCGCTCAGGGTGAGCGTTGTCGGCGTAACGCTTAGTTCAACAAACAGTTGCGCAGTGAAGAAACCGGCACGCATGGAGCCACCAAACTTCAACGGTTCAAGGGGTGCTTCTGAGTTTGCCATTTGAATTGATACTTGGATAATAGTGCTTCAAAAACTTTTTGATTTTAGGGTTGGTCGCAGTGGATGAGGCCCGCGCGTCCGTTTGGCTTGGCAGATGCGTGGGACTCGCTCCAATTCGTTATGGGGCGGCCAATTCTGACTCTATTTTCGGGATCGCGTTGAGCGTGTAAAAGGCGTACGGATGCAACAATGGTTGGCCGTCAACGTCGAGGACGCCAGAGGCATCGAGCTCGTGAACGAAATAGCGTCGCAGGCCACTCGTATAGAACCGGACGCTCAAGCCATCCTCTGCAACGACGGCTCGATCGATCGACAGCTCCCGCGTTTGAATCTCATCGCTGCCATAAGTGCTTTGATATAGATAGGTGTAACTGTTCAATCGATAGGAGGCGGGATTGCTGGCGGCGTTCGGATCGACGGGGCGCGTGAACTGCAGTTCAAAACCGTCCGGCTTGGCGCGCATCTCGAGTATTTCAAACGGCAACTTTCCAGTCCAAACCAATCGCTGCAGCCCGTACGAAGACGTCCCCAAGCTGCTCCATCCGCGGTTGGTCATTCCGACAAACAGGCTACCATCGGTTCCTTGTGCCATCCGCAAGACCGCAGAGGCGAAACCGCGGCGAAACGGGAAGCATGCGCCCTGATACTCCCCGTCGACTTTCTCCAGAAAGACGCGATTCATGGCCGCTTGCGTGAACTCGCCGATGAAAAGCTGCCCAGCGAACGGGCCAAACTTTCCATCACTTTGATCTAGCAAGATATCGGTAGCCGATTGGCCTGCCTTTTTGTAAGGGAACCACACGGCTGGCGGACGCATGGCGGTGAATTGTTTGAGCGCGTCGGGGTAGGGCAAGCCGTCGGGAATGCTTGTTATACCCTCGATCGTCGATCCGGGCTGCGTCATCGAAGCCAGCGATTCAGGGTGATGGTAAAACACGCCTTCGCGAAGATGATGCAGCGAGTTGGTCGCGACCCAATTCCCTTGCTGGTCGGTGTAAAACAGATCTCCCTCCGCATTGGCACCGATCCCCGAAGGTGAACGCATTCCCGCGCAAATAGGTCGCAAATGCCCGTCCGACTCGCGCTTCATGGCCCATCCTCGCCACAGCGGTTGTGACACCTTTAGTATCGGATCGGAAACGCAGCGGCTCCGCTGATCGCCTTGGAATCCCATGCCGATATTCAACGTCAGCCACAGATTGCCATCGCGGTCCGCCTGTGGGCCATACGCGTATTCGTGGTAGTTTCCACTCAGCCCCCAGCCGCTGGCGAGTGTTTCGTACAGATCGGCGACTTCATCTCCATCGATATCGACCATCCGCGTCATCTCAGTTCGCTGGACCGTGACCAACGCATTGTTCCACTTCAATAGTCCAAGTGGTTCGTGAAGTGCCGAAGCGAATTGGTGAAATGTCACTCGGTCGGGAACTTCGTCGTAGACGTGGTCGAGGATCCATACTTCACCTTTGCGAATCGACACCGCCACGCGCCGGTCGTCCAGGATCGCGATACCGCTCACCTCCAACGGGATACCATCTTCGGCGGGTTTCCAATTCGGGTCTCGCGAATCGGTAGCGGTCTGCGGTGTCGCGATGGAAACGATGCGATAATAGTCCGCTTCGTCACCGACGTCGCTGCGTCGATCGTGGCTACTGCCGTTGCTACGGGCATCGTTGACGGGCAACTCTTCGGCGAGGGAGGTATCCATGCCGATCGTAATGTGCACCATGGCGGTCGCGACCGCCAATCCGAACCATAGGGCGGTTTGACAATAGTGCCTCGATCGCTTCTCGCCGGTAATATGTGGCGTACGTTTCCAGCTTGCGATCCAGAAGACGCAAGCTGGAAGCTTACGCCAATTTTGAAACTCAGCACCTATTTTTCGCAATGTGTTTACCACTGGTAGATCAACTCCAAGTCTTCACTGGTGTGCAGAGGGATTATCCATTGTGACTTATACACAGGCGTCTGATTGGACCTGTGAACCTGCACCGTCAGCCCTGACTGGTTGCGGAAACTTTGCTTCGTTGGTTGAGACACTTGATCTCCTTCGATCACGCGAAACCAGAGTTCGTCGGCATTGCCATTGCCATTGCCATTGCCATTGCCATTGCCATTGCCATTGCCATTGCCATCGCCATCGGAGTCGGCAAGAAGGCGAAGCCGGCGTCGCAGACCATCACTTGCGTCGGGTACGATCCGGTCTTCAATGCGATAATCTCCACAGCGGTATTGGAAAGTGGGAACGCGAACGCTGTCGAGCTGATAACCGAGAAACTCAATAGGAACAGCGACTGGTACCTCGTCGAGCGGATCGAAGTTAAAGAAGCTGGGGCCTTTATCAATCGGCTGCACCTCGCAGCCAAGCGGATCGATGAGGGGGGTAAATCTCTCAAACCAAGTGCTGCGCGCGTCGACAAATTCCTTTCGCCAACCGATCGCCAAGCGTGCCTCGCTAGCATCCACTGCGAAGTGAACGCCTTCGGGGAACCCGACCGCAATCGCGTGCAGCCCGACACCATTCATGAATGTCCGCAACATGAGCGGGTGGTCTGTTGGCGATAGCTGATAGTTCTTGGCGCGCTCGGCAGCAATTTTCCCAGGCAGGCCGAATTGATCATGATGTTCGAGATAGTCCCACATAGCTGCGATCTGCTTGGTCGCGTCGCCTCCGAGCGTCTGCGGAACTTGGCTCTTGCCATCCGGAAAGAAACTGGGCATCCGGGTCCGGCTTTTAATCTGTCCAGGGTTCAAGATGAAATCGAGAAACCACGACGGAAAGACGCGCTCGGGCACATTCGTCAGATCAACGCCGATCACTCCCGGCATTGCTTGGCCCTCAAACGCATGACACTCAATGCAACCGATTCCGATCAAGTCGCGGCCGATAGTGCCGGTCGAGCTCGCTTCGGTTCCCGCGGTAGAATTGGCGAACACCTGGCTGGCCGGGGCGGGATTCGCTCCATCGACCTTCCCCAATAGATCGGCGAGCGCCGTGACATCGGCATGAGGGAAGGTGGGCATGCGAATGGTCATGTGAGGACGGAGCGTCGTTTCTGGATCCCCTCGAAACACTCGCTTCAGCCAAGTCGGTTTGAGTTTTCGACCGATGCCCGAGAGAGGTGGTGGCAAGCGACCTTCATCACCTAAATCGGCGCCTGTCACGGTTTCAAAATAGCCTCTGCGATAGCGCCCCACGCCTCCCAGATCGTCGCGTGTGTGACAAGCATAGCAGTTCATTTGAAGCAGCGTTCGGACCACAGCTTGGCCGACAGCTAGTTCACTGCCTTCGATCTGCGAATGCGTTGTCGGCCCGATCTTCGCAACGTTGATGGCGACATTGAGGGCCGCAGCCTGCACCGAATCGAGTCCATACGTCACGCTGCCAGCTCCCTCGACCAGACACGATGCAGAGGTGGCCGTGAGATTGAGTTCCTCCAAAGGTTTGAATCGTTGACTGACAATCTCCCCAGCGCTGTGGCAGTTCGCACATCCCAAAGTCGAGAAGAGTTGCCGACCATTTTCTACAAGCGCTGTGTTCGTTGATGGCGAGATCATGCGATCGTCAGGCCCTCCCGGCGCGGAGCTTGGCATTAGCTTCGATACCGAGTGTCCAGACTCGAACGTCTTGACGACTTCCGCACCATCGGGACCAAGATCGGGCAACGGCTTTCGGCGCTGCCGTAAGTATGCGGCGATGTCGGCCGCTTCGTCCGGGGCGAGCTTCATATTCGGCATGCGCCCGCTCGGACGGAAATGTTCGGGTTGAAACAGAAAGCGTGTCAACGAGTGTAGTGAGTACTTCAAAGCTAAGTCGCCAAGCGGTACCGATTCGACACGGCGTGCGGTGCTGGCCAGCCCCATCTCGGCGAGTTCATCAGGATCGAGTTCATCGAGTAGTCGATCGATGGGAGAAGCCGCAATCTCGGCAACATCGTAATCTGCGTCTGGCGCGTGGCAGGCGACGCAGCCGAGTTGATGATAGAACCGTGCACCGCGATCGGCATCACCCTTCTTCCAGAACTCAAACTCGACCGGATTCGCGCCACCGGCTTTGAGCGTCGGAAAGTCGGCCTGCAACGTCGATAGAAACGCGACGAGGGCCGTGATGGCTTCGTCCTTGGATTGCGGCGTTAGACCGGACAGCACATCGGGCATGGTCGTGCCCGGTTTGGCCGTGGCCGGTGAGGTCAAATAATCGCGCAGCCATTGCTCGCTGACGCGGCGAGCGACGCTATCGAGTTGGGGGCCACCCTTGGCGGAGATGCGTCCGCTGGCATGGCAGGCCGTGCAGCTCAGCTCGCTCAGCAGAATCTCGCCCGCCAGTACCTCTTCCACTTCAGCGTGGCGACCGAACCTTTCAAAGCTCGCAACGAACGGAGCCTTCGTCTGGGCGGTTAACGAGGTGATGTGGAAGATGGCGAATAAGCCTGCCAAAAGGATGATCGTATGGCGTGTCTTCGTCATCGGTCCGGCACCCGCACGTGCAAGTAGCCGACGTGTTACTATCATTATTGTTTCTTTTGATTTATCAG
The DNA here is from genome assembly GCA_020852965.1 of Pirellulaceae bacterium. GTDB lineage: Bacteria > Planctomycetota > Planctomycetia > Pirellulales > Pirellulaceae > Aureliella. The sequence continues at coordinate 57,304 of JADYZV010000008.1, read as the reverse complement.
CTTGTGCGGCCCGGCAACGACCGGACAATAACCTGATCCTACTTTGGTAGTTCGGTCATGATGCGACTCTCATTGTACACGATGCACGCATGCCAATCTTCGTCCACTACGAACAGCCCCAAACCCCAATGTGGCTGAAGCACTTTGTGCTCCCTTGTATTTGGCAGGTTGAAACTGCTTTTGCCGTAGGTTAGGCTACTGCTGGCAGGAGCGCCATTGTCGCAACGAATAAGAAATGCGGGCTGGCGCTCGCAAGCCGAGCGATGGCGACGCGATACGCAATGGGACCGAAGCGGCTCGATTACTCAACTATACTGACATACTGAGACTACCATGAGATCGATCGTTTTACTTATCCTGACGCTTTCGCTACCCGCGATGGTCACTTCTCAGGAAGTTGCCGCTCAGGAAGTCGCAGCGCAGGGCAAGGAGACTTTGCAGTTAACGCTGCCACCGGTGATCTTTGCGGTTCCGAACGTGGAGATCAGTCTGTACTTCGACAATATTGTGCTGACGCCAACGCCACAGTCACTGAGGTTTTCCGTCGATTGTGGCATCGGCCAAACCGAATCTCGACGCTGGGTGGTGAACCCCAAGGAAACCGATGTCGGCACGCATCCATTGACGGTTCGCGTTGAAGCGTCCGACGGCTCACTTTTGGGAACCGCGTCCACAAAACTACAGGTCAGCTCTGCTGACGCGGGCACGGGAAAGTCGATTCGGCTGTTGATCGTGGGAGACAGTCTAACCCATGCCAGCGCCTATCCCAACGAGCTATCGAGATTGCTGCGGTCGCCGGGTAATCCCAAACTGACGATGTTGGGAACCCACCGCCCGTCCGCCGCTGCCGAAGGTGTGGCTCATGAAGGCTACGGGGGCTGGACTTGGTCTCGCTTTGCCAGTCACTACGAACCCCAGCCTGATCCCAAGCAGTACAAATTCAGTAGTCCATTCGTATTTCTCGATTCCAACGAACAGCCAACACTCGATGTCAATCGGTACATCAACGAACATTGCGACGGGGAGGCTCCCAACTTTGTCGTCTTTCTATTGGGGATTAATGATTGTTTTGGTGCGTCACCGGATGAACCGCAGGCGATGGATGCAACCATCGACGGCATGTTCAAGCATGCCGAAACTCTGCTGGCAGATTTCCGAAAGGCGGCTCCGCAGGCTCATTTCGGGATCTGTCTCACGCCCGCGGCAAACGCGCGGCAGGAAGCATTTCAGGCTAACTACCAAGACACTTATACGCGGTGGGGATGGAAGCGGATCCAACATCGGCTCGTGCAACGGCAGTTGGATCATTTCGCCGAAGGCATCCAGCGGAATCTTTCGCTGATTCCCACGCAAGTCAACATCGATCCCGTTGAAGGCTATCCGACAGACAATGCCGTGCATCCGAATCAAAGCGGGTATCAGCAGATTGGCACCAGCATCTACGCCTGGTTGAAATCGCGGCTGTAGTCGTGTGCTTTAACTCGCAGCCTGTTGCGTAGCACCGCGCGGGGACCATGATGCGTGCGTGTTACCAGTAGGTGCTGTTTGCTTGTGATATACTACACCCCTCCGGTGAGGATGGTATTTCAAACTCATGTGAAAGTGAAAGTAATGAGTCTTGCCTACAATCGCAAACTAATGTCCGTGATAATCGTAATGGCTTTTGCATCGGCAGCGTTAGCTCAGCCGCCTGTCGCATCTCCCCCCGCAGCCACCACGCCTGCCCCGGCTCGTCCGGCGCCCGTTAAGCCGGCCCCAGATAGCCCACCCCCGAACGATTCGGATACAGCGGGCGACACCGAAAAGTTAAATAGCGAACTGCAACAACCGAATGTGGCCGAAGAGCTGCCGTCTGATTTCGATTCCTTGTCTAAACTCAAGAGCGAGTTGATCGACAAGTTTCGTGCAGCGGATCAGGCCGGCGAGGACGCGTTGGCGAACACCGTGTTGGCCAAGCTGGTTCGTGTAGAAATCGCAATCTTGGACATGGCCGAGGACGAGTTGACGTCCGAGAATGCGGAGTTGATCGACACCTATCGTCAGACACCACAGACGGATTGTGGGATGTTAGCGTTTCGCTACTTCGAAGCGGGCGAGTATGGGAAATCGCTTCAGGCATACGAACAGACCCTGGCGATCGCTCGCCGTCGACCCACGCTACACCCGGTTGAACTGAGTGATCTGATCGCGCTTCGGAATGTGGCTGCCAAACTAGCCGGTGCCTCAACAGCCGATCAAAAAGCGTATCAGTTGGCCAAACAGCAAATGGTGGCTAACAAGGAGAAACTGGCCGCTGCTGGCGAGAATGCAGGGTCGGCCCAAGCGGCGATCACGGAGCTGCGACACTCCTATGACGAGATAATTCGTATTGCGGGAGGCACGCCAAGTTTGGCGACTGAAATTGCATCTTCCGCCCAACGTCATAAAAATTTTGCTGATTTCAAGACACGGGAGAGTTGGTTTCATGAAGCACTCGCGATGCTCGAGTCCACGGTCGGGACTGACAATGAGCGTTACGCAACGGTGCTATTCAATTTGGGGATAGCTTATCGAGATCAACAGCGATGGGCCGATGCTCAGGCTGCCTTCACGCGATGCAGCCGTATCGAAGATCGCATTGGAACTGCGGCGAAATCAAAACTGATGACGCTTGATGAACTGGCCGGCATTGCCACGAAACTCGATCAAACAGAATTGCTCAACGACATCGTCGGCCGTTATCGTTCCATCGAATACCGCTCGTCACTCGGGCTCGAGGCTCTGACGCCCTTGCTACCTGCGGGAACATTTGCCGCAGTTACCATGGATCCGGCCGCAATCATGCGGAACGAATCGTTGAAACAGTTCCCTCGAGAAATGGCGACGTCGTTCTTGATGGATGTCACGGGAGTCGATCCGAATCAAGTTCAATCGGCGGTGGGCTTCATCTGCCTACCGATTGCTCCCAACATGGTCAATGCGGGCATCCTGCTCAAGCCAATCGCTGGAGCGAACCTCGACGTTCAATTGCCAGGGGTCTTTCGCGAAGTCATCTCGAACCGGACTACGTATAAGAAACGGAGTGACGAGGAAGGTGTTTGTTTCGCAACGTTACCCAGTGGAGTTCTCGTCGCCGGAACGGAAAACGCCGTGCAGCAGGTTCTGGGACGCTTCGAACAAATCGCTCAAGATTCCGCAACGGAAAACTCAGTGGCGGAGAAGCCAACTTCGAATGCTGAAGTGGTTTCGGCAGACCTGCTCGCCAGCCACGGGCGCGGTGAGTTGTTTTTCACTTGGGACACATCCAAGGTGCAATCGATCCTCGCGGAGGTGTTGTCAGCCGCTCCGGGATTGCCGGAGGAGCTCGAACCATTGAAATCATTGGCGACGCGAGTCGCGTCGATGAACGTCACGCTCTCCTTGGCGAAAGCACCTTTATTTCAAGTTCGCATCCGCCCGAGTAAGGAATCCTCGGCGGCTGAGATTCATTCGATTGTTCAGCCCGCCTTTCTATTTGGTTTAAATGAACTGAAAGCTGAGATTGACCGATCTGTGGCGACGAGCTCTGCGGGAAGCGGTGCGACCGAAGCGACCAATGCCTACGTGCTCCGGATGTTACAAGACATTTACAACTCGGCTGGCCCAACCATTCAGGCCGATGAAGTGGTTGCGACTTTAGAGTCGTTCCAGTCCGTGTATCCAGCGCTGTTGCTGCCGGCGATCGAGGGAGCTCGCAACGCGGCGGCACAGACGAGCGACAGCAATAATTTGAAACAAATTGCTTTGGCGATGCATAACTTCAACGACACGTATAGTCACCTTCCGTTACGCGGAGGCAAATCTCCCACAACCGCACACGGATTGAGCTGGCGAGTTCATATTCTACCGTTCCTGGGCGAACTCGAACTGTACGAGCAGTTCCATTTGGACGAAGCATGGGATAGCGAGCACAATCGTAGTTTGGTGGAGAGGATGCCCTCCGTCTATGCTGGAACCCGCCCTGAGATCCCGCCTGGGCGCACGAATCTGTTGACCATCGACAGCCCCGATTCCGTGATCACGAATGACACATCGGTCCGCTTAGTGGACATCACAGATGGGATGTCCAACACGGTGATGTTGGTGGAAGCGGATGCGGATCGTGCGGTAATATGGACGCAGCCTGAGGACTTGGCGTTCGATGCCGAAGATCCAATGGCAGGGTTGGGGAACGCGCGAGGGAGTGGATTTCATGTCGCGTTGAGCGATGGTGCCGTCGTTCTACTGCCGTCTGATCTGCCGCCCCAAACGATGGCGGCGCTTGTCACACGGGCGGGCGGAGAGGTCGTGGAGCTTCCCTAGGCCAGTTTCGACGCGGACAGTCGCGCATATTTCGCTAGCGGTTGGTGGTGGTTGGCAGCAGATCGGTGGTAGCGCTGATCATCGACGGCAGGCGTGTTGCCAACGCGCCACGTGCATCAGAATAGAAACTTGCCGAGATCAATGCCTCTCGCAGATCGATATTGCTGCGCTATCGCGTCACTGAAACAGGCTATTTCACCCAGAGTCAGTTCCGATCAACCGATCAACGATAAAACCAGCTAACGGGCAGCGATCGAAAGCGGCACGAATAGCCGGCTTTGTCTTGGTCCCAATAGCTCATCACCGCACGGTTGCGTACAAATGTCAGGCTGATATACGAAAACGTGCGGCTCAAATCTGACTCCAAATTGTCCACCACGGACCACGTTTCACCTTCGTCACGAGATATAGCAGCCGTCAACGGAGTTCGCTCGCCGCCATGACCTGCTCCGGCGGTGTAGGTGTTGTTCCAGACCAACAATAGATCGCCCGTGGAGGGGATGCGCCGCAGAGTTGCTGGAGCTTCCGGCCCCTGAACTCCAAGGGTCGTCATGGGGCTCCAAGTGTCGCCTCCATCTTCCGAATAGGCTTTGCCAGGATAACCCAACTGAGTCCGGACCAGCATCATGATCCGACCATCCTTCAACTCGACTACTTCCGGCTCCATCGCTCCGCGTTTGTCCGCATCGACCTTCCCTTTACCGTCCCGCCACGTTTGGCCTCCGTCATCGGACAGAAAACAATGCGATTGAAAGTGATTGTCGGTTGCCACGTCCGGAGTCGACGCGGCCGGCAGCAACAGACGTCCGGTCGACAATGCCGTGACGCGATCGTTATTGACGACGTGGTAACCGCTGGTTGAAGACACCTTGATCGGCTCTCCGAACGTCGCCGCTTCGTCGGTAGAGAGCCGCAGGTACGGCGCCAGGTCGCTGTGACTGTTTTTCTGCAGATAGAACATGGCAATCGAATTATCCGCCAGCCGTCGCAGCGTGACGCTCATCACATTCATGCCGCCCGTGTTGGCTTGTAGCACGCGCGGCGTCGCCCAAGTCCGACCGCCATCGGACGACTGACGCCCCACGATATGCGCCTTGGCGAAATCGCTGCCACTGCCATGGAATTCGGTGACCGCAAACAACAGCGAACCATCATTCAACTCAACGATCGACCCTTCGGTGTAACGAGGGTGCTCGGGCGTTGCTTGATACACTACGGTCGAAACGTCAGCGCCCGCCGACTCCGGTGCCGTACCGCTTAAAACCAGCAGCGACTGCGCGGCCCGATAAGCCGTGTCAGCATTTTCATCATCGAGAAGTTGTTTCAATGAATCCGCGACGCCAAAGGCCCAAGCGTCGCCGGCAAAGGTGGCGGCATACGTTCTCACTGCTGGGTCTTGATCGTGCAGGTTTGAGGCCAGTGCGTTGAGCCCCTCGGCATCACCTAACGCAGCCAATGAATGCTGAACATACGCCTTCAGTAATGCTTCGTCACAGCGTGGTAATTGAGCCCTGATCTTCGGGATGTCGGTCGCGTTTCCAATGCGTCCCAGAATCCAAACCGCAATTCGCAACACTTCCGGGTCTTCGTTGTCTAACGACTGGCGAAGAAACTGCATTGCATCCGGATTGCCGCATCGCCCTAGCGCGGCAGCGGCCATCAGCTTCAATCGCACATTGTCGGTAGTCGCAAACGCCTTTCGTAGAGCCGATCCGTCACCTATCTCAACCACTTTGTACAGGCTCTCGGCAGCATGAACGTGCCCGTAGGGATCGTCGTCTGACAGAATATCCAGCATCACACTAGCGCGCGATTTATCACCGGCTCGCACCAATTCACGAGCGATACCGCAGCGCTGTTGATCATCGGTTTCGGCCGGGAGCTGGCCACTCAGATAGTCGATGACTTCGTCGCCGTGGCCAGCCAGGGTTAGTCCTTCGGCGGCGTGAATCGACGGCCAGAATTCACCGCTCCGCATCCCGGATCGTAGAATCTCCAGACAACGCTGCCGAGTCGTCTCGTCCAGCGAAATCGACGGCTGCTCGGCCACCGATTGGTCTGTCGGTATCAACAGGAGGGTAAACAGAAACGGATAAAGTAGAATTTTCATCGCGAGCTTTCATTGAAACCGCAGTGTGAACCCGGCTGACGCCAATGAGAGCATCAGTCGTCGTAATTGTTGGAGTATAGCCTATCGTGAGTGGAATAACGTAGCGCTGCAGGCAATATAACTCTGTGATCTAGGTGCCTCTGTGTTTCAAGAACAAAACGAACCGCATCATTGCCTTTGGCTCACTCGTCAGGAGATTTAACTCGGATTTATTCATAACCCGCAGCGTCAGCAAGGACGTTTGAGCTTGAATCGAATATCAGAAGCGTGAATTAATTTGGTCTTGATTGGCCATTTTGCAGTCGAGTCAAACGTCCGTGCTGACGCTGCGGGCCCGCGATTCCACTACAGACTGCTTTTTGTCCCTCTGACGTAAACCTATGCGGCAACATCGTTTACTTCGTTTTCACACAAACTCATGAATAATCCGGGCTTAACCCCAGAGACGCAAAGGACACAGAGGGGCCAGGTGGCATTCGGCGAGGAGAATCAGGTTTTTGCCGATTTCTCCGAAATAGCTAGCCAACTTCACGACATATAGTTTGCCAACCCAACGCTCGTCAGGCTAAACTGACGCTCAGTAGACGCCAATCGATTTCTATCCGCATAGCGCGTGTGGAGTGAATCGTTTCAGCCCAGCAGACAATTGGGTCCCTCCGTTCCCGCTTCGTTCCCACCCGACAAAGATTGATTTTCACTATGCGACCAACTGAGCTTGTGGATTCGTAAATCATGCAAGTAGCACCTCCAATCACATGCGTTTCCGAAGTCGTTTTAAGTGTTGCCGACTTACCCACGATGCGTGATTTTTATATGAATGTTATGGGGTTTCGCCTGCACAGTGAACTGTCCATGGAAACCGCGGTTCCCGATCTCTGCGGTGAGCCAACCATTACATTTCTGACGATCTGCGAAACGGATACGCCTCTCGGTCGTGGTGGGCATCCTCAACTGCTAGCCCTTATTGACTATCGACGTCACATCCATGCCAAAATTCGATTTGTTGGGCACGACGTCACTCGGTCGACACTCAATCATTTGGCATTCGAGATTCCGCCTCAAAGCTTTTATCAGCACGTAGAGAGGCTCCAGGAACTGGGCATAGACGTCACGATTTCGGAATTCCCTGATATGAATGCCCGAGCTATGTTTTTCAGTGACCCGGAAGGCAATGTTTTGGAACTGATCAGTCACACTTCGCCCAACTAACTTAATGGCTCATAATGCACGTTCGTCCGTCCGAAAACGACGACTTCAATGGCTGCTAATTGTCTACGTAAAAGTAACTCGTGAAATGCGTCAGACAAACATATTATTGCACAAAGGCATCGGTTCTATGCATCGAATGTTGGTCATATTCATTCTCCTAAAGGGGCTCACTGCGGAACACGCGCTCGCGGACGAGTTTCTACCGCTGGTCTCCGAGCAGGAAGTGCCCAGGCTACTGCAGGCGACCGCGTGGGCGAGAGGCTTGCCCGAAGCAGAGCTGATCGCGCTGGTACCCGAGCAATCGGGCCTGCGTTATGTCGGCTGTCCCAACTGCACGGGAGGGCGACAGGAGAATCAACTGGCATGGTCGCCCGAGCACCCCGAAGAGATCTACTGCCGTTACTGTAAGCATCGATACCCGAGCGAAAAGTATCCGATGTCGGCAGTGGTGGCGGTACGAAACCCTCGTGGAGAGCAAGTTGAATTTCCGTATTGGGCCGATCCCAGCGGATACCGTTACTTCTTTGGTGCTCGCCGCGATGATGAAGTGAGAGAATATTTGGCGGCGCAGACGGAAACACTTGCGAGACTAGCCATAGCGACCAACGACGATGCGGTCGCCAGGCGAGCGGCGGTGTTGCTAGACCGTTTTGCGGAAGTTTTTCCCGGCTGGTGTTATCACTATGACTATCCACATCGGCAAAAGGAGATTTCCGATGGAGCGGTCCCACCGGAAACATTCCGCAGCGGCTACCGGACGGCTCGCTGGACCTGGTGGGCCTATTCGGATATCCCATCGCCGCTAATCCGAGCGTACGGCCGTCTCCAAGATCATCCAGTTTTCGAGCAGCTTTCTCGCGAGCGCGGGGTGGATGTGAAGGCGCGGATCGAACAGGATCTCTTTCGAGCTGCTGCTGAGCAGGTGCTTGCAAACCCAGAGACATTCACCAACATGAGCCCTAGGGCTTGGAGCGCATTGGTGGAACTAGGGCGCGTGATCGGTGAGCCGCGATACGTGCACGAGCCAGTCCGACGCTTTCGTCATTTTGTAGAAAGCCAGTTCTTCTACGACGGTACGTGGTCGGAAGGTTCACCGGACTACGCCGCTCAAACTTTGGGTGGGCTGGAGAATGTCGTGCAGTTGCTCAAGGGATATAGTGACCCGCCGGGCTACACGGATCCGCAAGACGGCTCTCGCTTCGATGATCTCGACCTGGCTCAAAGTTTCCCCTTGATGCAGCAAGCTCGGCAGGCATTGCAGGAATTGCACCTTCCTAACGGTCGGGCTGTAACTGTGCACGACACTTGGTCGACAAGCCAACGAAAAGCTACCGACAGAACCGAAGCGTATCTGTTGCCCGCGCTCGGCCACGCCTGTATCGGCGGAGGGGAGGGAGACGAACAGACACAGTTTCACTTGACCTGGTCGGGTGGATATGGCCACGCACACGCCGACAATCTAAGTCTACTACTATTCTCCAACGGACAAGAACTACTTTCCGATCTTGGATACACACATACGGCATACCGCGCATGGACACTGGCAACTGCGGCCCACAATACAGTCGTCATCGACGGGAAAAACCAGGCATTCGGTGGTCGACAGGCTCCCACCGATGGAAGTCTGCTCTGTTTCGATGCTCGCAGCGATCGCGTTCAAATCGTTAGCGCCGACGGAATTCGTGGCTACCCCGGCTCGGCAAAAACTTATCGTCGGACCTTGGTCGTCGTGGAGGCCGGAGGGCAGCGAAGATACGCGATAGATCACTTTGAAGTCTGGGGAGGAGACACGCACGATTACTTCCTTCATGGTGACGCAGACGTGGAGACCGTCGCAAGTACGGAGTTGGCACTACAACCCATTGCCAGCCTGCTTCCGAAAGGCTTCGACTGGAAAGCCACTCAAAATGAAGGTGAAGCTCATCGCGTCGCTGAGCCCAACTACGCGTACGGGTTTCTGCGCGAACTGCACGCCGCCACCGTCCCAATTAACGAGGCGATACCAATTAGCTTCCGTGCTGCGAGCGGCGAAGGTCCAGGCTTGCGTGTTTCTATTCTGCCCGAGGATGGGAGCCAACTCATTACCGGCATGAATCCGGCGATTCGCCCAGCGGGCGAGGACGATAGCAAACTCGACCAATTCAACCGACCATTTATGCTCCTTCGACGCGAGGCCAAGGACAGGCCAAGCAATTTTGTTTCAGTAATCGAGCCTCACCAAGAGAAACCGTTTCTAACCTCTATCGAGCGCATCAGGTTGTCCGATGGCGCAATCGCCGTGCGAGTCGCCATTGGCGATAGAACAGATATTATCGTGATCGGAGCTCAAGCGGGGGTGGCGATCCCTGCCGGTCGGCATGCCGTTACTTTTCGGGGCGACTACGGAGTCATGTCGCTTCGTGGCGCGGCAGTCGAATATGCTTTCAGTCTGGGGGAAGGAGGATGGACGAGTGAGAATTATCACCTTGATTCGACCGGCCCGTGTAGTGTGCCGCTTCAAGCAACTGAAACGTGTGTGTTGGTCGTGGCCGCCACCAGTCTGCCAGTTCCCGAAAAGGACGACGTCGTTCGCGTCGTCACCGCCGATGGCTGGGTCTACCCTTACACGCTGGTTGCGGCTGAAACTCGAGGTGATCAACTGTGGTTGACGGTCGGCGAAGGGCCAGGGTTTCAATTCGATTCTAAAAAGCAGCATTTGCAATTCGCTTCGTTTCCGCAGCGCGAGCATTCGGGTGCTGTCCGCGTCGAGTGGACCACTCGGGCGGAACGCTAAATTGCCTGTCGAAAAACGATAGTCCCTAGAGGTTAATACAATGAATAGAAATCGCCGAGAAACACTGAAGGCGATCGGTGCTGCCGCCGTTGCCATCTCATCCGAATTGCCCTCAGCCAGTGTAGCAGCAGAGGACTCTCCTGCAATGCAAAAGGCGTCTCTGCCTGGAGGAGAAGGTTTGCCGAGCGGATGGCGCGCCATGCGTAAATATGATGTTCACAACCACGTGATGGAAGCGCTACATGAGCCCGGTGCGGATTGGAGCCAAACGGAAGACTTGGTCGAGGCAGCAGAAAAGCTAGGTATCGACATGCTGTGTTGCTCACGCCCCATCACGGGTGGCAAGCAGGCTGGCAATAGCGAAGTTCGCGATGTCAACAATTCGGTATTGGCCGCGATGAAGCGGTATCCTGAGCGCATCGCCGGGTTCTGCTTTATTCAACCGGGAAACGGCCCCGCCGCCCTGGATGAAATCGACCGCTGTTTGGAGGGCGGAATGATTGGAGTGAAGCTCTATAATCAATTCAAGTACTCGGACCCTATCGTTTTCCCCGTTGCAGAGCGTTGCATCGCTCATGGGATACCTCTGCTCGGCCATTCGGGCCATGTGACCGACGCACGCACCCAAGCGGCTCAACCACAGATCTCTGATTCGCATGATTTCTGTATGCTCTCGGGCCGCTACCCAGAGTTGTCATTGATCTTAGGCCATGTGAACGGTGGAGGCGATTGGGAATGGGCTATCAAAGCGCTCCGCGACTGCCCCAACGTGTACGTGGATACCAGCGGCAGTGTGCTTGAAAACAACACGATCGAAATGTGCGTGCAGGAACTTGGGCACGAGCGAGTATTGTTCGCAACGGACCTGACCATGGAAGGCTGTGTGGGGAAAATCCTATCGGCGGCACTGACACCCAGCCAACGAGAAGATATTTTCTGGCGAAACTTTCAGAAGATTTTGGAGAGGAGACGCACATGATTATTGATATCAACGCTTTCCTAGGCCATTACCCATTTCGTCAACTCCATTTTAGAAACGCGGCCAAGATGGTCGAGCTGATGGATCACAACGGTATCGATCGCGCGCTGGTTTCGTCGTTAAACGCTGTGTTTTATCGCGATGCGCATCGCGGAAATCAGGAGCTGATCGAGGACATCCATGCGCACAGTTCGCGGTTCATTCCGGTAGCGACGGTGAATCCAAAATATGCCGGTTGGCAGCACGACCTGGAGGAAGCCGTCGTAAGCTGGAAGGTGAAAGCGGTGACGTTGGTTCCAGCCCATCACGGTTACAGCCTTGTTGATGCTTATGGACAAGCGGCTTTGGAAAGTATCGCCGACTATGGACTCCCCGTCGTACTGACCCAACGCTTCGAAGATCGCCGTCAGCGCCATCACTGGGACATAGCCGAGGATTTTGAGATCAAGACACTCCTGCAAGTCGCCCAGGCGCATCCGCAACTAAGGTTTTTACTAATCAACTGGATCGGCCTCGACGGCCCCAGCTTGGCGGAGGCAGGACTGAAGGGCCGTTGCCTAATCGATTTCGCGCGCTTGCATGTCTTGCTGCGGAAAGACGTCGCCAAGTTGATCGCCGCATTGGGAGTTGAAGCTATCGCGTTCGGATCGCACATGCCGTTTGACTATGTCGGTCCATCGCTGGTAAAACTCGCAGACCTGGAGTCGCTCCCGGAGGCTGACTACGAGAAGATAGCGTGGCGCAACGCGGCGACGTTTCTGCGGATCGACGACTGAGCTTTGGAGTGCGGGAATTTATTACCGCTTTGGCCCTCTCCTAAGTCCAAACCAACCGGAAACTTTCAGGTCACCAATGCGGATGGACCCGAGTACATCCTGCACCGCGCACCGACTCGAGCCAGCAACATCCACCCGAAGTGCTTCAAGCTGATTTTCACCATTTGGTATCTATGCGCTGCGGACCGAACTCCAGGCCAAAGCTCCGAGAGCTCGGAGCAGTCCAAAGAATCACTGGACTACGGTTTGTCTATTGAAGCCGCTTGAGTCGCTGCTACTTTTTCGTTCTCGCTGGCCGCTTGTCGTAACAGTCGGACGGCTGATTCCACTAGCATTTCGCCACTGCCGGGCATCACGGTCGAATTAGTGACCTCATAGCTACCGCCAGCGTAGGCGGCGCGGTGAGGGATATAGATCGTTTCAACCACATTGGCTAGTTCCACGACAATCGTGGTACGGAACGGCGAGGCTTGCTTGATTGCGAGTCCCAAATCGACAAACACCTCGCCCGGAAGGGTGACGATGGCGAGCGCATCGCCGATGGTGATCACGGTCACGTCGACGGGGAGTGTTTCGCCGATCCCAGCCAGCGAAAGACTTCTACCCCACGTTAGATAAGCGGCGCTCTTCGCGGTGGGCTGTTGATGACGAAATTGATCGAGAATCAGTTTCTTATACGCCATGACGTGGGTAAGAAAATCGACCTTGCTGCCGTTTTGGATGAGCTCGAGGGTCTGGATACTGCGGTTCACTTGCTCAGCCGTAGCCTCTTCCAACGGCAATTGCAACACTTCCGATTTCACCGCCAAGTGCGTCTGCTCGATCGCCGTCAGTCCAGCGAGTTGATCACGGATCGAATCGCCAAGGGAATTACCGATGAAATCCGATTTATTCCGTTCGCTCGAAGCCGGGTTCGAGTGGTTGATGTCACCGCAGCAACCGTTGCCGAAAATTGAGATTATATCCGAGCCCAATGCCTCGCGCAGCGTACGTTCAATGAAAAATGGGTAGTCCGCACTCCACTTCATTCCGCCGACCGTGTCGCAGTGCAACGCGAAATTGCTCAAAATGCCACGCGTAGTTCCGTCGCTAGCATCACGGATCGCGAGCAAGCCAATCTGGGGATCGATCGGCCCTGCGGCGCGGAGACGGTTGGGATTGCTCTCGGATTGCCAGGTCTGGACGCTGCCATCCCGCATCACGGAGCGGCGATTGAAGGAAACGGGTGTCGCTTGAGTGGCCACGCCACTAGCCAACGAAGCGGGTTTGGCGTTTGCATCTGCATTGACGATCGCGCTGACCGGCCCTTGGATTAGCGTTTCCATGTACTTTTCCCGCAGCGGCTCCTGTTTCTCTTTGCTCAGATAGAGACACAGTTCCTTCATGTAGTCCGGCGCGGTGTGTGAGTGGGTTGCCGCGATCACAATGTTGCTTGCCGGAATACCCGTATGGGCAGATGCCAGTTTACGAACTTCCATTGATAAATCGGTGCTGACGCCAATCAAGTCACAGACCACCAGCGCGGCCGCCGTGTCACCTTCTCGAAAGACGACCGCTTTGGCTTTTAACGGATTGATCGTTCCTTCGGCTAACCGTTCGTAATAGTAGCCGGCCATCGGAAATCCCACCGGCGGGGTAATGTCGTGTTCAGCAACTCCGACTCGCAGCAGCGCGTTGGCGTCTGCGGCCTCCGACAAGGAACCGGCGGAGATCATCGTCGTCAGAACTAAAACAAGGGAGCAAATAAGACTGGATTGAACTGAGGGAAGTTGCATGGCAATGAACCCTTTTACGGTGAAAGGAATTGTCGGCCGGTGGGTTGAGCGAAGTAGGAAGTGTGTCGATACTTTAAAGGATACACGAGAACTCGGAGCACTCGAAAAAATCCTGCGCTGCCAACATGGTTTTTGCCGTTTGGTATCTATGCGCTGCGGACCGAACTCCAGGCCAAAGCTGCGAGAACTCGCAGCAGTCCAAAGTCACTGGCGGCGTGAGACGGGCGTGGTGGCGGTCGAAGTAGGTGAAAGCAAATCGATGCGGTGGACTTCGCCTGGGCTGGTCGGAAGCGGTTGTTTGAGCCACGCCACCATGCGTCGCAGCTTCTCCTCGGCAGGGAGCTCGCCAGTGCCCTCGGCTCGCGGGGCATGGCCCCAGATGATCTGACGCGTGCGGTCACGCGTGCTAATCGTTAGAATCCATGGGCTGGCACCAGAGGCCAAATTGTCGTGCTGGACCGTTATCTCCTGCAATTGAAAGGTGTCGCGCTGCGGTTGCAAGAACTCACACAGACGCAACGCTTCCGTAATGCGTACATCGCCATAGGGCATGCCAATTGTGCCGGCAGGACTCGCATCGCGAGCGAAGATCATGAAGTAATTCCACACATCTTCGCGACTGAAATCGGCACCTGGCAGAACGGTTCCCTCCTCGTCGATGGGATAGAAGAAGAGTTTGACGTCGTTCGGATCGGACTCGTTAATGTGCTCTTCGTACGACACCATAGCGGCCGGACGACGATAGATTAGATCGACGGTGACGCGATTGCCGATCGATTTAGAAACGCGGCTGGTGGTCTTGACCCAATGGTGTGTCTCAAAGGCTCGGGCTACTGCGGCGGTAGCGCGAGGGTCTAATAGCGAGATTCGGTCGAGTCTTCCGTTCTGGTAGACCTCCTCGGCAACTGGCGATTTGATCCAGGCCGGCTGTGGCGTAACCACCAGTTTTTCCAACCGCAACGAGTAAAAAGCTTGGTCAAGGTGATCGGCACCGTAGTAGTACCAGCCGAAATAGCCTAAGACTACCAGCGTCCCAACGGCGAACAGCAAGGCACCACCCGGGATATGTTGAACGACATGCGCAATTATGCTTCGCATGTCTTGATTTCCGGCCTTATCCATGGCTGTTAATTGCTGCGGCTCCGCCGTCTCGATTGGTCACGTTCGTGAAAACAATACCCTAGCCAATATGCTTACCAGATTTTCAGTGGTGACTGCAACTGGATTCCACTATGAATCTCGACAGCCCGCGAAACTCGCTCCATCAATGCAAGCACTTGCTCACTGGTGGCTTGTCCCGAGACGGTGATGTAGCCCGCATGTTGGGCGCTGAGGCAGACTTCGCCATCGGCTAAGCCGCGCACGGAGGCGGCTTCAAGCAAGTCGGCTAGGCTGGCACCGTCGGGCTCAATGAAGGCCTGCACGGTGCGCGTGCCGCTTTGGGGCTGGTTCTTGCTCTTGACGATCCAGTTGGTCTGCATGCGCCGCGTCAATTCGGCGGAGTCCATCGGTTCGAGCGCCAATTCCACTTCGGCAATGACCATATCGTCTAGGTTGCTACGTCGGAAGCCGAACTGCAATTGCCGTCGATCTAGGTTGGCCATTTTTCCGTCGCGAACGATGATGGTGACGCGGTCGACGTGGCTACCGAGATCATCGTTCGTGACTCCGGCATTGGAGACGACCCCTCCGCCGATGGTACCGGGAATACCGGCCAGATGCTCGAGGCCCGACAGCCCGGCACCGACGGCTGCGGAAATGACGTGGTTGAGCCGCGCACCGGCGCGGGCAATCAATCGCTCGCCACGAATCTCGATCTTGCTCAGTTCGGCCGTCGACAGGCTGATCACAAGTCCATCAAAGCCACTCTCGCGGCAGAGGATGTTCGATCCACTTCCCAGCAAACGTACTGGGAGCGAAAGCCGATGGGCGTCGGCAAGTAGTTGAGATAACTCTTCCAGCGAATTGGGTTCGGCAAACAGGCTGGCATTGCCCCCAATTTGCAGCCAAGTATACGGTGCTAGAGGTTCGTTGCGACGAATCAAGTGCCGAGTCGATTTGGAAAATTCCATAGCCTAGATAGCCAAGCGTTTTTCTTAGAGGTCGTTGTTCGGAGAGGTCGTAGGATGATGACTTAAAGTATACCAACCTATTTCCCAACCTCCGTGTTGCTACGAAAAATCTCTGAGATGCGTAAGGTAGCGCGGCGGTCTCCGCCGTGATTCTCGGTGGGGGACCACCGAGCTACGTTTCGCTGTGACTCTCGATGGGGAACCACCGAGCTACTTTGGGGGAAGAAGGCAAACAAAAAACGGCCGATTCGCGCTGATGACATCGGCCGTTCTTTGCTTTTTTACAGAATACCATGAGCTCAACTAGACTGCGAGCGACTAGTGCTGAGCTGGTTGCTTGAAACAGAGCTGACTGTTGCAAGAACTGGGACAGCTAGCTTGGTGTGCTAGCGTAGCGTTTTGGCTGGGGACGCTCGATCCAATAACTGCGCCATGCGGCTTTGGCTTTGCATTCCAGTCAAGCTGAAGCGTTTCCATCCACCCGTTTGCTTGGCGAAGACAACAATTTGAGGTAAGGTTTCCCCCTTCATGAGCTGTTGGGCCAACTCGGGCCGTTCATCCTTGTTGACGAACGTCACCACGACATTCGCCAATTTACCTGACTCCATCATCGGTTCGATCGTTTCCCGCTTCATGACTTGGCAGGAGGCACACCAGGGTGCGCCGATCAGGACTACTAGCGGCTTGCACTCCTGTTGCGATTCGGCCAAAGCCGTTTCGTAATCTGGAGCGCTTTTCCCTCCGGCTGTTACTGCCAATAGAAAGGCCAGTGCCACATGTACCATAACTTGTCATCCCTTCTTGAAAAGACAATTAGTTGGATACCCATTTGCAGGCTCGAAGTGACCCGATCGCTTGATCGCTAACCCGCTATCGGCTAAACCCACTTCGCGTTAGGCGACTGCCTAAGCCTCTCGAAGCAGATCGGAGCGTCTAGCGGCTGGTCCAACAGCTTCAAGTGCCAGCGCGCAAATAGGATTTCCGAGTTAGACTTCCCAGTCGTCAATACGATAAGGTTCAAGTTGTATTTGGGAAGAACGCAAAAGCTTTAGCGATTGCGTGGCGTCTAACGGTAAAAGTTGGAGGCGAGTATACGCAACTCAGTTGAGCTGACAACTAGCCGTCCCACGTCCCACCACCACCGGTTGCAATCGGAATGCTATCATTGGACGCTGGAGCCAGAGGGCTCCCTAACGAGCGAAATTCGCAAGAAAACATTGGAAATGTCGCACTTTTTCCAACCACACAAAATGGCCGGATGCCGAAAAAGCTAGGAATCATTCCCGAATTTCGGGTAAAATCATTTTTTCCACTGTTCGTCAAACGGACCCCTGCGGGGGGGCGACGATGGGGTGTTTCAACTATTTTTGGACTGTTCTATGAGACTAAGGCTCGGACTGATTGGTCTCTCCTCTGACTGGCAATATCGCCATTTCCCAGCGTTACGCATGCTGCAAGACCGTTTTGAGGTCTGCGGCGTCTACAGTTCGGTGTCGGCCTTTTCAGAAAGCGTAGCTCGCGAATTCGACGCCCAACGCTTCGATGGCTTTCGCGAAATGCTCAGTAGCGACTGCATCGATGCGATCATGATGCTCGAAAGCGATTGGTATGGCATCGCACCGCTGGTGGCTGCCTGCGACTACGGAAAGGCGATCTACTGTGGTAGCGAAGTCGATTTCGACCCACAGCGCGCGGCGCATTTGAAACAACTGGTCGACGGTGCAGGTGTTGCGTTTATGGCTGAGTTTCCGCGACGTTACGCGCCGGCTTCACTGCGACTCAAGGAGCTGATCGCCACCCGCTTAGGCCAACCGCAAATATTGTTTTGCCATCGCCGGCTGACTTGCAACAACGACGATGTTCAGCGCAATCGCCGCAGCTTGTCCGGGCGGGCCGATCGCGAGTTGATGGAGTTGATCGACTGGTGTTGTTTTATCGTAGGACGCGGGCCGCAGTCGATTCAAAGCGTTTTTCATCACGCCCACCAACCCGATACGGCTTTCTCGACCGGCAAAGCGGCTACTGACTATCAATCGCTGAGCCTCGACCTATCAGCCAAGGGAGCTCCTCGCAATTCAACCATTGCCCAAATTAGCTGTGGTGCCTACATTCCGCCCGCATGGCAGGAAGCGATTGCCTTTCGTCCACCGGCGGCCGTACAGGTCTGTTGCGAAAAGGGACTTGCCTTCGTCGACTTGCCAAACAGTCTGATTTGGTTCGACGAAGCGGGGCGACACCAAGAGTCACTCGAATCGGAGATGGCTGTCGGCCAACAGTTGCTGACTCAGTTCCATCGCGCGGTAACCAGCCTGGTTCGTAAGATGGGGGATTTGGAGGACGTATACCTCAGCCTGAGGCTGCTCCAAGCGGCCCGCGAAAGCGCCGAACTGCGCGCTGCCGTCGCGATCCAATAGTGGTCTGTTACAGCTAAGAATTAAGGTTGAAGGTAGTGGACGAGGTTACGAGTCCCAAACGTATTACGAATCAATCGGACTCGTAACCTCGTCCACTACCCTTAGTTTAAAAGCGGTCGAAGCACTAGTCGAAGTTGTCAATCTAATATACTAGCCGCTAGAAATAGAGCGCCCTGCACAGGACTTGCCACAGGAACGATTGTGGGGGCTCCCAAGCTTTGGAGTTGCCTTTGAAGATTACTCTGCAAGCTTGCTGAATGCAGCAATACTCCGCCGGTGATCGCCAACGTCCATGGCCGAGTACCCAATTGCAGTTTCCCAGCCACATTGCGGACGAGTTCGCACAGTTCGCAGGCTGCCCTTTCGACAATCGTCGCTGCAACTCCATCGGGCTCGCCTGCATTGGGTTGCTCGTTCGACCCCTCTGCTGTTGCGACCACGACTTCCGCCAAGGATGCAATTCTGCGACGATCGAACTTCTCGCCATAGATGGCGTCAATCAAACCGGTTGGTGAGCTCAATTGCAAGCGGTCCATGAATGCGGGCAACAGCCGTGTGTCGGGGGCTCGCCCTTCCGCCGAGCGACAGGCCGCGCGCAGCCCCTCTAGGGCGATCCAATAGCCACTCCCTTCATCTCCCAGCAGGTACCCCCAGCCACCGGAGCGCGCTTCGCTGCTCGCGTCGCAGCCCCAAGCCATCGAGCCGGTTCCGCAGATCAATGCGATGCCGTACATGTTTTTTAATTCACTTAGAGTACGATCGGCATATGCGCTTGCCAGAACTGGGCGCGCATCCCCGGTTGCCTTTACGCGCAAGGCCAATCCCGCTGCCATGCACCACGACTCCAATCGGGCTTGTTCTTCAGGGCGTCCAGCCCCAGCGGCACCAATGCAAAGGGCGGCTGCGGGAGACATCTCACACGGAGCGCGAGCGAAAGCTTCTTCAACTGCTTGACGCATGTTGTCGGTCGCGGCCTCAAACCCCACTGCACGCGGGTTTCCCGGTCCAGCCAATCCTTGCCCGAGCACTTCGACTTGGTCGCGTGCAGCGGCAGGGGGCTCCAAGGTTTTCGCGTGTTGGTCTGGTTTCCCAGGCGGCGGCGACGCGCGAACCCGGCCGAGCCAGGCGCTCGTCTTCGTCCCGCCGGCATCGATGCCAATGACTAGTCGTGGGCTATCCAAATTGGTTTCCATGCAGATAGTCGCTGACCTTGGTTCTTAGTTCTTAGTTCTTAGTTCTTAGTTCTTAGTTCTTAGTTCTTAGTTCTTAGTTCTTAGTTCTTAGTTCTTGGTTCTTGGTTCTTGGTTCTTGGTTCTTAGTTCTAGGTTCTAGTCTCTAGGTTCTTAAGGTGTGTCAATGTTTACAAAGGGACGCCCAAGCAACAGATCAGCGACTATCCTTCGAGTGCAGTTCTTAGGTGCCCGTTGGCCTGCTGTAGCCGCAGGCGCGCTTGTTCGGGGGTAACCTGATTCAATTCTACCACAATTGCGGTCTTCACTTCGCCCGCACTCATTTGCAGCAACTCCGTCGCTCGTTCGGGCGAGACGTGGGTGATCGCCTGCACGATGCGAACGCTGCGCGCTTTGAGTTTGACGTTGGAGGCGCGCAGGTCGACCATCAAATTGCCATAGGTTTTCCCGAGTTTGATCATGCTTGCGGTGGTCAGCATGTTCAATACCAATTTGGTCGCGGTACCCGCTTTGAGTCGAGTGGAACCGCTGAGGACCTCGGGGCCAACGATGGGAGTGATCATAATCTCGGCGACTTGGGCCATTTCCGATTGGGCGTTGCAAGCCAGACCGATAGCGGCGGCACCGATCGAGCGGGCGTATTGTAGCGCGGAGATGACGTACGGCGTTCGCCCACTAGTTGCGATCCCAACTAGAACATCTCGCTCGGTTAGCTGGTGGGCTTGCAGATCGTCGATGGACAATTGTGGATTGTCCTCGGCTCCTTCGATGGCGTTGGTCAGCGCCTCGCGGCCCCCGGCGATAATACCAACGACCATGCTGGGGGGAGTATTGAAGGTTGGCGGACACTCCGATGCATCCAAGACCCCCAGCCTGCCGGAGGTTCCCGCACCGATATAAAGCAGCCGTCCCCCTTGCCGCAGTCGCTGCGTGATGACATCGATAGCTGCCGCAATGGACTCGCGCTCGGCCGCTACGGCCTTAGCGACCAGTTGATCTTCGCGGTTGATCAGGTCGACAATTTCAAGCGTCGATGCCGCATCGATGGTGGCCGAGGCCTCGTTGCGCAGTTCGGTTGTCATCGCGGCCAGGTGGTCTGGGGGAGAGTTCAAGGAGATACCGTGGGGTAGGAGTTATTGGGAATTGTTAATTTAACGCCAGCGCAGCGGTGGGCGAGCCTACGAGCCGGTCTGTTTGGCTATCCGCCGGGGACTCGTAGCCTCGTCCACTACGGACAACTCGATAGTATCGCCCATTTTACACCCTTTGAGGCTGCCGGCTATCGCACCGTCTGCTAGTATGGTCGCCTGTTATTCACGGTTCTACCTGCGCCCCCTTCGGAGAGATACATGTCGTCCGCCATCGGCTCCGTCGATTTAATTGTGTTAGTTGTCGCCGTCGGTTGTTCGATCGCCTTGGGGCTTTATCTGAGCGGCAAGAACACTTCGGTCGAAGCCTATCTGCTCGGAGATCGCAGCCTGCCGTGGTGGGCAATATTAGGGTCGATCGTAGCTACGGAGACTAGCACAGCCACCGTGCTGTCGGTTCCAGGGGAGGGGTATGGCCCGACCGGCATGCGGTTTTTGCAAATGGCCATGGGCTATATTTGCGGTCGCTGGATCGTAGTGCAATGGCTCCTGCCGCTCTATTTCCGCGGCACGCTGTCGAGTGCCTATGAGGTACTCGGAATACGATTTGGGGAGAAGACCAAGCGCACCGCTTCGTTGATCTTCTTGGTAGCACGCAATTTAGGGGATGGCTTGCGACTCTATTTGGCAGCCAGTGTGTTGCAGATTTTGGTCGGCTGGCCATTGCCACTGAGCGCCCTCGTGGTCGGCGTGGTGACGATCGTCTACACCTATTTTGGCGGGATGCGTTCGGTGGTCTGGAACGATTGCATACAGTTTGTGATCTACATGCTCGGAGGCGTTGCCAGCATTTTTGTGATAGTCGCTAACATTCCGGGTGGTTGGAGCGCTCTGTGGGAGTTTTGCGAGGCGAACAACAAGCTGCAGGTGCTCGACTTCGACTGGGATGCTAAATACAGCTTTTGGGGAGGAGTCTTCGGTGGTGCCTTCTTGACTATCGGTACGCACGGTACCGATCAAATGATGGTGCAGCGTTATTTGAGTGCTCGCAGCCAGCGCGATGCGGGGCGCGCACTGTTGGCTAGCGGATTTGTGGTACTGGCGCAGTTTGCATTATTTCTTTTCATAGGCGTCGAGCTGGCAGCCTATTATTCACAAGCCAACTTGGCTGATATGCCGGAGAAAGCGGACCAAGTTTTCGCGCATTTCATTATCCATGTCTTTCCCAAGAACACTGGACTGGTTGGCCTAATGTTGGCAGCCATTATGGCGGCGGCCATGTCAACTCTATCGAGCTCGCTCAATTCATCCGCATCGGCGGTGATTAACGATTTCATTATTCCGATTCGCCAGCGAGCTCAGCGCGAGCTGCGGCCCGATGCGCTATTGGCGCTGACGCGCTATCTAGCAGTTGGATTCGGTTTATTGCAGATCCTCATCGGTATGTCGGCTCAGAACTTCGGTGACACGGTGGTGAGCAACGCATTAAAAATTGCCGGCTTCTCGGCGGGCTTGATCCTAGGCTTGTTCGCTTTGGGCGTTTTGACTCGACGCGTCGGGCAATTGGCGTCGTTGGTTGGCTGCGCGGGCGGCTTCGTGCTTCTCATGCTGGCCCAATTTGTCGCGCCTCGCTTCGACTGGGTGATCTCGGTCCCCTGGTTGGCGTTGACTGGGGCCGTTAGCACGTTTTGCATAGGCTACCTCGCGTCGTGGATAGTACCTGCGGAACCACAGACGCAGGAAACACGATGAGCTATGCACACGATGCCTACTTCGCTCAACTTCAGCGCTGGCTAGCGATGGAGGGGGAGGCGGAACGCCAACGCATGGCCGATCGTCGCAAGTTACAGCGCAGCGGCGATGCCGAGCGGACGGGCGAGACGATCGTCAATTTACAATTGGCCGATCACCGCACCGGTCTAGCTGGCAGATATCTGCTTGACTTGGTGAAGGCCAACTCGGCTCGCCTGCCAATGAATCGACTGAAAGTTGGCTCTCCCGTGGTGCTGACCGACAACGGCGATCCCAACGACGATGGCGTTTCGGGGGTAATCAGTCGCCGCACCTCGACGGTGATTCAGATCGCCGTCGATCGTTGGCCAGAACCCGAGCGTTTTCGGCTCGATCTATCCCCCGACGAAAGTACGCGCCGTCGCCAACTGTCCGCCATGGCATCGGCCCGCAATTTGACCGGTGCGCAGGGCAGACTGCGCGATTGTCTACTGGGTGAACAGACTCCGCGGTTTGACAATCCGCCAAAGATCGAATTCGCAAGTGAACTCAACCCGCCACAGCAAGCCGCCGTGCGATTTGCCTTGTCGGCTCGCGACGTGGCCATCATTCACGGACCGCCGGGTACTGGCAAAACGACCACACTCTCCGAGATCATTTTTCAAGCTGTGCAGATGGGGCAGCGCGTGCTGGCCTGCGCTCCCAGCAATACCGCCGTGGACAATCTGCTCGAACGTTTGGTGGCGCGCATGCCGAGCGTCCTGCGCGTAGGACATCCGGCGCGAGTCTTCGAAGCGCTGCGTGGGCATACGCTCGATGAATTGGTCGAGGCGGATCGGATGAGCCAGGTCGTACGCGAGATGTGGCGCGATATCGACAAATTGACGCAGTCCGCCTCTAAGCCAACTCGTTCACGCAGCGACAATCGCGTGCGCGGCGAATTGCAGGCCGAAGCGGGACGATTGCGACAACAGGCGCGAGCGCTCGAGCGCAGCACCATCCAGAGTATTATCAATTCAGCCGATGTGATCTGTACGACGACCACCATCGATGACGATTTGCTCGGCGATCGCCACTTCGACTTGGTGGTCATCGACGAAGCCTGCCAATGTACCGAGCCGACGGTTTGGCAAGCCATGTTGCGGGCCGATCGATTGATCTTGGCAGGCGATCATTGCCAATTGCCCCCCACGGTCGTCTCGACCGAAGCAGCCCGCGAAGGCTTTTCACGCAGCCTGATGGAACGCCTGATCGAGCAATTTGGTCAACAAGTCTATCAACGCTTGGTGGTTCAATATCGCATGCATGAAACGATCATGGCTTTCTCCAGCGATCAATTCTACGACGGGGAGCTGGTCGCCGATGCGTCGGTGAAAGCTCATACGCTAGCCGACTTGGTGCCACACAAGGAACTAGCCAGCCAATTGCCGATCATCGAGTTCTGGGATACCGCCGGCGCCGAGTGGCACGAAGAACTCGAACGCGATGGACAGAGCAAGTGCAATCCGCGTGAGGCGAGTTGGGTGATCCATCAGGTCGGGCAGTTGCTCGATCTGGGACTTGCCCCAAGCCAAATTGCGGTAATTGCACCTTACGCAGCCCAAGTTCGCCTACTGCGCAATCGATTGCAGGTCGACGAGTTGGAGATTGACACGGTCGACGGCTTTCAAGGTCGCGAAAAAGAGGCGGTAGTGTTGTGCTTTGTTCGTAGCAATACGATTGGCGAGCTCGGCTTTTTGTCCGACACACGCCGCACCAACGTCGCCTTGACTCGCGCCAAACGGCTGTTGCGCGTGGTGGGGGACAGCGCCACGTTGGCCCATCATCCATTTTATCGCGAGCTGATCGAATATTTCGAATTGCACGACGCCTATCACAGCGTCTGGGAATTGAGTGGGGAGTTGATGTAGGTTCTTGGTTCTTGGTTCTTGGTTCTTGGTTCTTGGTTCTAGGTTCTAGGTGCTCGGTTTGGCTCCCCTGCCAGCTTGCCTGGCAGGAAGCAAAGTTTTTTAAGTAGCTCAGCGCCGCTCCCGAATGTCGACCTGCGGACGGTCCAAACAACCCATTTTTAGCCGTTGGTCGATTGACGATTGGCTCATGATGCCTATGATTGCATTCTAGCTATTTGGTCAATTTACACGGAGCCGAAAACAAATGGGTCAGCATACGGTCGAGTTAACCGACGACAACTTTCAACAAGAAGTCCTGGAAGCCGCACAAGGCGTATTGGTCGATTTCTGGGCCCCCTGGTGTGGCCCTTGCCGACAGATTGCCCCACTGATTGACCAATTGGCTGAAAAGTACTCTGGGTCGGTAAAAGTTGGTAAGATCAACATCGATGAAAACCCTCAAGTGACCAGCCAATACGGGATTCAGAGCATTCCCACGCTGCTCCTGATCAAAAACGGTGAGATCGCCGAAACTTTCCGAGGCATGCCCCCCCAAGCCAAGCTGGAACAAGCCATCGACAGCTTGAATGCTTAGTGGAGAAGTCCTGCGAGGGAATCCAAAGTGTCTGACAGCAACCCCTCGACGCCAGAACGTTTTCCCGATTTATACTCGCTCCTGGGGATTGAGCCGCTGGAGCGAGACGCGCCGGTAATTGAACAGGCTCTTCGTCGGCTGGCAAGCCAAATCCAAGCTGGCGCCAATGCGACCGATGCCGCTCAGCGCCAGCGAGTCGAGCGCGCTCGAAAGCTATTCGAGTTCGGCAAGCAACAGTTGCTCGATCCCCAACGAAAGCAACGCTACGACCGACAGTGGCAAGCCCTCTACGGCCAAGCGGTCGCGAGGTCCGGTACAAAGCAAGCGTCGGAACTAACAGACCAGTCCGCTGCCAAGAATCCCACAGCAGTAGGCGCTCCGGCTTCACCTTCTTCGCAACAGACCTCGACTTGGGATCTGCGCGAACTGCGCACTCTTCTTCCCAGCGGAGATCCACACGCGCCATTTCGCGCAGCCGAATATTATGCAGCCAGCGGCACCGCCGCTTTGAACTCGCGCTACCAGGAAGATTTCGCCAAATTGCGGAACTTGCTCACACCGACTAGCGTTTCAACCCTAGCAACCGATGTGGGGGTCGGCGAACGGGAAGGCCCCAGCTCAGAACCAGCCTCTAGCCAATCTTTCAGCGCTCGCAAAATAAAGACCCCAGCGATCAGCCAACCTGTGAGTGAGGCTCGGCTAGTTATTTCGACTGCCGCGCGCTTGCGAAAAAAGCGCGAGCGAGGTCTCTTGTGGGGAGCGGTCAGCGCTCTATCCGCGTTGGGCGTCGTGCTAGGCATCGCTTATTGGCTGATGCAACCAGCCTCGAATTCGACTTTGGCCGCCAAACCAGTAGGCACACCTGCAGCGATTTCCGATCCCACAAATTCTTTGCTTCCTGCCGCCGATCCAGTTGCCGATCGAAGTTCTCCGCGACGCAGCGGATTGCCGTCGGTACCAGGCTTTGATTCGACTGCTGTGGTCCCAGGCATGCCCGCACCGAGCGACACGAACTCGAGCGATACCATGCCGGCTATGCCCAACAGGGTTCCCACAATGGATAGGGACGCAGAAATGGTTGTGGACGTCGCTCCGGCGGACAATCCAAGTGTACCGCGGACGGTAATCGAGATGGAGCCAGAGTTGGTACCAGAGCCGGTTTCGCTGACCGCTGGCGAGCGCGAACAGTGGTCGAGCGCGATGCTGGCGGTGCGTAAGGCGATCGGCCAGCAGCAATATGCGGAGGCCGCTCAGCAACTCGACGACGCTCGATCACTTGCCAAGACACCACAACAGACCGAGCAACTTGCGCGTCTGGTAACTGTTGAGCAATTAGCTCAGGAGTTCGGTGAAGCGTTGCATCGAGCGATAGACGGCATGAAAGGCGCAGAAACTTTTATCGTTGGGAAATCGACACCTGTCTCGTTTGTGGAAGCTTCGCCCGATCGTCTTACGTTGCGGGTCGAGGGGCAGAATCAATCCTGGTCGATGACCGACTTGCCCATCGGAATTGCCTATAGCTTGGTTGACATGAGCATGGATCGCGAGCATCCCCGATCTCTGGCCGCAAAAGCTGCATTTACGCTCGTACACCCCGCCGCGCAGGGCAAAGAGCTGGCCTCCCAACGCGCAGAGCAAATGATGTCCACCGCGATCGAGGCTGGTGCTGTTTCCAAAGACATGGCACAAGTTTTTACCGACGACTACCAACTTCCATGACTAAATCTGCCATAGAACAAAGCTGGATGAAGGAAGAACTCGGAGTTCTCGAAAAGCTCGAGAGGCAACTCTAAGCAAACTCAATCTAATGAAAACTATTCTAATTGTTGTCTTATTGTCTGTTGTAAACCCCCAGGCTCAGACGCTTGACAACGTCCGTTCCATATTATGAGAAAGCCAAGCAGCGCTCCGACAGCAATACTGTTCCAACCTGTATGTGTCTGACGAAGGCGAGTACTTTGAGAACCGCGACGTCAATCTGCTAGCCCAGAAGCTGACATTCCTACGCTCCGCTATCAGCTCAATGGCCGAAGGCCTACGAGAGTACGGGTTGAACGAAGAGGCCGCCGAGGACCCGAGCATTCTGGCAACTCGCATCGAACGCATCGCAATGCTCGTCCAGAAAAAGCTGATCGCAGACCAGCCTCGCCCGACTGGGCCTGCCCAAAGCAATTCAGCGGTTGACGACTGGGATGAATCTTCGCTCGAGGAAGAAGTCGCAACGATGGACAATTTACGTCGCAGGAACGATTTGCGTAGCGAGCGCATGACGCGCCGAATCGCCGAAGCCACTGCAGCGGGAATGTCCGCCGACGAGGCCTTCGACTTGGCGATGCAGGAGGAAGGCTTTCCGATCCCGCGAAGCGAATCCAATGAACAGAACGAACTCGATCGTTCGAGCGAAATATATTCCCATGAAGAACCGTGGCTTGAGAGTCTTTCGCCCCATCCCTTTGATGAATCCAGTGAACGCTCGCGTCCCAACGAACATCCGGCCGTCCAGCAGGCTCAAGCATT
This sequence comes from Pirellulaceae bacterium, assembly GCA_020852965.1. Taxonomy (GTDB): domain Bacteria; phylum Planctomycetota; class Planctomycetia; order Pirellulales; family Pirellulaceae; genus Aureliella. The sequence continues at coordinate 29,866 of JADYZV010000008.1, read as the reverse complement.
TTTGATGGCCGCATTGGGACTAGCCAAAAGCGATAGCGTCAAGTCATCGTTCCTCTCAATACTCACACGAGCGAGCATGGACATGGTCGGAGGTATCGCGCAAGCCACCTACAGTGACGACAATGACATCACGCACCGAGCCATCGCCATTACTCAACTCAAACGCGCCCTATCCGGTCACGGCTTTGCCCGAGGTGCCCTGTTTGGCCTACGCAGCGAAGAGGCGATCACGCAAGAACGATCTACACAACTTCACGACGAGCTCAAGGCACTTCTCGAAACGATCCACCAACTCGCTGAAAAAGCTTGGTCAACAAGTAGTGAGTAATTTCGTCTTTCGTTCCTACCATCCGTGCCCCGGCCTTGTTATCCGTGCGAAAGTTCGTGTCTTTCACCAGCGATGATGACTTTGCTAGGTCGGTCGCGTACCTGCCCACATTGGAGCGCGAAAACGCAACAACTGAGGCACTTCCTTCGATCTGCCGTAACTCGCGATACTCGTTACGAGCCTACAGATGCAGCTTCGGGTCCATAGGACTCTTGAAAGAGACGCAGTTGGTTTTGTGCGTCGAGCGCGGCTTGTTCGGCAGCTTCCAATTGGGCTTTCAGTTCAGCCTCCTCGGCGGTGCGTTTCTCTAAGTTCTGAGCGGCTTGATCGCGAGTCTGTTGAGCTTCGGCGACGCGCATTTGCAGCAGTGCGAGCTGATCGGTGAGAGCCTGCATTTCAGTAGCCAGTTTCTCAGCGGCAGCTTTCTGCGCGGCCGTTTGTTCTACGGCCGTGGCAACTTGATCAACCAAGGCTTGTACGGCGGCGGCCGACTTTTGCTGCGCGCTCTCCAGTTCGGCTTTCTTCTGATCGAGAGCTGCCTTGTCGGCAACGGCTTGATCGTAGGCAGCTTGGGCTGCACTCACCTGTTCGGCAATTGCGTCGCGCTCGGCAGTGGCTGCAGTGGCCGCTGCGACCTGTTGATCATAGTTGCTCTGCAGCATGGCTACACTTTCCATCGCGGTTTTCGATTGGGTAGTCAAACTCGTCAATTGTGCTTTGGTTTGCTCGGAGCGAGTGGCCACTTCTTGTCGCTGCTGCTTGGCTGCCGCAAGTTGAGCTTCCAACTCTTTGATCTTCGCGTCGAGCTGTGTCAATTCACCTGTGAGAGTTTGGTCTAGTGCGGTGTTTTCGGTGACTTGTTGGGTCAATTGTGTGGAGGTTTGGTTCGCCGTAGCAAGCTCGGTTTGCGTGGCGGTGGCCAGCTCGGTGGCCGCACTGGCCGCTTGTTCGGCCGCCGCCAGCTCGGCTTGTTTCGCGGTGAGTTGAGCTTGAGATTGTTCCAAACGCTTTTCAATCGAAGGAGGATTGGCAACGATGAATTTGACTTGGGTCGGATCGGCGGCAGGCCATAGTTGCACTTGGCCATTCCAATCGCCTCCCGCGACATAAGCGGCGTCGCCGGTCAAAGCGACTTCCAATGCGGCTTCCGTTAGGCCTTGAAACTCGCTTTGCAATTCTCCGTTGCCGTTCCACAGTTTAACGCGCGCATCGCGACCGGCTGAGGCGATAAAGCCATTTTGGGCGAACATCACACTGTGGACGCCACCGCCGTGCGCGGCAAACGACTTGATCTCTTTGGTTGCATTCATGTCCCACAGTCGAATGGTACCATCGAGACTACCGCTGGCCAGTACGTTGGAATCGGCTCGGAAATCGAGACTTCGAACTTCACCGGTATGTCCGCTCAGTTCGGTGAATACTCGTCCCGTATCCGCTTCCCAGACGATCAGACCGTTGGAGCGATCGCCGGTTGCCAATAGCACGCCGTCGGGACTGTAGCGCAAGGCGAAAATCCAGTCGGTGTGCTTTTTCATTTCGAGTTGCACTTCACCACTGGCTGTGTCAAAAATACGGACGATCTTGGAAGGGCCAGCGATAGCGATGCGTTGTTTGTCGGGGCTGATGTCTGCGGCCAACACGATGTCGAGCTCATCGCCAACTTTGGTAATCCGCTCGCCCGTGGCGATGTCGATCAACACGGCGCAGCCGCTTTGGCTGTGGCGTCCGCCGCCGATGAGCAATTGTCTGCCATCGCGCGTGAAGGTTAGCGACTGCGGCTCTCCTTCGGGAAACGGAAGCACGCCAAGCAACTCTCCGGTTTGAGAGTGGTATAGGCTGACTTGTTCCTGTCCACCCACCGCGATCAGAGGTGCCCACGGGCTAGCAGACATGGCGGCGATGGCGGCGCTCCGCTCGGATTCGACAACCGGCTGGCGCACGAGCGATTCGGGCATGGGAGGGGGCCCGTCGGGTTTGCCAAGCGACGTGGTTGAAAGCATTGCGGCTGCAGCATTATTGCTGCGTTTTATTTTGCTACCTGAATTCTCAGGCATCCCCTGCTCGATCCAGGTCTGGACCAAATCTATCTGTGGCTGTGGTATCGCGTCTTGATCGGGGGGCATGAAGGGTTGCTCAGCATGAGTTATCAGTGCGAACAATCGTGAACCACTCGTATTTCCCTCGGCGACGACTTCACCGCTAGAACCACCCGCCTTGACACCGCCGTAGCTGTCGAGTGCCAAGTCGCTCTCTTTGGAGCTCTCGCTATGGCAGGAGCTACAATGTTCACGAAAAATGGGCTTGATGTGATCGTCGAAGTTGATCTTTTGTTCTTTAGATTCATTGGGGACCGATTCGTCGGCCCAACAAGTCGGCAATGAGCAGCAGACGCTGAGACTCAAAAACGCGATGGTAGTTTTCATTGTTAATTGACTTTCTTAGTGTCGCGTTTTAACAAGCAGCTAAACGGTTTCATGAAAACGTTGCTAGACAGCTTGAGGGTTTCACAAGTCGATTGGAGTAAGGGGTTTAATCGTTTAACGCCGAGCCGCAGCAGGCCGCAGGTGCGCGAGGTAAGCGAGTCAGCACGCCCGTCGTTGATGCAACACAAGGTAAGCCAATCCTTAGTCGCGGCCTGCGTAGGCGATGGCTCGTTTGCCAGCCACCTGCGTCGTCCTAAATTCGCTTCCGCCTGCGCCTACATAGCCTTGAACTGCTAAATCATCATAATCCAACTATCTGCAGGAAACTCGCTACACTAATTTCCCTAACGATGCTAAAGCCTCGACTCCAACGTGAGGTATCTAATGGTTGAACATAAATTCGCGGCTATTGAGCACGGCCCAAAAGACGTCTTCGAGTCCAGTAACATTATCGCCGGTTTCGGCGACCAGCTTGGTCAGCCGATCGGTTTCCGCTTGCGTAGGATGCCGTGAGAGCGAGCGAATGTAGATCTTGTCGATGACTTGTGGCACAGTCAGACCTGCGTCAAGCCAAGTGCTGACCAGCTTGCCTTGCGCAATCTTACCTTGGGTAGCGTTGCCGTTGAGTAGATGCAAGGCTTGCGACAGCGACGGATCGGTACTGGCTTCGCAGTCACAGACGGTGGTTCGCGGCGAACGCCCAAAAGTAGTCAAGAAGTAGTTGCTCGACGAGCCATCTGCGATCTGTACCGCGCGGGCACCCAGGGGCAAACCTCGGAACTTCTCTTTCGTGTCGGTGGCTTGTAAAATGCAATCGAGCAGCATTTCTGCAGGGACGCGACGCACTTGGGCGTAAGAATAATTTCGCATATCGAGCTGATTGGTGTCGTTGGGCGTGGTGGTCCGCTGGTAGGTCTGCGAATTGCAAATATCGCGCACCAATTGCTTCAAGTCGAATTGGTATTCGGTCAACTTCTGGCCCAATTTGTCAAACAACTCTGGGTTGCTGGCGGGATTGCTTACGCGAATGTCGTCGACTGGCTCGACGATACCGACACCGGTAAAGTGAGCCCACACGCGATTGGCGATGCTATTGGCGAAGAATGGGTTTTCGGGACTAGTGATCCATGCGGCCAACACGGCGCGGCGATCCTGCCCCTGGATCTCGGGGCGTGGTCCACCTAGGAACGTTGGAGGAACTGGTTGCCCAGTGACCGGATGATTGACTTCACCGCTAGCGCGATCGAAGATGATCACCTCGCGGTAATCTTCACCTGTCTTACGTCCGATTTGGGAGAAGAACGAGGCGAAGCCATAGTAGTCGTTCATCGTCCAGCGATCGAACGGATGATTGTGACACTGGGTGCATTGCGTGCGGATCCCCATAAAGACTTGGGCCACGTTTTCGGCCGTTTTGAGCGTATCGCGTTCGACTTGGTAGAAGTTGGTCGCAGGTTGTTCGAACACGCCGCCATTGGCGGCGATCATTTCTCGGACGATTTGGTCGATTGGTTTGTCTTGGGCGATTTGATTGGTCAGCCAGCTCGAGTACTGGAAGGCCGCTTTATAGCTGACTTGGTTATCGCTTTTGACCAATAGTAATTGCGCCCACTTCATCGCCCAAATTTCGCTGAATTCTTTTCGCTCAAGCAAGCGATCGATGACTTGGCTACGGCGGTCGGTAGCGGTATCCGCCATGAAAGTTTGGTAGTCTTCTTCGGTAGGCAATTGTCCGATAATATCGATCGTCACACGTCGCAGGAATTCTTCGTCGGTACACTGTCCACTAGGGAGAATGCGTAGTTTATTTAGTTTTTCGGCGACAAGCTCGTCGATGTAATTGCCAGTGACCTCCGGTGCGGTGTACTCGAGCTCTGCAGGTAGCGTCAGCACTTGTGTGCCTACCGTGTGCGTATCGAAGCGGGCCATGACAAAGGCTTCGCCGCGCACTCCGGCGGTCACCGCGCCCAGCTCGGTAACGGCTGCCGAGCGATCGTTGTTGGTACTGAAGGCTGCCAGTGAAGAGACATCACGGGTCGTGCCATCGGCATAGTGGGCCACGGCGACCAAGCGTTGTGAGGCACCCTCTCCCTCCATGACCGCCTGCGGAGGAAACAGATCCACTTGCGTACATTCGGGCGGAGCATTGGCGTCGAGCAAAGCGCCTCCGTTCAACCAACCCAGCAGCGCGGCCGCGTAGGGACTATCTGGATCCATGCGTTTGCCACCGGAATGTGGTACGGCTCCAGTCGCTTTGAGGTAGACCAAGCTCTGTTCGGGAATGGCCAAATTGATCCGGCGAATACCGATCTCGCGCGTGATACGTTGATAGTCTCCAGCGGGATCATAGCCGAAGAGCGAAAGCCGAAAGCCATCCTTGCCTCGCGCCGCCCCATGGCATGATCCGGTATTACACCCCGAACGGGTCAACACGGGCATGATATCCAAATGAAAACTGATGTCCCGCGGTGTGGTGGCAGCCGAGACGCCAATCGAAGCTTCGGCCGCCAAGTCCTGCCATGTGGCCAGTAGTTTGGTTTGACCATCGCTGGAGGGGAACAATCGGAAATTCTCGAAGCGAACAAGTTCAGGATTCTCGACGGTCCAGGCGACTTGGTCGGTCACGTCAAGCGTTACACCGTCGCTGCGGCGAGCTACGGCAATGACGTTTTGAAAGTCCGTCGCGGTGGCCAGCTGCACTTCGGGAGGGTAGATCGTCAGCGCTTCCCAGGCCTTATCGGCGGCCGGTGCGGGCAGGGTGAGCCACATCGAAAGCAGGATAAAGGCAGTTCGTTTCACAACCATATCAGTTAAGACTTCTTGCTATTGGGTTTGCAGTAACTGTTTGGCTTGTCGCAGTTGCTCCAAGCGGGAAAGCGGCTTTTCGGTGGGTGGGGGCGGAGGCGCCGCCGGGGCGGCAGCGACGGCTGGAGTGGCGGTGGGGACTGGTGCGACAATTTGAATCTCACCTGTGCCTTGCGTCTGCACGATCTCGCCAGCGGGGCGACGAATGGTAGCCTTGATGACCAGCGTTTGAAACTTACCAACGCGTGCATCTGCCGCCACGCTGATGGGAAATGTCAATTGGGTCATCTCCCCTTCGAGTTTCACTATAGGAGCGGTCGAGGAAACACCGGCTGGTAGGCCGAGCAATTCAAAGTCGACTTCACCCTCAGGTGGGCTTTTGATCTGCAAGCCGACAGCGATGCTATTGCTCGCTCCCGGCTCGACGACCGTGGTGACAAATTGATATTCAAAGAAGGAATCGGCTACTTCGAAATTGATGAAGTTGGTAGCGACCCAAGCATCGCTGTTGGTCCGCTTGGCACGTGCTAGTATCGTCATCGGAAAACTACCAATCTCGGCGTTTGCGTTGGCTGTCACAGGCACCAGCGCTTCACTTTGATCGGGTTCGACTCGCACCGAGCCACTCGCTGCACAGCCACCAGAGTTGTACAAAACGCGCAGCGCAATGGGCTCGTTATAACCCTCATTGCGTTTGACTTTGACGTGGAAGTTGGCCGAACCATTGCGGACAATCGGAACTTGCGGTTGTACCAGCTCGATGCTGAACGGCATGGGCTCGGTCACGGCGATGGCCAAGCGATCTGCATTGTGTCCCCACATGTCAACACGGTTTTGGCCAGATACTAATTGTGTCCTTTGATTGAGCGCACCATGGAGCGCGGGCTGTGCATCGACCACCGTAGCGACTCGTAGCGGTGCTAAAGCGGCGTCGACCGGTGCGTCGGGCGCTGCCGTGATCAACAGCGGAATGAATGACTGGTTGGCTGCGATCGTGCTCGTGCTCAGTTGTAAACCGGCTGGGGCTTCGTCCAAATTGAGGTTCAAGTCGCCAGCAAAGTTGGCGCGTTGGACCCGCAGCACCACAGCCATCGAGGCACCTTGTGGCACTTCCACGGTTTGCGATTGATACCGCACCAATTCATCGATGCTCAGGGACAAAGAGGCTTGGGGGGGGGCGACTTCGATGCGGTAGGCATGGCGCGAACTACCTTCGCGCAGTTGATCGCGGATGGCGACGAGATAGACGCCGTCCTCTGGAAACTTGAACGATAGCAGACTGTCCGGACCGCCCGAATCGTCGTTGGAGGCCAACAGTCCGCCTGCGGCATTGTAGATCTCCAACCAACTATCGGTCGGGGAACGCAGACTGCGACGTGCGAAGACGGTGAATTCGAGCGTTTGATCCTTCTTGCCATTGAGCTTGAACCAATCGACATCGTCGGGCTCTTGCAGCACTCCGTTGAATGCGACGGGGCTGTCGACAGCCACCAGCGTAGCGTGGTCGCTATCGGGTTCCGTTTCGAGCGCGTTCGGAAAGTCGATAACTCGAATACGATTCGGCGAGGGAGCAACTCCACCACCGCGCGATGCGGTGAATTCAAAATCTCCCGTGGTGTCGGGCAATTGGATCTGCTCGGTCCAAGTTTGGCCGGAAGCGTCAACCAGGGTGGCGGCTAACAGCTCGCCCGGCCGACCGCCTGCGGGGATAACTACCAACGGGCGCGGAAAGTCACCGATGTGGACGCGATATTGGCAGCGTTCGTTCCCGCCGAAGCTGCTCTCGCGAACTTCGACGATATAGCGACCTGCCCGGGGAGCTTGCATCGAACAGACGCAGTCTTGCTGCAACAGCGGTGCGTCGTCGGAACTGGCAACTTCAAAGCGTTTGTCATCGAGAATGGTGACCGAGGGATCAAAGAACTCAGTTCCCAAACGCAGGCCTTCCAGTTCGACCGTGAGGGTTTGTCCTTCGGCCAGATCGACAGCAAAGTAGTCGACATCTTCATTGGTAACCACACCATACAGCGTCGAGTTCATGGCGACGGCTTGCGGCGCGTCGAAGTCACTATTGGGTTCAACTTCGGGGAATTGGGGCAGGGCAGTAATCCCCAGATGGCGCATATCGCTGATACCCGTGGCGGTCGCCAGTCGCACTCCGAGCAGTCCCGGGGGGAAGTCTGCGGGGACCGTAAGCTTGGCTTTGACGATGTTGTCCCCTTCGGCGACCACATCGGTGACTTCGATCTTCGTCGTTGGCTCGACGGCAGCACCGGCTGAGGTGTGGTAGATCAGCACCTCACGGGCATCGGCCAAGCGCGCACCGTTAAACTGAATTTCGGTTACGACGCCGCGTTGAACACCGGGTGGGGTGAGACTCGACAGGACCGGCTCGTCGGCTCGGGCCGAGGACGCGGTCAACATACCAGCCGAGCACCCTAGCAGTGCAACGTTGAAAAACAAGCGAACACAAGGCAATACAAACTTCACAGCTTTGAACTTCCAGCTAAATCAAAATCTTTTTGAGAACGTCGCCACCGGTAACGATCTCGATGGGACGATCACCGGGAGACATCAATTCCTTATCTGCCACGATGCCGAGCAAATGGTAGACCGTGGTAGCTAGATCTTCGGGGGAGACAGCGTCGGTTTCGGGTTCAGCCGCCGTGGGGTCGGATGATCCGTAGACCAGCCCCCGCTGGATACCACCACCGGCCAGCATGACACTGAAGACCTTGGGCCAGTGGTCACGGCCCGCTTCGGAGTTGAGCTTGGGGGTGCGACCAAATTCGCTGCTGACCATGATCAAGGTGGTGTCGAGCAGCCCACGCGAATCCAGGTCCGCGATGAGAGCGGCGAGAGCCTGATCGAGTGGCGGCATTGCGTTGCGAACTCCGTTGGTGATTTGCGCGTGCATATCCCAGCCGCCGTAGGTCAGAGTAACAAAGCGAGCACCGGCTTCCACCAAGCGTCGCGCGAGCAACATTCGCTGTCCGGCTGCGTTGCGACCGTAGCGATCGCGCATGGCAGCCTCTTCCTGTTCGATGTCAAAGGCGGTGCGTGCCTTCTCGGAGCTAATGAGGCTGTAGGCTCGTTCATAAAAACTATCCATGGCGGTAACCGAGTCGGCGTTATGCCGCGTCGTGAAGTATTCGTTGACCGAAGTCAGCGCTTCGCGACGCCGCGCGAATCGCGCCTCGTCCACACCAGCGGGAAGATTCAAGTCTTGTACACGGAAGCCAGCGCTGGCCGGATCGGCGCCCAAGCTGAACGGTGCGTAGGAACTGCTCAGGTAGCCACTGCTGGCAAACTCGTTGGGCAAGCCAGGAATGCAGACGTAGGGGGGCAGATTATTGCGTGGGCCATACTCGTGGCTGACAACACTTCCCAAGCTTGGATAGATCAACGCGGGGCTCGGCTTGTAGCCGGTGAACATGTTGTGTGTGCCCCGCTCGTGCGCCGCTTCACCGTGGGTCATCGAACGAATGATCGTGAACTTGTCGGCACACTTCGCCAGGTTGGGTAGCGTTTCACTGATCACTTCGCCCGTGTTGGTCTTGATCGTCCCCATCTCGCCCCGGTATTCGAGCGGGCTGTAGGGTTTGGGATCCCACGATTCCTGGTGCGCAATCCCGCCAGGAAGGAAGATGTGGATGACACTTTCCGCTTTGGCAGGTATGAAGTCGTATTGTTTCTGCTCAGCATGCGCGCTGCGCAATCTCAAGAAGTCAGCCAGCGTCAAACCTCCCAGGGAACCGACCGTGAGAAAGCTGCGACGCGAAAGACTGTTTCCAAAACACTTCATGGTAGGTTGGCTCCGCACAAAAGGAGAGGCAGACAGTAAGCAGGTAACTATCGGGAACGCCGTTTCAATACTTCTCACACAGCAACGCTTCGACTACGACTGACTTTTGCGATTAAACTATCGCGTGCAAGCCAATCCGCGTGATGCGTGAAGGAGGGTGAGACGTTCCAGCGCGTAGGGTGGGGTGGTGAGGTGGGTCAGATGCCGGCAATGAGCTGCACCTATTCTTCGAGTATAGGCACAGCTCTACAACCTGTCAAAGGTTTGGTATTACCCGAAAAGAGGGGGGGCGGCTTTCGAGCCGTCTTTTTCCGGACTCGTAGGACACTCGCTGGACCTGCATTGTCGCTCGAAGGACTAAAATGGATTGGCTTGGGGGCCACTGGCCACGCGAGGCTCCGAGATGCTCGACAGGCTTTGCGACAGCTTCAGAAGCGTATGTCCGGCGCTCTGAAGCCCGCTGGTGGCGGTTGCGAGTACGCTGGTCTGTATGGGTTTAAGCCCAGCTCCCAGCAGTTTCATCAAACGCGATTGATCGGCCGTTCGCGAATTCGCGAGCGGCATTTCGAATTGCCATGCTCGCGCCTGGGCTAAAGTCAACACGACGTGCTCGCCGATGGTCGAGCCGTAAACCACGAATTGTGGGCCCACCAAGTCGCTGGATGGTGATGCGGGTTGACCGGCCAAGCACTGGTCGCTGGCGGCGGTTTCCGATGGTTTTCCGGAGAACAGCGCGCGACGACTGGCGACCACGAATCGCTCAATCGAATCGGCAATACTAAACGCCGAACGTGACAAAGCGGGGCCGCCGCTCAGCGCGGTGCTGGCTGCGCATTGCAACTGTTCGAATTGTTGTATTAGCTCCCCGAGCGCTACGCAAGTGCGCGTCGGAGGGTTGGCTTGAGTCTCTTCAGCCGTATTGGAGAGAGCCAGTGTTGGAACGCAAGGGGATCCGTCAGCCAAAGATGGCAACGCCGTTGGACGCAGTGCGGATGCAGTCTTTCCGTGATAGGGGAATTGTCCGAAGCGCCAATCGCTCATGCGGAAATCATAAGGCATGTAGACCTCGCCCGCTTTTGCCGGCTGGGCTTTGGCGACGGCGACTGGTAGCAATTTGCTATGGGGACGCGGGGCAACACCCACATCGGGCGGCGCAATCGCAAGCAAGCTCTGGGGCAGAGCGCTGCTCAAATCGACTTCACCAGCCATTGTCGATTGAGGTTTCGCCATGGCGGCTACGAGGACATTGCTTTGAGGACGCGGAGCAACACCGACATCGGGTGGCGCAATCGCGAGCAAGCTCTGGGGCGCCACGCGTGCGGGGCTACTGGTAAAGCAGTTGGAAGTGGCGTTCTCGGTCAGTGAACGGTCGACAGGCAAATCGTGGGCGGACAGCCGGACGTTTACCCCTAGCGTGATCAAGGCAATCAATGCTAGGCGGGCAAGAAAGGACTTGAGGTTGGTTCGCATATTATTTCTCCTGTTCCAAACCGTCCAATCCGAATTGAGCGGATGGCGGTTTGGCGTCTCTCAGCGAGCCACAGGGTCGCCAAGCGGTTTAGAATGGGGATGTAAGGTGAGTGACACGATGTTGAGGCTTGCTCGGGGTTCCATTAAGGTTGGCGCAAGACACTCTAACAGCGGCCTAAAGTTTGTGTGATCAGCAAAGTTTATCGAGTTGAAACCCCTTCCCACTCCTCTGAAACCCCTGAATTGTCTAGCGCCATCTGTCGAAGTGACGGAAGAGCTAATGACTCTGCGGTTATTAGCGAGACTAACCTTGAATCGTTTGGGACCGGTCGTAGTGAGAAGTCTGAATTTGTCGATATTCGATGACAGCAACTCTTCTTAGTCGTTTGCTCGTCTTCCCTGTAGACTATGCTGGCGATTACCATCTAACATTCAACATTTGTCTCATTTCACCGTAACCACCGTCGCCAGACGGTGGGTTTCTGCGATCTGGCGACCGCAGCTATGTCGGAGAGTTTTCGTTCCCAAAGCTACTTCATGAATCTATTTGAGAACTTCCAGATATTCTTCGCTGTGGCTGTCATTGTGGCTGTGTTCGCCACGATGCAACTGCGCCGCAATGCGCCTACGGAAGTGCTCTTCTGCTTAGCGTTGGTGGCGTTTGTATTGTTCGGTTTGATCGAACCGAAACTAGCTTGGGACGGTTTTGCGGATGAGGGAGTGATTGCCATCGCCGGCCTGCTGGTCGTCTCTGCCGCCCTGCGCAGCTCAGGGGTGCTCGACGCATTGGGGCGTTCTCTGTTGGGCAAGGTCACCAGCGAACGAGGAGCAGTGGGGCGCTTGGCGATGGTCGTCGTGGCTAGCAGCGCTTTTCTGCTCAACACGGCTATCGTGGCTATGCTGATGCCTATGGTCATCGGCTGGTGCCGCCAGCGAAATGTCGCACCGTCGCGGCTGCTCTTGCCGCTGAGCTATCTGGCCATCCTGGGAGGTGTTTGCACGCTGGTCGGGACCAGCACCAATTTTGTGGTCAACGGAATGTTGCAAAAAGTCTCGCAAGACGTTGGCCAATTAATCGAGGCAGAACAGGTCAACCTGCCCCCAGAAGATATGCAAGTCCACGCGCAAGAATTGCGCACTCGCTACCGCTTGTCATGGCTGAAAGCACAACAAAGTCAGTTGCAACCGATGGGCTTGACGGACATCTCTTGGGTAGGTGTGCCATGCGCCATCGTTGGAGCGCTACTATTGGTCTTTCTCGGTAGTCGCTTGCTTCCCAACCGCACCGAACTGCTCGACAGCCTCGAAGATAAACGGCGTGAGTATCTGGTGGAGATGTTGGTCACACAGGGCTGTGGATTGATCGGTAAGACGGTCGAGGAAGGTGGCCTGCGCCATCTGCCCGGACTGTTCTTGATCGAGATCGACCGCAACGGAGACATCATTGGTCCAGTATCCCCCAATGACCGCATCTTCGAGAACGATCGCTTGGTATTCACCGGCGTGGTCGCCACCATTATCGACTTAGAAAAGATCCCTGGACTCGTTCCCGCTGCGGACATCAATTACGAGATAGCCCCGGCTAAAGCGGCTGCGCGTTCTCTGGTCGAAGTCGTCCTCAGCCCGTCGTCGCCGTTGGTCGGCAGTACCATTCGACAAGCGAACTTCCGCCAACATTACGGTGCCGCAGTCGTCGCAGTGCATCGCAATGGAGAGCGACTGCCGACCAAGATCGGAGATATCGAACTCACGGCCGGCGATACGCTATTGCTGCAGACTCAGCAAGGATTCGTGCGCAGCTTTCGCAATCGCCCTGATTTCTATCTGGTCAGCTCTGTCGAAGGAAGCGATGGTCGGCGGCATGACAAACTGCTGCTGGCCGCCGCGCTAACCATTGGCCTAATCGCGTGGCTATTCCTAATGCCACAGTTCAAACTCTGGGGCGCGCCGAAAGCACTGCTCTCACCTCCGCTAGCCATTGTGGCCACGGCACTGGCGATGATCGTCTCGCGCTGCCTGTCCGTGGCCGAAGCACGCCGCGCTATCGACTTGCCGATGCTCCTGACCATTGGAGCAGCCATCGGTGTTGGCGAGGCCATTAACTCGTGCGGTGCGGCAGAAAGCGCGGCCAGACTAATGGCCAATGCGGTTGCTGGTCAGCCATACGTCGGCCTGATGGCAATTTTCATTGCGACGGTGCTGCTCACGGAGATGATTACCAACGTGGCGGTGGCTGCCATGATGTTCTACGTCGCACTCGGATTGGCTTGCCAGCTCGATTGCAGTCCACGTCCATTTATCATGGCGATCACGTTGGCTGCATCGCTGAGTTTTATATCGCCGATCGGCTATCAAACCAACCTGATGGTCATGGGCCCCGGCGGTTACCGTCCGCCGGACTACATCCGCGCCGGCTTGCCGCTGAGCATTGCGGTCGGCGTCATTGCACTGATCTTGATCCCTTGGATATGGCCATTTCAGGCTTGACTCAATCTCTGTGAGATTCTTGCTAAACGCCACCACCGAAACACGCCTTATCGTCAAACGTCCTTCCTAACGCGGCGGGCTTTGAGTGATTTGAGTTGAGAGGTTCTGAAGTGTTATCAACAATGACTCTCTGGAAATTGGCGCTATGCTGAAAGCAACAACCTCGGATTTCTTGGTCGTCGGGGGTGGTATCGTTGGCCTAGCGACCGCTTGGCACCTAACGCAATGTTTTCCCGACGCGCGAATCTGTCTGCTGGAGAAGGAGCCACAAGTGGCCCAGCACCAGTCGGGACGCAATTCCGGTGTACTGCATTCGGGGATCTACTACAAACCCGGTTCACTAAAAGCGACCACTTGCCGCAGCGGTAGCATGGCGATGCAGGAATTCTGTCAGTCCGAACAGATTCGCTACGAGATTTGTGGCAAAATCATCGTGGCAGTCAGCCCAGACGAAGTCGCGCGACTCGACGCCATCCATGCGCGCGGCTTAGAGAACGGGATCCACTGCCGAATGATCGATGCGCAGGAAATGCGTCACATCGAGCCCCATGTGGCAGGCGTCAAAGCAGTATACGTCCCCGAGGCGGGCATTGTCGATTATCCGGGCGTCTGCCAGCGACTCGCTCAAAAGCTAACTCAAGCTGGACACCAGGTGCTCTTCAATCAGCAGGTGGTCGGCATCGAGCCGCAATCCCAGCAAGTGGTCGTGCGCACGCCACGCGATACGTTTCCTACAGGTTTTCTAGTTACCTGCGGCGGTTTGTATAGCGACCGCTTGGCGCGCATGGCCGGGTTGAAGCCACCGGCGCAAATCGTTCCCTTCCGCGGTGAGTATTTTGAACTGCGCGCCGAGCGGCGCAAGCTATGTCGCAACCTGATCTACCCAGTTCCCGATCCGAGCTTCCCATTCCTGGGAGTACATTTCACGCGGATGGTCAGCGGCGATGTCGAGTGTGGTCCCAATGCGGTTTTTGCTTTGGCTCGAGAAGGCTATTCGTGGCGCAGCGTGCGACTGGGAGAATTGGCCGAGTCGCTGAGCTACGGCGGCTTCCTCAAGTTGGCTGCGCGCCATTGGCGAATGGGACTGGGTGAGATTCATCGTTCCCTTTCCAAGGCCGCTTTTGTAAAGGCCCTACAGCGTTTGATTCCCGAGATCCAATCTCGCGACTTGCGACCATGCCGCGCTGGCGTGCGAGCGCAAGCCCTGGCCCCCGATGGAACGATGATCGACGACTTTTTATGGGTCGCACAGGGACGTATGATCCACGTCTGCAATGCGCCAAGTCCAGCCGCTACTGCGGCGCTCGAAATCGGCCGGCAAATTAGCCAGCGCGTGACCCAAAGTTTGTAGCGAGCGTAGCTCGGTGGTCTCCACCGAATTCCTATTCGTATTCAAACGTCATCAGCGGCGTTACCATTCTTGCAGCAAAACCTCGTTGGGGGCCAACGTGCTACCGATCATCCATTGTTCTCGGCCGGAACGAGCGCTTCGCGAAGTTCCATGGCGGTGATGGCCGCTTCCGACGATGATTCATCAAGCACGGTGATGTGTCCCATCTTGCGCCCAACACGCGGTTCGGATTTACCGTACAGGTGCAAGTGAGCTGCTGGTTCGGCCAACACCTTCTGCCAATTCGGTGGTCCCGCCTGCCATAGCTCTCCCATCAAATTAGCCATCGCCGCCGGGCGCAACATGGAGGGAGGTATCAAAGGAAGATTGCAGACAGCGCGAACTTGTTGTTCAAATTGGCTGCAGGTAAAGGCTTCAATCGTCAAATGCCCCGAGTTGTGCGGCCGCGGTGCGATCTCGTTGATCATCAGTTCGCCGCTGCTACTAACAAAGAACTCGACGCAAAACAGGCCAAGTACGCCGAAGTTGGTTGCGATGCCTCGACAGATCTCGGTAGCTTGCTCTTCTAGGTGCCGCAGATGAGCGCTGACAGGGCAGCGGGTGATATCAAGCACGTGATTCGAATGATCGTTCTCAAATAACGGATAACATTCGACCTGCCCATGTGCGTTGCGAGCGGTGACCATCGAGACCTCGGCGTCGAAATCGATCCATTGCTCCGCAATTGCGTTGGGTGTGTTGAGTAGCTCCCACGCTTTGGTCGCATCGTCGTCCGTGCGCACGATCGCTTGTCCCTTGCCGTCGTAGCCACTGCGCGCCGTCTTGAGTACCAGCGGCCAGCCGAGCAGTTCACCTGCATTGAGAACCTGCTCCAGATTTTCGACCGGCTGAAAGGGGGTGGTTGGAAAGCCAGCTTGCTGAAGCGACGACTTCTCTTTGAGCCGATCCTGGCAGATTTCCAAAAAGTCGGCGCTGGGATTGGTCCGCGCGGCGCGGCCAGCAATTCGTAGAATCTCTGACGGGATATTCTCGAACTCGAGCGTGATTACCGAGCAGAGTTTGGACATCTCCAGGACGAGTTGTTCGCTGGAAACGTCGCTGAGCGTCGAACAGAAATGTTTCTCGGCAGCTTGGCCCGCCGGACAATCGACCTCTGGTTCAAACACCGCCACGTGATAGCCCATCCGCTGAGCGGCGTGGGTAAACATTCTCCCGAGCTGACCACCACCGAGTACCCCCAGCCATTTTCCCGGCTCGACGCAATGCTCGATGGAGATATCGAGCGATGGTGAGCTGCTAGCTGCGCTTGCAGTCATAATTGGCCTCAACGAAATAGTGCGAAAACAGGTTAGTCATCGGGGAGATTCAGCACGGCAACGTCGCCACAGATTAATGGTCAATCGTCACAAACGGCGGATTTCCTCGGAATTATAGTGCTCTCCCACAGATAATAAGTGGGGTGAGCTTCCAGCTTGCCTTCTAGGAACCATTCGTGAAACGCAAGCTGGAAGCCTTGGCACAAGTGTTTCGAAGTGAATTCTTTGCGAGCTCTGCGCCATTGCGCGAGGTACTGTGTTTATTCGAGCCGATTATCATTTAGGACTGCCTGAGTTTGATTATTCTGCCAAGCAGTGAGTCGTTCGAGCAAGCGCTCGTCGCTGGTTGCCAGTATACGCGCCGCCAATAAGGCTGCATTCTTAGCCCCAGCCGCACCGATCGCCAAAGTTGCGACCGGCACACCTGCGGGCATTTGAACGATGGATAGCAACGAGTCGAGCCCCTGAAGTGCGCGACTCTGCACCGGAACACCAAGCACCGGCAAGAGCGTGCTGGCTGCGACCATGCCAGGCAAGTGTGCCGCCCCACCAGCACCCGCGATAATCACTTTCAACCCTCGCCCGGCAGCGGTCTCAGCGTATTCAACCATCCAACGCGGCGTGCGATGCGCCGAGACTACGCGGCTCTCAAAAGGGATTTGCAATTGTCCCAACAACTCGCTCGCTTCGCGCATCGTCTCCCAATCGGAGCGACTCCCCATAATCACGCCGATCAGCGGGTTCGTTTCATCGGTGGAAACCGCAGATTGTTTTTCAGTCATCACAGACTTTCATGGTTCGACAACTCGGTTACGATTGATTGCGTAGCAAGGGAAATAAGATGATGTCGCGAATGCTACGTGAATTGGTCAGTAGCATTACCAAGCGATCGATGCCGATCCCCAATCCGCCCGCCGGTGGCATGCCATTGCGCAGGGCGAGTACGAAGTCGTGGTCCATGTTGGCCATCGAGTCCTCGGCGGCTTGGCCCTCGAGCTGCGTGCGGAACAGCTTCTCCTGCAACAACGGATCGTTCAATTCGGTATACGCATTGGCCAATTCCATCCCGTGAATAAACAGCTCGAAACGCTCGGCAACTTCGGGATTGGAGGTTTTACGCTTGGTCAGTGGGCAAATGCTGGCCGGATAGTCGATGACAAAGATCGGTCCCACCAGCGCCTCCTCGACTTTTTCTTCGAACACCTCACTCTTCACTACATCTGGGTGTTTGCCGGTTGGATCGATGCCTATGGATTTAGCGTACTTGGCAATCGCTTCGTGGTCGGTGGGAGCCAAGCCGGTCGCCTCGGCGAACAATTCGTCGTAGGTCCGACGCGCAAATGGCGGTGAGAAGTCGATCGGTTTATCGTTCCACATCAACTGAAACCCTTGACCCGTAGCCTGCAAAGCATCGACGATGATCTGCTCGGTCAAGTCCATCATGACTTCGTAGTTGCCAAACGCCTCGTAGGCTTCCAGCATGGTGAATTCCGGATTGTGTCGCGGGCTGATTCCTTCGTTACGATAGACTCGCCCCAACTCATAGACTCGTTCCATGCCGCCGACCAGCAAGCGCTTCAAATGCAATTCGAGTGCGATGCGCAGCACGAGCGGCATGTCGAGCGTATTGTGATGCGTCTTGAAGGGACGCGCCGCCGCACCACCGGCGATCGTGTGCAGTGTCGGTCCTTCTATTTCGCAGTAACCGCGCTTGCGCAGCGTCTCGCGAATCGACTGGACTATTTTAGTTCGCGCCAGGAAGGTTTGCATAACCCCTTCGTTGTAAGTCAAATCCAAATAGCGCTGTCGTTGTTTTTGATCGGCATCCTGAAGACCTGCAAACTTCTCCGGCGGTGGTTCGAGCGTTTTGCACATGAAATGTAAGCTGGCGGCAAACACGGTGATTTCGCCGGTGTTGGTGCGTCCCAAGCGACCCTCGACTGCGATCCAGTCACCCAAATCAAATTCGCCCGACAGCTCGAAAGCCGCATCACCGACTTGTGCTTTGCCGATCAGGATTTGGATGTCGCCAGTCCAGTCACGGAGCGTGATGAATTTGAGTTTTCCCTGCCCGCGTTGCAGAATGATCCGTCCGGCAACGCGTACGGTTGGCCCGACCTCCTCCCCTTCACCAGCCTGCTGCTTCCACGCTCGGTAGTCGATCGTTGCTCGGTGGTCCACCACCAAAACGGCATTTCCTTGACCGGCCGGCTGCTTAATAGCACGGTCGTCGCCGGCTGTCGGCGACGCTTCGGGAAACTCAGGCAAGTCGAGCCGCCGACCATCGGCCGTCTGATACTTGATCTCCGTGCTAAGAGCTCGCGCGTCCGCATTCCAGTTTCGATTGGGAAAGTGGTGCCCCCACGGGTCAACTCCCATAGCTTCTATTTTGGCTAACTTGGCCAATCGCGAATCGTGGTGTTCAGACATGCGCTTAGTTTTCTCGAAATCCGGGGGCTGGTCGACAACCGCCTCAAGCAAAGACAATGAGCACACAATGCGTGCAACGGAGAAACCGAAGGGCTAGATTTTAGCCGTAGTAGGCAGAATCGACGAGACGGGTATTCAAAGCCGCCGCTCAGGAGTAGAAACTAGTTGAAATGAACCTCGTCCACCCTAATGTGGCTCGACGCTCCGCGTCGTGTGAATACCTAGAATTACCATACGGACTCGTAACCTCGTCCACTCCACCCGCACCACGAATTTACAGGAATTGAGCTCAGCATGAGTCAGCCGGCCCGCCCCAGCGATCTCCCCGAACCTTCGACTACTCCCAGCAATGGCTGGCACTGCACGCATATGTTCTATCGCTTGAATCGAGCCCTTTTGTCGCAGCAGACACCCGCGCAGCGCAGCCAGGGGCGTGAGCAGCTAGCCAGTATTCTCGATCCGACGAGCGCCGACGCACCGACGCGCATGCAGAGCTTTATCGTCAGTGGACACAAAGCCGATTTTGGCATGATCCTACTCGATTCCGATCCACTGAAAATCGATCGCGTGCACCAGCGACTATTGCAAAGCGAGCTTGGGCCAGCGCTCGAGCCCACCTATTCGTTCGTGTCGCTAACGGAGATCTCCGAGTATGTCCCGTCGCCAGAACAGTACGCTGCGAGGCTCAAAGCAGGCGGTGAAGACCCCGACTCGCCCGCCTTGGCCGCCAAAGTAGCCGCCTACGAGAAACGCTTGCCGATGATGAACACCCAGCGGCTAACCCCTGAGCTGCCGAACTGGCCCGCGATGTGTTTTTACCCCATGAACAAGAGTCGCGTGGTGGGAGCGAATTGGTTTACCACTCCCTTCTCCCAACGCAACGCCATGATGGCCGAACATGCGCAGAGCGGCATGGCCTTCGCCGGCCGCGCGACGCAGGTGATCACGGTGGCTGTGGGAATGGATGATTGGGAGTGGGGCGTAACGCTCTGGGCTCGCTGCCCCGACTACTTGAAAGATATTGTCTACAAGATGCGTTTCGACGAAGCGAGCGCCAAGTACGCTGAGTTCGGTCCGTTCTACGTCGGCTACCTGTCGTCCGCCGAGCAGATTGCCGAACACTGCGGTATATAATTCAAGTTGAGTATCCATTAACTGCGCAGCGCTGGCGCAAGTTTGCATCAAGCTGAGCTCGTACATCGATGGCTTAGCTTGATACTGGCTGTGGGGAGGGCCAAAGCGGTAATAAATTCCCGCACTCCAAAACGATCGCGCGGCCCGAGAGTTGGCCTGTTTAACCTCTGAAAGCGCTCGGACCGCTACAAGCGATACTGCAACACCGCCTCGTTCCACTTTTTCTCAATTCGCAACACCCTTTCCCCGACCTTCCGCTAAACGGTGTGCTACGTTTCGACGGAATTTCGTGGAACTGCGCCCTGGATTGGGGCGCCTAGGGTAGGACGCTTCGGGATGCGAGCGGGACAAGGAGAGTTCGAAAGAGAGAATAGCGGAGATCAACTTCCGCTGTTCGCTGCTGCGCGCCCTCAGCCAATCGTCGGTCGGATACTTGGCCCATTCTGCCAACCAATTTGGCTTGTACTTCTTTGCGGCACCTTCGCTTTATCGAACGCTGGCTGTGCTCGATTTCAACTACCCGCGATCGACCCCAATGGGTCGCGCATTTTTCTGCCATTTCCCAACACCACGCAGCTCACCTTACCGAGCCTTCACGGCCAAAATGGCGGAGCTGGACTTATTCCAAATCCAGCCTTTACAACCCCAGTTACACCCCCTCCGTGCGTGGATGGAAGCTGCAATACCGCTGGCTCGAAGCATCAGCTTCTGAAACAGCACAAGCTGGGACACAAACTCGACAAACACTTCCCGTCTCAAGGCAAAGCGGGCGAGATTCAACTGACTCCGACTCGGATTGTTGCGCCGGTGGGGGGCGAAGTTGTTTTGTTGGCGGGCATTTGCGGCCCCAGGGGCTACCTCGTCAATCGTCAGCCGCTCGAGTGGATGCTCTCCCCCGATAGTGTAGGCACATTTATCGAAGTCGGTGACGATTCGCCCGGGCACCTGATCAGTTCATTCACGATGCACAAAGCGCCTAAGGTCGAAAAACTCGATGTTGACTTCGCCAAGGGACGTACCAGCAGTAAAGAGACAGTCATCGATCGCGGCTCTCCCAACTGCGACGACGACATTCACCTGAAAGAAGGCCAGACGTGGCTTAGTATTTCGTCTCCGAGCGAAGGAGTCAGTCGCGTCACGGTGCTCGCGCCCGAAAGCGATATCTGGGACCGCCGCCGCCAGACCGCTACGATTTATTGGGTCGATGCGCAGTGGGAATTCCCGCAACCGCTGATTGCCCGATCCGGCGATCCGTTGCAGTTCGTCACGCGCGTTACCAAATCCGACGCACTGGTACCCGCCGAAGACTGGATCGTGCAATATACCATCGTCGACCCGAGCATTGCTACCTTCGTACCGCCGACTGGCAGCAATGTGGCTCGAATCAAAGTCAATAGAGACGCACAAGCCATTGCACAAGTCGTAGCTGCCGTCGACGCACAAGGTCGCCCGGCCCGCGGCACGACGCCGATTTTGATCGATGTCATTCGCCCTGCACAACCGTCGGACAACCTGCCCGAGCTCAAACTTGGCAGTGGACAGACATTTGCAACGTTCAGCTCGCCTGGTTTGGACTTGCAAGCCTTTGGAAACGACGTCGGCTCTGTCGGCGAACAGATCAGCTACGTCGCCAGTCTGGGAAATCCGGGCGATGTTCCAGCAGAGAATACGCAATTGGTCATGAACATCCCCGCCGGAACACGTTTGGTAAGCGCCGTGCCGCAACCCACTACGACTACCAACACGGGGCTCGTCTGGGATCAAGGAGCGCTCGACGCGCATCGTCAGCTCGATGTGTCGGTCGTGTTGGAAGCTCTGCGGCCCGGAACCTTCGATGTGAGCTTCCAAGCTGCTGCGGCTGGCAATTTGTCGGCAGCTAGCTCCGTACGCACCAATATCGTCGAAGCTAGCGTCGACTTGCGCTTCGAACCAATATCCGGTGCAGCGCAAGCCGAAATAGGGCAGCTCATCGAATACGCCATCGATATCAAAAACACCAGCCCCCAAACGCTGACCGACCTGCGCGTGGCGATTGAAAGCGATCCTGGTTTGCCCGAAGCCGAGACGGGGCGCAACGAAGTCGAAAAGAGCATCCGCTTCCTGCAACCGGGCAGCACACAACCCATGCAAGTCAACTTTGTTGTACGTCAAGCTGGCCAACTGGGAGCCATGGTGAAAATCTATGCCGGACAGAATCTCTTGGCCGAGCGTTCCACCTCTGTGCTTGGCGTCGAGCCAGCCCCGAAACGTCCAGACGTCGGTATCCGCATTGAATTTCCCGAGTCGATTCGCGTTGGCTCTTCCAATAACGCGACCGTGATATTGCGCAACCCCGGCGAAGTCAAACTGACGGGAATGAACGTCGAACTGGCATGGGACCCGACTCTGCGCGCTAGGTTTGTGGATAGCAACAACAACGCTCGTTTTCGCTTGTCTGCCGACGGACGCTCGGCCGTCTGGGATGCGCAAGATCTGCTCCCCCCCGTGTCGCGCAACTCTGGCGAGTCGATTCGTACGCTGACGTTGTCGTTCGAGTCCATGGCACCTGTCACGCAGGGTTCGATCACCGCTAGAGTCGCCGCCGCCGAAGGTGTGCAAGCCAATGACGCCATCAGCTTCCGCGCAGTGGCCAGCCAAGTGAGTCCTCCCGGATCGCCGCCGGTTTCACCACCAACACTGCCACCGAATACGGGCAACTCGAATGGCTCGCCTCAGACGCTGCCCCCTGTTAATCCACCCCCGATGGGAAACGGTCTGGGATCCCAGCCGCGTACCGGCGAGTGGGAAATCAAACTATCGGACTACGGCGACCCGACCATTGTTGGCAATCCCGTGCGATACCAAGTTACGATACGCAACAATCAAAATCAAAACGATAGCGATGTACGCATCGAATTGCTACTTCCGCAGGGAGTGCAGTTTGGTGGAGCAACGAGCCTGGTCCAAGCGGCTGCGGTAGACACTACGTTTGGTCCGGACAATAGCGTCCTTTTCGCTCCGATCAATTCCGTACGAGCTGGCGAAACGCTGGACTATGTGTTCGTGTTGGTTCCTCAAGTGCCCGATGTGATGCTGGTTCGCGCACGAGTATATTCCGCTGCTCAAGGCGAACCACGTTACGCTGAACAAGACACCACGGTGCTACCGAAAAGCAATTAGCACTACCATTGCGTCGCACAGTTTTCTCAACTGTTTCAGAGCGAAGCCGCGATGGCATCCTTATCCGTGCTCCGAGCTTGTCTCACGGGTGAATGAGTTTTGAATATAGATCGAGGTCCACACCAGCGCCCCACTTTTCCATCCGCCCGCCACCTGAGGTGGCGAGCGGGTGGAAAAGTTTAGGCAGGGGTGCCTTCGTCGTGTTCTATTCACAAAACTGACTTATCTGTTTGGCAAACTGCGAAGTCAGCCTGCGCCGGTAGACGCTCTCGCTACCTTGCGCCCCCAAACGACTTGCGTGGCAATGCGATCGTCCAAATTTGGGCGAAAGATGGTCAACAACACGAAGGGGAGAAACCATGCCATGAATAATCCCCCGCCGTTGCCATGCCAGAATTGGGCCGCCAACATGATTGCGGCCGTACCGCAGATCAAGGTCCCCAAGTTCTTACGGGGCGGCCAAAATACAAACGAGGCCGACAGGAGAATGAAAGCCGCTAATACCGGTAGACGAAAGTCGGCGTGGAAACGTCCTGGCCCCCAGACACCTACCAGGCCATCCATGCGTGGAAGCCACAAACCATACATGCTACGCAAGTGAGCTCCGAATGCTTCGAAGCCTTCAAGTAACAACAGACCCGAGAGCAGTAGCAAGCTCGCCCCTACACCGCCCAGCAGACGCTTGAGACCGCGATGCCAATAAAAGCTGATCCACAGCGGAAGCAAAAACAATGGGTAGTAGACCAAGCCCGCTGCCAATCCCATCAGCATTCCTGCGACAAGCGGTTGCCGATAGGCCAACAGTGCCAACACCAGCAAGGCCGCTGGGACGACATGTTCCAAGTTGCCCGTCATCTGGGCCGTGTACGGCAACAGAAGATACATCACCGCGCAGCCTATGCCTGTCTTGACATTATCGAAATGCCAATAGCCAACTCCAACGATGCCGAACACGATCGCGAAGTTGGACAAGATGGCCAATATCCTCGCGACATTCGGTAGCCAGTGTTCGCGGTCTTCGAGCCTATCAGCAGAGCTTCCAGTCGGTTCACCGTCGGGTGTCGTAGGAAGCTCCGGAAGCATATTCAGTAGCGCATAGCCAGGTCCTAAGGACGGCCCACGCTCTCGCTGCTCGAGCGGAGAACTCGTAATGACATTGGCCATCAGAAACAGAAAAAGTGAGACGCCGATGAAACTCAATCCACCGATCGACAAGTTGGGAATTAATAACGGTCGGCGAACAAAGGCGGGATCGATCAACATGCGAATCATCAGCAGAAAACATGCCAATAGCAACGCAATGAATCCGTAGAATTCGAGCGACGCTGCCGAAGTTTCAGTGGGCACCCCTGGTGTCGGATAGCCATCGTTGTTGAGTGGGGAGCCGAGCTGTCCCTGCGTTGAGCTGCCGATGGCTTCGCCCAGCAGAGTTTCGGAGGCACCCGCTGGAGCTACCCCTTGCACGGTTTGTTGTTGCTGTGGCAGTGGCTGGGCTGGCTGCGCCGTCGCCACGAATCTCGCGCGATCTCGACCCGCCGCGCCCCCTACCTGCCAGCTCGCCGACGGCCGGCTCGCCAGTACTTCGGTCGTCACCGATTGATCCTGGGCCAAGTGCATTCGCCGCCCTTCGTAGACCATCATCAATCCGGGTGCCAACAGAATTAGCAGAAGGATGTCCAAATTGCGAATGCAGAAGAAGCGATGGAACACGAAATAGATGCTTAGCAGCAAAAACGACGATAGGAAAACCCACGTCGCCGGCTCTGGGCGCTGATAGTAAAGTAACAGATGGCTCATTGGCAATGCCGCTGCGAGCACCTCAACCGTGGAAGCTGGTTTTTCAGGAGCGTTCTCTGGCTATTAGAATAGGCTTCTACGCGCCGCGTGCAAGGTCTCGCAACCCTACTTTATGGCGGATTTAATGACGTAAGCGCCTAGGCTCGTGTTTTCAGTCATATTAGGCAATCGTGGCTAGTTCTAGAAGCCTTAAGTTCCTTCCGGCATCCTACGTGACTTTTCTGGCGCGACGCCAGTCTAGTCTGTTTATCCCAGATTAAGCACCCACGCATAAGTTTGTGCGCATCTTTGGCCGCTTTGGCGTTAGGCAGGGTTCATCGATATTCCAGTAACTTATGCGTGGGTGCTTATTCATAACCCGCATCTTCAGGAAGGACGTTTGAGCCTGAATCCAGCGTGCAATCGCTGCGCGGTAAAGCAATCGATTGCATCGATAGGTATATCCTGCTCTTCCGACGACGGAGCGTCGGGCCACATTTCTTCCGACGACGGAGCGTCGGGCCACATTGCTATACCCACGCTTAGCCGCTGGAGTCGCGAACACTCCTACTCGCTTTGCGTTGGTCCAGCGAACAATAGCAGTCCACTGGCGTGCAGATAGGCTGCGTGGCTTCGAAGCCGCGACCAACTCTGATGGTTCCCATCCGGCTGAAGCCTTCGTGCTGATACGGCCCAAGCCTTGCCGGGCAAATCGGTTTGGGTTGTCAGTGCGTCCAACTCAATAGCCAGCTCGGCAGTCCATTGCCCAGTTTGTGAGCGAACGCTGACATGCCACTTCGGATTGTAGTCGGCACAACCACAGCAACGGTCGTAGGTCCGGCCATCGGCGGCGATTCCCAGCTCGATCGCCGTGCAATAGTCACGATCGGTATCGAGCGTAAGCTGCACATGATCTACGCCATTTAGTTCCGCGTCGTATCCCCTACGCTCGGCAACGGGCAACGGGATGTCGGCCTTGGGGCGAGGTGAGGTAATCCCCACGTAGAGATACTCGCGGTCATAAGCCCAGCGGATCTGTGTCGCCTGTGTCGCCTGTTTCGTCGCGTCGAGTTCCGTTAGCTCCATCGCGTTCGCACGTTGCCAGAACGGGTCATTGAGCGTTCCATCCAACAGCGGCGGTCGGTCAGCCCTCTGTGCCGTTGCCGTCCATCGCAAGCCATCGGCGTGACCGAACAACAGCCCCAATTCTTGTTGTGCCATCTGCGGCCAACCGATCAATGGGACAACCGATGCGAGGTGCTTCAAGCGAGCTAGCCCATCGTCGGACGATTGAATCGTAGGCTGAGCTAGGCGGTCGCAACGATACTGACGCAGTTCCAAATCCGGACGCGCGAGCAGCACAGGAGACTGAATTTGTATGGAATGCAACAATAGATGTCGCGCCGCGTTGGCAGTTTCGGCTTGCGAGCTCCTGCCGTCTAGGGCCGACATCTGGCCGGCGTTGGCGTCGAATAAAGTTGCATCCCGTACACTTACAACCTGCGAGTTCGAGTTGCTTGAAGGCTTATCGCTTGTACTAGGCACCGAGGAACTCGAAGCGGCTAAGGGGAGTGCGGCCGAAGCGGAGACGACCATCGAGCTCATGTTCGGTTGCTGGTCGCGCACAGGCTTCACTTCGCCGAAGGGGCTCGCGTTCCAGGCGGCAGTCTGCGCGCCAACATCGCGTCCCGACAAACTTCCCAGCGGGCCGTGCGCTGCGGAATCACCTGGGATAGAAGCCGGCATGGTTAGCGAAGCCGCTTGTTGCAAGTTACCGCTTCGGCGCGCGTCGCTCCTACGCCAGGCCGCGCATTCGTCGCTGACGTCGAGCGTCAACAGTTCCCATCGCGCCCAATCGGCAATGTCGGAATGTGGCTCTACGTCGATCAATCGTTGGCACACGACTTTCCTTTGGGGCCAATGTTGGGACAGACTCAATTGCTGAGCCAAGCGTTGTAGCACGGCAGGGCTCTCGCGCGCAGGCACGGAGCGCATCACGAACTCCAAATCGCTCGACCATTGCTCCAGCGACTGCAGGTTGTTTGAGGTTTGCGCCAAGCGATCCATCGATCGGTCGCGGTGAACACGCCCCATGACAAGCTGAAAGTTGCCGATGTTTTGAATGTTGACTTGCCGCTGGTTGTCAATGGTGGAAGGGACTGCACCCAGCACCGTCGAAAATGCGGACTTGGCCTGGCTTTGCGTCCAAACCGTCCGCATGGTTGTGATCGCCTGGCTGCTTTCGGTAGTACGGCGATCTTCTGGAGGGAGTGGGAGTAGACAATCCCAAATAGAGATACCGGGCGTTCGCAGCAGTCGCGAGCTCTGTTCGCTGTACTGGCTCTGCTCCGCCGCGCAAGTGGAAACGAGTTTGGTCGCACTCCAAGCGGGAAGATCGAGTTCGTCGCTCGTAAGCGCATGAGCCTCGCCACTGTTTTTCATCGCCGTCAGTAGCTCGCCCTCCAGCGATGGTCTAAGTTGTCTCTGCTGACCCACTGGCTGGTTTTTCCCATCTGCCAGTATTACGACATCGGGACGCCAGCAACGCAGTTGCAGCACCATTTTGTCGCTAAAGTTCGTGGAGCTATTCTCGGTCAGCGACTGTGAGAAAAGGCCAGCCAAACCGATTTGCGGTGCGAGATCATGATAGGTCGCCCAGCGGCTTGGCAGAAAGTCGGCTTGTTCAATTGGATCGATCGACTGAACCACGGTAGCGGCAACCGCAACTTGTTCGTCCCAGGCCGCCGCCGCCAGAGGAGCCCAGGGTATATCGAGCGCGGTGTTACTGATAGCCAGTACGCCCAAGCGACGCGCGCGTTGTCGCTGGGCATACCAAGTCTGTCCGGCATCGCGCGTGGCTAGCATCAGTCCTAGCGGACCCGTCGCCCAACCTCGGCTCTGATCGACGAAGTGCATCGCGCTCAGTGGCAACGTCTGTCCCGTCTTTTTAACTTGCCAAGTGGCACCGCGATCGGGACTGGTCAACAAGATCGATCCGGGATAGCCGCAGACCCACACGGTGTCTTCGATCTGGGTGATGGCGCGCCATTGACATAATTGGCGCGCTGCCGGGCTGAGTGGCACGACTACGTTGGTCCACTGCGCACCATCGCGACTGCTGATCAACTCACCCTGGGAGCCGCACGCCAGCCAGTTCGAACCGGTGTGGTGCAGCGCGAGCAACGGCTGTGTGGGCTGGGCGATCGTCGGCAGATTGGCTTTCGCATCTGCTGCATTCGAACCAGGAAAATATGCGCGTCCTAGTACGTCGACCGCTCCCACGTCGCCATGACTCGAAAGCTCGGCCGCTGTCGCATGTCCCATAGGCACCGCAGCGTTGTCGTCCCCGCGGTTGCCCCTGCGCGGAAACTGCAAGCCACGCCACGATTGTCCGCCATCGAGACTTTCAAATAGACTCGTTCGCCACAGTGGACTGTAGTCTCCCCAAGCCAAACAGCGATTCTCCTGTACTCGGAGCCCCGTCAGTCGCGGCAGCGATGGCGCCGGCACTGCCTGCCAAGAGCGTCCACCGTCGAGCGAACGGAGCACTACCGCATGACTCATGCGCGTGCTCGATCCAATCCAACCTCCCACAGCTAATCCAAAACCCAAGGGGGAAAAGCGGATGCCATTCAGATTGGCGGTCGTCGGACTTGCTAGCGTTTGCCACTTACGGCCGCTACTATCGCTGCGCAGAATCAACCCTCGATCCCCAACAGCCAGTACATGATCTTCGCTCAAAATAGCCAAATCGTTCAAGTTGGCGTCGTCTCGTCCCATAGCTATCCATGCATCATTGGGAATCGCTAATCCCGAATCACTTTGGAAAGTGTTGGGCACCTGACCGCACGCGACTACTCCCCAAGCGACCCACAGCCAGCAGATCAGCAACCAATGCGCCGCTGAGGTTCGATTGAAGTGGAATTGAATGGGAGGCAGCGTCATGATAAACACGTCATGGATGCTTGGTGAATCCTGGGTGGGGGCACTCACGGGACAATTGCATAGGGTTTGCTTTCGGCAGCTATCGCCTTGAAGCCAGCGCAACACATAGCACAATCCTCAGGCTCATGTCATCGTCAAACGATCGCTAGGTCATCGCCGTTTTGGCTCGCCCAAAGTCCGCAACAACCGCAAATCCCGCGTCACCCGGCCTTCAAACATCCGAAAATCGTGTTGACTTGCATTGACAGAAAATATAAAGTAGCGTATCGTTAATCGACGATAGACAATTAGAGTGCGGGAAACGAAATAGATTTTGAAAGCAAGCAATCGATGGTCAAGGTCAAAGCAGACTCCCCAAAATGCTGCACCGCAGGCGAAAATCTAGCGCTGCCAGACGTCGCTTGGGCTGAGGATCTGGCCAAGCTCACTTGGGCACTTGCGCACCCAGCGCGCGTGCGAATCGTGCGTTTGCTCCTCAGCCGTGTCTCCTGCGTATGCGGTGAAATCGTAGAGGAGATGCCTTTGGCACAGTCCACCGTTTCTCAGCATTTGAAGATTCTAAAAGAAACGGGGCTCGTGCAGGGTGAGATCGACGGGCCCAGGGTTTGCTACTGCATCAACAAGGACGCTTTGGCAAAGCTCAAAAAACTGGTCGCAAACCTGTAATTAGCGCGAGCAGGCATGAAGGAGTCCCCGTCTCAATAGAAAAAAATTTTAACTCCACTTATCGTATTACGGCGATGCACGATAGAACGCCAAGGAGCTAGTGATCCATCCGAGAACGATCAGCGACTAACTCGCCAAGCCGCCATCGCTTACAAACCATCATCCACGCAACCCGCTCACGACATTTCCGTCGCAAGTGTTCAACCACTCTCCAAGGAGAAAATTATGAAAACTGTTCACGTCTACGACAAGCCGATGTGCTGCTCGACCGGTGTTTGTGGCCCCGATGTCGATCCCGTTCTGCCGCAATTTGCCGCTGATCTCGATTGGCTCAGAGCCCAAGGCCACCAGGTCGAGCGATTCAACCTGGCGCAACAGCCTCAAGCCTTCATTGAGAACCAGTCCATTCATCAGGTGCTCAGCACGGAGGGGACGGATGCACTACCGGTGGTCGTCATCGACGGACAAATCGTCAGCCGCAATGTCTATCCAACGCGCGATACACTCGCAGGCTGGGTCAATGGATCACCGGCCAAACAGGAACTGCCCGTCGCAAAGGCAAGCGGCGGTTGTTGTGGCACCAGTGGATGCTGCTAGTCACATCCGCTGCCCAATACGCCGTTCATCCTACAAGGAGTTCAATTCATGGAATTCTTAAACCAACCGACGCGCAACTTGTTCTTCACAGGCAAAGGTGGCGTCGGAAAAACGTCGGTGCCCTGTGCGACCGCAGTGCGACTGGCCGATGCAGGCACGAGGGTATTGTTGGTT
>JADYZV010000007.1 GCA_020852965.1 Pirellulaceae bacterium | reverse complement strand
GTGGGACAAGACGATTGCGTTCGGCGGCGGCGGATCGATGCCCTTTATTGGCATTCAAGCTTCGGGTGCGCAGCGCGTAGCACCACATACGCTGAGCGTTGGCTATCGACACGCCGACTACGGGGCCGGCCGTGTATTGCTCGATGAAGAAACCTTGCAGGTGGTCGATCGAAATGTGGAGATCGAGCCGGAATATCCAGCCGAGTTAGGGAAGCCCATGATCGAGTTTGCCGGCATCGGGGTACAGCTTGCACGCGACGTTGGTCAATCGCCAGAACCGCAGGTACGATACCTACTGAAATGGGAGACGCTCGGCTCCAACCGCGACCGACCGCGGGATCCACCACTGCCACCGGCGAGCGTGTTGAAGCTGGTCAAGCTCGTAAGGGCAACGACCGACTAACCGTTCACTTGCTTGGAGGGTTAGGAGTTGTATTAACCACGAAACAGACGAAACACACGAAAAAAACTATGCTGGTGCTCTTCGTGGACAAGAAACGAATTAATTCGTGAACGGCTACTTTTGTCTCAATTCCACCTCACCCAGTAATTTCAGAGTCATTCAGAAGCTCGGCGATCCGACCGTCGGTCCAATGAACTGAGCCAGGATGCTCGGAAGGCACCAGGGGGTTGGGAATTCCATTTGCGTGGTCGAAGGCTCGGCAGTGACTTGTTCCTCTGCAACCTGCACAACGGCGACCGTCCCCACAACCAACTTCACGTCAGGCGGCAATACGACTTGTTTCAGACTGTTCCGTGAAGATAATAGAGGAAGGACTTGTCCCACTCGTTTGCTATTCAGGAACTTATAGTGAAAGCTACCTTGGAGGCACCCACAGACGATAATGCGGGGAGCATTACAGTTCATTTGGCTGCCTTGAAACGCGGAGACTGCGTCGCACAGGAGTGGCTTTTTGAGCGGCTGCTGCCACAGGTTCTCGAATTGGCCCGCCGAAGAATCGGTCGCTCCCCGACGCGTTACCACGACGAATTTGAATTGGCGATTGAGGTTTTAGGATCGCTCCTGATGCAGGCCAGCGGCTTTGATAAGCTTCATGATCGAACGGACTTGGCAAGACTATTAAATCGGCTGGTCAGGAATAAGTCAGTTGACGCCTACCGCCGGATGCGCCGACGGCAAAGAATGGAGGTTGGCGAGTCATGGGTGTCTTCGTTTTCCAATGATGCCAGCGGACGTCGGCGTTTTCGATCGGGCGAATTTTCCGCAGAGGCAATGCAGATCATTGCGACCGAGCTCTTTGATTCGCTGATGCACACCATCCGCATACTAAAAGAGAATGAACTTCAGTGCGGTCAAATTCTCAAACTGATCGTGGAAGGCTACAGTGTCGCGGAAGTCTCCCAAATCGTTGGCCGAGGTGAACGGTCCATCTATCGACTGTTGGCAAGAATCGAACGAGAATTCTACAGGTCGGTCGATTCTTCGCGTTAGGTGTCAGGAATCGTGCCAGTTGAACGAGAGAACATCTAGACTGTACATTGTACAGTTGCTGCTTAGGAGTGCGCGTAGCTGCCCACAGGCTGTTAGCGGTAGCTCCCCAACTCTTGGGCGAGACGATCCCAGCGGCTTTTAATTGCGGAGTGGCGATATGGCCGATAGCCACGAATCAAATGAAGACCATTTGTGGGAGATCGAGCGCATCGCTTTGGCTTACGAAGTCGCGCTCAAACAAGCTGGCTGCAAGGACTCGATCGAGTCGCTGCTGGTATCCAACCTGCACCTGCCACGAGCCGCACTGCTGAAGGCACTAGTCGAAACAGAACTGGATGTGCTTGGTGTAGTTGAGGGTTCTCTGGCCCGCTATGAGCATCGCTTTCCTCAAGATGGGCCGTTATTGCGATCCATCTTCGATGCGCCACTAGACGATGTTCGCCCGCCACTGAAGGAAGGGGAGATGGTAGCCTCTTTTTGCATCGGTCGGTTGCTGGGCAAGGGTGCTGTGGGTTATGTGTACCGGGCGCTCGATAGCCATAAGAATTCACCCGTTGCGATTAAGATCCTCCGCCCAGATCGGCTGATGGCACGTGGAGGCAGGTATGGTGAGCTTTTCCGTAACGAGGCAAAATTTGGCGGAGTGCTAGATCACCCACGGATTGTCAAGCTGCTCGGGAGCGGGGAACATGCTGGCCTACCCTATCTCGTGTTTGAATTCATTGACGGCGTTACCCTACGGGACTATCGTCGCACTCGTCCGCTCTCTCCCTTGGTCTCTGCGAGAACTATCGCCCAAGTTGCAGACGCCATCCATTACTCGCACCAGCGCGGAATCGTCCATCGCGATCTGAAGCCGAGTAACATCATTGTGGACCCGTCAGGTACGCCTTATATCACCGATTTTGGCATCGCACTGGGAGATAGCCAACAGGGAAGTGGAGCACGGATCGCGGGCACCCCGCAGTACATGAGCCCCGAGCAGCTCCAGGGGGATGCCGATCTGGTCGATGGACGTTCCGATATCTATTCCCTGGGAGTCATTCTCTATGAAACCTTGTCGGGCATTCATCCGACGCTGGGCCATGCCTCCTCCGATCGCGACTTGGAGGAGGCGCTGATTATCAAGCCAGCGACTCCACTTCGTCAACGCATCAAGGTCTCGCCGCAGCTTGAACTCATTTGCATGAAGGCGCTGGAGAAAGAACCCAGCAAGCGATTCAGCTCTGCCGCTGACATGGCCCAAGCCTTGCAAAGATTTGTGCTGATCAGCCGCGCAAAGCAAGCTCTGCCACTGGCCTGCCTCTGTACGATCCTGCTAGCCTGTATTGGGATCGTTCTACAAAGTATCGGAGTGGCTCCTTCCAGTAGGCCTGCGACCAGCGCGAGCATGTCTGCTTCGTCCAGCTCCGATTTAATATTGTCAGCGAATGAAGTAGCTGATACGCGATCCAACAATGGTCCCCAACATCCTCAACCCAAGTCGCTTGAGCTGCTGCTCGACCAGGGAGTCGCTAATCTTTCGGTAAGTGACGCCAGGCAGACTGCAAAGTTGATCGTCGCGGGGCTCAGTGCCAATCCGAATCCTAACAACCAGTACTGGCGTTACTTCGAGTCCAGCTACGATAACACGCTGCAAACGGCATTGATCCATAGTTGTGCTGTGGGCGGACTAGATAGCAACATCCTGATCGAACGCATCGCCAGGGAACCCGATGTTTCCATCCGATGCGCCATGCTGCTAGCCCTGGGCGAATATTCGCTCGACCAGCTCCCTCAACGCGAGCGCGAGCAGTTGCTGCCGGAACTGTTGAATAGCTACTGCTGGGAGCCTCACGCGAGCGTTCACGCTTGTATCGAGTGGCTGTTGCGTCGTTGGCGTTTCGATGGCGAACTCCAGGCGGCCAATCGTCAACTGTTCCGTCCTCAGGCCGGCGCAGGCTTTGAGTGGTTCACCACGCTTCCCGATGTCACGATGGTAGTTTGCGATATGGCAAGCGCAGGTCTGCCAACGAACGGCCTCAAGTTTGCGATCTCGACTCACGAAATATCGACCGAGCAATGGGACTGGAACAACGCCAACCTTCATCACCTGACCAACGAAGCTCTAGCAAGCCTACCAAGGAATTTCGAATCCTGGCATACCTGCGCAGCGTTTTGCAACAAACTCTCCGAACGGGCCGGGCTGCCAGCGAGCCAATATTGCTATGAGCAGATTTCCGGCAATCACTATCGACCCTATACCGACGCAATACATCGTCGTGGCTTCCGGATGCCCACCGTGGCTGAATGGACTTGTGCTGCTCGAGCCCAAACGACGACAAGACGCTACTGGGGCCGGCAGGACGAGCTGCTACCGCAATACGCAAATTGTCGACCACACAGTTTGTTAAGGCGAATCAACAGCGGTACGCTCAAACCGAATGGATTTGGTCTATTCGACGTGCTTGGAAATGTCTCCGAATGGATGCATGACGCTCCTCAATCGTCGGATGCCGCTAGCGTCGCCGCAGAACGCTCCATTCGCGGAGGCTCAGCTTGGTCGACCCTTGAAAAGGTCCAAGTGGACGGTGAGTATTCAATGGCAGCGACTGAGCTGGGAGAACGCATGGGCTTGAGGCTTGCCCAATCGCTGCTCCCTCCTCCACCCAATAACGATGCGTTCGAACTCAAGCTCCAAACCGAAAAACAGTTTGAATTGCGCGGGGAGGCACGCAGTATAGCCAATTCGAATCATGTGTCTCATCCAACGATTTTTGCGCAGCCACTTTCGACAGCCCACACGACATTTGTGGGGAAGGTGTCGCGCGGCGAAACGATCGAGCATCGACTGCTGATTGAAAATCGCTCGCAGCAACAACTAAACATCCAGCAGCTCGCGCTCACCGGTTGCGTACAGGCAATCGATACCGTCGAGAGGGATATAAGGCTGCCGCCAAGTGGCCACGTATCCGTTCCCGTGCGCGTGAAACAGACAAATGTCGGCTCACAGCACGGACAAATTACCATGTATTGGTCCGAGACTGACAACCAGCCTCAGAAAAGCGAGTTCGACTTGGCCGCCTTCGTATCCGGCCCTGTGGTTGCCACCATAGGAGACCCATTGGATTCAGCCGGTTCCATGACAATCGACTTTGGCACCGTAGTCGCAGGCACCAAGTTGCAACAAGAAATAGCACTGGTCAACATGGGAGACCAGCAGCTCAGTCTCTCAGATGCCAAAGCCACCGGCGCTGTGCATGTTCTCGACCCACCCCGCCCGCGTGAGATTATTGGAAACCAGTTTGCCTATTGCGAGTTTCAAATGGACACCACGCGAAACGGCGACCACCTTGGGAGTATAGAGATTGCAACTGGAGATCCCTTAGCGCCCGCCATCAAAGTGAATACCAAAGTTTCCGTGAAAGATTTGGCGAGAATACCAGTGCTTGGCTTGTTCCGCGACGGAACATGGCTACTCGACACGAATCACGACGGTCATCCCGATGAGAGCGTTGAGTTTGGCAACCCAGCAGACCAACCACTGGCCGGTGACTTTGACGGAGATGGCATTGCGGAGCTGGCCGTAGTGCGTCGCAATCCAGATGGGAAATTTGACCTGCACATTCGTTTCCTTAGCGATGCAGGCGAACAGTTTCGTGTCCGGGAATTGGAGGTTTCTACTGGTCAGATCGTGGTTGGCGACTATGACGGTGACGAAAGGTGCGATGTAGCTTGGGTCTCGCATCCGTCCGGTGCTGCTTTGCTGAATTGGCAGATCGACATCAACGGCGATGCGCAGTGGGACGAGGATGTTTCTTACGGTTTTCCTACAGACATTCCCGTGATGGGAGATTGGAACGGCGACGGCCGGGCCGACGTCGGCACACTCCGTCGCAGCCCAGGCATCAACGCTTGGTTTCTGAACGGTATTGGACTACACGGTTCCTATCGAGAGATTCGCTACGGACTCCCACACGACCTTCCCATTGTCGCCGACTGGAACGGCGACAATCGCACCGACATTGGCGTCTACCGCTCGACGCAAGGCATCGGCACATTTCTCCTCGACCTCGACCTCGACCCTGCCAGCGAACGGTTTGTACACTTCGGTCTACCTGGCGATATACCAATCGCATTTATGTCTGCTCTTAGGCTCCCGCCCCCTGCCCCAACCCCTGCTCGCTAATCTGCTAGCGTTTTGCTTCATTGGCGATCGCCGGTGAGTGGACTACCCAAGACATGAACGTCATAGCGTCGATCGAGTTTGTCCCAGGCGATACCGATGCCGATCTCGCAATATATGGCGCTAAGCATATTTTGCTTGTGCCCAAGTGAACGCATCCACATCCCCGCTGTGTTCCTCATCGGGTTAATTCTGGTAAACTCCCAACTTACCGATTCGAGTTCACAAGTGTCGCGCAAACCGGAAGCATGGCCAATCCTCCCCATCGTTGCCGCGGGATCATCGAAGCCGACTGGCCACAGATCCTACGTATCCAAAACGAAGTCTACTACGAGTTCCATCCGGAATCCGAGGTCGTGATGCGCTCCAAAGCCAATCGCGGGGCTACCACCTGCTTCGTTGCTCTCGATCACGACTCCGCCGTAGTCGCGTATTGCCTCGCCTACCCCTATCCAGCCGACCAAACGGCTTCGCTTGGGATCGTGGATGCAACGCCAGTAACACTCACCGACAATCTGTTCGTGCACGATGTGGCCGTACAGAGAGCCTCGGCCGGCCGTGGTGTAGCGCAAGCCTTGTTCCACCACCTCGCCACGATCGCTCGAACTGAAGGCTACCGCACGATGTCCTTGGTCGCCGTCCAGCGCGCCGCCAGCTTCTGGTCGAAAATGGGTTTCACACCCTCCACTCGCGCTTCTGTCAACGACTCCTACACCGGCGATGCTATCTTCATGATTCGCGATCTCTAACACTTCAAACTTTACTCCACCCCCTTGGAGCAGCATTGCGTCGCATTTTTTCCGATCCAAGTTGCAATGGACCGGTGAACTATTCGTGCTCATGGGCGTGATTCGCGGGGCAAGAAAAGATTGTCGCACGCGCGGAGAGACCCACGCGAGGACGCAGCACGTTGCCAGTTGGCGCTAACCTACCCGTCAACTGGCTGTGTTCCCTGAGTTCGCCCGGGCATCGCCATCGCCAACCAAAAATTCACGTCAGCGAGAAATTTCTGTGTCATTCAGAAACTCGGCAATCCTGTCGTTGGTTAAGTGAAGTGTGCCAGGATTCTTGGGATGCACCAGTGGAAACTGCACTCTTTTCCGTGGGCGAGGCTCGACGGGAACTTGCTCCTGCGAGCAATGCAAAACGACGACGGTTCCGTCAGCCAAAGTTACATCGGGCGGCAGCACAACGACACCATTTTGTACAACACCTTGAATTTCCATTCCATTATTTTGGGCCGCGTCAATCGAGAAGGCAAGTACGTCTGCTTCGAAGAGCCAGCTAAATGCCCACCGAAACTCCAACTCCGACCATCCGAATCAAAGTCGACCCAACCAATCTGGCCAATTCTTCGCCTGCCGTGGGCTCTTGGAAATCGCCGACCACCTTTGGCCAGGCGCTGAAGGGTAAAGTGCCTCAAGATTGGTAGGTCGTAAGTTATCTTATGTTATGACAACATGGTCTGCGATCCAAAACTTCGCGCCGCATTCCTCGAATCTGCCGGCAGCGTTTTAGATGATGCAACTGAAGAGCACATCCTCTGGACTCTCATGGGACTCCGGAAGGGAAGACGACTTTCCGGAAATACGAAGTCAACCGCACGTAGGACATAGCACGTTGCCAGGTGGCAAGCCCAAGATGCTACGCGACCATGATACGTTGCCCTCACTCCCACAAACCTAGTAAACTTGCTTCTTGGATCGATTGACTACCCATTATTTGTTCTGAAGAACCAATTTATCAACGGGACAACTCGCATGCCAATTGTAAATATCGTCCTTGGACTGATTTTATTGCTTCTTGGGCGGAGACTCTTTTGGGCCTTCGTTGCGGTCGCCGGATTCCTGGTCGCCATGCAGTATGCCAATGCCGCCTTCGCAGATCAAACAGAGGCAGTTCGAATCCTGATTGCGCTCGGTGCCGGAGTCCTAGGAGCGATCATAGCTGTCGTTCTCAATCGCTTTGGGTTTGCGATTAGCGGCCTTTACGCGGGTGGCTATTTAGCATTGTCGATCGCAAATGCCGCTGGCAGTAACGATAATCTTTGGGTGTGGTTCGCAATTGGAGGAGCTATTGGGGCGATCGCTGCTGCACTATTGATGGACTGGGCGATTATCGCGTTGTCTGCTTTGGTTGGTGCTGGCGCGATAGTCGATGCGGCAGGCCTAGCGCCGTTGGTTTCGCTAATTCTGTTTGTAGCTCTGGCAATCGTCGGAATGCTCGTTCAAGGCAAACAGCTTGTGCGCACGCCCAAACCAAGCGAGCAGTAAGAACGACAGGGCGAGGACCCAGCAACCGGCCATGGCCCCAGCGGTCTTCTAGTGATAGGTGGCAAGCCTGAGATACCGGCTAATTACAGTCGTCAGGCTCATCCCACCCATCAACGTGCTGTGGCCTTAAAGTTCGTTGGGTGCTTTGGAAGAGTACCGCAAACGCATCGCGTCGTCGCCTCAACCCGCCGATGAAGACTTTTCGCAGACACTCGATGAACTGAACCACATCGAAAGTGAAGCGAAGCACAAGAAAGGATGGAGGCCAAGCACGAACGCGTAAAGCCCCTAACCGAAATCGCTGAAGTTTGAAATCGACACTCACTTTCCAGCCAGCACCTTCGTGGCAACTGACATTCCCAGCGCAAGCGCGTAGCGTTGGAGCGTCAACATGGTTGGGTTTGCCGTTGGATCGTTTTCCAAACGCGACAGTGCGCTTCGTTTCAGCCCGCTTCTCGTCTCGATATCCGCTAAACTTAGTCCCCGTCTTTCGCGTTCCGCCTTTAGATCCGCGATCGCGGCTCGCGCATCCTGTCGCATCGCTTCCCAAGCTTTTTTCCGGTTGCGTCCTTCCGCCAGAATTGCAGCCTTAGCTGCTTCAACTTCTTTTCTCGCAAGCGCAAGTCGCTTTCGTTCTTCGGCAGTCAACTCTCGCCGGACTCGTTCGTGTGTTGGCTTCTTTTTCATGGTGAGGCCGCAAACTTTCGGTCGCGGAAATCTGATTACTTCTGAAAGTCGGACATCCAACTCGATTGGCGTCAATGAGGCCGCGATCTTTCGATCGCGGAACGATTTTACTGTCATGCAGCCGGCGTCACCGTCGTTAATCTACTTCGTAGGCGGTTACGGGAATCACTTGGTCTGCGTCGACGTACTCGAAGACACAAGCCAAGTATTTCCCCGTTGATGTCGGCCCAAACACGATCGGTCTACCCGATGAATGACTAGTCCTGACTTCCCGAGAGTTCAGCACCACTTCTTCGAACTCCTCTTGGGTCACGCCGTGTTGGGCGATGTATTCTTCGATCTCGTCATTCCAAATAAACAACACGTGCGGCATGGTATTCACATATATGTTAACATACGGATTAGAGGAGATCCAGGTCAATGAGGCCGCAATTGGCGCAGGGTCAATCGCGGAAAGGTTCAGAGCGGGCGATTTTCAGAGAAAACCCCTTATCTTCAATGAGGCCAGCGTCTGCCGGAGCCTACTTCCGCTGGAAGCCCGTTGACTCAGACCTGAACATAACGGATATTCGGCGAGAATGCAATCGCTTCAGAGAAAACTCCTTATAAGCGCGTCATATGATCACCATCTAATAGGAGGCAGAGATGGAACAGCAAATTCATGATGAAAACATGCGTCTGACGCAATTCACCGCCCTGCTGAAGAGGCAATTGAGAAATTGGACTTGGCCACCCGGCGTCTCGGCCGACGAAGTAATCGCTGAGTCGATCGAAGCACTATGGGAGGCGGAAACGCAGAAACAGCTAAAAATTGACCAGCCACTGCGTTGGCTGACAGCAACAGCCAACCATAAGAAACTCGAAAAATCGCGATCGGTGATCAAACACAACGAAATGCTAGACGAGCGCTTTTGCGAGTTGAACGAGCACCCGGCCAAGAATAGACATCGTCGAAGTCCGCAAATTAAGTTTG
>JADYZV010000006.1 GCA_020852965.1 Pirellulaceae bacterium | reverse complement strand
AGGGGATCAACCTTTGCCGTAGCGGGCTGGTTGGCCCGCTAACCAGAATCAACCCTCTGGCCCCTCGATCGCGAGCCACCATCGCTTTGTATCGCGCACCGCTGTAACGTGCCAAGTGTTGACGCCGTTCCGGCGAGATGTCTTGTGGCATCTGCCGGAAGACCAGTACCCACTTGTCGGTCACGTCCAAGTGAACGTAGCTATCGTACTCAGCGCGATCCTCAGGGCTGCCGACTTCCGATGTCATTTCAGTATCGGACGGAGCGACGATGCCATAACCTGCGAAGACGACTGCGGTCGGATCGATGCGTCCCTCTTGCGAGAAGAAGACCGGTCGCCAGTCTTCGTCGAGTTGATACGCGGTTGTAGTTGCTGGCACATTGTCGGAGTTGTCAGCTCTGTCGGGGTCGGCCGGCACAGTTGTCTTTGTCTCTTGACCAACCAGCTTCAATGAATTTCCCGCACCGAGTTTCACACTGGAGACGAACTCGAATTCATGGAAAAAGGTTCCATCGCGACCTGCTGGTTGCAAGCCGATGCTTTCTAAGTATGCGGCCACGTAAGCGGTTGCGTTGCGTTCGCCTTCGGTGCCGGTCATGCGTCCACCCAATTCGGGGCGGCACAGATAGTCGATATGCCGCCCGATGTCGGCAGCTAGAAAACCGGGTGCCGTCAGCTTGGCCGACTTGACCGCCTCGGACACGCCAATTGGATTTTTGTCTTCGCTGGCTGCTAGCGGCGATTCACTGGACCGTTCGCTCTGGCGAGCGGCTGCGTCCAGACCCAACAGTCGCCTGGCGGAAGCGTCGTTCCAGTGGGCTTCAAACAATTGTGACTGCGAATTGCTACCACGACTTGTCCAAACCAACTCATTGCCATCGGGCGTAAAGACGGGCAGGCCATCGAATCCGTCGCGGTAGGTGACGCGTACCGGCGAGTGTTCTCCGGCCGCGTCCACCAGATAGAGCTCAAAATTGCCGAAGCCGTGGAGATTCGTGGCAAATATGAGATAGTCTCCGCTGGGATGAAAGAAGGGAGCCCAGCTCATGTGCTTCAGTTGCGTGATCGCGCGCTGATCGGAACCATCGGTGTTCATCAGCATGATTTCGGCAGTGACTCCATCTGGAGAAAAGCGTCGGAAGCAGATTTGATTGCCATCTGGAGAAAAAAATGGACCACCGTCATAGCCAATGGCTGTAGTCAAGCGTTGAACGTCGCGCCCATCGCTACGCATCCGGTACAAGTCCATGGCCGAGGCGGGATCGACCTCGAACAGCTTTTGCTCTTCCTCGCTCAGTTCGCCCGAATAGGCGCGGCGATTGGATGCAAAACAGATCCACTTGCCATCCGGCGAGTAGGAGCCCTCCGCGTCGTAACCCACCTGATCGGTCAATTGCTCAGTCTGACCTGTCATCGTATTGAATACAACGAGATCGTACTGGGGATCGTAGTCCCAACTGTAGCGACGCTTTTCGCCACTGGCGCGAAAAGCCAATTCATCGCGCTGCTTTTGCTCGGCCTCGGGGTCGAACTGAGTCGACGCATACAGTATGCGCTGGCCATCTGGATGCAGCCATGCACAAGTGGTCTTGCCGATCCCTGGTGAGATGCGATGCACGTCGCCATTCTCGCGATCCATCAGATAGATTTGAAAGAATGGGTTTTCCGGCTCGCGCTCACTCTGAAAGACGAGCTGCTTGCCGTCGGCGGAAAAATACCCCTCACCGGCTCGCGCTCCATCGAACGTCAATTGGCGGATGTCGCTCAGCAATTCGGACTGCAATTTCATGGCTAGCGCAGGATCATCGACGAGCACATCTCCCTCGGGAGCTTGGGCACCAGCTATGCTTGTAGCGAAAGCAGCTATGGTAAACGCGACCATTGCCAAGACTGTCAATCGCTTCGTGCCAAGTGTTGGATTTTTCCCAATTGGAGAATTGAGGCGACTTGCGCTGCTGTCGCCTGCGCTGCTGTCGCCTGCGCTATGCGCTAGCTGGTGGAGGTGGTAGGGACCTGGTGGACGGGAAAGTGAACAGGTCAAAGCTGTGCGTGGCATATCGTCAGGTCCAAAGGCGGCAGTAGTTGGTGGGAAGGTCACGCTCTGATGGCGGGGCTGCCATTAGTATACCGAGCGGAGAAATTGCGGCACAGTCTTCCAATGCCTGGTCACCGCCGGTGCTGTCGAAAGGTGTCCTAGTAGGTTCCAACTTTGAGGCTTACGGGATTTAATCAGCCCAAAGGCGGAGAGCCACGTTACGGAGAGCCCAATCGGGGGCAAGGGAACTGAAAACATTATTAAAAACATTACTCGACGAGCTCGTTCGTCGGCGAGCTTTCCGCCAAACCAATCTGGGATATAATCGAGCATCCATGCAAAGTCTTTTTCACCACTTAATACTCTGTAGCCACCGTCGCCAGACGGTGGTTTCCTGCGGTTTGGCGACCACAGCTACACCCGACTGCGAAAGTCTATGATTTTAGTCCTCGATAATTACGACTCGTTCACTTACAACCTCGTCCAGCGACTGGGAGAGATCGACCGAGATGTTGACGTGCGCGTCGTGCGCAATGATAAAATCACCATCTCCGAAATTCGCCAATTGAACCCAGCTCGCATTCTGATATCGCCCGGCCCCTGTTCACCCAACGAAGCGGGCCTCAGCCTGGCAATTGTCAAGGAGTTGATGGGTGAGTTTCCGATTCTGGGAGTCTGCTTGGGGCATCAATCGATCGGGCAAGCTCTGGGGGGCGCGATAGTGCGCGCAGACGTATTGATGCATGGCAAGACCGATGCGATCGAGCATGACAATCGCGGTTTTTTTGCAGGCTTGCCCAACCCATTCATCGCTACGCGATACCATTCCTTGATAATCGAGCCATCGAGCCTACCTCCTGAATTAGAAGTTTCGGCTTGGGTCGAAGGTCCACATGGAAAACGAACGATCATGGGCGTGCGGCATCGAGTGCATCCGCTAGAGGGCTGGCAATTTCACCCCGAAAGCTTTTTAACCGAGCCTGGGATCGAATTGCTTCGTCGCTTTCTTACTTGGCAAATCTCCGGCGCATTGCCGCGCGCGGCCAGTGCGAACTAGGGATCGTCGGAAAAATAGGTGGCATAGGCTTCCAGCTTGTGGTTGCTCTTTCACAGGCTGGAAGCCTATGCCACGTTAAAATACCGCAGTAATGGTTCCGACGATCCTAAACAGCCTATTTCAAATCACTACGAATCGTTCACTTAACTTATCATTCACTTAACTTATCATTCCCCCCGCCACCCAGACGTTGGAATCCGTATGCTGTGCGTAACGATTGGCCGAAGCCGCCATAAAGCAATGATTGCCGAATATCAGTATTTAGCGGAGCAAGGGGCTGACTTGGTCGAAATGCGGCTCGACTATATCGGTCGAGCGATCGACTTGAAGCGTCTGCTGGCTGAACGATTCTGTCCGGTGGTCGTCACCTGTCGTCGCCGAGAAGACGGTGGACGCTGGGAGAAAACCGAAAATGAGCGGTTAATGCTGCTCCGCGCCGCGATCGCCAGCGGGGTCGATTTTGTCGATCTGGAGGACGACATCGCTGCT
>JADYZV010000005.1 GCA_020852965.1 Pirellulaceae bacterium | reverse complement strand
AGGGCAACTACAAGGACAAGTACGTCATTCCGTTTGGCGAATCGTACCACCCCGCGGATCCCAAGGTAGCAGACGTGCCGAAGAACGCGGAAGCCCTTGCTTCGATCGGGATTAACGTGGCGACTTCTAATGCAGTGCCGCCAACGGCGGCTGGTGGCGGGAAAAAGACGACGGATGACGAGTTTGGCGACATTTAATTTCGGTGCGGTTGAATAAAGACCGTACCGCACATTCAAGTTTTAACAGGAGCAATTGGATATGAAAATCATTGAAGCGATGAAGCAGGTGGTCGATCTTAACCGCAAGCAAGCGGACTTGCGAGAAAAGATTGCCTTGTATTGTTCTCACACGACTCTTGATACGCCGGTGTATGGCGATCAAACCACGGAGACTGTCGAGGGCTGGTTGCAGTCGCACGAGGACATCAGCCAGGAAATTGCTCGCCTCAAAGTATGTATTCAGCGTACTAATTTGGCGACACTGGTATCAATTCAACTTGGCGGTAAGGTCGTCAAGAAGTCCATTTCAGAATGGATCGTTCGGCGTGGCGGCAAGAACAAGAATGGGCTGGCCAGCGATGATTGCAAGGCGTGGAAGTGCCTGAGTGATCGCGGTCTCAAGGATGGCCATTTCCGCACGAGCCAGGATGTGCCAATGGAAGTCAAGGTCGTGCGGAATTTCGATCCGCGCGAACGTGATGCCAAAATAGCCCTCTACCAAGAGGAGCCCATGTTGATCGATGCAACTTTGGAAGTGGTCAACGCGACCACGGACCTGATCGAAACGTAGTCCCTCGCAACCCAACGCACGGAGACAAATCCGAATAGCAGAGCGCCGAAGACGATTCTTCGATCATTTGCTAAATGACCTAGCAAGTTGTGGGTTCGAATCCCGCCACCCCCTTTTGAAAGTGATCTGGGGGTGTAGCTCAATGGCAGAGCAGCTAGCAGCAAAAACTGCTTGAAAGGCTCAAGTTTTTAAGCATTAAGATCGCAAGGCTCGTTTACATAAAGGCTGGAAGTTA
The DNA here is from genome assembly GCA_020852965.1 of Pirellulaceae bacterium. GTDB lineage: Bacteria > Planctomycetota > Planctomycetia > Pirellulales > Pirellulaceae > Aureliella. The sequence continues at coordinate 2,095 of JADYZV010000005.1, read as the reverse complement.
GAAGTCAAAAGGCTGATTGCGGCCGTAACTGGTCCGTAAAATCCTGATAAGAGTTAGTGGGGTCTTTGCTACCCCGGAACCTCGACAGGCTTCCCGTTGTGGGTGGGTTGGTTTTTATTAACTGAAAGGAGGCAGTCATGCCATTCGTAGAACTTTCCTTGGATTCGCTTTCAGAACTCGATGATGGCCGAGTAGCGAAAGCGTTCCAGCACGAACTCAAGCGGGCCGTGCAGGACTGCATTGACCGTCCTGGTGACAAAAAGCCGCGCGCGGTGACACTCGAATTGTCGCTCACTCCAATTACCGTCAACAACGACGGCATGGTGGAGACAGAGGGCTGCGACGGCGAATTCCAAATTCGCTCCAAGGTGCCCACTCGCAAAAGCAAAACCTACTCATTCCGAGCCAACAAGAAGGGGCATTTGGCTTACTCGTCGAATAGCCCGGAAAGCGTCGATCAAACGACGTTCGATGACATCAATCCCGTTACTGGACGAGTAGATCGCAGCGAATCGTAGAAACGATCAAACGCCACGCCCCACGCCCAGAACTGCACGAAAACGATTTAAGGAATTCCAAATGTCAGTTATTTTAGATGCTGTAAATTTCATTTACTCAAAGGCTGCCGAGCTTGCGGAAGCTCGCCGGATAAAAGTCGTTGACTTCGGCAATGATGACCCACGGTTTGTGATGTATGAACACAACGGCCAACTACAGCAATGGCAATGCCCAATTCCATTGAGAAAGCACTGTGTTTTTACGGTTGCCGATTTGTGCTTGGCGGCCAATAAATGGACCAGCGCGAAACCGGCTCCGTCGGTCGAGAATCCAAAACGTGGCCCAGGCGTCGTTTGGATCAGCAGTAAAGAAGTCGTGCTGGTATTGGACGACGAGAACCGCCACGAATACGTTCGTCTGCCGCTGGATTACACCGAAAGATTTTCGGCGGTTTGCAAACTGGAGCCGGCGCCAGTTATGGATCAGGCAACTTTGATTCGTTTGTTGCGCCGAGAATTTGTCTCGTCGCCACAGGCAACGACTATCTTGGCAGCCGTGCGCAAACTTCGATTCAGCAAGCATGAAGGTGGTTTTTCGACCATCCAGCATGGCAATGAGTCGTTGGGACGCACGATTGAAACGGAAGTTGCCGGCGCTGAAGCCATTCCGGATTACATGGGGTTGCAAACACAGATCTTTGCCAACGAAGGCGAACAAGAGAATACGGTTGGAATCGGATTCGATCTGGAGGTTGATGTTCAGGCCCAGAAATTCCGGCTCAAACCACTGCCGGATGCAATTCGCGCGGCAACTGAATTTGCGCTGAACGACATTCGCCAGCGAATCATTGCTGGCGTATCCAAGGAAGTGGCTGTTTTACGCGGGATGGCCTGCTAATGGCCGCATAGCTGAGGGGTAGAGAACTGGCATCTCGCTGGCCTCATAAGCCGGAAGTAGTGGGTTCGATTCCCACCCCCTCTATTTCGATTATCTCAGAGGACGTCGCATGGTTGCTTTCTGCGCTGATGCTACCGCTGTAAACGTGGCGGCTGTTATCGACACACTACGCGAAATAGCCGAGATCAACTGCATTGAGCATTTGCATATCACAGTCTGTTCCGGCGCCGTGGGTCTCGAACTGATAACTGTCGTAAATGAAGACGAAGTTGTAAGTTTCATGCAACTGCAAGTTGACATAGAGTTTGACAACCGGCTACCTAAACTCATCGCTGGGCAATTTCATCAGCACGCTTTGGCCGTCGCAAAAGAGAAGGCCAAAGCTCAGTAATTTATTTTGACACAATTCCATGCCTGACCAGGAAGTAATTGCCGGCGTCTACTCGCGAACGCGGTGGCGTTCCCACGAGTCGGATGAACCGTACCTAATCGGGCAACTGGAAGACGAAACAACCGTCCAGGGACGAGCCGATGACACCGCTCTGACCCCCGGCATTACCTACGAATTCTACGGCGTTTGGAAGGAGCATCCTAAGCACGGCCGGAGTTTTAAGTTCAGTACGTTCGTCGTGAAGATTCCACATTCACGGCATGGCATTCTGGCTTACCTGCAAAAGCATTGCGACGGTATTGGTCCGGT
>JADYZV010000004.1 GCA_020852965.1 Pirellulaceae bacterium | reverse complement strand
GAGAATCTCCCTCAAACGATACATTGCCATTTGGATCGTATTCGATGTTGTTCACTGGGCGAGTCAGCGATCCAACGCCGTCGGGATCAGGGAACGTGATGGTGTCTGTTCGCCCCAAAGGGTCGTAGGTGATATCCGTTATGTTTCCTACCGGATCAATTTCCTGGCGCAAATACGATGCGCTGTCGTACTGCCACTGCGTCACAGCACCGACGCGGTTCGTCTGCGTTTTGGGACGCCCGAGCGGATCGTAGGTCAGTGTTGTCGTTTTGCCTAGTTCGTCCACGTTGGTCAACAATTGCCCAGCGGAGCTGTAGGAGAATGTCTGCGTTGAATTGTCTGGATTAGTGAGCGTGGAGAGCATCCCGTAACTATTGTAGGCGAAGTTAGTTACTCGGGCTGCCAGTGGCCCAGTCCCATCGGGATCGGGATCAGTGATGCGTGTCACCAGCCCGCGCGAGTCTACAATCATCCAAGTGATGAATCCGGCACCATCCACACTGGCGACCAAATTGCCTCGACTATCATAAATCAAGCTCTGTGTATTTCCGAGCGGATCTTTAGTGCGTATGGGACGGTGCAAGTCGAGCGAGTACGTGGTGTGCGATATGCCACCATCAGCAGCTTGGTAATAGGTGGCGTCGCCCGAGCTATTGTAGCCGATGTAGGTTCTCGGTGAGACCAGCGGTTTGTTGGGACCGTCGGGATCGGGTTCGATGAAGGCATGGACCAAGCCATCTTTGTCGCGTTGGTACTCCCGAATAAAACCGAGTGCAGTGGTCGATTGAATGATGCCACCAAAACGATCGGTGCGGAATTGCCATGTTTTGCGCTCGCTGGCATTGGCGACCGTCGCTATTTCGTGTTGGTCGGTAACTTTGGCTACTGCCTCGGCCGGAGTGGCGAGTAGATTGCCCGAAGCCGCCGTAGCGAGTCCGATGACTTCGCTGGGGACAATTTCCCAACTGGTCGCATCAGGGAAATCGACAGAACGCAGCCTGCCGTCGATCGGACTGAAATTGTAGGTCGTCGCTTGGTTGACTGCGTCCGTGCGCCCGAGTGAGTCGGTTAGATAGGCGAATGAGACCTGCGGAGCTAAGACCGAGTCGTTAGGATCGGGATCGGTGAGGGTATAGCTGGTCAAATTGTTGGCTGTGTAGGCCAGCGCAGTGATCTTGCCAGAAAAATGAGTGATGCTGGTTACCTTACTGCCCGTGTAGCCGAACGTGATCACTCGACCAAAGGGATCGGTCATCGAGAGCAATTCATCGACTAGGCCATCGCTGTCCTCGTCCGTATAGGCATAGCTCGTTGTATTGTTGTTGCTATCCACTCGGCTAATGAGCAGACCGGTGGTCGAGAAGTTCGAGACGATGCCGTACTTGCTGGTGAGCGCAAACGTATTGTTGGCAAGCTTCTCTAAGCGGCTGAAGCTGCTATCACCGGCGGCATGGGAATAGACTCCTGCAGACAACGGGAACCAGTATGAATCGCCATTGCCGCGCACGACGAGCGCACCAGTCGATTGTGAGTAGAGTCGATCGAGTCCATCGAGGCCCCAGCCGCTACCGAACTCGCTGGCACTACGATTGACAATAGCTTGCAGACCTGTAAACGAAGTTGTCTTAGGAACACCATTGACGTTGAGAGTAATATCGACTGTGTAGGGATAGATTCCCGTCGGTAGGCTCGACCCGTCAGCTTGCAGGGCGATCCGCAGCGGTTGGCCGACGCTTAGGCCGCTTGTCGGAAACAGACGCGTCGTACCTGCAACTCCATTTAAGGTCAACTTTGCGGCGATGAAGCTGGGGAGCGACGCCCCAGGTACGAGTTGCGTATCGACGGCGATGATCGGCTTGACCAAAGAGTTTGAACGATAGACGAGCGAAGTGTCTTGAGCCACATCCTCCATGAGCAGCAGCCCCCCTGTCGCAGCCAAAGCACCATCGGTGTCCATTGAAGAGCCGTTGGGAACATTTGCATAGCCAACTCCAAGACCGGCCGATGCATTGGCCGGTTCGAGCAAGGTCGTTTGGTGCCAAGCATCGGGCAGCGTTGCATTGAGTACGTTGGCGTCGAGGTTCTTGCGAGGTAGTAGGGGTGTCCCCACTGCGATAGCCACAGTCGCGGAAGATGCTTCTGAGTTGCGGGACTGAACTAGGTAGCTGAAGGTATCGACACCGATAAAACCTGTTGCTGGTCGGTAGATAAAACCACCCTGTCCGTCAAAGTCTAGAAGTGTTCCATGCGTAGGCTGTGTCTGGACAGTAGCCGATTCTATCAAGCCATCGTGAGCCACATCGTTCTTTAAGAGATGATTCGTGCCCGTCGACGAAACAATCAAGTCGGTGCTGGCGTTGGTGTAGTAGTCGAGGTCATCGCCCGCAATGGGAACCGCATCCGAACTTATACGTTCGACACGAAAAGCATCCGCGATGGGTATTCCATCAGCGTTATCATACATATCGATGCGCAACGAGTCCCAAATGGTGAAGACGCCAATGTTCTCCCACCACGTATCCTGACTGATGAAGTCGTTGGGGGAAATGGTTTGGTTCAACCGAGCACTTCCAACATACTTGCCCCCATCGTAGATGTTGATCGGAACGTTTGAACCGTATGTGGAGTAACCCTCGTGCCAAGTCGCAGCAATTCTATAGGTTCCAGGAGAGATGTCGAAAGACCACGATGCAGTATCACCACCATTGTACGGTGCAGCCGGAAATGAAATGCTCCCCGCATAGCCTGCTGGACTATGGTTAGACCAACCGCCAGTTGTGGAAAAGTTCGAACTGGCGTTATCGACGATGGCCGAATAGGGTAAGTTTCCGACCCGCTCCACGCGAATTGCATCGGCGATCGGAGTACCGTTCGCATTGTTGGTCATGCGCACTTTGAGCGACGAACCGACGACAAACACACCGATGTCTTCCCACCAAGCTCCCTGATTCTTAAAGTCGCTGGGAGAAAGAGTTTGATTGAGGATAGCGCTACCGATAGTTGTATTTCCATCGAGCACCGCCAATGGGACATTGGTGCCATAGGTGTAGTAGCCGAAGTGCCAAGTTGCAGCGATGCGGTACAATCCCGGCAAGACGTCAAACGACCAAGTGGCCGTGCCGCCGCCATTGTAGGGCCCATCTGAATAAACAATGCTTCCTGCATAGCCTTGTAGAGTGTAGTTGATCCAATTGCCGGTTGTGGAAAAGTTCGAACTGGCGTTGTCGACGATTGCCGAATAGGGCAAGTCTTCGACTCGCTCCACTCGAAAAGCATCGGCGATCGGAGTACCGTTCGCATTATTGGTCATGCGCACTTTGAGCGACGAACCGACGACAAACACACCGATATCTTCCCACCAAGCTCCCTGATCGTTAAAGTCGCTGGGGGAAAGAGTTTGATTGAGGAAAGCGCTACCGATGGTTGTATTTCCATCGAGCACCGTCAGTGGGACATTGGTGCCATAGGTGTAGTAGCCGAAGTGCCAAGTTGCAGCGATGCGGTACAATCCCGGCAAGACGTCAAACGACCAAGTGGCCGTGCCGCCGCCATTGTAGGGACCATCTGAATAGACAATGCTTCCTGCATAGCCTTGTAGAGTGTAGTTGATCCAATTGCCGGTTGTGGAAAAGTTCGAACTGGCGTTGTCGACGATTGCCGAATAGGGTAAGTCTTCGACCCGCTCCACTCGAAAAGCATCCGCGATCGCTTTGCCGTTCACGTTGTCCGTCAGTACGATCTTGAGTGAGTTCTGCACGGTGAACACTCCTAAGTTTTCCCAGGAGGTATTTCGCTCGACAAAATCGTTGGGATAAAAAAATTGGTCGATATGCGTAGTCGCGATGACCTCAGTTCCATCGTAGAGATTGAGTAAAACATTGCCACCACAAACGCTGCCGTTGGGTTGCCAAGTCGTCGCGACGCGGTAGATGCCGGGTTCGATATCAAACGACCACGTAGCCGAGTTCGTGCCTGTAACCGGTGCGATCGAACAGGAGTTCGTTCCTGCATAGCCATCTTGGCCGTTGGTATTCCAGTTCCCCGTCAATTGAAAGCTGGGGCTGCTGTCATCCATGTAGACTGGCACGCTAGCCAATAGCCTACGCAATTCAAGCGATTCAAATCCCAACGCCCTGGCTCGGCTGGCATATCCCCTCAGTGCTGAAGTGCTGAAGTGCTGAAGTGCTGAAGTGCTGAAGTGCTGAAGTGCTGAAGTGCTGAAGTGCTGAAGTGCTGAAGTGCTGAAGCTTACGAACGAACTTGACTGGACGTTTGGGGCGCATTGAAAAATCCTTTCAAAATTCGCTTGTTATCAATCGCAGGTACGAGAATTGAAATGAAATACTGCCGACTTGACCTCTGCGCGGCCAATGAAACCGAAGATCCGGCAGGATCAGCAATTGCTTGCATTTCAATTGCCGGACATTCTGGGGATTCACGTAGCGGCTTGTCAACTAGTCAAGTACGCAAGATGGAAAGATTTTTCTGTTCAAATTCCCCAGTGTGCGCAGGCATCCCAAAAGGCACACTCGCGAAATGCTAAAGATTGGGCGCTCAATGACTAGTTGGACAGCGCCAATTTGACCGTTTGGGATTTTCGCGAGTTTTTTTTGTAGTACAGCAGTTAGTCGCCTTGGCATGTCGAGCGACGCAAAAGCGGCTAAAGCCTGGACTCCAGCGCAGTGTGGCGATGTGCAGTTAGTTTCGGGGCTGAAAATGGAAACTCTTACTCTGCGAAAAGAACTGCATGGGGTTGTCGTAGACTACTCGACGAATTGCCGACTCGCTATGACCGCGACGGCGCAGCTCGAAGATCAAGTCCGGGATGGCTGTCGGTTTGCTTGGGCCCCAGTCGCCAGCCGAATTGGCCATCAGCCGCTCGGTGCCATACTTCTCAATCATGTCAGCCGCGCGCTGCGGAGTGCATTTGGTAATGGGATAGAGTGTCATGCCCGCCCAAAAGCCAGCTTCCAAGACTGGGCCGATGGTATGCTCTTCCACATGGTCGACCAGCACGCGATGCCGCTCGATGCGCGAATCGCTACAGAGCAAATCTAGAATCATTCGCGTCCCTTGATACTTGTCCTCCAAGTGCGGCGTATGAATGAGTATTTGCTGATTGTGCTTAACCGCCAACTCCAAATGCTCGAGGAAGATGGTCGATTCGTTCTTGGTGTTTTTATTGAGTCCAATCTCCCCGATCCCGAGCACGTTCGGCTTGTTCAGAAATTCGGGAATCATGGCGATCACCTCGCGCGACAGCGAGACGTTCTCCGCCTCTTTGGCGTTGATGCACAGCCAGGTGAAATGCTGAATCCCGTATTGGGCCGCTCGCTTGGGCTCCGTTTCGGTCAACTGACGAAAGTAGTCGCGAAAGCCATCGACCGTGCCGCGATCAAAGCCCGCCCAAAAGGCAGGCTCACTGACCGCCACGCAACCCATCTTGGCCAGAGTTTCGTAGTCGTCCGTGGTCCGGGAAACCATGTGAATGTGCGGGTCGACGTAATCCATGTGTAGGTACTCTTTAAAGGGAGCTTAGATACCGAACTCGTCGCGCCAGCCTGGATTGAAACTGCGGCTGAAAAGCAATTGTACTCGTGCAGCTTTGTCCGGCTGGTCGTCATTGAGAATGGCGCAGGCGTCATTCAACAACTTGAGTTGTCGCTGTTCGGCAGTACTTTCGGGCAACTGCCCGAGCCGATCGTAGAAGGCGGCGACTTCGAGTATTTTGGCGCGAGTTAACAAAAACTCTTGCGAGAGAATTTCAGTGGGAGAGCGGGGCATACTAGCGCTTTGTCAAAGTACTAAACGGTGGACGACATATTTAGTTGTGCGGACGTCAGCAGGTTGTTGATTCAATGAACCGCTAAGGCGCTAGCCTCGGTTCTGACGCTGTAGACCTGGATCGGTCATAACCCGCCGCGTCAGCAAGGACGTGTGTGCCTGAATCGAATATCAAAAGCGTGAATCACCTTATTTTTTCCCAACCCATTTGCAGTTGTGTCAAATGTCCTTGCTGACGCGGCGGGTTGCGATTTCATAGCAGCCTTTATTGTCGGCCAGTTTAGCGCGCGAAACAAGTCACCTACTATCGGGCTGCGACGCAAAAACGATTAGGCGATCGCCTGCGAGGAAGCCTTGTTTGCCATGGCCGGGTCCATCTTTTCAAACATATTGCCCACGCCGTCGTTGAAAATTCGCCCAATCAACAGATCGGTCAAATTGCCACGAAACTGTGGATTGTCGCGCATGAAACCACCAAAACTGAAGTCTTTGGTGTAAAACGCATCGACCAACTTGTGAATCCATCGCGAGCCACGCTTGAAATCTTCGCACCACTTACCCAATTGCTTGGCTGAGAGATCGTCCTGCTCGAAACCTTCAATCACTGCATCGGCCGCCCTCTCCCCCATGACCAGCGCAAAGTAGACGCCCGAAGAATAGATCGGATCGAGAAAGCCAAAGGCATCGCCAATGAGCACCCAACCTTGGCCGCTATGCTGCTTGGTCCAGTACGAATACTCCTTGGCCACATTAATCTTACCCACCCGCTCGGCCTTCTCCAATCGACTCTGTAGACCAGGGCAGCGATCGAGCTCCAGTCGATAACGCGACTCGCTGTCGAGCCCCGTCTTGAGCAAGTAATCACTGTCGCCAACGCAGCCAATACTGGTCACTTCGTTACTGAGCGGGATGAACCAGAACCAACTATCCTTCTGGTTGGTGTGCATAACGATTGTCGCACCCGCGTTATCGCCTTCGTCGCGCATGGCGTTTTTGTAGTAGCCCCAAATCGCCGCTTTCCTCAAATCGGGAATATCTTCGCGCAGGCCGAGCTTGTTAGCGATCAATGACGATTGCCCCGAGCCATCCATGACAACTTTGGCTGAGATCTCGCGAGTCTGCCCATCGACGGTTCGCAGCTTGACCCCTCGCGCGGCACCGTCATCGTCGAGCAGCACATCTAGCACGCGCGTCTGATCGTAACAATCGGCCCCCAATTCCGACGCGCGGTCAAACAGCATTTGGTCAAAGTCAGCTCGCTCGACCTGCCACGTCGTGCTCGATTCGCGTGGATCGTGTTCGGTGAAGTAAAACGGCTCAGACTCTTTGCCGGAAGCGGTGACGAATTGGACACTCTTCTTCCGAGTGAACTTGCTGGCCTTCATCCGTTCGAGCAGCCCCAAACGTTCGAGCGACCAATAGCATTCGGGCATCAACGATTCACCGACGTGAAAGCGAGGAAACTTCTCGCGCTCCACTAGCAGCGTCGAGTGTCCTGCCTGAGCCACCAAGCTGGCCGCCGTCGAGCCCGCAGGACCTCCCCCAATCACCACCACGTCATAAGCATCACGCATCGGCTGAAACCCCTCTCACTCATAATCGCAAAAACCGGACAGTTCGTTATTTTGGTCTATTGTAGCCCAAACAAGACGCATCCGCGCTATCCGCCGAAATCCCCATCTTTCTATTATCCTCCAGCGGCAAGTCCCGATGGGGGTGGCCGTTTCTCTCTTGGTAGGCTCGTAACGAGTACCGCGAGTTACGGCAGACCGAAGCGAACGATCTTTGTTCCGCATTTTCACCTCCTATAGAATACCGGCAACCTCATGCGCAACGGTTCCTGTCAAGGCTGACATTGCAGTGGGCACATGACACCAACACCCGTGCGGGGCAATCCTGGCTTTCCCCACTCTGTTTGCAATTGCTACAGGCTTCGATCCAGGCCAAAGCGGGGATGAATCCCCGCACTCCAAAAAATCCATGGCTTGCTAGCAACAGAAAAGCTATTGACCCAGCGCGCGGCAAGTCCGTAGTGTCGACCAATTGAACCATTGTTCCGCCACGCCCTAGGTGCGCCTCGAAGTTTCCACTGCAGCCCATGCTCCCACGATCCTCTCGCTCAACCCCGCGTTCGCGACGTTGGTCAGTCTCTCCGAGGCCGACACAGCGACGAAATCGGAACGCAGTCGTGGATCGCTCTCAGCATACTTCAGAGACACGATTGTGCCAGAGTTGGTTGTCACTGCTGCTGTTGCTGACGCTGCTACTAGCCGGAATCGGCGGCTGTTCAACACAAAAGTTTTTGGTGCGGCGCGATACGCCAGCCAATCCGTTGGCAATCCCGCTGCAGATCGCCAGCAGCAAGGGGCCGCAGGTCAGCTCGCGCACCAGCAATGTGTTGCGACGGTACGCGCTGACCGAGGTCTACGGCAACGATCCGGCCGTCTGCTTGGAGGAACTCCAAGCGCTGCTCGAAACGGAGGTCGACGGCGAGCTGGTGTTCAGTATCTCCGAGCTGGCTTACATCCTCGGCAAACGCGCAGAGAAGGGACACGACGCGGCGCGGGCCTTGGATATGTACGGCGTGGCGGTGAGCAATGCTTACATGTATCTGTTCTCCAGCGAATTCGATCCGATTCGCAATCCCTACGATCCACAATTCCGCGGTGCCTGCGACCTGTATAACGAATCGCTCGAGTCGACTCTGCGACTGGTCAACGCCACAGGACAATTGCACCCGGGACGCAGCTACAAAGTCACCGCCGGCCAGCAGACGTACGAAGTGGCCACCGTGGTGCGCGGCAATTGGCACAACGAGGACTTCGAACGCTTCGAGTTCGTGAGCGATTTCAAGCTCGATGGACTCCCGTCGTCGGGGCTAACCTACGGGTTGGGCGTTCCACTGATTGCGGTGCGCAAAAAGGGAGACCCCAACGACTCGCGCGAAGCCTACTATCCAGACGGTTTGAGCTTCCCCGTTACGGCGCTGCTGCGCGTGGTGCGACCAGACGCGCGGCCGGGCAGAGGTGCCAAGCACCGCCACCACTGCGTACTGGAACTGCACGACCCGCTCGCTTCGTCGGACTTGCAGTTAGCCGGCCGGCTGGTCCCTCTGCAATCCGACCTAAGCACTTCGCTGGCCTATTTCCTGGATAGTCCGCAGTTTCGACAGAAAGACTCTGCCACGCAAGGGCTGCTCAATCCCCAGAAGACCGACGCGCATCGCGGCGTCTACATGTTAGAGCCATTTGATCCGACGCGCATTCCGGTGGTGATGGTACACGGGTTGTGGTCGAGTCCGGTGACGTGGATGCCGATGTTCAACGACTTGCGGAGTTTTTCAGAACTGCGCAAGAACTATCAGTTTTGGTTCTATCAGTATCCGACTGGACAACCATTCTGGCTGAGTTCAACGCAGATGCGCGAGGACTTGGCAAGATTGCGGCATTCGCTCGATCCGCAACATCGCTTTTTGGCACTCGATCAAACCGTGCTGGTAGGCCACAGCATGGGAGGATTGGTCAGCCGCATGCAAACGATCGATAGTCGCGACGAGTTCTGGAAGATCCTCAGCGACGAACCGTTTGACAAATTGCAGGGAGATCCCAAAGACATCACCAAGCTACGCGAAGCGGCATTCTTCAATGCCAACCGCGATATCCGGCGCGTGGTCACCATAGGTACGCCGCATCGCGGCAGCGACTACGCCAACGACTTCACCCAGTGGCTTGGCCGCAAGGTGATCAAGCTCCCGGCGATGATGGTATCGACTGGTCAGAATCTAGTTAAAAAGAACCCAGGCGTGTTTCAAAATGCAGACCTGTTGATCAACAACACCAGCATCGATAGCCTCAATCCACACTCGCCCGTGTTCCCCGCGATGCTCCGCGCGCCGCGCGCGCCCTGGGTCACGTATCACAACATTGTGGGATTGATCCCCAACCGCAAGTGGTTTGGGGGTGAGGAGCAGGCCACCGATGATGGCGTGGTAACGTACGACAGCGCCCACATGGACGATGCCGTGAGCGAGGTGATTGTCCCCTCCGAACACCAAAACATCCATCGCAATCCCAAAGCGATTCTCGAAGTGCGGCGAATCTTGCTCGAACACCTGGAGGATGTACGCGACGAGTACCGCATGGCCCAACGCCAAAATGCTCCGCGGGTGGCCACATCGAATCCCTCCAAAGCTAAGATCGCCGGCAATCCCACACCGGTCAAGTTGATATCGGCACCGCAGAGTAGGGCGACTCAGTTCGATCTTTCCAAGTAGCAGGCCGCTATGAGAATCGTACCCCGCAGCGCCAGCCGGGTCGTTGGACTCAAATGCGGACAGTTTGCATAGAATCAAGTTAATTCACACTTCTAAGATTCCGTTCAAATCGAAGGTCTTTGCCGACGCTGCGGATTATGAATAATCGGGGTTATACAGCAACTTTTTCAGCGATCGATTACGCGAACAAGGGTCTGTACCCGCTACTTTTCAACCGTATCGAGGTTTTGGTATGCCGCCGGGGGAGACTTCGGCTAATATAGAGAGATCGAACGCCGAACCCGCGTGTTGATTCCGAGCTGATTCATACGTTCCAGCGACAGTACCAGCCCGACGCACGGGCGACTCACGAAACTGTCCCTCCCTTGCAATAGCGATATGGCCAAGTCACGAATCGGACCGTTTGTCCTCGAAGCACCGCTATCAAAACCCAAGAGCAGCGGACAGGTCTTTCGCGGCATTCACTTGGAGCAAAAGAAGCTGGCAGCGCTGCGCGTGTTTCCTATTCCGATGGGGATGACACCCGAGAGTCGACAGGCCTACGCAAGTCAGCTCGAACAACTCAAACAGCTTCGTCATCCGGGCATCGTGCGTTGCTACGGGGGCGGTTTCGATTCCCGCAACGCCTACTTGGCTTATGAGATGATCGACGGTGAGTCGCTGTCCAGCGCGTTGGCGCGGCGGGGACGCCTGCCGTGGGAGACAGCGTTCGAGGCGAGTCAACAACTGGCCGAAGCGCTACAATACGCGCATCAGATGGGCTGGGTTCACGGCCGCCTGCGCCCCAGCAAAATCATGATGGGTGCCCAAGGCGAGGTCAAGATCGGCGATTGGCGGCGGGCTGCGATTACATCGATGATCGGCGAGGGACCGCCGAGCAAAACACAATTGCAATTCGCCGCACCCGAGGTTCTCCAAGGCAGCACGCCCGACGAAAAATCGGATCTGTATGCGCTTGGGGCGATCATGGTCACCATGTTAACGGGGAAGCCACCCTATGACGAAAAGACCCCGTCGCGGTTGATAGAGCAGATTTGCAACGCACCCATTCCCTGCGTCAGCGCCGAGGTGCTCGATTGCCCCGTATGGCTCAATGCCATCGTCGAGCAGCTACTGGCCAAGGATCCCAAGCAGCGACCATTCAGTGCCACCGCTCTGCAACTGGCGTTCAAAGAGGCCCAGCGGCGACAGTCGCAAGGCGTCGGCGTTTTGCAGCATGTGACTGCCGGCTTTAGCCCCCTACAACTAAAAGGAGATCGCGAAGAAGCGGAAAAAGTATTGGGGCTCAAGCCCAAGAGAAAACGCAAACAGAACGAAACCCCCTTCTTCGAACGCCCTTGGGTATTGGTCGCAGGTTTGTTGGCAGCCCTCAGCGCAGTCGTGTGGTTCCTATTGCCACTCGGAGAAGAAACGCTGCGCCACCGAGCCCAAGCACTGCTGCCTCCAACCAGCGAAGAGTGGATGCAATGGAATGAAGCCCGCGATACCTATCTCACCAGTCTCGTCGAGCGCTTTCCCGAGAGCAAACATGTCGACTGGGCCAACGAACAGATCCGCTGGGTCAACGCACGCGAAGCCGAACGCAAGCTCGATCGCGAGGAGGGACGCGGACGCACCGAGAATTGGACGCAAGCACAAGTTCAATACGCCGAGGCGCGGCGCTACGAGCGATTCGGCGATCTCGTGACCGCCTTTGACCGCTACCGAGCGATCATCAGCCTCTTTCGCAATCGCAAAGACGATCGCTCCATCGTCGACTTGGCGCAGGAGGGAGTCGCCCGCATTCGCGTCAGCGGTATTGGACAGAACGCCCTGCAACAATTCCTCACCGCAAAAATGGAGGAGGCGGCCGCCGCCTACGACCGCGCAAGAATCACGGAAGCCAAACTCAAATGGGAGTCCATTGTCGAGCTCTACGACGGGAATCAAGAGGTTGCCCCCATCGTCGCCGAGGCGAAGGAGCGACTGCAACAAATCAATCAACGCAAATAACGTAGCACGTTGGTCCCCCAACGTGATGTCGGTGGGGGACCACCGAGCTACTTTATCGTAGCACGTTGGTCCCCCAACGTGATTTCGGTGGGGGACCACCGAGCTACTTTGACCACCGAGCTACGGCGCTACACGGGCTGGGTAGCTGGGTTTTCCTCGGCGCTCTGCGCATGCGACATGCGCATGCGACGAGCGATGGCTTCTGCCGGAATTCGCGTCACGGTCGGATTGCCAACCACGTCGGTTCGCAAGATGTCATCGGATTGTCCTTCGCCATCGGACGCTTGATACTGCACGATGAACGCACCAACTTGCAAGTAGTTTTCTTGGTAAACAGGTGGCCAGAATTCTTCGCTGCGATTGGCAAGTGTGCGAGCCAGCAAGCGCGTGGCACGACCACTGAATCCACTGAGCACCATTTCGAGCTGCCCCAGCGATTCTCTGTAGACGTAGAATACCAGCGCGGTATCCTGCCCTCCCGCGTAGGCCCACGTGCCATCCGCCTTTTCGTAATATATGCCCGGCTCCTTGGCATCCTCGGTCTTGCTCAATCGCATCCCCGCCGAAGCGCTGGCGATATGCGGGTCATGGTCACGATAACGCAGAAAGAATGGACAGTGGCGATCGGATGCCTTCTCAACGTCATCTTCCGATTTAAACGGAGTGGCGCGGAACGTCTCGGCAATCGAGACCTCGACCACGGGATTGCTTTTGACACTCCCCAGACAGATCAGCGCCTTGTCGCCGGCCGTGGCAGTGAAGGTTTCGTAGACTTTGGTGGAACGCTCAATGGCGTCCTCCTCCGCCACATGGCCAGGGCTCCACACCAGCGTTTGCTTGAGCAGCTCGGGGTGCGATGGCAATTGACGCGATTGCTCGGTCTGAATCAGCTTGTCCGTCCCCCCCAGCGTGGTCACCCCATTGAGCACTTCGCCCATCAGCACTGCATCCGAAGCAACAACCCAGGCCGACTCCGGGGCCATGTCATTATCGGGACGACGAACGCCGACACAAATCTCGAGTTTGCGGCGTCGCGCGACAACCTCCCAAAAGTGCTCTGGTTTAACGGCGAACAAGGCACCGGGGAGTTGGTCCGCCGATGCGTGACCATACTCAACCAAATAGTCGCACAGACGCGAGAGGGCTTCGAGCGGAATGTACTTGGCTTCGTTCTTTAGCAGGGAAGCAACTTGATGCCGATCCAAACCGGTATATTCAACGATGGCTTTGATCGTACCCGGACGCTTGCGGCGGTCGGGAGTGTGGCCTAATAGCTCAGCCAATCTGAATTCGTATCTCATGCGTTTCGCGTCTTGTTACGGGAAGGAATTATGTAGTGGGAATTGGTTAGCCAGTGACTCCGCTGTTCTTGGCCTTAATGCTAGAATACGCCCCCTTGAATGAAAATACTACCCCCGCGACGATAAAGTAGGGATAAAATGCGTTTCACAGGTGTCCTTCATTGGCAAGTGCGCCTGCCGCCCCGTCAGACTTTCGCTACCCAGCTTCACTTGAGGAGCTGGGAGTGGAGGAGCTGGGAGTGGAGGAGTTGGGAGTGGCATCCCGGGCCACCTCTTACCGCCCCTATCGGGACTAATACCTGACCAAGCACCAAGAACCAAGAACCAAGAACCAAGAACCAAGAACCAAGAACCAAGAACCAAGAACCAAGAACCAAGAACCAAGAACCAAGAACTAAGAACCCAAAGTACGTGCGAGCAACGATTTGGCTTCGGGCGCGGAGGTTGTCCCTTCAACCACGGTGCGACCACCGCGAAAGATGGTCAGCGTGTATTCGCCCAGCCCGATCCGTACAAAGAAAGCATTCTGTGTGAAGTTCCCCAACGGACTTAATTTGGAAGCAATTTGCTCGAGCGTTTCGCCGCTCCACTCCTGCGAGCTGAATTGCACTGCGTTCTTGCCGCACAGTACGGTCGCTTCGGTTCGGATTTCACCGGTCAAAAAAGGGAATTTGTGCTGCCCGCAGGCAGGGCAATGGGGCTGACGAGCCAAGCCGATCAATCGCAGATCGGTGTGCCAGCTATCGATCACCATCAATTTGCGACAAGCTTGTGCGCGATGGCCACTAAGAATCTTCAGCGCCTCGGCGGCTTGCAGACAAGCGATCATGCCGACTGCGGGGCCCAGTACGCCCGCCGTATCACAGGTCTGCAACGCCTCGCGAGGCGGGAGGTCTGGGACCAAGCAGCGAAAACAAGCCGTCTCGCCTGGCAGTATTGTCAGCACTTGGCCACTGGCCCCCAAACAACCTCCATGAACCCACGGCACATTGTTCTTAACGCAATAGTCGTTGACCAAGAAACGCGTTTCGAAGTTGTCGGTCCCATCGACGATCAGCTCACAGCCGGCGGCCAGCCCTTCGATGTTGTCAAACGCGACATCTTCCACATGGGGCTCGATCGTGATCTGGCTATTGATCTCCCCAAGCATCTCTGCCGCAGCAGCCGCTTTGGGGCGCGCCTCGCGAGCGTCGCGTTCGGTAAACAGCGTCTGGCGTTGCAGGTTGCTCAGCTCGACCCAGTCGCGGTCGACCAAACGCAGCATTCCAACGCCCGAGCGAACCAGTCGTTCGGCGAGCATCGAACCGAGCGCACCGCAGCCGACCACTAAAACGCGTGCAGCTTCGATCCGCTGCTGCCCCTCGGGACCCAACGGAGCAAAGCGCTCCTGCCGCGAATATCGATGCTCTGGCGATGCGTTCATAGTCGATTTGCTATCAAAGAGATTGTCCGTAGTGGACGAGGCCCGCGAGTCCCTTACATATCAAATCAAACGGACTCGCGGGCCTCGTCCACTACAATAATATTCACCATTGTAACCAACTGCCCCACTCCGCTATGGTGCCTAATCGCCTCGGATACTACCAAACACTACGCGACCTGCCAGGGAGGGCACAATGCGGACCAGTATTATTGTCCCGATCTACAACGAAGTCGAAACCATACCCCTGCTCGTCGAGCGGGTCTGCGGCGTGATGGACCAATTGCCTGGCCCATGCGAACTGATCCTTGTCGACGATGGTTCGCAGGATGGCTCGAGCGCATTGCTCGACCGCTGTGCCGAGGCCGATCCGAGGCTGCAAATCGTTCACTTCCGCCGCAACTACGGCCAGACGGCCGCCATGCAAGCCGGTATCGAGCAGGCGCGCGGCGAGACGTTAGTCATGCTCGATGGCGACTTGCAAAACGAGCCCAACGACATCCCCCAGATGCTCGAGCAGATCGACGCGGGTTACGATCTCGTGCATGGCTGGCGCAAAGACCGACACGATGCCCTGCTGACGCGCAAGCTACCCAGCCGCATGGCCAACTGGCTGATCTCGCGCGTGACCGGCTTTCCCATTCATGATTTGGGGTGCACGCTCAAGGCCATGCGTCGCGAGATTGCCGAGGAGCTCGAGCTCTATGGCGAGATGCATCGCTTCATTCCGATCCTTGCGCATTGGCGCGGAGCACGATGTTTGGAGATGGTCACTACACATCATGCACGGCAATTCGGCAAGACCAAGTACGGTCTATCGCGCACCGTGCGCGTGGTGCTCGATCTGCTAACTGTGAAGTACATGCTCGACTACTACACCAGCCCGATGAAGCTCTTCGGACGCGTCGGCTTGGCGTTCTTTGCTACTGGCCTATCCATGCTGGCGGGGACCGTTGCCATGAAGCTCGGCATGGGTTTTGATATGACCGGCAATCCGCTGCTGGTGCTCGGTGCCATGTTGTGCATTGTCAGCGTACAACTATTCAGCGTCGGTCTGTTGGGCGAAGCCAATACTCGACTCTATTACCGCCGCAACGAGCGTCGCCCGTTTGCTATTCGCAATGTGTTTCAAAGCGAAAGTTCTGCGTCGGCATCGACCGCGCCGGCCACTATTCCGATGAAGAAGTCGGCGTAAAGTGGCCCGACGCTCCGCGTCGGTGTAAAGTGGCTCGACGCTCCGCGTCGGTGGGAGAGAGCAAACCGACGCGGAGCGTCGAGCCACATTAAGCACATTAAGCCAGTAAGAGGGAGAAGCATCTGGGGTGCTTCTCCCTCCTATTCCCTCCTGGAGAATACTGCTTACCGCACTGCGGTGTGATTGATGGACATCGTTCCCCAAAAGACTTCCTTACCACGCATGATATGGAATTTGGGTGAGCTATTCGCTCTGAACTCGTCGGCTTTCATTATCCAAGCCAAATCGTCCCAGTTGGGTGTCTGCCATTCGAGCATTCCAACCAGCACGTCTCCGGTCTGTATCTGTGCATTGTAAGCTGCACTGCCGTGACGTACGGCGGTGACCTGCAAGCCCCCTTTGTAGCTGGAGTCGTTCTCGCGAACTCGCGCCGCATCGGCTACTTCTAGTCGCAAACCGATGATGCGATAGACTTGATCTTGGATTGAGGTCGTCGAGGCCAACTGCGCCCGAGTCGCGGAGGTGTTTGCTGCTGCGTTTGAAACGCTGCTGCTCACTTGTGAGTCGATTGCCAACCTACGAGTAAAAAGAGTGCCGCTACGCTCGACATCGACCTCGACATCCGCACCGGCCGATTGATCGAGCAGTGCAAATTCGTAGTCTAAACGAGTGTGGATGGGACGGTTTGCAATCTGCTTGAGCACGTCGCCGCGTTGCAACTCACTACCACTGGCGCGGACCACTTCGACATAGGCCGCCCCTTCGGAATACCTGGTCGATACACTCACCGAGCTCTCGAAAGAGCCGCGACGATGCTGAGCGATCATGTCAGCGGCTATCTCGATCGCTTTGTCGACTGGAATGGCAAAACCGATCCCCTGAGCTCCAATGCGTACGGCTGCGTTAATGCCAATCATTTCGCCATCGGCATTGAGCAGCGGTCCGCCCGAATTGCCAGGGTTGATGCTAGCATCGGTCTGAATCAAATCTGGGTAGTTCTGCGTTCCGTTAACCGGAATATCTCGGTGCAGCGCGCTGACGATTCCCTCAGTTACCGTGTTGTGGTAGCCAAACGGATTGCCAATTGCGATCACGCGTTCTCCACGCATCAAGTCAGAGGATGTGCCGCAGCGGATGACCGGTAACGGCGTTTTGGAACTGATTTTCACGAGTGCCAAATCGGTATCGGCGTCGCGTGCAATCAGGCGTCCGATGTGTCGCGTGCCATCGTGCAATGTGATTTCAATACGCCCGACATCTTGAACCACGTGTTGATTGGTTAAGATATAGCCTCGAGCATCGATGATTACGCCCGCTCCCATGCCGTTGACTTGTTGAGAGTCGGCCAGAGCTGGGTTGGACGGTTTATTGCCTTCTATGTTTACCACAGCCGGTTCAGCAGTCTGAATCGCTCGAACGGTGGTTGTACGCCGTACCGAGGGAGTCTCATCTGCCAAAACGAATGCGCTAGGGAAGCACAAGCTCAGTCCCAGGAGGCTCGTCAGAACCAGCGGGCCGAGCTGTGTGCTTTTCGATTGAGTCTGTGTCATTGACACCCTTCCGAGCGGGAATTCGGTTGGGGACAAACTAGCGCCAAGTCGTTGCTAGAAAGCCACTCAGCAAGCTGGTCCCCCACTGGGTAGCGTTGCCATGCAGACAGAATCGGTTGAAGTGACTTAGCTGCTTAATCGGACATTTTTGGACCGGCAATAACCACCCAAACTACCATCAAGTAAAACTAGTTAAATTCTGCCGCGTGGGTGGTGCGTGCCGCGCAATTTGCAGCATTCGCTCGATGTAGTGGACGAGGTTACGAAACTGCTTGTTTTCGTATTGAAGAGGATCAATCGTGCTCGTGCTCAGTGAAACGGTGCTCGTAATCGTGCTCGTGCTCGAAATGGGGTAGCGATGACCGAACGAACCTTCGACGCCGCCCGCCTGCGCGGTCGCTCGCTTGAGTTTTAATTCGAGTGTGTTTCGGAATCACCGTCGGACACTCTGCGGAATTCGAGCACGAGCACGAGCACGAGCAGGAAAAAGTGACAAACTTAGCCACAAAACTGAATCACCAGCGAGGTAAACTCGCTGGGGTCTGAAGGCGAGCTCGCGGGGGGGTGGGCAGGAAAATGCTGGATTAACTTGGCCGCGATTGGTCGTCCATATCGCGAATGTATCGTCGCAGCCTATCGAGCTCGTCGGTCGTGTCCTTCAATCGCAGCATATTGCCGACTCGCTTGAGCAACGTGACCTTCTGCACAGGCTTGGTAAGAAAATCGTCGGTCCCCGCGTTGACCGCCCGCTCGATATCTCCAAGCTCATTCAGCGCAGTGACCATCAAGACCATAATGCGCGACATCTTTGGGTCACTCTTGATTTGCTGGCAAACCTCGAAGCCACTCAGCTTGGGCATCATCACGTCCAACAACAACAAATCGGGTTGAAACGACTTGATTTTATCGAGCGTATCTTGCCCATCGACGGACATTTCGATCTCACAATCGACGTCGGCCAAGTAGGCTTCCAGCAACTCGCGATTGGCAGCATTGTCATCCGCAATGAGAATGCGGTTGGTACTCGTTTTGGTTACATCAGACACGCTAGACAGCGCCTCCCACGCGCGACTCGGCTGGGACTGGAAAACTTTCGCACATCTCGCGCACGCTCTGGCGAATGCTAGCGTGCAGCGGTTGGTCGTCCGGATTCCGCAAGGCTTGGCTAATCCACCCACCGATGGTCTTCATCTCATCCGTTCCCATCCCGCGAGTGGTCAGGGCAGGGGTGCCGATACGAATCCCACTTGGGTCCATCGGCTTGCGGCTGTCGAATGGGATCATGTTCATATTGACCGTGATACCACAGCTTTCGAGCGCTCGCTCGGATTGTTTACCACCGAGACCGATACTGGAGACGTCGACCAGCAACAGATGATTGTCGGTACCACCACTGATCAATCGCAGGCCATCGCCGCTCAGCGTTTCGGCCAAAGTCTTGGCATTGTCCACGACGGCTTGGCCGTACTGGCGGAAGTCGGGCCGCAGAGCTTCTCCAAAGCAGACCGCCTTGCCTGCCACGACATGCATCAGCGGACCACCTTGAAGTCCAGGAAAAACCGCGCTGTTGATCGACTTGAGATACTCTTGCTTGCACAGCACCAGCCCCGAGCGCGGTCCGCGCAGGGTCTTGTGCGTGGTCGTCGTCACGTAGTCTGCCACAGGAACGGGATTGTCGTGAACTCCGGCGGCTACCAATCCTGCATAATGAGCCATGTCCACCAACAGCTTGGCCCCACACTCTTTGGCAATCTCGGCGAAGCGTGCGTGCGGGATCTCGCGCGGGTAAGCGCTCGCACCAGCCACGATCAGCTTGGGTTTGTGCTCGCGCGCCAATCGAGCGATCTGATCGAAGTCGAGACGGTGCGTCTGCGGGTCGACGCCATAGGAGAAGAACTTGTACAACATCCCTGAAATGTTCAGCCGCATGCCGTGTGTCAGGTGCCCCCCTTGAGCCAAGTCGAGCCCCAACACCGTGTCGCCAGGCTTCAGGGCTGAGACATAAACGGCCGTATTGGCTTGCGAGCCGCTGTGAGGTTGCACGTTGGCCGCTTCCGCTCCAAACAATTGGCAAGCTCGAGCTATCGCCAGCCGCTCGACCGTATCGACATGCTCGCACCCCCCATAGTAACGCTTCCCTGGATAGCCTTCCGCATATTTGTTGGTCAGGACGCTCCCCACTGCCTGCATAACTGCTGGCGAAGTGTAGTTCTCACTAGCAATCATCTCCAAACCATCCTGCTGTCGCTGATATTCAGCATCCATTGCAGCCCAAAGGTCCGGATCGTGCGAAGCAATAAAATTCATGTTTGGAGATCTATTTAGAGTGGATTGCCACGAGCCAGGGCTCATAACGCGGTCGAGTTGTCAAAGCAGGTCGAGCTCTCGAAGTAGTAGGCACACCCCGTGAACCACGACCTAGCTTAGTAGCCCAAATTGTCCGCCCCCTTACCGGAAACGTCAACGACTGCACCCCCAGAGTTTGGGTAGGTGCGCCTAAATTTTGTAGTGCAGGAGCCCAGTGATCGCTCACGATTTCCCCATGGCAGAAGCAGTCGCCAAAAGTTTAAGCTCGTAACTGGATCGCCGAAGTGCTTGCAGGGCGAGGAAGGCTGGGCAAGCGGTTCGTTCTCGAGCTGCTAGAATTAGAGAACGGAGGTCGAGTTATGGTTGAGTGGATGCACTAGCTATAATTAGGGACGGATCGTTTGGTATTTGGAAAGTGAGAAGATGAGTGTTGGCTGCAAATTAACTGGTGCTGAATTTGACTCGATGGTCGAACGTGGAGCGTTTGACACCATAGGGCCTCGAAAAATCGAACTGATTCGCGGGGAATTGCGATTTATGAATCCAGCCGGCCCTGTTCACGATGACCATATAGATTACCTCACTCGCTGGTCAACAGACCACACCAGCGCGCAGGACGCGACGATTCGTGTTCAGTGCGGTTTTGTCTGCGACGACGATCGACCCGAACCGGACGTGTTGTGGCTAAAGCCGAAACGCTACGGTCGCACACGACCGACTGCTGCAGACGTCATGTTGCTGATTGAGGTTTCCGATAGCAGTCTGGCAACGGATCTCCAAGAAAAAGCTGATCTGTACGCAGAAAGTGGTGTCGCCGAGTATTGGGTTGTTGACATTCCCGGCCAGCGCATGCATGTGATGTCGCACAGCGATGGTCACCACTATCGCCGCATTGAGATTATCGTGCCCCCCAATCCTCTATCACCCAAATGCCGCCCTTCAGCTATTCTGAATACTGCCGAACTATTCGACGTTCCTCGCGAGTGAGGCCTCGCGAGTGAGGCCTCGCGAGTGAGGCCTCGCGAGTGAGGGGAAATGAATTGCGACAGACGCTGGCGACTAGTTTGAATATAACTCGCTGGGGAAGTACTCTTCTCCGAGTGACAAGCGGAGTTGCCCCACAAGGCGTTTCGCCGCTGAGTAGCTTGCCCGCTGGCTAAGTCTCGTCATGAGACATCTCCAAGGCAGCCGGACAAGCGATCAATCGGACGACGTCAACTTGCCGACGTCGAGCAACTCGACATCGTCGGGAATGTTGGCTGTGGCCGGGGGATGCTCGTAGAAGCCAGCTCGCAATTGATACTTCACATGCAAAGGTCGCAGATCGTCGCGGCTGAACTTGCGCTTGAGCTTTAGCTCCTCGCCTTTCAACGCGTATTCGATCTGGCCACTGGCAGGCACGAAATGAATATCGGCAATGCGATAAATGCCTGGATCGTTCTGTTGCTGGCAACTGAGCAATTCGACTTGCTGCCCCACGTCCAAATCAATATTTGGGACGCGAACCCACATGCTTGGTCGCACGCGAAAACGTGTTTCACCATAGTGTAAATGATAGTACTGGCCATCCCATTGTGAACGTCGGAACACACGCCGACTGGGAATCAACCGCCGTACCACTTCAACATCCTGCGGATGAATCCACTCGTCATCGTCGCTAGGCCAGCGCAGATAGGCACCCCAGTCCGGCAACTCGGGCCGATAACTGCTGACTGCTGGTGATTGGGTTTCAGGCATGGAGTTCCATCCGACGGCGGAGCGTCGGGCCACATTAAGTTCATACCGACGACGGAGCGTCGGGCCACATTGTCACTGCCCGCGCGGCGCATCATCGACCAGCAGCTCACGCATGGCTTGCATCAACACGGCTTCGGTCTCGGGTGCCACATTGCTGGCGTTGGCACTGGTCTCATAGCCTCCTTGACCATAAGCAATCTCAGTCCCGATATATCCTGGACCATAGTCACCGTAGGCGGCCATGGCGACGTGCAAGTCTGGCCGCATGGCCTTGGCTGCCAATTGATACTCGACGAACAGCTCGCCGGGCATATGCAGCACACGAATGTCACCGAGACTTAGACAAGCGATATCGATCTTGTGTCCCGACTCGCAACGCTCTACCCAGGCCAACTGATCGGCTTTGACGATATAGCCCGTCGGCGGTTCGGCTTGCAGCTCGGCGATCAGTTTTTCTCGATTTAAATGGAGTGCCGGCGGCAGGCTCACCTTTTCAACATGCCACTGGACATCGTCGGCCGCGAGCGGAAGTTTCTCGGTGGTGAGCCAGGCTTGCTTCATCGCATCGGCTAAGCGGCCTGCCAGCGCCAAGCGATTCTCGTACGCTCCGTCATTGTATTTTCCAGCCCCGATATTTCCTCCGGCCCCATTGAAGTGGACATGCAGCGTCTCAGGCAGCGATTGCCCGCGCATGAAACGTGCGATGCCTGGAAAGTCGGGACTAGGCACGCCGGTGCGATAGTAGCTCTGCGGATGGCACGCATAGTAGCTCAGCGCCGCTAATGGTTTATCGCCGCTCCAGAATGAGATGAGTGAAAGTTGCGGATCGATGACTCCTTCGGGTTCAGCCCGCAGGGCCGCGTCTTTAGTAGTTGTATAGCGTACCGCGCGGACCTTGCCATCCGGCCCCAGAATGCGACGATTCGAAGCGATCTGTTTCGCCTCAGCTACTCCCCAGCCAACATGCGAGACCGGCTGTGCGTATGGGAGTGCAGCGGTGATTGCACTCGCCGCCCGCTCGATGACTTGTCGATGAAACTCTCCATCAAAACGACTGTAGCCCGCCAAGCCCAATTCATGAATCCAGCGTTCCGCAGTGAAATCGCAGCCCGGCGCGTCGTGTTGATGCAAAGCATGCACGGCCACTCGCTCGCGTGTCGTCCCCGCCGCTTCTGCCAAACCATCGCGAAACGCGTCGCTTCCTTCGTTGGCAATCCCAATCCAATCGACTGCGCACAACACGATGGGTTCCCCGGCTCCCACGAGCACGATCCCGCGACAGCGAAGCGTCAGCTCATCGAGCCGTCGAACCGGATCGTATGCCATTGGTGCCCCAAGAGCTGGGGTCGCATCCACGTCAAAGGTCGCCAGCCGTAGACCTGCCGCCTGATCGACGGCCAAATCACTGCTCTTCTCTTCAGCTCGTGCAGACAGACAGCTTCCCAATAGACAACAACACAGCAGGCCAACCGTTATCGAGCGAAGTCGAGTTGGTGGTTGAAACGAATCGAGCATGGTGAACTTCTTTCACTTGCGGAGCTGGTAGGCGGGATTCGAACGACCGAAGGGACCAGGAGGCGGGCGGCCTACTATTATGCACTACCCGCACCGGCTTGGGAATCAATTGCGGTGTACCTTACTGGGCGATTTTCATCGCTTGATTGCCTACTTCCTAACCGCACGTACCACCCTTTCCCCACCTACACTTATAATAAGTCGAATTGGAATAGCTCTCTGACGCTCAAGTGAATCCTCAAGAAGAGTGTTACCATAAACAATCGGCTCATCGTCATGCCCTCAGCTCGAACATTGTGATAGGGCTAAGCGTCGCGACGTCGTAGACGAGCTTGGAGAGCGCTTTGCTGAGCCGTGAGTGCAGCAATACTAAGATGCATTAGATCACTGTCGCTCGTTATCTCGTCACCCAGAAGTTCCTGCAGGGTCTGAATCGTACCTGCCAGCTTGCCTTCCTCACGACCTTTCTCTATACCTTCCGCAAGGCCTTCTTCTCGA
The DNA here is from genome assembly GCA_020852965.1 of Pirellulaceae bacterium. Taxonomy (GTDB): domain Bacteria; phylum Planctomycetota; class Planctomycetia; order Pirellulales; family Pirellulaceae; genus Aureliella. The sequence continues at coordinate 8,269 of JADYZV010000004.1, read as the reverse complement.
GCACCGGACAGAGCCCACTCGAAGTCGCGCTGGGCCTTTTCACGTTGGTCGTACATTTGTTTGTCCTCAGTCTTAGCTGATATCGTTTCAATTGTCTCGATGGCTTGCTCGACCTCGATTGCGTTGGGCAATTCTCGACCGCTGGCTAAACCGGCCATCTGGAAGCGATGATGCGCTTGGGTGCCTGGAAAAAGTTGGTGATTGAGCCGTCCCATCAAGGCTAATGAGTTTTGAGGCTACCCGAAAATCTTCTTAAATGCGAAGTCAACAGTTGGCTTGATTCCGAGCGGCATACAAGACATCCTTACGAGTCCCACATTGTACAGCTTTACCTTTCTATTCGCGAATTCTACTGGAATTCCGTACCGACAGCGAAAGCAGCTTTTCTTGCCGCCACAAAATAGATTTACCCGCGATACCCCTACCTGTTTATAGTAGAATAACGCGAGTTTCCCCGATTCCGAATGCAATCACCTTTGTTTCAACGCACGTTTTTAGTGTACTTTGCAGATACTCGGTTCCCCCACGAATTAACCTTGGAGAAGTGCCAGCATGCCTCAATCCAACCCGCCTTCAAATTCCCCGTCTGATTCGGAATCCCATTCACGGCCGACTCGTACAACCGTCCATCGTCGCCAACTATTAGCCGGTGGGCTTGCGCTCTCAACCGCCCTCTGTTCGCAACGAGTCGGGAGTGCGCAAACTGCGCCTGGCCCAGATCGAACAGCCAAGCCACTCACCCCCGCGAAACGCTCCGTGACTTGGCCCGTGTGGGACGACAGCGATGCGACCGGACTACTCGACGTTCTCAACTCAGGGCATTGGGGACGCCTGAGTGGTAAGCGCGTGGCCGAATTTGAACAGCGTTGGCGCGAGACAATGCAAGCCAAGCACTGCGTTGCCACCTCATCTGGGACCACCGCCCTTCTCACTGCGCTGGGCGCTCTGAACATCGGGCCTGGCGACGAGGTGATTTTGCCCCCTTATACGTTTGTGGCTACCTTCAATGTCATCACGCACAACTACGCCCTTCCCGTATTTGTCGATTCCGATCTCGAGTCGATGCAAATCGATGCAACCAAAATTGCAGCGGCGATCACCGACAACACCAAGCTCATCGTGCCGGTGCATATCGCCGGTACCCCCGCCGACTTGGACACGGTTGGCCATGTGGCTCGCGAGCACAACATCCCCTTCATCGAAGATGCGTGCCAGGCGCCGCTCGCAGTGTGGCGTGGCCAACCGGTTGGCACCCACGGCTTGGGAGGCTGCCTGAGCTTCCAAGCTTCCAAGAACCTCACCGCTGGCGAAGGCGGAGCCGTCTTGACCAACGACGAAGACTTTGCCAATCGCTGTTATGATTTCCAAACCCCGGGCGGCGGGCGAGCTAAGGCGAGTAGTGGCCGTGGCTCCAATTTCCGCATGACAGAATTCCAAGGAAGCATCCTGCTCACACAGCTCGCGCGACTTGAGGCCCAAGCCAAACAGCGCGACGAAAATGCCCGCTACTTGTCGGAGTTGCTGGCCAAGATCCCAGGTATCAAACCCGCCAAACTCTACGATGGTTGTGATCGCAGCGCATGGCACTTGTATATGTTCCACTACGACCCACAAGCCTTTGGAGGTCGTCCACGCGCAACCTTCTTGAAAGAATTGCGCGAAGCTGGAGTCTCTGCCAGCCCTGGCTACTCCCCTCTCAATCGCAGCGCGCACGTTCTGGCCCTGGTCAACAATCCGCACTACCTCAAGATTTACGGTCGCGACTTCATGGCTGGTTGGGCTGAGCGCAATGCCTGTCCGGTCAACGACCAACTGTGCCAACAGGCCGTCTGGTTCACGCAAACCGTACTCCTCGGCACGCGCGACGACATGGAACGCATTGCCGCGTCGATCGACCAAATACGCACCAAAGCCTGAGCCACTGCGCTTCGCTGAACAGCGGCTACCGCAGTACTCCGCACACGAGGAACACCACATGCCTTTCCGCTCTTCCAATACCATGACCGTGGTTGCTGCGCTCTGGCTGTCGAGCTGTCTATTCACTCTATCGCTCGCGCAGGCTCCTCGATCGGAATTGTTCGCCGAGCTGGCTCGCGTCGCGGATGGCCAGACCGATGCCGCCCCCATTTTGCAGAAGTTGATCGATTCGCGCCCAGGTCACTTGCAACTCCCACCTGGAACCTATCGATTGGAGCGTACCGTCGACATCGATCTCGCACAGACTGGCTATCTATCGCTCACAGGCAGTTCCGCTAGCCAGCTCGTCATGTCGGGGGCGGGGCCCGCGCTGAGGTTCAAAGGCTCGCACTTCAAATCGGCCGATCCGCCTGGCTTTAGTGAACAAGTTTGGGATCAAGAGCGAATGCCTGTGGTGAAGGGAATAGCCATTCGCGGCGAGCATCCCGCGGCAGTCGGGATCGAAGCCACAGGGACCATGCAGTTGACGATCTCTCAAGTGCATCTGCGACAACTCCAACATGGAGTGCATCTGCTGAACAACAATCGCAACGTGCTCATCGATGCCTGCCACATTTACGAGAATCATGGTATCGGCGTGTTTTACGACCAAGTCAACCTTCACCAATCCAACATCATAGGTTGCCACATCAGCTACTGTGACCAAGGGGGGATCGTGAGCCGCGGAGGGAACGTGCGCAATATTCATATCGTCGGCTGTGACCTTGAAAGCAATATGTCTGCAGATCAACCGCCTACCGCCAATGTTTTCATCGACTGTCGTGGAAGTGCCTATGGTACGGCCGAAGTCGCGATCAGCGGCTGTACGATCCAACACAATAACGATGGCCCCGAGTCGGCCAACATTCGCATCATCGGTCTCAGCAATCCATCACCCACAGCAGGCAAGGTTCAAGAGGGGAACATCACCATTTCCGGCAATGTGTTGAGCGATGTGCAAACCAACATTTGGCTCGAGTCTTGCCGTGGAGTCACGATGACTGGGAATACCTGCTGGATGGGCTTCGAACATAATTTGCTGATCGAGGATTGCTCGCACATCGTAATGGCGGCTAACAATTTTGATCGCAATCCGCGCTACGATTACGGCGTAGCCAAGGCCGCCAAGAATCAAATACTGATTCGCAATAGTCGAGATTGCACGCTTACCGGCCTGCACGTCTCGCAGGTATTCGACATACCGGCCGTTTTGTTCGAGAATTGCGATCGCTTCAATGTCTCCGGGTTGACGATTCTGGATTGCGATTTGGGGTTACAGCTAACCGATGTCACCCGCAGCGTCTTCAGTGGCTGCCTGATCGACGACAGCCGCGCCGGCAGCAAGTCGCGTAAAGTAGTTGTGGAGTCGAGTGATAACAACCGTTTTGATTTTCCACTGGAGTAACAACTCTGTATTTCTTCCTGCATTTCTTCCCTGCACCAACTTCTATCCACGGCTCCCGCCTCGATCCGCCCCCCGCCCGATTGCCGGGATGGAGCGCAAGTTTTATTGCGTTAGCACGCGACCTGTAAACTCCGCGCACGAGCCCGCACATGAGAAATCAGGTGTTTTGAGCAACTGCGGCCAGTTTCTCAATCACCACCGCAGCCACCGCAGCCGCCACCACCGCAGCCACCACCTCCACTGTCGCCGCCACACCCCGTGGTACTACAACCACCAGACGACGTTGACGAGCTGCGATGTTGATTATCGAGAAAGGTTCGCCAGTAAGTCCAAGGCCCCGTCGATAGAGCGGCGGCGCCCAGAAAGGCGGTTGACCACAACATGGCAGAATTGTCGATGGTATTCGCATCGGACTGGTTTTCTGCGACAAGCTTGCTAGGGTTGAGTCGGACTTGTTTTTCTAACTTGGCCAACAAGCGTTTACCAGCCGAAGTTACTTTAGGGACGGTAACGGTAAAGAGTACCATGACAACAATGGTCGCGACGATCGCCACCAGAAGAAAACCGATGGGCTTGCCGCGTCCCACACCCACGACGGCCTTGGCTACCGCAAATGCCAACAGTCCGCCGTGTAGAGCGATAGGAAAGGCGATGGCAGCGGTTCGTTGCGAGCGATCGAGCACAAGCCCCTTGTCGACAAGATTCTGCCTGACACCATCAATTCCCACCAAGGCGTCTCGGCAAATCGCGCTGTATTGGCGGGCTATAGACGATGAACGGACACTCCCGAGCACCAACTCCGATACGCGATGGTCAGCGCGAGTCTTCGCCAGGTTTTTGCCAGCGCCAATGCGGTCGCCTTCTATGGTGATCGCATCCTTCTGCGCTAGCTCTACCAGGGCGCAATCGATGGCACGAGCGGGTCCACCCTGCATCCAGGCAACGTCGATAGGTCCAATTGCATCGGCACTACCCGGTGCGAACTGATACGAGTCGGTCGAGTGCATGTGCCAGACTTGGTCGACAGCATCGGACGGACATACGACATGCGAACTCGTCATCGCTAAGTACAGAAAGCGTTTGTACTCGGCGATGGCACGGCGTGTATAGCTGGGGGACCAGGCATTTTCGCGAGCGAGTCGTTCCGAAAAGACGAGGCCATGTGTGGGGACGTCGAGCTGAAACAACTCGAGCTGCGACCACAGGTCGGTGTGGTTGTCAGGAGACGGATGACTCGCCAACAACATATCATTCATGGTTGTTCTCCGCTTTCAAATAACGAGTGCTTTGTCAACACTAAAACACGGATCAGTCGTCTTGGCGCTAGCACAATTCCTGCGCCATCCACCTTGGCTCAGTGTATCACAATGGATATGCACAATCGCTGCGCAACTACTCACGAGTTTACATTTTTAGTCGTGGCCCTTTCCGCCAGTCCATGCTCTTTGCGACCGGCAAGATTGCAAGCATGCACTTCACCGATGTCGGGTTCACCGATGTCGGGTTCACCGATGTCGGAAAAACAACTGACCCGCGGAGCGGTCAGCGACGATCGCGCTTGGCGAACGCAAAGAAGCCGCCTGCGCGAATATTGTCGGCCATCAGCGAAGACGCCAGCCGGGCAGTACCGGTCGAGTCGATGGGCTCGATCGTGATATTCACGAGGCCTGCGGAGCGCAGATCATTTCGTAGCTCGCGTTGGCTATAGATGTGCAGAAACATTTTGGGCAAACGCCGGTAGCTGTAGACGCGATCGCCGAACTCGGTCTGTCGATCCCAGCGGCTGGTCCACCACGAACGTAACAACCAACTCGGACCGCCGGGATCGAACAGACTGCGGTAGCGATTGTGGACGTGGACAAAGAATGTGCCGCCCGGCTTGAGCGCTTGCCGCACGCCCTTTAAGAATCGCCGGCGATGCTGTCGGCCACGAATCATCCCAAGACTACTAAATAGACAGACGGCCCAATCGAGACTGGCCGCTTCCAAAACCGCATCGAGCTCGACCAAGTTCGCGGATAGACAACGACTGCGGGCGCGGTACTCAGCAGGAGTCTTGGCCTCAACCTCGCGGAGCATGGCAGGGCTAAGATCTACGTTGAGCATGTGATAGCCCAACGGAAGCAGCTCGCGCGCCACGCGACCGGTGCCACACCCCAAGTCGGCAATCACGCAGGGCCGCGCCGGATCGACTGGCGGAAGCCGCTCGCGTAGCACTTGCATGTCCAATTGCATCAAGGCGCTGCCGGCAAAGTAGCTGTCGTACTCGTTGGCAATGTGCTCCGATTGCAGGTAGTCCCAAGTAGCGCGACAAACGCCCACCGGAAGCTTCCACGTCGGCAAGGGCTTTCCATTCATGGCTGCTTCTTCTCTGGCTGCTAGCGTAGTCGACTACAACAGCTATCGAGTGTGAGTGGTCAACACGGCCGTTACAGGAAAATGATCCGACGGATTGCGGCCATCAAAGCTCCTACGCTCGATGTCGGCGGATAGTATCTTGAACGCAGGACTAGCCAGAATCCAATCGATGCGTGGTCCATTCGTCTTGCCCTGGAACGCGTTGAAGGTGCCTTCGCCGGCTCCATCTTCGTCGGCCCGATCGGGATGCAGCACACGGTAGGTGTCAACCAACTGGTCGTTGCCTTCTAAGAAAGCTTGGTAGGGTGCACTCTCCACAGCCGTGTTAAAGTCTCCCGTGACGATAACTCGAGGATCGTTGGCGATGGAACTCAAATTGGCAATGCGCTGGCGGATCAGTTCGGCTGACTTTTGGCGCGCCTCGCCGCCGCGATGGTCGAAGTGCGTGTTGACAAACAATATGGGTTGGGCCATTTCCTGTCGGTTGTCACTGAGCAGAACCCAACTGGCCATGCGCGGTAGTGACGAATCCCAACTCTTCGACTCGGCGACCTCCGGCGTCTCGCTGAGCCAGAAGTGACCACCGGCTAACCAGGTAAACCGCTCTGTTTTGTAGAAGATGCCACAGTGTTCATTCGGAGTCTTCATCCGCGAACGGCCAAAGTAGGTGAAATGACTCAGGTGTTCGGCGATATAGTCGGCTTGAAATTGCAATGTCTCTTGGGTGCCGAGCAGGTCGGGATCGAATTGGGCAATCGTGGTTACCAGGTTTTGCTTGCGTTGGTCCCAGTGATTATCGCCATCGTTGGCGCTGCCAAACCGCAAGTTGAAACTCATCACTCGCAATGTTTCGTCAGCGGCCAGCGGCAGGCAGGTCGCGGCGATCAGTAAGACGAGTGGGTAGCGTAGGAGCCGCATAGATTTAGATAGTGACATGGGAAGCATTCTCAATGTTAAAAAATGTAGATAACCGTTGATGGCATTCGCGATACAGCCGTGAATCAGGGCACACGGAGCCTGTCCACTGCTTTCGACAAACGGGCTAAAGCCATTGTCGCTCCCACAGGCGGCTTGCAAAGGTGGCTTGGGCACCATTTGGGTCGCCGGCTGGCAATCAATGCGACCGCTGGCGGGCCGGTCGTTGCTGCAATGCAAAGCCACCAGTATAATTTCGACCCAATTCAATCGTGTTCTGGCCACCCTCGTGCATCAAGCAATCGAGCATGATCCTTGGCCGGTCGATTGCCGGCTGTTGCCGGATCCGTCAGCGGTCGTTTATCTTCAGGAGCTTTAGTATGGCAATTCGCATAGCAATCAACGGTTTTGGTCGCATTGGGCGGCTGACCTTTCGCAACCTCATGCAGCGTAGGGACGAGTTCGAAGTGGTCGCTGTTAACGACTTGACCAACAACAAGATGTTGGCCACTCTGCTCAAGTACGACACCGTGCACGGTCGCTACGATGGCGATGTCAGCGCAACCGACACGCACCTAGTCGTCAACGGCGAAGAGATTCTGTGCTTGTCCGAGCGCGACCCGACCAAGCTCCCTTGGAAAGATCTGAAAGTCGACATCGTGATCGAAAGCACCGGCATCTTCACCGCCCGAGCTACCGACACGAAAGCGGGCTACGACACCCACTTGGCCGCAGGTGCCAAGAAAGTGGTCTTGAGCGCTCCCGCCAAGGATGGAGCCGACTTGACGTGCGTGATCGGAGTCAACGATGACAAGTTGACCAAAGATATGCAGTGCATTTCCAACGCGAGCTGCACCACCAACTGCTTGGCACCTGTGGCCAAAGTGTTGAACGACACATTCGGTATCGAATCGGGCTTGATGACCACGGTTCACGCGTACACCAACGATCAGAACGTACAGGATCAGCCACACCAAGACCCGTACCGCGCACGCTGCGCCGCCCAGAATATTATCCCAACGTCAACCGGAGCCGCTTCGGCGGTGAGCTTGGCGATTCCCGCGCTCAAGGGCAAGCTGACTGGGATCGCAATGCGGGTACCAGTAGCGACCGGTAGCGTCGTCGACTTGACAGTCAACTTGGGCAAGGAAGCGAGCGCTGAGTCCATCAACGCAGCCATGAAAGCCGCCGCCGCTGGACCATTGAAGGGAATCCTGTGCTACACCGAAGATCCGATCGTCAGCTCGGACATCATCGGCGATCCGCACAGCTCGATCTTCGCTGCCCCCTTCACGCAAGTGCTCGGTGGGAACGGCAAACTAGCCAAAGTGGTCAGTTGGTATGACAACGAGTGGGGCTACAGTTGCCGCACCGCCGACCTGTGCTCACTTCTGACCAAGTTCCTATAGGGCCGTCGTCGGGAACCTTGCCAAATTAGTTATCTAGGGTAACAAAGCAAAGCAACCCAGCTATGCTGTGCGCATAGCTGGGTTTTTTCGTACGCGGGCAGGGAATATCGTCTACAAGGCGCAACGCCGTGATAGCCGTGGAGCGCAGCACCGGTCCATGCCCATTGAAACCCAGCCTAGTGCTCTGTCCATATTAGCTTTTAGAGTTGGTCGTAGTAGACGAGGT
>JADYZV010000003.1 GCA_020852965.1 Pirellulaceae bacterium | reverse complement strand
GTTTTTTCAACTTCTTATTCCGATCTGCTGGATCGCATTGCGTGATCGCTCTATGATCGAGTGAGTTGTCGAGATTTTCTTTTAAGGTTCTTTAGCCTTGCGAGACGTGTTGTACTTAGATACGGCATGGCTTGGCCGAATGTCACCTCGAGCATGCCGTGCCTCGATCGATTTTGCTCGTCTTGCCAGTGAGCACGGTTCGACCCTGTACTCAGATGACTTCTTTCGCTTCGGCAGCGGCAGCCTTCCAGATGCCTCACGTGAACGGTACCCCAGCCTTAGCGACTGGCAAGGACCGCAGCAATTCAGCCGACAGTTAAGCCAACTGATGGGCGTTCCATCTCAGCACCCAATTCTATTTGCGTCGCGATCTGCCAGCTTGATGAAGTGTGCCGCAAGGCTTTTGTTCCGGCGATGTCGCAATGTCTTGATCACCGATCTCACATGGCCCGCATACGAACGCATCTTGCGCCGCGAACAACGCCGCACGGGAAATCGCATTCACAAGGTCGCCGTGCGCAGGGAAATTCTGCAAGGAAGGCTGGCACCATCGGAACTGATCGAACGATTGGCCGAGCAATTTGCCAGCTTGCAATGCGACGGATTATTTCTCCCGTTAGTCGACAACTTAGGCCTGCATCTGCCTGCCCCGGACATCGCATTTCGTATTCGGCGTCAGTCGGAGATGCGATTCTGTGTTATTGACGGTGCGCAAGCGTTTCGACATGTGCCGCTCGAACTCGACCGCGACTACTGCGACTTTATGGTAGCCGGTTGTCACAAGTGGCTGTGTGCCCACAATCCCATGGGCCTGGGCATCTTAGGTCGGAACAGCTCGCGAGACTTTATCACTGCATCGCTTACGCGTTGGCTCAAGAACGGAACAGTAGACGATCCCTTGATGGTCTACTCGCAGGAGCTCATCACCGGCGAGCATTTTCCGTTTGGCGAGACCGCTCCCATACTTCCGCTATTGACCGCCAATGCCGCCACAGTTGATGCGTCGGAGTCAGCGAGTGAAGATTCTCCCGAACAAAGTCGTCGCGACGTAATCGATTGTGTTCGCCAAGCTGGCTGGACGGTCGTCTCACCGGAGTCAGATTACGCAAGCCGCATCCTGCTCATTCGCCCGGCGCACGTCCACCGCGGCCCGGCCACAGCATCGCATCAACTGAGGCGGCTACTGCTCGAGCACCAAATCGCCGCCACCACCTACGACGGCTCACTTGTCCGCTTGGCACTTCCCAGCAGCTTCCTCCAATCGGGCGCACTCGATCATCTGCGAGATGCTTTGAGTCGGATCAGCCAGAAGAGCAGCAAGGCACAAATCACTCAGAATCGATAGCCCGCGTGCTCACCCGACAAGCCCTAAGCCCGCGAAGCGGTGATGAAGCGGCTCCGCGACGGCAATGACAGGTGATCGCACCTGTCCGAAACTGGACGACAAAACTTGGTTGGCATTGACCGATGGCTGAACCCCACCAAAAGCCGAGAAGGTAGGTGTACCCGGCCAACTACGACGCCTCCTAGCGTATGCCCTTCTTTCGTGGTTTCGAGAGATCGCTTGGCGTGTAACGATCTCCTGAAATTCTGCATACGACGATGTATCGTGGTTCAGTTTCATCCTTTGGCGTGAGTTGCATGGGACGGATTGAATCGGCTAGATGGAGTGCTTGGCCGCCACGATCGGTTTGATCGAGAACGAGCAAAAAACCAAGTCGAGACGCGGTGTTTTGGTATTGGAAGGTTTGGGCGGAGTAGTTGGTTTCGAGGGCATTGAATGAACAGTCACGGTGTTCTCTCTTGACCTCGACGACAATACGTTCCGCGTTGCATCGAAGATAAACATCGGCACGACCGCCGCCGACATTGGTCACTTCGATCTGCGACCCAACGGCAAACGGACGAAACCATGTCATAAAGTCGTTCTGAAGTCTATCTTCCTTTGCTCGCACGCCGTCATTGGTTCGGAAGAGGTACTCAATCTCCGGCGCGTCCCCTTTCGTCATGTCCAAACGAGAGGCAGTAAACTGGAGCAACCACAGAAGCGTCGCATTAAAAATTGTTCGGACATCTGGAGATTGGTAGTCGGGATGTTTTGCGACCCCTTCAACACACTGAATGAGGACGCGTTGTTGTACGGAATTTAGATTTCGCAGGTGAAGCGACATTGCGTCGTTAATCACCTGAGAAATAAGTTTTTTCGACTCATCTTGCTCAGATACATGATCGAGAAGGCCGGTCAGTTTAGCTCGCTGCGTGCGACTAAAAAACACCGTCGATGAATCACCTGATCCCAACTCAGACTCTACATGGCTGATCAGCTTTGAAACATCTGCCGCAATCGGCGAGTCGGGGTTACGGTGCAACCATTCACGAAGGTTCGCGATGTGTGATCGATTGCTGGCGATGCTTCCGATCAGACGCGGTTGAATGAGTGCTTCAACGCCGCCAACTCCACTTCGTTTCAGCAGACTACGGCTGGCATTGAAAATGGGAATCAACCATTTCTCGATCACTTCCCTTGGATCGAACCACCCATCGCGATCGATCTCCCTATCGACTGAATGAAGCCTTTGGCCCAACTCTTCCCAGAGAACGAGCTCCGTCGTGCGAGCACCTAGCCAAGGGGGATCGTCAACCGTTCGGTGGTAAGCACGCAAAGCAGCCACTGAACCACCAATTTCTTCGGCGATCAATCGTGCCGAATTGGATAGTTCACCCTCGGAAAAGTCACGCACCATGCGGCAAGCCAACCGGTAAAGCGTCGCCTCGGCGTGGACGGTTGCGTATTCGCCAGCGATTCGAAAATATGCTTCCGCTTGCGTTAGATCCTCTCGTGCTTCAGAACCTGAGCTGTCACGCAATAAGCGGCGAAAATGGTGCATTCCCAATTCCAGATTTGCCTCTTCAACGCAATCATCGCTTGATTGGAAACGTCGTAGTATTTGCAGGAGTTCGGGGAGCGGCCAATGGCAATTGCACACGCCCACAATCTTCATAAATCGTTTGGTGAATGGCCTGAGCCCGGTTGCGTCCGTTCGCGTCAATACGTCGATTAGTCGAAAGCGATTCCCTTCGTCGCTTATCGTTAACCGGATGCAACCCTCAAGAAAGGCCGTTCGAGCCAATGCATCCGCTGAGCTGTCTGCCGCTTGCGCGCAATAGATTTCGAATAGTCTGTTTGCAAAGTCACCTGCGATAGCAGGATGCATGTCAAGGATCTCAATGCATTCGTGGGCCGTTGGGCCATGATTAGCTGATTGCATCGCGTTCAGGACAAAGTGACGCCAATCCGGAGGCCAATGTCGGTCGACTTCTCTGCCAAGTATCGAAAGTATTTCGGGCATCAACCGAGATGTTGCTAAATCACCACTCGAATCGGCGAGTTCTTGGAAACCACCTAGTGAATCCAACGAAGGCTGAAGGCCACTTTGAAGTGAAATGACGATTTGCCGCTCAATTACATGCATTGCAGCTCCGTCACTTACCAAAGGTAATCAGTACCCATTGCTTGAACGGATCTAGCCTCAGAAATCTGTTCGCAGATAGCTGGTGAAGACCTTGAACCAACGATGACCTGTAGGTGTCCGATCTCTTTGGCAATTTCACTCAGCCCGGAAATGATCTGCTCTAGGTCCTTCAAAGCAACTTCTTGGGCGGCTGGCGAATCGATGGCGAGCACTCCGGGATAGCGGCCGACGTTCTGCTCTTCACCAACGATGACCAACGCTAACAGCGTGGCAATCTTCAATCTCAACTTCTCTCCCGCAGTCAGTTGACCGTACGACGTCGCGCTTCCGCTCTTTACTACAGGAAGATTGAGATTACCCAGCAACTTTGCAGAGTCGAGCTGTGTCATCCCGAATCGTCGGGCATAGTCGAGTATTCTCGCCGAAATCAATTCGAGCAGATTGTCTTGGTGTTCTTTCATCCGTGCTCGGGTTTCGTTTTCAATAATCTTCAGAACTTGAACATTGGTCGATTTAGTACTTGCTACTGGTATCGTCTTCGTTAGCTCGTCGATTCTCGCATTCAACTCGGCGACCTCGGTGAGCAAGCCGGAGCGTCTCGTTGGACGTGTCATTTGCCGAGCAACTTTCTGTTGCTGGCTGCTGGCAGATGCAACAGTCTGTTTGATTTCGTCCAGTTTGATGTTCAGTTCCTTCAGACACTTACTCGCTTCAACTTGCGCCTTTTTCGACGCATAGAGATTCGAGCTCAATTGCCGCTTAATCTCAGCTTCGTCGATGTCGGAATGAACCCTACCACCGCAAACCGAACAGCAATTCGAAGATTGCTCATTAAGTTTTCGTGTTCGTGAAATCGAGGACTCGCATCTGGGACAATTTTTTGGGTCGAGGGCGCGGAATACGGTTTGCGCCGAGCTTTCTTCCTCGTGCGACCGCAATGCTTTTCGATCCTCGTCGACGGCAATCTTTGCGTCCTCATGATCAATCGTCGCCTGCCGAATTCGACGACGAACGTCAATCTCTCGATTGGCGGCTTCTTGAAGTGATTCGCTGCACGCAACTAGTGACGCTTGCAACTGCTTCGTTTCGTTTGTTTTCGCAAGCTGCGATTGCTTCTCTGCGAGGCTATCCCGCAGTTCGTTTAGCCTGCGCTCGGTGAATTCTTTTGCGTCATTGTTAAGTTGGTCACTGGCAGACTGCTTTCGCTGTTCTTCTTTCAGAGCAGCACTCGCCGAAGCCAGTGTCGTCACCCACGGGATTCCGAGAAACATTTGAAGCAGCCGAACAGGAATGCCACTGACGGGAGATAGTTCGCCAATGATCGTTCCGTAGTTGGTACCGATGAACATTGCGGCGCTCAAGGCTGGCCAGCCATGTAGGACTGTCGCTCCCTTCTCGTCCTGTGTTCGATAGACAGCGAACTTGTCGAAGTCAAAGTGTTTCATGAAGAAGTTCGACATCGCTGCTTCGAACTCCTCCTCGTCCTCGAAGCTATGGACCTTTCGCGTCCGACCGGAATCGTAGTGGCGCGTCAATGTTCCCGACAACGAATCATCGAGGTGCAGTCGCAATTGGAAATCCTGTTCGTCGATCTGAAAATCAAGGTCGACCGTTCGCAACCAAGCAAAAACATCCGCCTGTACCGATTGAGACAGATTGCCTCGCAAGCAACCACGAATCACTTGGATGATCGTTGACTTGCCTCGAAAGTTTTCGCCGGACAAGATCGCCCACAGTCCAACGCCTAGTTTGTCCCAATGAAAATCAATCGGCGACTCAACGCCCGCAATGATCTTTGTTCCCGTAAAGCGAAGCCGGTTCAACAGCAGATGCTTGGGCGTGGATGCGACTGGCATTGCTTCAATTCGATACTCCGCCAGAATGTCCTCAACTTTACTGACGTCCAGCTTCGCATTCTCGGCTATCGCCGAGATCCAGTCTTTGATCGCTGACTTTTGGCTCATGCGGCCGATCCTCCCACTGGTCTTTTCAGTCGCTGTTCCAAACGCATCTTCACGTCCGCTTCAATGGATGGAATTTCGCCGCCCAAGAGCGTAGTTGCGTATTCAATTCGCTCGTATTGACGTTTTTTGAGGGCGTAACCGCTGCGATGGTCGGCAATCAGATGAACCAGTTCGGCACGATCGCGATACCAAATGAGGACCGGTTCATCTTTTACGATTTGCGAACACAGGTCGAAGGCTTCCTTAAAGATCAGAAAGTCCGTCTCCCGTATCCGGTCTACATCCTTTCGCCCGCCAATACCGATCAACCCCCGCGAAACGAGAACTGCGAGTGCGTCGTCGTGTTTCTCGTAGGCACCAAAGCGATAGCGAATCATAACCAGTCGCCGCTGATCAGGTTCATTGTCGACAAAAATCTTTTCTGCCTTTGCGAGCATGTCGTCTTCGCCGGTCACATCGTAACGCTCGATCAACTCATCAGCCAAATAGTCTGGATACCGCATCCAGAAGTCCCAAGCGTTCAATCGCGTTTCGCCTGAAAAAACAGCGGCCTCACCACGTGTTTTTATGCGCGTCGTTTCGCTACCGACCGTCAGCACGAACAGCAGTCGGATCGCTTCGATAAAATAGGTACGGTGAGTCATCGATTCAGCCCTCGGAAACTGAGAATCTTTAGCTATTTTGCCTTTACGGGTTTCGCCGCTTTCTTCAAAAACGCTTCCAAATCGCTACGTTTGAACAGCCGATAACCGTTGGCTGGGTTTCGGCGCATCGGTATGTCACCCTTCGACGCCCATTTACGAAGTGTGTTCTGCGCGACACCGAGAATTTCTGCAGCCTCAGCCGTTTTCAAATATTCAGTCAATTTTGCCATCGGAGCTTCGCTTGCATCTGTTGGTCACAAATCCGCTGCGCCAAAGTTTAGCAAAGTCTGCACACAACGGGAGGCGTGATGAAAGCATTCAGGTCAACTCATAATTTGCTGAAACGTCAAGCTCGTACCTGATTAAACGGCCATAGGTCGCGGCTACTACTTTGAATTTCGACGCAGCAGTGCCTTCTTGTAGTTGGCTGTAGTTGCGGCCGAAAGGTCTAGGGGAGCTCTACGAGCCAAGCTCGTTCACTACCTATCCTGGATATCTCGTTGCGAGATTATTTATCAAACCGGCGTAACGCACCTGAGTTTGTAGTTGAGCGAGCACGAAACTCCGCATCAACCATGAACCTAAAGGGGCAGCCGATATGGCGAAACACGAACTTTCGCTGGCACAGGCGGCCAGCGGTCCAGCGTTGGAAGAATCGCAGTCTACCCATGACGATTTGATTATTCCGTTGGTAGACGAGGAGATCTCCGACGATCTATGGCCAGACCAAGAAGTGGACTCACCGCGCCCACCGACGGCGAAAAAATGGCTGTGGGGATTGGCTTTAGGCGGCGCGGCGATAATCGCTGGACTGTGGTTGCAGCAAGGGGGCGCAGAACAGCGGCACGAGAACTGGCAGCATGTTGCCGCAGCAGCCAATGCGTCTACGGATTTCGCGCACCAGCTCATTCATTTCGATATAGCAGGCAACGCACAGACAGTTCGATCGCTGACGGTCACTGGAGCTGACCGAAACCTTCGAGCAACCCAAGAACTGCGTTCTGCGCTCCGACGAAACGATTTGGTAACCGCTACGGCGTCTCTGCAGACGGCCCAAGGACTGCAATCGGTTGCAGATAACGCGTCGATCAGCAGGCCAGGGCTTCTCCCGGACCTGGCAGTGACGGCCGAATTGCGAAACGGACGCGCGGAACTGTATGAGATTGAACTGTTCGATTGCTGCGACGAAGACGGGGATGTCGTCGAGCTCTTAGTGAACGGGACTCCCTTTGCAACCGTGCCACTGATCAACGGCGGCAGCGTCGTGGCGATCCCTCTGAATCGTGGGCAGAACTCGATCACGATGATTGCGACTCGGGATGGTGGCGGTGGTGTCACCGTCTCACTGCGTACAAGCCGCGGCCAATACTTTGCTCGCTACATGGCTGAAGGGGAATCGCACCAGATGGGAGTCGTAGTTCAGTAATGTCCATTCAACGTAATCAGATTGTCTCGCTTTGGAATGATTACTGGTTCTTCCGGATCAACCTGACACTCTGCGTCATTGGGCTGATTTACTTACTCGGTTAGACCGTTGTACCGTCGGTCCCAGGAGTTCCCTTCGCATGTTCCGTTTCTTTCAAATCCTATTTTACACCGTCATTGCGTGGTGGCTGGTTTCGACGCTGGCAGGCATCCACTGGATCGTGCTGCTAGTCGCAACCACCATGGCCGGTACCAACGCAACCGTTGTGTACATGCAACGCGAACATCCAGCGGTGTTGGTCAGGTTCACAAACGGCAAATTCAGGCGCGGCTACGTAAATTGCGTGTGCTTCTTTACGGGTCAGCCACGGTGTTGGGATGGAACCACAGAATCACGTCCGTCTTTGAAATTGCAATCCGTTCACGACTTCGAGCTCGCCAGCAAACGCGCCAAGCAGGCGGTGCGTGGGCACGATGATGTAATCGACAGCATGCTGTCCAGGCTGCATGAAAATCTGACGCTGAGAAAGAGCCGAAAGGCAGCGGACCAAACTGGACCGCTTGCATCTTTCTTGCTGGCTGGCCCTGAGGGAATTGGCAAACGCTACTTGAGTCGCGTGGTGGCCAAGTTGCTTTATGGCTCCGCCCAAGTGGAGGTTTACGACTGTGGGAAACTCACTAGAGAAAGTCTGTTGGGTACGGTTGGGCAGAAGGGGAAGCTGTTTGACATTGTTCATCGTACACCCTGCTTCATGCTGCTCTTTGAGAACATTGAGCGTGCAGACGAAGGCGTCGCAACTGCAATCGTCCAGCTATTGACCAGCGGGAAACTGATCCCCCCTGGCGAAGCGGCTTCTATCGCCTTTCAACAGACAACCGTCGTTCTGACAAGCTGCCGATCAGCGAACCCCATTGCTGAGCGCGCCACTGGAACACGCGAGCCGCAGAGCTGGAGAAGCTCAATTGAGCTCGTGACGAGTGAGATTCAGATCGATGCCAGGATCGCAGAAGCCGTGACTGAAGTTTGTCTCCTATCAGCTCCAAACGACTTGGTGAAAGCTGAAGTGGTTGCTCTCCAGATGCAGAAAGAATGCCGTGACCATGGTGTCACGTTATCCAAGGTCGCGCCGGAAATTCTCGCTGTTCAAGTCCTGCAAATCGTCGAAGGCGAAGGTTTTCAGTTCGTGCCCCAACGCATACAGAAACTGGTTCGCAAGCCGCTCATGGAGGCGACTGCAAATGACACAACCTCACTTTCACTGCGTATCCGCCCACAGTCCCCTGCATAAAGAAAGAGCAATGATGGATCCACTAGACATCACCGACAAAGACCAGCTCATGAAGATGCTTGAGCAATCGCGAAAAGGCAAATCACGCGTAATCGACCAAGAGGCAATGATCAGGCAACTAAGCTATCGAGTGCGCGGGCAAGATCATATTATCCAGGATCTTTGTAGGCTGATCCGACTGCAATGGGGAAAGGAGCAACGGGGAAAGCCGATCGCCAGTCTACTGTTCGTTGGGCCACCTGCAACAGGCAAGACCGAACTGGCCAAAGCGATAGCCGAATACCTATTTGACGACGAGAAGAACATGCTGCGATTCGATTGCAGCGAGTTCTCTGGTGTCGAGGGGAAAACACGGCTCATCGGAACGCCAACCGGCTACTCGGGAGCTCAACAGGGCGGTCAGTTGACTCGCCCCATGCTGTCCAATCCTCGAAGACTCGTGCTCTTCGACGAAATCGAAAAGGCCTATTCTGGTCTCTTCGATCTCATGTTGTCTGTAATGGGTGAAGGACGACTTACTGAACAAGGGAGTGGCAAAGTGGCGGACTTCACACAGGCCGTCATCATTCTGACCAGCAATGCCGAGCACGAGGCAATCGGTAGGCTGGCGACCCAAATCGATGAGCCGGTAGCTCTCGCGAGCGCGGTACGTTCGGTACTGAAGGACTCGGGGACTTTCCGCCCCGAAATCGTCAGCAGATTCGACCAGGTGTTCGTGTTCAAGCCACTGGACGAAGAGGCAACATCGCGTATTGCGGCCTTAAAGATAATTAAAGCAAGCGAGGAATATGGCCTGCAAATTAAGTCGATCGCCCCCGAGATCGTACATGACATTCTCCGATCTGGGGATGGGGAAGTTGATGCACGAGAACTCGTTCGCCTGGTTGATTCAGCCCTCGGAGAACTGCTCTTGCGTTCCAAGGAGATGGGGTACACCTCGATTGCAATCGCAGCAGACGAACACAGAAACCCAGTCGTGACACCGGTACTCAGCCACTGTTGAGATCGAAAGGCTTCTGACTACCTCCGTAGGAATAACGACATGCAACTCGAACAACGAAACTTCCGAGCCGACCCATTGAAGCTGAAGCGATTGCGCATCACCGCTAATATGTCAGCCAAGGATTTCCAAGATAAGACCGGCCTGCACAAGGATACTGTACGTAAAATATTGCGAGGTGATCCCGTTTTCCTTAGCACTCTATCACTGGCTGTACTTGACGCGTTTGGTATCTCGGATCCCATCGAAATTCTGCATCCACAAGAGTTGGCGGAACTCGGTATGAAGACTGAGTTCCCGGCACCGGGGCACATTCTGGAGTGGGAAATTGACACGTACTTAAGCGGTTGGCAACAAACATCCAATGGCCTTCAGTACCAACTTCTCCGATTGCATCATCGCTACCGTAACAAAAAACTCCTCAAATCGACTGAGACGACCACCCTTTTTGAAGCAGAAATAAAGCGAATCCCATGCATCAAGCCATTCACGAGAAGTCGCAAAACGCCTGTCAGGATGCAATTGCAATCCGGTTCCAATGCACTGATCCAAGAGACGGATCGACTGCTGTGGCAGGCGTTTCGACTTTGAAATCAATTCCGAAGGGGGACGATACGTGTTTTCAACTTTCCCAATCAGTTCGGACAGACCTGCTTGGCCACCAAGTCCATCATAAGGCACTGAAAGCGTCAGAAGCTCGTAGGCGATCGACGACAGCGAAAAAACATCCGAGCGGAAATCTACAACGGCATGCTTTGACAAACGCTCGGGAGCCGCGTACGGAAAAGTCAGCTCGTCGGGTTCGCGTTTCGCTGCCTGCTCCTGTGGCCAAGCAGACCCAAAATCGATTAGTACAAGTTGTTTCGTACCATTTGAAAGCACAATATTCGCTGGAGAAACGTCCCCGTGAATCATGGAGTTGCGGCGATGGTAATGCGACAGTCCATGAACTAATCCTCGAACCAAGCGGACGACTTCAGGCACACTTGGACGCGGTGTTTGGTGACTGCGTACAGCGTCCAGATAGCTCTTCAAGTCAGTGCCGTCGACCCACGCCACAACCACAAATAGATGCTCGCCCTGCGTCACGAAATCGACGATTCCCGGAAAGTTGCGGTTGGTGTTTGTGCCACTCAAGCGTCGCAAAATCTCCAACTGCTGACGAGAGATTTTGGAGCGGGAAAATTGGTAGAGCGTGCGAAATCCGCCGTCCGGCCCGGCATGGGAATCGAACACTCGAAAAGCCGCGCCGGTACTTAATTTCTGAACAGCAAAATAGGTGCGTCCTCGAACACGAAATGTCTCAAGAACGCTTTCCGTACGCCCTCGGAATCGAATCGTTTTTCGGTGACCGTTATCCATGGAGCTGTTGGCTTCGTCGGCTCTGGTCGGTTTTCCAGCTCGCGTTGGCCAAGCGCAGCATTGGTGATCGATGGTTGAAATTGATCAATTTACTCAAGAAATAGCCTAAACCCAAGCCTGGAAGGGAGTTATCAACATGAAACAAGGAGCAATTCTTGTAGCTCGGCGTCGCAGCCGGACCGCACAGGTTTGGAACGGCATTTTTGCTGAACATGCCATGCACTGCGAATTATTCCACTGGCTTTTTTATCGTCGGTTCGGATTTCTTGAATTCGATTTGGCAGGGGAATCATACGTCGTCTGTCCGGTACCAGAGTGTCCCCAGCTTGGCCCGTATTATCAGTGGCTTTTACGAAAATCAGCTTTGCACGAAATATCCCCTGAAACGGAGGCAAGCAAGTGCTGACATTTTTTGAATACTTGAGACGAAGAGCGTTTGAATCAATCGTTGAAGGTGCCGAAGAAGCGGTTGATTTTCTGGAAGCGAAAACGGAGCGCCGCAGTTCGAATGCAGAGAAAGCTCTAACCCAAACTCTGATAAAACTTGATTCGGAGCGAGAGCAAGAGCGAGAGCAAGAGCGAGAGCAAGAGCGAGAGCAAGAGCGAGAGCGAGAGCGAGAAAGCACACCACCGGCGAACGCGCCGGAAGGTGATGGACTTATGGCCGAGAGTGATCCTTCGCTTCCACCACCGCGACGTCGTGGTCGTCCTCGTTCGGATAGCAAGGACGCGTGATGAACGAAAAAGAACGACAAATTGTCTGTGCGCTCGCGGAATCGGTGCGCGCCATGACACTCGATCAAATCGCCGCAACTTGGTGGAGCAGTACCCGCTGGGGGAAAAGCCGGGCCAAAGCTTCCCTGCAGGCGCTGGTGGACAGCGGGTGGATACATTTGCAAAGAGTGCTCGTTCGAAAAATCCATCAAACGCTTAGACCGTTGGTCGCCTGGGAGCCTGGTGACGCACAACCGGAATTTGATGAACTATCTCGCGTGCTCCACCGACGGACCATGTCGGACGCGAAGTTTGCGACGATTGCCTACGCGGCAAAACGAGCTGTGCGGTTTTTTGGCAGTGGGCCAGCACCCACGGTCAAACTCACGCAATTAACGCATGACCTGAATGTGAGTGAGGTGTATCTGCGCGCATTCCGGTCCCGCGACGATGGCACACGTTGGCTCAGCGAAGACCGCCTCCCCAGGGACTGGCCGATGCGCGAACGACCCGACGCAGTGTTAGCTGACGAGTCTGGAAAGACGCTGCTTGCGATTGAGTACGGAGGGGACTATCCGGTCTCCCGGTTGCAAGAACTACACACTGCTTTCGCCAATACGAAGCTGGGTTACCAACTCTGGTAACGGGGAAACCATGAAAAAACACCTACGTCACCTGACGGAGCGCGATCGCAGCATCCTGGCGTTTATTGCGCTGTACCGCATCGGTACCGTTGATCTTTTAGCAACAGCGTGTTTTCTCGGTACAAGCCATGAAAATGTCACACGCGTACTCAGGCGTCTGGAAGGGCGTGAGCTGATTCGAAAAATTGACGCCGCTTTGTCCTTCAGCTACTTCGTACTCGCCCCCAGGGGATACGAAGCCTTGGGTATGGAGGCTCGCACGCCACGTACCTTGACCGAACAAACGCTACCAGTGCTATTGGCGGTCGCTCAATATTGCGTCAAGAACGGACTTTGTCGCATGACCAGCCGAGAGTTCACCTCTACGTTTCCCGAGCTCTGTCGTCCAGGCATGAACTCTTCGAACTATGTGGTGATCTCCGATGGCGGTAAAAGCAAGCTCCAGTTTTTGGTTGTTGATCGCGGTGGGGCTGCACACCGTATCAAATCCCGGGTCGGACGAATTATCGGCCAGCGCAAAGGAATTCCCGCTTTTTATTCTTTGATGATGGCCGGGCGATTTCGCATCACCGTACTGACGGGGACGGACGAGCAACAAGCAAAAATCGAGCGACGGGTGTCACGAGCAAAGTTCTCTCCCGTGGAAGTGACCGCCTATGTAATTCCCGAGTTGGCAGAGCTGCTCATGCTGAGGAAGAAATAAATGATCTTCGATTTTTTTCCGATGCACATCGACGACGCCCTCGATTCGAAGGCATTGCCTGCAATCGACAAGACCGAGCTGAACTATCGACCACGTCCACTTTCCGATGCCCAAGAACGTCGATTAGTGTTGATTATCTTGTTGGTTGCGTTCCCCGTCGTCGCATCTCTTGGGATTGTGCTTCACTGCCTGTGCATTACCATCCCACTCGCACCGCATATGGTTGCTGCGGGTGCTGTCATTCTGTTTGCACGAGTTGGCCTTCGTCGAATCACAGGGGCTTTACAAAAAACGGATTTGCATTTTGCTGCCCTGTATGCCGCCGCGTGTCTCAGTTGCATGGTATGGGAGCTAGTTTGGCGATTCGCCGAATATGCAGGTCCGATAGGCCTGATCGCTGCCTGGCTAACGTGCGGTTTAATAGCCCGTCAAGCTGCAGCATGGCTATTAGTCGCGCCAACTGTAGATCGCGAAACCATGAAGCGATGGCGAGTTAACCTTCCCCAACTGATCCCCCACGGCCTGTCCTTCGATTGCCCCGAGCTCCTGACCTACACCGTAAGCCCAATACTGTTGCTTGTTACTTGGAAGCTGTCGATCTATTCGGTGTCGTTTATCGATAGTGGGCTTTGGCTTTGGCCCATCACTTATTCGGCCAGTGCACTGGGGGTCTGGTTGGTTTGGCATTTGCTCGCCATATTAATCTTGCCTCTCCCAAATCTTGGCGCAAGTCTTCGGGCCTCGTGGCGGGCGTTCACTATCTTTGCCACGTACGATATCCACGGCTGCCGAGCGGCCGGAATGTTCCGCTTTCCGACGGAATGGTTGCGGTCTCCTGTTCGACGCTGGTCGCTGCTTATAGGCGCTCTGGTAGTGACTGGATTCAGTTTTGGCGTGTATTGCCCAAGTCCGCAGTACGCCATGCGGGCGGGCGAATCCGTGGTACTTCAGGCGTTAGCGAACCTCACGATCATCTGTGTTTTCGGACCGCTGGTTTTGGGTTCAACGCTTTGGTTGTGTACCGGGACACTGCTAGCACGCTTCGAAAAGGAATTGTCCACACATCGGTGTAAGGAAACGACGGACTGGGATAACTACGTCGACCGGATCATCAATTCGGAAGATAAAACTGAGCGGGAGCATCTACTCTTGGGTGCCAGTGAAGTTGGAGACTATCCAATTCTCCTCCATAGGGAGATCCTTGACCAACATGTTCATATCCTGGGCGACAGCGGTGCGAGCAAGACCGCATTGGCGATGGGGCCGCAAGCGACTCAATTGATTGCCCGTGCGGATTCAACCGTGGTGATCATTGACCTCAAAGGGGATAAGGCGCTTTTCGAAAGTTGTCGGCGAGAGGCTGCTCGGACACGACAACTGCGTTTTCGATGGATCTCGAACGAGGTCGGCAAGACAACCTATGGCTTTAATCCATTTCTGCAGTCGCACAATGTGAAGCTGAACGTCGAACAAATGACCCAGCAAATCCTGCAAGGTCTCTCGCTCGACTACGGAATTCAGTACGGTGCAGGATATTTTACTGCCATGAACGAGATCGTGATGAACACGATCATGCAACAAATTGGCATTCGCTCTTTTGCCGAGCTGAACGTGCGTCTTAGTGATCGTGATTGGTACAAGAACATTGGCTTCGAAGAGGATTGGAAGCAAGCGCGGCACTTGGGAGCGCTCGTTAGTCGCCTGGCCTCGAGCCAAGCGCTCAACGTCACACCAGAATCGTTCCCCAATGATCCCTGTATTTCACGCGACGCCATTGACGTGGCCAACCTCTATGAAGAACCGCAAGTGGTCTACCTCTGGCTAAGGTCTGCTATTGAGCCAACGAACGCACCGACAATCGCACGTCTGTTTCTTTGGGCAATGTTCACTGCCGCAAGTCACCATCCGCAAGACTTGAATCGTGCCTACTTCTTCATTGACGAAATCCAGCAGGTCGTGAGCGACGGTATCAAGCTGATATTCGAGCAATTTCGGGATATTGGCGGTACCCTTATCGCGGCACACCAAACGGCCAGCCAGCTAAGACGGCAAGGTACGGATTTGGGGGACACCATCGATTCCTGCACCGCCATGAAGCAGATTTTTCGGGCGTCCGATCTGATATCACTCGAACGCCAAGAAAAACTGTCAGGGCTGCGCCGCGTTACGGCGGCAACATGGCATCAGCCTTATGAACGGGGCAGTGGCGATCTCGCTGCCCGATATGCCGAACGCCATGCAGACGAGGGAATGGTACGCGTTACCGAAAAGGAACAACCTCGCTATGACCGAAATTCCATCCAGGCAATCAGCGCTCGACGACAATCGAGCTTGGTTCGGTTCACGTTTGGAAGCGGTTACACGCAGTTCGCTGGCAAATCGGTGGCAATCAAATCCGATTACCACATCTCATTTGACCAATACAAAGAACGCCGCAGGATGCCATGGCCATCTGCACCGGGCGCATTTCTCATTGCGCCGCCGACGAGATCGCTACCTCCCGAGGAGGAATCGGTTCCAGTTAAAACTAAGGCCATTACTGGGGCTACTCACCAGTCATCGACTGGCAAAGCACCTGCAATCGAAACGTCAGCCAGTGACACGGAATTCGGTAAAGAATTTGAGAAACGAATTCAACTTCGCACTCGAACTGGTCCCTCAAAACCTAAACGCAAACGCTAGTTTTCCCTTGTCACGAAACACTTCACGGAGATAACAACGGCAATGTACGCTTACTATAAGCTTAAATGGTACGCTTGTGCAGTTCTAATGCTAGTTGGCTTCCTGACGGTTGTTGGCTTCTTTTCTTGGAGTGAGCGTCAGCTTGGCCTTAGCCCTAAAGTCGTGCCGTCCAAGGCGCCCAGTAGATCGGTTGCTCCTCCTACACCCAACAGTCTTACCACTGCATCAGCAATTAACGCGGCAGAGATAAGCGATCAAATTGCCTAGGCCAACAGGCTTTTGGACGAAGCTGCCGACTTCCAAGCATCCGCCGTCAATGCAGCCGCAACTTGGCAAACGGACATCGCATCTTTCCGCGAAGCTCCAGCCCGAAAGTTGGATGCAACTGACAGCGAGCGGCGGGAGTACCAAAAACTGATTGAACAGATGGCATTTGTGACAAGCGCCAATCGCGCCAGCCCTGAGCAGATCGCCAAGGCTGCCTCCCGTATTGAGAGCTTAAAAGGCAAAACTCAGGCGCTGGCGGGCCAGGCGAACCCAACACGACTGACCACCAGCGAGTTGACTGAGATAATCACCCTTCACAGCGAATCTAAACAAGCAAGTGAGGCCTGGACCCTGGCTCTCCAACAAGCTACCGCAATCAAACATAAGTTAACCCAACAGCTCGTGGCCATTGAAGCGGATACGGTACAGCCAGAAACGGTCGGCGCCGAAATCTTCGAGGCGGAAACCACAGCGGTATTGCAAGACTTGGACGCGCAGATCGAACGGGAAGCTGCCGCCAAAATACTAGAGCGAGCTAGGGCTGAAGAGGCGCAAGCATTAGTTGCGGAGGCTACCAGACCGGAAGTGACTGCAATGCTGGCACCGTTCCTGACACACCGTTACGTGCAACCTCGCGAGATGGCGGGTACAACTCTGAGATTTAAGAAGACAATGGATGAGGGGCCGATCTCACTGACCGCTTTGAATGGAATCAACGCTTTGGCAGATTCCGAGGCAGGCCTGGTTCGATTGGCGATACTCGGTGGTCATTGGGAGCTATCTGAGCCCAAGTGGTCCGTGAAATCGCAGGCAAAGTACTGGTCAGATGAAGACCGGGAGATGCTTAAGAAAGCGCAGGATATGCTGCGAATCTACGGCCCCACACTTGTACAGCAGGGACTGCTCGCACCTTGAGCAACTGAGTTTGCAATTTGTGTCCACGGTGCGTTCCATAATGTACCCAAAATCGAATCCTCGACGATCAGAGTCCCATTAAAATCGAAGCTGATTGAAAAACTCTCTCAACCTTCGTCCTCGAGAGAAGCTTAAAAAATGAGGCGAGTAGATACACACAAACGTTTAGCCGGAGAGATCCAACGCGGCATAGTAACGTTTTGTGGCGAGTTTGAAAGGACTACAAAGTGTGTATCGGCAAGTGGCTCCTTAAGGAGCCATTTGCATTCCTGGTCTCGGAAGACCCAGTGATATCAGTTCGACGATCGAAAACGGAACTAGATCACGCAAGTGCGGCACGCCCTTGCGGTGAATTCAGGCAATTGAATTCCAACGATAAACTTGTGGCTGCAAGCCACTAAACAGAGGAGGTATCACCATGGCATTGGAAGCTGGTGGTCAACGGTTTTGTAAGGTTACTCACACCGAGAATGGGCGATCGGTAACTCGGAGGATTCACACCATGATGGTGCAAGCTGTCGATGGCAGAGTGCACCAGCTAGAAGGTGCTGATCTTCCAGATTCCATTTCGCTCTTTTCAGGAGTCACTTATCGCGGTGGACACTTGGCCGAAGTGTTGTTGAACCCAAAAGTGGCGAAGGCATCCCCAATTTTGCCAACCAGTGGTTGGATCTCGAAAAGAGATGCCTTCTTTCTGGTGCTAGGCTTTTTCCTGTTTCACGTGATTGCGAGTCTAGGTGAAGCGACGGCCGTTGCACTAATTTAATTTTCCCTGAACACATGCGAGACCCATTCGGTCTGGTTCTCTCGTGTGTTCCCTTTATGCCATTCGAACCGACCAATTGTCAAACAAACTCAATTCCACGGTTACCAGATAGATAAGTGGCGGAGAATTATGGCAAACAACCTCAAGGACGCTCGACGCTCACTTGAACGCGCCAAGGAATTGGCGAACAAGCGTTTGTTAGAACTCGATATTGAACGGCGAGAAATCAAATCTTCCCTTAAATCGCTCGACGCGGCCTTGAAAGTTTTGGACCGCTCCCCCGCGCCCAAGTCGAATGGCTCTGAAGGCAAAAAATCTGTTTAAGTTGGCGTAGGGTTTTCAGTGCCGAGCTCGCAATTTACGTCGGAATCGTCAACGCTTGTTCTGGCGCGGGACTCAATTCTTGATCACAGAATGCCCCCAGCATCGGCTTCGAGTCTGGGCACCAGCGGTGAAAATTGTTGAAGACCAACAGTGGTCTGAGATTTTTACCTATTGAGTACCAACATCTGAGAGATTCGATGGCATCTCGTATGCGTCCTGTTCACGAGATCAAGTTGGGCTGCATCCAAGCAGCCATTTGGCGCAACACCATGGTGGGTCGCGCGGCTTGGTTCAACGTATCCATTTCACGGCTGTATCGAGACGGCGAACAATGGAAAACCACATCGTCAATGAGACGAGATGACCTGCCCTTGGTTTCCAAGGCAGCAGAGATGGCCTACGCCTGGATTTGGGAAAACGGTGAAAGCAGCGGAGGCCAATACGATGATCCCTGATCGACCTACGAAGTCGCGATGTCCAATCGCCGTGCTTGGCGCGGGCGAGCTCGTTTCACACCTACGGCGTCTAGACAACACGACAGACGAATCAAACTACGAATTTAACGCCTTTCGTCTTGCTGGGGACATGCAAGCCACGCATGTGCTTCGCCCGACCGATCTTCGCAACCTAGTCAAACTCTGCCAAGTACTTGCCTTCACCATTGCAGACGATGGGTGGCTCACGGACGGCACGCGTGCAGAACTGTTTGAACTGGCTGATGAGTTGGATGGTGTTACCCGGAAATGGAGTACCGAATCCGATGGCTGAGCCTGTTTTTGAAATACGTCGCGGCCTGATCAAGGTGCGCATTTGGCAACGGAAGACAAAGAACGGAGTGCGATTTTCGCTGACCGTCGTGCGGTTATTTCGAAATGGCGATCAGTGGAAGGAGTCCACTCGGTTGGGTCGCGACGATATTCCCTTGGTTCGCTTGCTGTTGGATAAGGCTCACACTTGGATTCTCAATCAGGGTGGCGAGCAGCAATGAGTTTCGATAGCGAGCTGAGACTCAACTGCGTCAACCGCCCAAGCATCGTCGGCGATCTCCACTGCTTAGCTGCATCGGGCTACCGATTTCCCACCGTTGTTGCCGATCCGCCCTGGCGCTATGCAAATACCGCGTCGCGCGGCGCTGCCGAGAATCACTATCCAACAATGACTCTCGAGCAAATCTGTGATGAACCCATCATTCGGATTGCTGACGATAACGCCCATTTGCATTTATGGACCACCAACGCGTTTCTTGAGGACGCGTTCACGGTCATACGGGCCTGGGGATTTGAGTACAAGTCGTGCATGGTTTGGGTTAAACCGACGATTGGCATGGGCAATTACTGGCGGGTCTCTCACGAGTTCCTGTTGTTTGCCATTCGCGGACGACTCCCTTTCGGTCGTAATGATGTACCGAGCTGGCGTGAGGCCCGCCGCTCGAGGCACAGTAGTAAACCGTATTGCTTTCGCGAGCTGATCGAGCAGGTCAGTCCCGGTCCGTATCTCGAAGTCTACGGTCGCGTGGAGCATCCCAGTACAGCATGGACAATCTACGGTAACCAGGTAGAGCGCCGGTTGTTTTAATTCGACTGTCTTGCCGACCGTCTCGAAGATTGGAAAGGATCGCGCCCAAGTGTCAGAAGATGAACTTAAAGAACGGCTTTTGAGAATCGAAGGGATGCTTGAGTCGATACTTGGGCAATGGGCGGCGCCACGCGAGTTCTACTCGACCTCCGAAGTTGCTGTCTTGCTTGGAAAAGCTGAGTTCACCGTGCGAGAATGGTGTCGACTCGGCCGTATCCTCGCCGAGAAGCGTGCTTGTGGCCGCGGGCTGAGCAAGGAATGGATGATTTCCCATGACGAAGTCCAGCGAATCAAGAACGAAGGCTTGCTGCCCCTGTAGGAGCTCGAAACCGCTGGTGGCGGCTTGGGACAATCCCCAAAGTCCACATCGCAGCGGTGTACCAAACGTCACGCAATGCGCCCCCGGCGGGCGTTCAGCCCGCCGAAAGAGGCCGGAGCGTTCAGCGGAGGCCGGCAGCGTTTGCAGCCAGCCCCAGCTGGCTCGAACGCCGGCGAACGTCCTAGCGAGCCGAGCGGCCGTACAGGCCGCGGCATGCACCGGCCCCAGGGCCGGTCATGCCCAGCCGTACAGGCCAAGCCGCGTACAGCGGCGCCGCGATAGGTTGCTACCGCTTGAAGCACTTTTGCTATAGCAGCACTTGCAATTTCACTGCGTCACGCGATAGAAACAGGGGGTCATTAAAGCGCAGGGATTCAACCCGCGCTTCACCTATTGTGTTTACCCGAACGAGAGACGCCCCCTGCGGAGGCGCCTCTCGTTTTTTTGGTTCATACCGAAACCTGGCGGCAATCCGCGCAGTGGATCTTGCGAGCCCACGGCTCGTAAGATAACTCATCTGGCTCTTGGCGGTCCAGGGCCGGGCATTCGCCCGGCTTGGCTTGCTCCACTCATCCCTAGTACTCTGACGGAAGCAAGAAGGTGGTCACGCTACGATCTGCCTCCGTGATCAACCAGATTTTTTCCCTTTTCGAATTATGATAGACGGAGAATAGTCTGGTACCGTGTACAAGTGCCTCGTCATTGCTTTGCCAATCCTGCGGGCAGCAATCGCCCCAGTCCCCTTTTGCGTGACGCTGAAGCATAGTGAGCATTTCGGGCTTGCTGAGCGCTTCCAAAGCGCCGGGTGTGGTAAAAAGTTGTCCCAGGTTGAAACGTGCTCCATGTATCACAATGGTTGGCGTGTAATCGGGATAAAAGTTTGTTTTTTTGTCCATGTGTCACCTATTGTTTGGCACTGAGTGCCGATGTTTTCTCAGTGACCGCCTGCGACATGTTTTTGTTTCAAGCGGTCTTTCACAAACCGTGCAAGACTGCTTGAGACAAAAACGAGACAATCCAAACAAGGTGAAAGGTGCCAGTCGATGGAAGCGGTAGCGGATTAGCAGGCGAATGACGGGCGCAGCCTGGCGTGAGCTTGCCCGCGATAGCTTTCAGCGACTGGTGCCTTTCACCTCGATGTTGGCACGATTGGGCGGAAATAGATGGGGCAGCAAACCAATGGCAGAGATATCTGCCGGGCGTACCGATAGGAATATAATTGTTCAGCCGCAGGTTGGATCGATCGGCGGAAGCGGTAGCGAGTTTGCATGGCGAATGACAGCTGCAAGCTGGCGTGAGCCCTTGCTCAAGCGTGAGCGCCAAGAGAGCGAGTCAACCGGCGTCGACCATATGTTCGCGGCCGGAAGGCTTAACGATTACTGCCCGATTCTCGCGTCTCTCGTTATTCCAGCCAATTCTTTGTCGTCGCCGGCCGCATCCCCTGTGGTACCAGAGCACAGATCATCGCCAAGGTTCTTGTGCTCGCTTGCCCCGATCTCGCACTCGAGCACCCAGGACGGTTCGTCCTGAGCGCGCAACCGCAGTAGCGGGCGGCCTAGAATCGACTCCTCCGCGCTGTCGAAATGACGACACTGGCGACGAGTCTCCCACCGTCCACCGGAACTTGGAGCTTCGGTAGTTACCACATTCGACCGTTGCCACATCTCGGCAATTGGCCATTGACTCGCGCGTCTATCAGAAGAGATCGAAGATCTGGTCATCGCTTGTTGAGGCGTGGTTCTTGTAGATCGAGTCGAGCACGTCGAGGTCGAGATATCCACGATTGAAGACGCCACCACCAATACCATCGCCACCTCTGCAGCCGTTGGCATGGTTATTCGTGACGACGCTGTGACGGAGATGAAGTGACGATGTGACTTCGACGTACGCGCCGCCGCCGAAGCCGTTGCCGCCAATGCTTCCCTCACCGCCCAGTGCTCGGTTGTGGCTTATGGACGAATCGAAAATGAACGTGGCACCGCTGCCTCCAACGTAAAGTCCGCCACCCAGACCGTCGCCGCTGACGGCGCTCGCTTCGCCATCACCGCCCATGGCCGCGTTTCGGGCCACGCTACTTCCAATAAGGATAAGGCTGCCGCCGTTCCACAGACCGCCGCCCGCTCCGACGCCGGCGCTGCCACCGCCGGCCCTGGCGGCACCCCCGAGAGCTTTGTTGTGGCTGATGTCACTGCTCACTATGGTCAGGACGGCCGAGTCGCCGAGGTTCGAGGGGTGGTTGGAGGCTTCGCCATTGTAGAGTCCGCCCCCAAGTCCTTCGCCGCCTTGCCCGCCCTGTGCTTTGTTGTGGCTCAGCACGCTGTCATTGACAAACAGAATTGCCCCGAACTGGTTCGCGAGGCCGCCTCCGTACGCGTCACTCCCCGTACCACCAGTAACCTGATTGTGAGTGATCGAGCTGTTGCGGATGGTGGTTGTGCTGCCACCGGAGACGGGAACCACGGAGTTTTCTCCACTCGACGCAAGGCCGCCACCCCAAGCGTCTCCCAGGAACGTTCCGGCGGTATTACCATCGCCGCCGATCGCGAAATTGTGTCGGATCGTTACGTTGTCCAGTGTTGTATTTGTGGGTTCGCCTGAAAAATTGCCGCCGCTGGTGGCAATCCCGCCTCCCCAGCCGATTCCAACGAAAGGGGAGATCCCACTGCCCTGGTTGGCGCTGCCACCGCGGGCTTGGTTGCCCTCAAACGTGCTGTCGATGACCGTCGCGTTACCGGCGTTTAGCAGCGCTCCGCCCGTACCGACGCCGACGTACCGAATGCCGCCTGTACTTGTGTTGTACGAACCTCCAACGGCTTGGTTGTTCGCGAACTCACTTCCGGCAATGGCAAGAATCCCCCTGTCGGAGTTGCCGATTGCGCCGCCGAATGCCAAGCCGAGGAGTCGGTTGGCGCCCGTGTTATTGGAACCCGCCAGGGCGTTGTTGCCAGTGAACGTACTGTTCGTGACAGCGGCATAGGAGTTGTTGTTGTAGATGCCTCCACCACGAGCGTAGCCGATCGTGCCGCCGTCGGCACCGATCGTTTGGTTTTCAATGAAAGAACTGTCCGCAATGATCGCGGTCGAACCGGCTTCGTTATCGATCGCACCCGCCCGGGTGTTGGTGTTGCCGTTGCCATTGCCGCCGCGAGCCAGATTGCCGATGAACGCGCTGCGGATGACGGAGAGGTCGCTGGCAACATTCTCGATGGCGCCGCCATTGCCCTGGCTGTTCGTGCCGCCCAGCGCTTGGTTCTGAGAAAACAGGGAATCGGTGATGCTCAGAGTCGCGCCGGCGAGATTGGCAACGGCACCGCCTTGGCCGTGAATTCCGGCGGCGCCGACGGCCGTATTGTGGGTCATCACGATTTGATCGAGGACAAGCGTTCCACCAGTATTCAAGATGCCGCCCCCGTCCCCGGTCTGGCGGCCATCGGTGATCGTCAAGTGGGCGATCGCGACCGCCGCGCTGTTGCTGACAGCAAAGATGCGGCTCTGTTGATTGCCGCTGATGGTCAGCTGATCAGCGTCCGAACCATCAATGGTGACGTCATCGGTGATGTTCAGTTGCCCGCTGGTCAGAATAATCGTGCCGTGCAGTCCTATGTCGAACTCGACAAGGTCAGGGCCAACGTTGAATTCGGCCGCCTGGATGGCTGCCCGCAAGGAACCTTCGCCGGCGTCGGCCAAGTTCAGAACCGTGTAGGTCGTGAGAAGAATGCGGTGTTCCAGGGCCTCCACGCGCAGCAGCGAAGCCCGAAGTCTTGGACGAATTTGTCGACGTGTGGGGATTAGATTAAGGGAGTTGAGAAAAGCCTGAAACGACATGCGAAGTTCCTTTGAGAGATGGACGGGAAGGTCGGGGACGGCTGATGAGGAGATATCCTGGGCCCGGCCGGGACTCCGCGTACTCGCATGAGGTTCGAGCCACCAAGCCCTGCCGACAGGGAATTCTATTTTTCAGTCGTCGTTCAGGATGGTTACCCTGGCGACCGCATCCTCGATCGTCGCACATGTGGGATTGGAGAGCAGAACGTTGAAACTCTCATTCGGTTCACGTTTCCGGTCCCCCTTGATGGCGATCGGGATCGTCCGTGTGGTCTGCCCCGGCTGGAAAGTCAATGTGCCGCTGGCCGACGCGTAGTCCGACTTCGCTTGCGCGCTGCCGGAGACCGTCTGGTAGTGCACGGTGACCACGTCGATGCTGATCCGCGAAAGCGTCACTGGCATGTTCAGGTACGTCGTGCCGCGATTTCCTTCCAGGGCAGACGCGTCATCAATATTCAGAGTGGGTGGGAGTACGGGCGATCCGTTCGTGGAGATCTCCAGGTCGTCGCCGATCGACCGCAGGGCACCCGAGTTTCCGGGCCGGGAATCTTGGATCGATGTTCTTTGAGACGTGATCATCTGCGGCTCGAGGAGCGGGTAGCCGTAGCTGAAGACACGATCCTCGGTGGGGAACCAGACTCCGGTCAGATAGTTCGACCAGGCTCCGGCAAAGAATGACACGCCCGTCGACTCGTCCAGGGGCAGCAATCCAAAATCCCACGTCGCACCGCCGGGGTAAAAGCCAGCGTAGCTGTAGATATTCCGCAGTTCGAGGAAGACATCGCCACCCAAGCTGCTGCCGGTCAACTGCTCACTGATCACCGCATTGAGCACGTCGGCGTCGGGACCGAAAAACTCGAGGTCGAACGATGCCGCATGCACGCGTGTGATAAAATACTCGATGTCCTGTTCATAATCGTAGGCATCATCGTTCGAACAGGTGACGCCGGACAACGTGAGCGACCACGAGTGATCGTTATTTCGGGCGAAGACTTCGGCGAGGTCGGCACCGACCACTCCCGACAACTGATCCATATGGAAAACGCCACTGAAGCTGAGTGTGTCGTTCGACTGGGCCGAAGCGGTACTCGTCTGCAGCGCTATGGTTAGCGTCAAGACAGAGAGCCAGCGGTAAGGTTTCAAGGGTCTCATTGGGTTGTTCCTATTCAATGAGTCTGCATAAAATAGAAACATCGCGTCCGGCGCGCAGACAAAGCGCCGGGGCGGTGTCGGGCCGGTGAGGGTTTGCTTGGCGGTAAGGCCTCGCCGGCCGTTTTTCGTTCGAGATCGTCGGTTTGCTGAGCTGCGAACTCGTGTTTTGTATTGGTCGGTCACCGCAGCGATCAGCTAATTCTTTACTCGCATCGCTGGGTCGGATTCCGGAGATACTGGATTGAGTAACGGTTCCGCTTCGCGGCGCAGGAGTTCAAATTCGACTGCGTCGTGTGGTGCCATATTCGGCCAGGTCACTCCGGGCGGTTGATCGGGATTTGGCTGACTGGCCAGAAAGAGGGCTTGCTCCAGCGAAGTGCGCGCCTCGTCGGCTTGACCGAGGCAATGATGGGCCATCGCCAGCGCCAACCAATTGAGGGCTTTTACGCTCCCACGCCATTTGCCCGCGTTCGATTCCTTGGCATACTCGATCGCCAGATCGAATTCTCCATTGCGGTAATGCGCGAGGCTCAGCACATGGAGATGTCGGGCATCTCGACGAACTTGCACCAGCTTCTTGCCTCTCTCGACAAGCTGTTGAGGCGGTACAACAGGGTGGAGACTAATAATGCAAGCGCGCGGCATAATGTACTTCGAACTCTGGTCAGGCCCAAATTGAGCCGCCCATTTCTGGCAGAACTGCTCATAACCGGGATGGTCTGCCAGTAATAAGAGCAGTCCGGCGTAACTGAACAAATCATCTTGGGCGCCACTTGCCAGCAGTTCGCTGACACGAACATAGTCCGCCTCCGCACGTTTCCAGTCGCCCTGCAAGATGTCGAGGCGAGCCCGCATGATCCAGGGGAGGTGGTCATTCGGTCGTTGAGCCGTTAAACGCGCAAAAAGCTCTTCCGAGCGGATCGCCTCGTACCACGGCCCTGGCCATAGCGGAGCACCAAACTGCTGAAGTGCTTCCCCGTAGACGGTTGCCGCACGATCCCACTGTTTGGACTGTACGAGTGCCACTGCAAAACCAAAATGCGCCTGGTAGTTGTCGGGCTGAAGCCGTAGAGCTTCCTCGAAGACGGCGATGGCGCCGTTCACATCCTGGTTTTCACGCCAAAGTATCGAGCCGCGGCTTAAATAATCTGCAGCGAACTTCGGGGCGAATTTCATGGCCCTGCGATGTGCGGCGATAACTTCGTCCGGCCTCTTGAGCTCCTTCAGAAGGGTACTGAGGTTATTGCACGCGTTCGTGCATTTCGGATCGAGTTCGATCGCCCTGCCGTAAGCGGTGATCGCCTCGTCTGTCTTCTGCTGCATACTCAGTGCTATACCGAGGTAGTTCTGAGTGCCGGCATCTTGCGGGTTGAGTTTGGTCGCCTTGCGAAATGCAACAACGGCCTCGTCCTGCTTGTTCTGGTCAATCAAGGCGATGCCGAGATTGCTATAAGCAGGGAAGAAATTCGGATCGAGTGCACTCGCCTTGCAATAAAACGCAATGGCCTCATTCAGTTTCTTCTGACGTTGAAGAGTGATGCCAAGGTTACTATAAGCGAGGGGATCTTTCGGATTGAGTTCGATCGCCTTGCGATAGGCGGTGATGGCCTCGTCCGGCTTCATCTGCTTGTCGAAGACGTTGCCGAGACCGATTGTAGGGTGCTGCCGTTCTGGGGTCGAGTTCAACTTGCGAAACGCCTCGATGGCCTCGTCCAGTTTGTGCTGGTGACTCAGCGCGACGCCGAGGTTGCTGTAAGCGGTAGCATATTTCGGGTTGAGTTCCAAGGCCTTCTGGTAGGAGGAGATCGCCTCATCCAGCATGTTCTGGTCGCGCAGGACGCTACCAAGCTGGCGATATACAAGGGTGTACTGGGGGTCGAGTTCGAGGGCCTTGCGGTAAGCGGCGATGGCTTCATCCGGTTGCTTCCGGTCGCGCAGGACTTTGCCGAGGTTGCTGTAAGCGAGAGCGTATTTCGGATTGAGTTCGAGGGCCTTGTGATAGGCGGTGGTGGCCTCGTCCGGCTTCATCTGCGTGCCGAAGACGTTGCCGAGACCGATGTAGGGTGCGGCTGTGCTGGGGTCGAGTTCAATGGCCTTGCGATAGGCCTCGATGGCCCCGTCCAACTGATTCTGCCTAAACAGAACGTTGCCAAGGCTGGTGTAAGCGTATGGGTATTGAGAGTCGAGTTCGATGGCCTTGCGAGAGGCAGAGTTAGCCTCGTCGAATTTTCCGATGAGTTGAAGTGGGTCACTGAGAATGCTCCAAGTCGCGGCGCTTCTGGGACGCAGCGCCCGTGCGACGAGGCCGTGACTGATAGCTTCTTCCAAACGCGCGGGGCGAATGTTGAAGTTGAGCGACATCAGTTGGAAATGAATCCAGAAGTCGTCGGGGTGGACTTCACTGGCCCGCTCTAAAAGGACTACCGCCAGCTTGAGTTGGCCGCCCAGCTTGAGCGAGGAAGCCAGGAGGTTCAGAGATTGCGGCGGTTGCCGTGCCGTGTTCGGATCGTCAACCAACTGAATCAGCGACTCGATGTCCATCTGCGTCGAAGCCTGCCGAACCTTGACACGCCACGGGTCTGGGTCGATCGTCGAGGCGATGTTCCACAGCCGCTTAGACTGATCTAGGTCTCGCCGACGGGCTGTGCGAGCCCAGTCATCCAAAGCCGCAGCGTACGCGACGGCCAGAACTGGACGGGCGCTCAGCCGCGTCTCCGTCTCCTCTACCGGCAGCGTCTCGACATCCACTCCAAATTCTCGAAACGCAATCGCATAGAGTTGGGGACGACCTTCGTCCAGTTTCGCCCCTTGTTCGTCAATGCGAGCATCTTCCAGCCGCAACTCTTCCAGCCTGGCGACCATCTTGAGATCGTGGACGACTCGTTCTATCCACTCCGAAGTCGCCAGATCAAATTCGATAGCTATCAGTGCTTCGGCACGCAGCGCCGCGTTCAAGGCCTCGGGCCACATCTGATCCCGTTCGAGTTGTTCCGCTTGATGCATGATCAGGTCCACCCGGTCTCCTATTCGGCTCTGCCGATCGGACCGGTCTCGGGCCATGTAGCCGAGTGTCCCGGTAATTGCGCCGACCGCTACGAGAAGTGCCAGGCTGAGAACTGTCGCTGCCGCGAATGCGCCTTTGTTTCGCCGCGCAAATTTTCGGAAACGGTAAACGGCCGAGGGAGGACACGCCTCCACAGGCTCGTCGTTCAGATATCGTTGGATCTCGATCGCAAAGCCGTTAGCCGTGTCGTATCGGCGGTTGCGGTCCTTCTCCAGGCACTTCATCACGATCCAGTCCAATTCGCCGCGCATCAGCTTAGAGAGCTTCGCCGGTTCCATGTGTCGCTGAGCAGAGATTGATGCCAGCACCTCACCCGAGCCGCTCAGACGCATGCTCGGCCGAGGCGGCTCTTCCTCCTTGATCATGCGAAGAATCTCTGCGTACGCTGTTCCTTTCATCCGTTCTTGTTTGAGTGGAGTACTGCCAGTCAGTAATTCGTAGAGCAACACGCCCAACGAAAAAATATCGCTGCGGGTATCGACTCCCAAGGCACTGAACTCCGCCTGTTCCGGGCTCATGTATTCCAGCGTGCCGACCAGCGTGCCGTACTCCGTGAACATGGTTTGCTCGGTCAGCTTTTGTTCGGTCGCCTTGGCCACGCCGAGGTCGATCACCTTGGGAACGGGCTTGCCGTCGTACAGCGAGACCAGGACGTTGGACGGTTTGATATCGCGGTGGATGATTCCCTTCTGATGAGCGTGCTGGATTGCCTGGCAGACCGGCACAAACAGCTCCAGTCGTTCCCGGGGAGCCAGGTGGTTGTCGTCACAGTACGTGGTGATGGGCACGCCATGGACCAACTCCATCACGAAATACGGCCGTCCCTGCTTCGTGGTCCCTGCATCGAGAACGCGGGCGATGTTGGCGTGGTCCATCAAAGCCAGCGCCTGTTTTTCGGTTTCAAAGCGAGCAATGATCTGGCGGCTGTCCATCCCGGCCTTGATAAGCTTCAAAGCCACGCGGCGTTGAACAGGTTCGGTCTGCTCCGCTAGAAAGACCACGCCCATGCCGCCTTCGCCGAGTTGCTGGAGGAGCTTGTAGGAACCGATCTGGGTGCCGGGCTTTTCGGTGATGGGCTGGTCGAGGGTGGCGTCCGGTTGATTTGCGACAGCGGGTTCCTCTAGGAAACTGCCCGGCTCTGCATGAGCCCGAAGAAGGGCTCGCACGCGAATGAGCAACTCCCGGTTACCGCCACTTGCCTCAACCAAGCGATCATCCCAGTCATCTGGCGGTACGTTGCCGATGAGTTCAACAAAAATGTCTTTGGCTTTTTGGGATAGGCTGTTCATGTTGCTCTCCACTAAGCAATGCGACCTTTCCGTCGGATCGTCCGGAAAAATCGTGTTTTATGGATTCCTAGTCTTCGTCTTCGACTTCACAACGCAGCCAGGCGCGGGCGTAAGCCCATTGCTCGTAGGCACTTGTGCGCGAAATCCCCATTGCCTCCGCTGCCTGGGAAATTGAAAAACCGGCGAAATATCGCAGCTTGACCAGTTCGGCGGCCTGGGGATCTTCAACGGCAAGCTTGTTCAATGCCTCGTCGATGGAAAGCAATCTTTCGTCGCTTGTCGTGATGGCGATGTCAGCGTCCCCAAGCTCGACTCGCTGGAAAGCGCCGCCGTGCTTCACCCGCGCTTTCCGGCGACCTTGCTCGACCAGGATGCGACGCATAGCTTCAGCAGCCGCTGAAAAGAAATGGCCACGCGAGTCCCAGTGCTGTGCCTTCTCGACATCGACCAAGCGGATGTAGGCGTCATGAACCAGTGCCGTCGCCTGAAGAGTCTGGCCCGGCTTCTCATTCGCTAGCTTCGCGGCCGCAAGTTTTCTGAGCTCGTCGTAGACAAGCGGTAGCAGTTGCTCAGCCGCGCTCGGATCACCATCCTCAATCTGTGAGAGTATCTGCGTAACGTCAGTCATAGGCGTAGCTTTCTTAAACAACGATCACGCCTGCGATTATACGCCTGCCTTCCCCTTGAATCTGGTCATACATCGTTTCTTGGGATAACGTGAACCTAGTGAGGTCGACATCGCCTCTGCGACTTGGGAGATTTGATTCGCTGCAGCGGTTGCATCGATCGACCACCGATGGCGAAGCCCCTCTGTGCCAACATATGTGAGACAACTTGCATTGGTGACTAGCTACACGAAGAGCCCACCGAAGCTGCGTAAGCATCTGATTACGGGTTTCCCAAGAATCTACCGGCATTTGCAGTCAAATTGATACAGCCACGATTTGGCCATCTCACACATGTGGGCGTGTCATTGGGTAGATATCGGCACCGAATAAATGCAGTTGATTTTACGGGCGCCAGACCGATGCGCGGTGCGCCGCTCTCTTGGACGCGACGACTTAGGACCATATAGCCAGCTAGTCGATTTTTGGCTTGCTGCTACTTGCACTGCTTTCCCAGGTACTCGCAGGCCAAAGTCAGTGGTGTCTCACAGGCAACAGGCGTTGCGAAATGGCCTTCTCTTGCCTTTCGCTGAACTCAAAACGTTGGATGCCTGTCGTGTACGTTCTTCGCCTCAATGACGAAATTAACGGATCGAAACACGCTCGAGTCTCAATGTAGAATGCTCAGATTGTCCCCGAACATCTATAGAACTGGAGTGGAAGTCGTGAAAATCAGTGGTTTGGTGCGCGAAGTTTTGCATGTCGGATTTTGGCTTGGTGGAATTATATTCTTAAGCGGGGTTGCTGAAGCTGAGGACCATCCTGCATTTCAGCCGGTTAAAGAGCTGTTTGCCGCGATGTCCAAACACGATGGCAAGGCTATGCAGGAGACTTCAACAGAGGACTTCCAATTACTTGAGCATGGCGAAGACTGGACGATGCAGAAACTCGTGGATGCGGTCCAGCCCAAGGGCAAACCGTACGAGCGGAAGAACTTCTTCAGGCAGATTCGAGCTCGACAGAAAGGCGACGTGGCCTGGGTAGGCTACTGGAACAAGGCTGAAATTCGTAGTGAGAGCGGGCTGCGGACAGTAGTTTGGCTTGAAAGTGCAGTGATGGTCAGAGAGAACAACCGCTGGAAAGTCCAACTGTTGCATTCGACTCGCTTGGAATCAGACAATTACCCGAAAAATATTGAATGGGTTGAGTTTGAAGCGACCCCATAAACTCCTGTGGTCATTAACGATGGGGACTTGATATAGAATTTGATCGAGCGATCAATCTGCCGTCGTAGCGACGTTGGAACGTACCAACGTCTGCTTCCCACTGTCGCAGTGCTTTGGTGCTCCGTATCGCGTCGGAATGCACCCACTGGCGAATGTACTCGCGTAATCGCCTCCGTTGCGGGTCTTTGATAAACGGACGCCGGATTAACCGCCAGTAAACATTGAAAAGTGCCGTCCCAAACTGTGATTCGACATCGACTCTCGGAAGGTAAACCGGAAGGATTTCCTTTCGATATGCGTTCTCGAGATTTACGACAGTCTGTCGAAGATCACGGTAGAAGCGATCGACCTCCGTGTTTGCGACAACTGGCACATAGTTGGCTGTGAAAGGCGGGAGGCCTTGGGTTTCGCCCTTGCGTATGATCAAACTCTTGAGCGTTACGCGACTCGAACGCGACACCAGGGGTAGCAGGCACAACGGGTGGGCCGACGAACAATGGAATCCATGTCGCACCCCGAACCGGATCGTGTGTTGGTGCGAGACTTGTCTCTTCTAAAGAAAGCAGCTACGGCGCAGCCGTATCTATCAGTAGTTATCAATAAATCCACAGCAGTAGCTTGCTGACCTGCTCCTGATGTGGAGCTTGTTGGTAACTACTGCCTTTTTCCAAAAAAAGACATCGCATCTTCCCTCGGAATCGGCGTGGCGCAGGTAGACGTGCTATCGGCCTAGCCAAAGACTTTCGCCAGCTCGCGACGCTGTGAACTTGGAAACAAGTGCCGATAACGGCGGCGCATCTCTTCAGTCTGGTGACCTACCCAGGCATCGATCATGCGTTGATCGACCGCTGCGGAGGCACAATTGCTGATGAAGCTGTGTCGAAAAACGTGCCATCCACGGATGTGCTTCCACTTGCTCCCGGACAAAACTGCGTCCAGATGATCACTGGCCTCGTCGGGCGCAACGCTCTCCCAGTTCTCGCGGCGCTCGGCATTGCGAGACCGCCGAACTCGGTGGTCGAGCGGAAATGTATAAGACGTGTGGCCGCATTGTTTGCACCACTCGCGAAGCGTCTCTTTCAAAAAGGGGCTTATCGGGACGTGGCGGAACGATTGCTTGCCTCGAAGACGCTTTTTTTCACGAATCAAGAGTATGTCACTCTCGAAGTCGATGTCTTCGGTGCGCGAGCGGCAGATTTCACTGCGGCGGGCACCGGTGTGCGAAGCCATGACCACCATGGGGTACAGAAAACCATAGCTCGACTTGGCTTGGATGAAGCCGAGTAGTTCCTCCAGTTCGGTGGTATTCAGGTAGAGCGAATCCCACAACTCGAGTTGGCCGATTTTCCCCGCGACCAAGCCGCGGTCTATTCGTCGCTCAATCTCTTCCCAAGTAAGGAATGGGGGCGATTCGGATTGAAGCGGGTAATGCAAACCGTGATTGGGAAAATCAGCGCTCACGTGTTCAAAGCGTTTGGCCCACCGCCAAAGCGTCCGAAAGGTAGCCATCTCTTTGCGGATGGTCCCCGTGGAAACCTTCCTGCCTCGGTGGCCGTTTTCTTCCGAGCGTTTGGAAACATAGCGTTGCAAATCGCCCGCGGTGATGCTGACCAGTCGGGTTCCTTGGCCCAAGATGCGGGCTACATGCCGCATGTGGATCTTGGATATACGCAGCGATTCCGGCGCATGGGAATCGCGTGGCAGGCTTTCGCGATATTTCTCGAAAAGAGTTCCGAGCGGAAGCTGACCGGAAGCTTTGCGTTTTGAAGTCAGACGTCCGTCGGAGACCAGAAACGCCATCAAGTCGGCGTCGGCCGGCACTTCAAGTCGTCCGCGCTCGACGAGTTCAATGTTCTCTTCGATCTGCAACCGCATGCGTTCTGCTTTATCTGCAGAACGCGTCTTGGTTGAGCGTTTGAGACGTGCGCCAC
This sequence comes from Pirellulaceae bacterium, assembly GCA_020852965.1. Classification (GTDB taxonomy): domain Bacteria; phylum Planctomycetota; class Planctomycetia; order Pirellulales; family Pirellulaceae; genus Aureliella. The sequence goes on along the minus strand of JADYZV010000003.1, from coordinate 68,809 downwards.
CGTAGCGGAAGCAGACAACGAAGACGCCAGATTTTTGTTGTTCGAGCCAGGCCATGTGCGATGAAACTCCTTGTGAGTAATTGTCGTGGATGGCCCTCAAAAGGCCATCGACACAAACCCAACACAAGTTCAACGCTGCCCCGTTTTTGCCCCATCGCGAGTCGCTAAACAAAAAAAGGACTTGGGGTGGTTTTCCCTAAGTCCTTATTTGGCTTGATCTTACGAGATCAAAATTTGTGAAAAAATGAGCTCCTCCGGTAGGACTCGAACCTACGACCCGGCGGTTAACAGCCGCCTGCTCTACCAACTGAGCTACAGAGGAATATGGAGTGTGTCGCTTCGGTCGGGCCAAGCGACGTATTAGCCAATAAAAACGGAACCGGGCAGAAGGACTGGGAGAATGCCAGAATTGGCCCTACCCTGAATAAAGCAACTGTCGGTTCCAATGATGAATACAAGGTTACATCGTAACCTAAGCCTTTGCAAGTCCAGTCAAGGGGAAGTTTTTGAGCACGTTTTTGTCGAGTTAGATGGGTTCTGTGGAGTAGCGAGGAAGGAGGGCAGTATAACGCTCGTAGGTTGACAGTCTATGTTCAAAACTGATTCCCCAGCGAGGCGAGCTCGCTGGGGTCTGGAAATCCGACGACGGAGCGTCGGGCCACATTAAGTGAGGTCGTCGAGCTGCTGGACGAGGTGACTGAAATGCTGTAGGGCGGTCTCGATGGGTTGCGAACTGGTCATGTCAACACCGGCGGCGGATAACAAGTCGAGAGGGTCTTGCGAACATCCAGAACTCAAGAATCGCAAGTAATCGGCCAACTCGCTGGCACCGCCTTCGAGCACGCGGCGCGAAAGGGCAATCGCAGCAGCTAGTCCAGTGGCGTACTTGTAGACGTAAAAGGCTCGATAAAAGTGGGGGATGCGGAAACACTCCAATGACAATTCCCTGTCAATCACAAACTTGGGGCCGAAATAGTCCTTCAACAATCCGCCATAAGCCGACTTGAAACTCTCGACGGTAAGCGGCTCGCCCGACTCGGCCATTTCGTGAATAATCTTCTCGAATTCGGCGAACATGGTTTGACGCACGATGGTGGCGCGGATGCTGTCAACTTCGTGATTGATCAAATAGGCGCGCACCCGCTCGTCGTCGGTCGTTTTTAGCAAGTGCTGCGCAAGCAACTGTTCGTTGAACGTGCTGGCTACCTCGGCTACAAAAATCGTGTAGTTGTAATACTGAAATGGCTGGTTTTTCGACGAATAATAGCTGTGCATCGAGTGCCCGGCTTCGTGGGTCAGCGTAAATAAGTCGTTGAGCACCTTGGGCTTGTAGTTCATCATGATGTAGGGATCGCCGTCGAAGGTGCCACAACTAAACGCGCCACTCTGCTTGCCCAGATTCGGATAGCGATCACACCAACGCCCGGTCAGCCCTGCCTCGAGCGTTTGGCAGTACTCGGCTCCGAGCGGTTGCAGCGAGTCGATAACGGTTTCGACAGCCTCTTCCCAGCTCCGCGTCTGTTGTATGTCGGAGACGATCGGTACATACGTGTCGTAGTGATGCAAATCATCGAGCCCCATCTTGCGGCGACGAATCTCTAAGTATTCGTGGACGGCGGGCAATTGCTTGCGGACAGAACTGATCAAGTTGTCGTAGACGGAAACCGGCACATTGTCGGGAAACAGGGCTGCATCCAGACTGGACGAGTACTTGCGGGCGCGGGCATAGTAGACGTCGCCATGCACGCTACCGGCCAGCGTGGCACTGAGCGTGTTTTCGTGTGCGGCGAACTGCTCGTAGTATTTGTGAAATGCGGCCTGACGGACTTCTCGGACGGGAGAAATCAGGAACTGGCTAAAGTTCGAATTGGATAGCTCGACCGCTTGGCCGTGCTCGTCTTCGACTACGCCAAACTTCAAATCGGCGTCGTTCAATTGCCGGAACGCCTTGCTGGCCGTCTGAGCCATCTCGCCTTGCAGGGCCAATAACGACTCCTCCGCGTTCGACAACGTGTGTGGGCGATAGCGGTGAATGCGTTCGAGAACCAGATCGTATCCACGCAATTCGGGCGCGTTCAAATACTTGCCGAACTGTTCGTCCGGGATGGCTAAAATCTCGGGTCGCAGGTAGCTGGCCAACTGGCCCGCTTTGACGGCTGCATTCTGGAAACGGGCGGTGAGGGCCTGATAGGCGTCGCAGGCCTGATCTTCGGTGGTCTTGAGAAAGGCGTAGGTTCCCAACCGTTCTGCCAAGCGGTCGACCTGCATATCGAATTCGAGGCACTCGGCTAGCACTCGTGGGCCTTCGGACAATCGGCCACGATACGACTCGTAGCGGGGAATCAGTTTTCCAAATTTCTCGAAGTCCTGCTCCCAGCCGGCGTCGCTGGTATACAGGCTGGACAGGTCCCAAGTGTCCTCGGCGGGAACTTCTTTTCGATGCGGCAGCGTCTGGACGGTACTTGCGGCGGGACTCATAGCGGGTGTTTCCTTAGCCAATCGCGCGTGCGGTGCATTTTTCCTAAGTGTATGTCCTCGTGCGAGCGTCGACTGGCGCTTGAGGATAACTAAAACCGTAGCGAAAGCTGGGCGGCTGGCAATAGGGGTTAGTGGTTGCCCCGCCAGCCAGTACTTCGGCAAACGCGATCAGTTATAATCAGGTGCAGGTGTGATGCGTAAGTGCAGTTACATCGTCCCGTACTTCCAGCCCCCCTCAGTGAGAGTTCCGTGATGAGAATCTTGCGAAGAAAACGTACCGTGGAATTGTTCCCCCTGACTCTAGCCTTCACTTGCTGGGTAGCCACGTCCACGTGCTTACATGCGCAACAGGATTTGGTACACGCACCACTCCCAAGCTACTATGCGGGGCACACAGCTTCTATTCGAATCGCAGAGCCAGCGAACACCAACGCAGCAGCTTTGCCCCCGACCGCAGCGGTCCAAGTTACGGTAGTTGCAACGTCGCCGAACCCAGGTGTTCCAGCACCGGCTGTTGACTCACCAGTGCCCAGAGCACAAAACTCCAATACTCGGCTTCCTTACCGGGGAATCGAAAACACACAGCACCGGCCTCAGGGGGCTGCGCAGATAGCGCAAAGTGGTTTGCCGGCTATCGGCAGGGTGGCTCCGGCTGCGCGTGATGCTGTGCGGGAGAGTGGGAGTGAGAGTGGGAGTGAGAGTGGGAGTGAGAGTGGGAGTGAGAGTGAGAGTGGGAGTGAGAGTGGGAGTGGGCGGGGAAGGGGAGAGGCAGAACGAGATAGTGCGAAAAACACCGACGCGGAGCGTCGGGCCACATTGCCAATCGAAGGAGACGTCTACGATGGACTGCCCATTGAAGGACGCTTCGAACGTAGGACGGAATCGCGAGTCGAGATTGCTCCTCGCGTTGATGCCCCTGTTGGGACGCTAGCAACCGAGGGGAACGCGGAGCAGGTAACGCACGATAGTCAAGATGCGCCGCAGGACGATGGGAACCGAGAGCACGGAGGTAGTGAGAGCGAGGATGCTGGCGACGGCCAAAATGAACACAGGAATATTAGGGCTGACGAAGAAGAGGGTGGTGAGGGTAAAGAGGATGATGAGGATGATGAGGATGGTGATGATGAGGATGATGAGGATGATGAGGATGATGAGGATGGTGATGATGAGGATGGTGAGGATGGTGAGGATGGTGATGATGAGGAGGAGGATGGTGATGAGGATGGTGATGATGAGGATGGTGATGATGAATTAGAAGAGCATTTCGAGGCGGTGGGGCGTGTGCTCAATTCGAAGCTTGTCCGCGACATGCTTGGGCTATTGAAAGAGAACACCGAGCTGAAGGCACAACTGAAAATCCAAGAGATCGAGTTTGAGGCGCGGCGGCGTGTCGAAGCTGCCGAACATATGCATCAGGCAGCCCAAAGACGGATTCACGAGCTGGAAAGCGGAAACGAACGCCGACGCAGTGAACAACACGATGCAGCGAGGCGCATGCAAGCTCAGGCTAAAGAAGTCGCGCAGCAGAACGAAAGGCTGCAACGTGAACTGGCAGAAAGCGGTCAAAAACTGAATGAACTGCAAGCTGTCAATCGGCAACTTCAGCAGCAAGTGGAGAGGGTTCAGACGAGTCATGCGAAAGCGGTGCAAGAATCTCTTCGCAAACTAGCCGAAGCACAGCAGAGTAAAGCTGAATTGGAACATCGCGCACGTGCTCTGGAAGCTCATCTTAAGGAATTGCGAGGCAAGCTCGAGAGTCCACGTAAGGAAGACAAGAAGAACAACAAGCGATAGTCCTTGCATACCAAGTGCTTTGTTAGACACAATTTTTTGACAGCCAGACTTGCTTCGCGTTACTCGCCGCTCAGTCGACGGGAGCTGGTCAGTAGTTTGATTCGAGAGTGCTCTTGCTCGCTGTACTGTGGATGTAGGAACAGTGGATGTTCACAGTGCGGACCGACGTGCCCCTCGGGCGAAGGTTGCAGTAGGCATAGAGAATTGGCCGAGTGGGGAACACCTGCGCTGTCGAAGCATGTGGCGGGGAGTAGCCCGAGCGTGTGCCCGCTAAGCTGGTAGTTGAGTCTCGCACTGGCGATGCGCCAGTCTAAATCGTGATGCACAGATTGCCACAAGTGCTCTGCGAGAGTCATGGCTTGCATGTTGATCCAAGTCGGTTGTCGATCGGCGGGGCGCAATTTGGCTTGTTTTTGCGACACTATTCGTGGCTCGAATGCAAATAGTCCTGGATTTGCCACCGCGGGTAGGCACGCGAGCAATTGATCGGAATAGGTTTCCAAGTTGCGACGGAGTCGATTGATTTTCACGGCGTTTTCGACGGCGAGCCCTTGTCCAAAAACGATCAAGTGCAAACAGCGATTTCTAGCTTCGATATGTGCAGCCAGCGTACTGAGTGCGAGTGGTGCCAGTTCGTTGTCGATGCGCCGGCTATCCCAGAGACTGGCCAAATAGGCGACGGCACGCGACAGCGGTTCTGACAAGAGTACTTCTTCAATGACCGGAATGATGTCGGCCCACAGCCGAGTTCTGCGACTGGTTCCAGGTCGGGCTATAGCATCGCGATGCTGGGCCAAATCGTGCAACCAATTCTCTTGTCGGTAGCGCGCGGTAAGCCATAGTTGTTGAGCGGCAGAGCGCCGCGGGGGCAACCGCAGGTTGGTGAGTGGGGCCGCCATGCGGACAAACGTGCTGGCCAATTCGGCAAGGTCGATAGCGTGCATCAATCGGGAATCTCGTTTAGCGGTCGCAATTGTGAGAGAATGGCAGGCGAGCATGCAAGTGCCGGGCCGCTGGGAGAATTGTGGCTTCCAAGAGGTGGCGTTAGCAAATCGCAAAGTGTTCTTGGTGCAATACTTAGAGAAATGCGAGACGATCGCGCGCGGTGGGAGACCGGTGAGGAGATGTTGCGAAAAAGCAACAAAACGCATTCCGAACAGTGAAAAGGAAACACTTGAATTGAAGGGCGTGGCCGAAGGTTCGAGTACTCTTCGGTCAAGCGTCGACGCTCGAACTCGACGTTGGTTTTGGGCAAAGGCACGCCGAGAGTGCCTGCTACTTGGGAGCTCGAACGACAGCTTGAGTGAGGAAGTGGATTCGCTAGGAATTGGGATTGGCGGGTTGGATGGAGGGGAGGGCAACCTCAGCTACGATTTCATCGAGCACCTGTTCCGCCGTGATCTTGCGCAGGCGGCTTTCGGGATGGAGAATGAGCCTATGTCCCATAACGGCATTGACCAGCTTCTTGATGTCGTCGGGGAGGACATAGTTTCTTCCGAGTACGGCGGCCATGGCCTGCGAGCTGCGGTAGAGCGCAATTGATGCGCGAGGGCTACCACCCAGGGCTAAGGCTTCGTGATGCCGCGAACCGTGAACAATTTGCAAAATATAGAGCTGCACTTTGGGATCGACATAGACGTCGCGAACGGTGTTTTGGGCTGCGAGCATATCGGCTGCGCTGGCGACCGGTTGCAAGCTATCGATTGGATGTGCATGTTGCAGCAGTTCGAGCATTCGCATCTCTTCCTCGATCGATGGATAGCCGAGCGAAAACTTCATTAGGAATCGATCGAGCTGTGCTTCGGGCAATGGAAACGTCCCTTCGTGATCGATGGGATTCTGAGTGGCGATGACCAGAAAGGGTTGTTCCAGAACATGGGTCACACCGTCGACGCTGACGCGAGCTTCGGCCATAGCTTCCAGCAAGGCGGCTTGGCTGCGTGGAGTGGCGCGATTGATTTCATCAGCCAATAGAATCTGCGTGAATACAGGGCCGGGGCGAAACTCGAATTGGACTTGTTTGGGATTGAAGACGGAGGCACCGGTGATATCGGTAGGAAGAAGGTCGGGCGTACATTGAACGCGCTTGAACGAGCAGCCGATACTACGCGCCAGAGCGCGAGCCAGCATGGTCTTGGCGACGCCTGGAACATCTTCGAGCAGGATGTGTCCGCCGGCCAACCAGGAGACCAGCGACAATATCAATTGTTTGCGTTTGCCGACGATGACCTTTTCGACATTGCCGATAATACGTTTGGAAAGTTCATTGACGTTGGTCACTGCGGGCTCGCGAAAAGCAGGATTTATGCTGGAATCGAATGTAAACGCCAGACGGTTGAGTGAATGATGTGAATTCGACTATAATCGAGTGGTCGACATCCCGCCTCCCCTTCTAACCTGAAAGTAGCCTACCCATGTTGCACCTGCCATCAAGACGTTCATTTATCCAATTGCTCGGTTCCTCTGGGGCGGCTATTTCATTGAGCTACCCATCAATAGCGCAGGAAAAGGTCATTCAAGGCTTCGAGAAGGCAGCCAGTGATCCCAATGCTTCGCGGGATTGGCAGCCGGTCTCCGATCGCAAGATCCGTGTGGGCATTGTCGGCTATGGCGTGTGCCGTTTTGGGGCCGCATTCAGCTTTCAAGATCATCCCAACGTCGATGTGGTCGCCGTCAGCGATTTATTCCCAGAACGTTGTGACCAATTAGCGAAGGCCTGCCGTTGCGACAAGAAGTATTCTTCGCTAGAGGAGCTCGTCAAGGACGATCAGATTGAAGCGGTGTTTGTTGCTACCGACGCTCCCAGCCACGCTCAGCACTGTATCGAGGTGATGCAGCATGGCAAGCATGTTGCCTGTGCGGTTCCAGCGACGTTCGGATCGATCGAGGATGCCGATCGATTGATGGAAGCGGTCAAGGCTACGGGCAAAACCTACATGATGTTCGAGACCTCCTACTTTCATGAAGACCTACACGCGATGCGTGAACTGTATCGCGCCGGAATCTTCGGATCGTTACTCTACTCGGAGGGTGAGTACTATCACGACTCGGTCGAGCAAATCGATTCGTACAAGGGCTGGCGGATCGGACTTCCACCGCAGTGGTATCCCACCCACTCGAACGCCTATTATACGGGTGTCACGGGAGGGAGTTTTACCGAAGTATCGTGCATGGGAATGCCGAGTATTAAGCCGCTTCTCAGCCCGTCCAAGAACCGGTACAAGAATCCGTTTGGAACGGAAATAGCCTTATTGCGTACCAGTGAAGGTGGAATGGCGCGGATGGCGGTCAGTTGGGACTCGCCGGGGGATCATGGCGAGAAGGGGCGGATACGTGGACAAAAGGGGAGTTTTTACGGTCGATTCGAAGGAATGAACGCGGACCAACTTCCAGCCGTCCATCGGCCAGCGTTGCCACCAGGGGTCGAAGCGGGCGGCCACGGTGGATCGCATGGCCAGCTCATGAGTGAATTCGTACAGTCGATACTCGAAGAGCGAACGCCACTGGTCGACATCGCGCAAGCACTCAACATGACCGTGGCAGGCATCGTTTCGCACCAGTCGGCGCTCAAGGATGGTGAGCTGTTGAAAATCCCACAGTACACGCTGTAATCGAGTCTTAACGGATTTTCGGTAGTTTGTATTCTGTCAATGTAGAGTTTTGCGGTAGTCTCCACACCTTCAAGAACGGTCTGCTTCGAATGCACTTCCAAAGCTCGCGTGCGACAACTTCTTCCATTCCTTTGAGAGGTCTGTGGTTGTGTACCGTATTTGTAGTGCTGCTTCAAGTTCTAGGCTGCGACGCAAAACGGCAAGAGTCACCCGAAGGCGCGCGGCTTCAACCGGTGACGCTGATGCTCAATTGGTATCCGGAGGCTGAGCACGGCGGCTTTTATGCGGCCAAGGTGTTGGGGATTTTCGAGCGTTACGGCTTGGACGTCACGATCCGCGCGGGTGGTCCCAACGCGCCTGTAGCTCAAGAGCTCGTGACGGGCCGCGTTCAATTTGCCATTGGAAATGCCGATGATGTGTTGTTGTTCCGCAATGAAGGGGTACCAGTGGTTGCATTGATGGCCCCGCTTCAAAATACGCCACGGTGCGTGTTGGTGCGAGCCGACTCTGGTGCAACGCAACTGTCGGAACTGAGTGGATTTGTGTTGCAAGCCAATGTGGGGCGTCCGTTTCTCGATTTTCTACGCGCCGCAGGACTGTTGGAAGGTGTGCAAGTGGTTCCCTACGGTGGCTCGGTAGCCAAGCTGGTGAGCGATGACAAGACAGCCATCCAAGCCTATTCGTTCAGCGAGCCGTTCATGGCGCGCGAACAAGGAATCGAGGTACGCGGGCTGATGTTGTCGGATGTGGGGTTCAACCCATACGCTTCGTGTTTGCTGGCCGACGAGGGTTATGTATCTTCGCACAGCGATGTCGTGGCTCGGATGGTGGTCGCTTGCCGCGAAGGTTGGCAACAGTACTTGGAATCACCGGAGAAAACCAATGCGGCAATCTTGAAGGAGAACTCGCAAGGCCTGACGGCTGATGCATTGGCCTTTGGCGTTTCGGAGCTCAAGCCGCTATGCCTGCCGGAAGGCATGTCGGCGGACCATGTAGGGCAGATGTCGGCGGATCGCTGGGAGCAACTCGTCGGGCAGTTGGTCCAGCTCCAACTAATCGACGCAAAAAAAGTTCATGCGAGCGACGTTTTCAACGCAGAATTCTTGGAGCGGTCAGGGAATCAATAGAATTCCATCGTCTGGCGATTGTGGCTACGGTGAATTGAGTAGTCGGGCGACGGGGGCGTAGCTCATACCCTCCCCGGGCCTGATAGCCCGACCCTACCGCAAGCGAAGGTACCTTGGAGATTGGATTAACGCCACAACCGAGGAGCCAGCAGGAAGCACTCCAGCCCGCAAGCGGGAGGGTATCTTGTGGCGTAGATTCCCTGCGCATGGATAAGCCAGGTTTAACGAGAAGTGTCGCGCTTCTCGTTTTCTTTAGTTCGACTAAGCAACTTGGCGCGAAGTGGCGGGGGACAAATCAGCTTTGGCGGCGACGCCGGCTAGGCGTCGATAGACGTTGCATAGTCGACTGGCCCACGCTTGGATACTAAAGGTATCGGCGGCGCGGTGTTGTGCCGAGTCTGCGTACGAGGCTCTTTTTTCGGGGGCGCTCCATAGAACACGTATGGCCTCACTCAATGCTTGAGGGTCATTGGGAGGAATGACGATGCCGTCGACTTGATGGCGAATCAATTCGCGATTGCCACCGACGTTGGTCACGATAGGGCAGCTTCCTTGAGACATGGCCTCCATGATTCCCATGCTCAACCCCTCCTTGCGACTTGGGGCGACGTAGAGATCAAACAATCCGCAGAAGCCTCCACCGCTGGGTTGCGAACCGATCAATTTGACGCGCCCTTTCAATCGAGGGTCCTGAGCGAGTTTTGCCACGACGGGATCGATAATCGCGCCGACGACCATCCAATAGACGTCGATCTCCCCTACCAGCTCGATCGCTGAACGCAACAGGATATCGATTCCTTTCACTGGTCGCGCGTTGGCGACGGTTCCAATCACGAAGGCATCAGGCGGAATATCAAATTCCGCAAAAACCTGCCGGTTGCGAATGTTCAAAGTCTGTGGGGCACAACCTTCCCAAACCGTTTCCAATTTTCTTTGCGGCAAACCAGACTTCGACAGGGCAGCATGCGTGGCGTGGCAGACGCAATTGATCACGGCAAAACGCGGATGATAAAACGTGAGCCAGTTGGCTGGGTCGAGACGGCTAAGTCGATCGATCGTGCCGCGGTACCCAATTAATTGCGGTGCGTTGCGCAGGCCCAGGCAGGCCCAAGCCAGGTTGGCCATGTTACGGCTGGTGTAGGCATGAGCGATGTCAAAGGAGTTTTCCGCAAGCTGGCAGCGGATTTGCCACATCGCACGAAAATCAATTTTATTTCGACAGGCAATGACTGGACCGCTAAGATGCGACAGTTCCGTCGGTAGAGGATGCGGAGCGATAATCTGCAATTCGATATCGGGCTGACGGTCCACCTCGGCTGCCAGGGCAAGCATTTGTGGTGAGAGTGCATCGAATACCCACAATACGCTGATCACGCTTTATCCCTATGCGAATTGCACCAGTATCCCCAATTGACGCCATGTTGGCTTCGTCTTGGAATCGGTGAGCCGAGCTGTTTGGGCTTACCACATAGCAAATCCCAGCGGAGGGATCAAGGTCTATGTATCGACGTGGCCACTTTCTCGTTTGTTTGTGTGAACGCGTTCGAGTTCACTGGGCCTCAGAGTATCGCCGTTGTCGATAGTATTTCAAGCCGGGGATGAAGAAGCAGGCGGCGGAGACGAAGCCAAACAGGGTGTGAGCCACACTAGGGTACAGAACCATTAGAAGACTAGTGATTAGCAGGCTGATAGATTGCACATAGAACCAACCTGCGAGAATACCGGCTTTGATAAAAAACATCATGGCACTTACGAGGCCGAGAATAGGAGATAGTTTTAGTGGTTCGAGTTGCATGAGCCATTCCAGCGGTGTCAGTGCGGCGATGGCGAGTAGGCTGGCACCCCAAACATGGGCGATCTGTCGCTCGACGAAGGTGACGGGGCCCATCCGTCGACGGAGCACCCAAAACACAACTGCCCAAGTTCCCAAGCCGACGATCCATAGGCCGGCGTAGCTCAACCGGCTAGTAACTCCTGACCAATGCAGTACTTCGGTCGCCAGGCTGACCAGTAGCAGTACCAGACTGTGCCACATCCACAGCAGTCCCCAATTTTCGAGCACGGAGGCGTGGTGGGTCTCGCGCATCCAGCGCGCGACCACTTGGCCCAGTTTTCCACTGCGAGCGCGTATTGGTTCGTCACGCAAAAAACACTCGATATCATCGGCCAGCTCACCTGCCGTTGCATAACGCAAATCGGGAGGCTTCTGAATTGCGCGCTGCACGATCATCTCGAGATCGCGATCGATACTCGGTTCGAGTAATCGCAGCGGCGGCGGATCGTGCTCGAGGACTTGAAGCGCCAATTGCATCGGTGAGTCGGCGACAAACGGAGGGCGGCCGGTAAGCAAGTGATAGAGGACGGTCCCTAGCGAATAGATGTCCGAGCGCGGACCAAGCAACTGCGTTCGACCAGTGGCTTGTTCGGGCGACATATAACTCGGGGTACCGAGAACGGCACCGGAACGCGTCAAATGATTGTCACTCGAATCGGCCAATTTGGCTAAGCCGAAGTCGGTCACGCGCACTTGGTCCTCACTGTCGAGCATAATATTCGAGGGTTTTAGGTCGCGGTGCAAGACTCCTTTTCGATGTGCATAATCGATCGCGCGACAAACGTCGACCATGATTTTGGCGGCGGTACGTTGCGGCAGGGGGCCCTGTTTGAGTCGATCGGCCAGAGTTTCGCCCTGCACAAATTGCATACTGAAAAACGGATGTCCTTGAAATTCACTGACTTCAAAAACGGGGACGATGCAGGGATGTTCCAATCTCGCAGTTGCTTCGGCCTCGGCAAAAAAACGCTGTCGATGATCGACCCCCAGTCGACGACTCTCTAAGATCATCTTCACAGCCACGACCCGATTGAGGCTGATTTGTTGTGCGCGATAGACGACTCCCATACCACCGCGCCCAATGACTTCCAGCAAGCGATAGTCACCAATTTCAATTGGCAGCCTGCCGTCTAAGAGGCTGGTAGCGTCCTGGCGAATAGTCAACGACTGGCTGGCTGGATGTCCACTTGCAGATCTGCGGGCGGTGGCAGCGGCGGCATCGGTGACCACCAGCGTTCCCCACAATAGCGTTAGATCGTCGCGAAACTCAGGATGAGCCGCACATACCTCGGAGAGCGACAGCGCCTCTCCGTCTTGCAGGCGATCGGCCAATTCGCCTACCAATCGCGCCAATACGGCTTCGTGAGGATCGTGGGGAGCGTCCGTACTGGAATCCAAGTTGTGCGGACTACGGTTGGGCGGCATGGGGGAAGCGGACCTGCTTAGTGATCGGTTGCATCGAGCTTGCCTCGTAAACGCTTCAAGGCGCGTAGATAGCGCATACTGGCTGCGGGCTCTGTAATTTCCAGAGCGGTTGCGATCTCTTGATTGGACAATTGTTCGTAGTGGCGCATCAAGATGATGTCGCGATCACGCTCGTCCAACAACTCGATCGCGGCTTGGATGTGAAGTGCCAGCTCGTGTTGCACGGCCGCTGCGGCGGGCGTGAGTTCTGGATCTCGCAATTGCGCTGCGAGCTCGATGGTCGACTGATCGGGAGCAGTAGCTTGCGCCAGCGGCTGCTCGCGATCTACACTGCGCTTCCCGGAAGCGCGATGCCGGCGGTGGGCGTCGATGATGCGATCTTTGGCGATCTGGCGAACCCATAGATGAAAGGCCATCACCGGGTTGGACAAGTAGTCCTGCAGGCGTCGATTGACTTCGACCAGGACGTCCTGCACAACGTCGCTGACGTCGATGCGGCGCTTGATTTTTTGATCGAGCCGCATGGCGATCATGCGTCTTAGCGAATCGCGGTGCCGGTCCAGCAGGCGATCGATTGCGATGGGATCGCCAACCCGTGCACCGGCGAGCAACTCTTGCGTCTTATCACCTTCGGGCCAAATCGAGTGAGACATGCAGCTAGTGCTTCATCCATTTTTGATTTTAGAGTGGGCAGAGCCCTAGGCTAACAATTTCTTTTTGAGTTTGGTCAGTAGACTGGCAGCGTGTTCGATTTCTTGCTTTTGGCGTGCTGGCTCTTGAGGGATTTCACGTTCGATGGTTAGCGGGCCTAGGTAGCCTATCTCTTTGAGGGTTTGCAAGTAGAGCTCCATGTCGACTTGTCCTTCGCCGAGGGGCATTTCGCGGCCCCAGGTAACACCGGGCTGATCGCTCGCCAGGGCGTCTTTGCAATGTACACTACGGACATAGCTGCCGATCTGCTTCAAAGTCTCGATGGGGTCTCCGGTGCCATATAGGATCATGTTGGCGGGATCGAAGTTAACAAACAAATTGTCACATTCTGAATCGGCGATGAAGGCCAATAGCGCTTCACCTGTTTCTTGTCCGGTTTCCAAATGCAAAGCCTGATCGTTCTGCGAGGCGTGCTTGCACAATTGTCGTGTTACCTGCAGCACCTCTTCGTAGAGTGGCAGCGACCGATCGTGCGGGACAAATCCCAAGTGTAGAGCGATCACGTCGCAGCCCAGCAGTCGAGCAAAGTCGCTGATTTCAAACATTTCACGTAGTCGCTCGGCGCGCGTTTCCGGCGGGACCAACCCGACGGTACGCGAGACGGTTGGGATATCGGCATAACTCTCCCCTTCGAATCCACCAAAGACGGCGGTCAATTCGATGTTCAACTGATCGAGTCGCTCGACAAACTGTTCAGCCGCTGATGGGGTGCGCGTCGAGCGGTGAGGTGCGTGCAGTTGCAATGTCGGTATGCCCAGTTCTTGCACCACTTCGAGTTTTACTCCCAGACCAGCATCAATGCTGGTGAATACTCCGATGGGCCAGTCTGCCATGATTGTCTCCGTAATAGTTCGCAAGTTGGACTGAGGTTTGCTCGTGATTCGCAAATTAGGAAATGGTATTGTATGTCTAAAGGGGAGCCGAGCGAAACTCCCCTACCGGTAGATTCACAGCGCCAAGCGGAGTCGGACAATGCAACAGTTCCTTTTCGAGAACCCACTTTGGATTAGCGTCTGCGGCCTGTTCGTGGCAGTCGTAGCCGGCTTTCTATGGATTCAGACCGGTGCACGAGTGGCGTGGCTAACTGCCGTCGCCGCCATCGTCTTAACGGTGGTCCTGGTCGTCGTCTCCGTACGCGTCGAGACCGATCGGGAGAAGATTCACAGGACGATTAACGAAGTCGCCGAAGCTGTTGAGGCCAACGACTTGAAACGCGTTATCGGTTTCATCTACGCCAACGCGACGGAGGGAATGGCTCGTGCCAAGCAGGAATTGCCTAAGTACACGTTTCGGGAAGCCCGTATGACTCGGCTCAAATCGATTTTGGTCAATCGCAGGAGCACACCCGCCACGGCGGTCGCAGAGTTTCATGTGATGGTTGATTTAGCAGCGAACGGGCAGGATGCTCGGCTTCCGCGGTTCGTCAAAGCGTATTTCGTCGAGGACCACGATCGTTGGCTGGTGAACGACTACGAACATTTTGATGTCGGAGTGGGGTTCCGCAGTGAGTAGTGGGCAGCCACAAAACTTCCGTCCTCGCGTAGCGGTTGTCGCCGGATGCCAGAACTCTATCGGCTGGCGACGGAAACTACGATGTGGCGGGTAATCACTTCCCGAGCAAATTTCTAGTTAAATCGTGTTGAATTTGGGAAACATCTTGAGGCGAAGTGCGTCTAAGGTGTAGCGTTTGGGCAACATGATCCAGTTCGGCCCCAATGCGCCGAAACGCCATAAGTTCTTTCCCCTAAACGCTTTACGGTAGATTTTCGTCGGCCTTTTTTCCTTCTGGCACCCCCTGTGCTTTCTAAACCTCTCGTTCCGTAACGAGCCACCGAGTTTGAGATTGGTTGTTCGATCGCTTCGAGTCCACGCATCCGAGAGGGTTTCCGATGAAAAAGGGTTTCCGAGATCACACAGGTTTGGACGATAGCTTCGACGCTGATTTCGACGTTGCGGAGGCTCGCAATCGCAATACAACGTCCCGTCGCTTTGCGGACGATAGCGGGTCGGCTGATGAACTGACAAGCGAACTGGATGACGACGATGAGGACGAAGATGACGATGACGACGAGAGTGACGAGCTCGATAGCGAGCTGATCGAAGGGGGGGATTTGGAGGAGCTCAAGGACGAGGTGGAGAGCACGGACGATCCAGTCCGGATGTACCTGATGCAGATGGGGCAGATCCCATTGTTGACTCGCGGCGAGGAATTGGAGTCAGCCCAGCTTATCGCCCGCACTCGCAGCAAGTACCGCCACTGGTTGTTGGCAACGGACTTCATGCTGCATGGAGCTTGTAAACTGTTGGAGCAGGTTCGCGATAGCAAGCTGCGTTTGGATCGAACGATTGAAGTCAGCGTGACCAACGCGGCAGAGAAGAAGGCGATCATGAAACGTATCGTCCCGAACATCAATACGCTACGTCATTTGCTAATTCTCAATCATCATGACTATTTCATGGCGATCAACCGCAAGCTCGATCGTCAGACGCGACGGGACGCTTGGAAGCGTCTGACTCGCCGTCGCAACCGTGCCGTTCGTTTGGTTGAAGAAATGAATCTTCGCACCAACCGTCTCGAGCCGCTATTCGAGAAGCTGGAGAGTATCGACACTCGCATGCGGACCCTCAAGCAGCAGATTGAAGTGGCACGCGAATCGGGATATGTCGACGGTCACTCGCACGAACAACTGCTCGAAGAGCTGCGATACCTGATGCGAATCACCTACGAGAGTCCCAGTACGCTTCGGCGTCGAGTTCAACGCGTAGCTGAGTACCGTGTCGAGTACGATGCAGCCAAGCGAGACTTGAGTGCAGGAAATCTGCGGTTGGTGGTTTCGATTGCCAAAAAATACCGCAATCGTGGCTTGAGCTTCTTGGATCTGATCCAAGAAGGCAATACGGGGCTGATGCGAGCCGTCGATAAGTTTGAATCGGAACGTGGTTTCAAATTCTCGACTTATGCCACTTGGTGGATTCGCCAAGCGATCACGCGAGCCATCGCCGATCAAAGTCGTACGATACGAGTACCGGTTCATATGATCGATACCATGACCAAAGTCCGCTTGGTGACTCGACAACTGGTGCAAGACTTGGGTCGCGAGCCGTCGGTCGAAGAAACTGCTGAAAAGGCGGGACTGTCGATCGAAGATACTCGAGTCATCATCAAGATGTCTCGTCAACCGCTGTCGCTCGACCAACCGGTGGGCGATCATGAGGACAGCTACTTTGGCGAATTCCTCGAAGATCACCGTGACATCGACCCATTGTTTGATGCCAACCAAGAATCGCTCAAGCATCACATAGATGAAGCAATGCAAACGCTCAATTACCGCGAGCGTGAAATTCTTCGCCTGCGTTACGGCCTGGCCGACGGCTACGCATATACGCTCGAAGAAGTCGGACGCATCTTCTCGGTAACTCGTGAAAGAGTGCGTCAGATCGAAAGCAAGGCAGTTCGCAAACTGCAACAGCCTTACCGCAATAAAGCCCTGATGAGCTTTGTCGATGGCCTCGATCCGGCCACGATCGAAACCGAATCGGCTCGCAGCTAGCTTTCGTCGCTGATCGCTCCGTCAGTCGTAATGGACGAGGCCCACGAGTCTGTTTGAATCGCTAACCGTTTGGGACTCGTAACCTCGTCCACTACGACCAACCCCAAAACCTAAGGTGGACAGAGCACTAAGTAGCTATACCAGTGAGGCATGGTCAAACGAGTAGCAGCGTTTGAACATGCGGGCATCTCGCTGATGTAAAGAGGAGCCGTGTTGCCCGTAGGATTAGTCGGCAACACGGCTCTTTTTCATTCTGTGTCGAGTGGTTTGTCAAAGTGACCATTGGGGAGCGGATGTATTGGCCGCTCAGGCGTCAGACTCGGTTTAGGCTATCGAAGCCGGGGCCAGCGCCTGAGCGGCAAATAAGAACACGCAACCACCAATGCCCGGGCAGCGAACCGCTGTAGTTGAGTTTGCCAAAGGACTAGTGCCAAGGACGTGCGGAGGCGGTATGCTATGGTCTATGCATCTTCTTCTCCGTAAAATCCTGTGTTTGATATCCGTCTCTGTCTTTCTCAGCGGCTGCGGGCAGCAGACGCTACCGGGAGATTATGGGGATTTCGTCAAATTCGCCGACTCGGTGGAAAGCAATGCGCAGCCCGACCCGTCGCAGATTGCCACCGTAACCTTGGCCCAAGCTGATGGTTCCTTGGTGAAGATCAGCGATCTGACAGGCGACAAGAACCTACTGCTGGTTGTTTCGCGAGGATTGGTCGGGAGCCTTCCCAACGCTGTGGGAGAAACCGAAGATAAGCCGAACTCTGGTGGCAAGTCGTTTTGTATATTCTGTTCCACGCAAACCTCTCGGCTGGTCGCCAACTACGCGAAGTTCCAGCAGCGCAATACTGAAGTCGTCGTCGTCTTCCCCGTGGCTCGTTCGTCAGATGCCGCCGAGCTACAGTACTTTTCTGCCAAAGTTCAGGGAAAAGGGAAGACCAGCGACGAATTTCCTTTTCCTGTCTTACTCGATGTCGAACTGACGGCGGTCGACGCGTTGGGCATTCGTGACGACTTGTCCAAACCAGCTACCTACATCTTCGATTCCCAGGGGCAATTGCGTTTCGGCTATGTTGGACAATCGATCAGTGATCGCCCTAGTGTGCAAGCACTGCTGGATCAGCTCGATCGAATCAATCAACCACTGTAGCGGGAAACGCGGAGCATGCCCCTCGATTCACCGATTCCAACAAAAGAGGATTTTGCCAAGTTTGCACACATGATCGGTGGCTTGTCAGACGGCGAAATCAGCGCAATCGTAGAGCAGGCAACCGACCGGGGTGTAGCACCATGGCAGGCTGCACTCGAGCTGGGAAAGTTGGACGCCGCAGACGTTGATATTATTAAGATTTTGCTGGCACCCCGCGACAGTATCCCCGGCTATGAAGTACTGGGGCTCATTGGGCGCGGCGGGATGGGCGTCGTCTATCGCGCGCGGCAGTTGAGCCTCAACCGCGAAGTTGCACTCAAGACAATACTACTGAGCCAACTGGCCGCCCCAATGGCTGCTGCGCGCTTTGAGAACGAAGCGCAGGTACTGGCGCGCGTAATCCATCCGCACATTGTGGCCGCCTTTGATTTTGGGCGACATGCTGGACGACTGTTTCTCGCAATGGAGTTAGTTCGAGGCCGCGACGTTCAAGCACTGGTCGAGCATTATGGCGGCCTACCTGAGACGTTGGTGTGGCACGTCATTCGTCAAGCGGCAGCCGGGCTGGCGCATGCCTCCAAGGCGAATATTATTCATCGAGACATCAAACCTGCCAACCTGCTGCTGGTCAATCCTCCAGACGGCTTTCCTTTGCCGGCTGGCGTTCCTATGGTCAAAATCGCCGATTTCGGCTTGTCGATTTTGGGAGACGATCAACAAGCCGGTCGTCAGCGGCTCACCTCGGCCAACGTTCATATTGGCAGCCCGACCTATATGGCACCAGAGCAGCTAGAGTCGGATGACATTGATCAAGCAGCGGACATCTTTGCTCTTGGAGCCACAGCCTGGCACATGCTGGCTGGTCGCCCTCCGCTGGCAGGGAGCAGTCTTCGGCAGCTTGTGATGCAGCGGCTGACTCACCCCACTCCTCCACTATCGCAGCATGTTTCGACTTGCAGTCCAGCCACTTCGCAACTTGTCGAAAAGATGTTGGTAATCGATCCCAAACAACGAATTCGCACCTACGATGAGCTTCTTATTCGCATCGACGGCATTTTGGCGGAAGCTACAATCCATCACGGGGAGCTCGACATGCACCCCAGCGGTATCGATTCGACCAGCGTTCTAACGGGCTTTCTGGATCGCACGGCAATCGCTAATGCCGATAGTCCGACAAAGCACTTCTCAAGCGCGACGAACTCCCAGGATCCTATTGCGATCTCCACTGGACTAAACAGGGTAGTAGGCGATCCGTCAGCAGACGCGACCGTAGCCCTATCCTCATCCTCGCTAGAATCCTTACCGACGGAAAGCGTGCCCGGTCAAACACAAAGTCCTCGTGCGGAGCGAATAGCGAGGTCGAAGTGGTTGTGGCTGGCAGCGTTAGTACTCATAGCGTCATTGTTCGTCGCCTGGAGGTCCCTCGACTTGCTTCCGTCGGCTCTGATCGAGCGGCCGGCGACAGCGACGGGACCACGGCAGGCACTGTTTGATGGGTACACACTAACAAAGTGGTCGATCGTTTCTGGAAGTTGGTCTCCCGATGTAGATGCCGAGGGTGCTTTGGTGCTGCAAGGGACCGACGGGATTATTCGCAGGCCGCTGAGTGATCAAGCGAGCAACTCGCTTTCTGATCACTTTGCCGTCGAAGCTACTTGTCGCTTGTTCAAAGCGGCATCCGCACGTTTCAAATTACAAGCCCAATCAACGGATCAGGAACTTGTGACCTTGCTCGTCGAGATGCAACCGGAGACACTGGTCGTCTTCTTACAACGGGCGAACGACGTGCCCAAATTGATGAGCAAAACGGAGCTATCGACCGAGCCTGAAGGTGTTCAGCCCTTACGCGGCTTGCGCATCGAGTGTCAAGCGGGCCAATGGTGGATAATGCTCGACGGTCGAGTCGTGAGTCGTTTTAGAGGGGCTGAGCTTGCGGAACTATTGTATTTCGAGTTGGCTGCTGCCAACGGCACGGCCCAGTTTGCAGACTTGAGCGTCGCATCGCTGATAGCCAGGGTTAATTGATATGCCAGGTAACTTATGCGTGGGTGCTTATACCCGGATTATTCAAAACCCCGCAGCGTCAGCAAGAACGTTTGCGTCTAATCCGAATCCCAAAGCATGAATCAACTTGTTTTTATGCTACCCATTTGCAGTCGAGTCAAACGTCCTTGCTGACGCTGCGGGTTACGATTGCGGAGCGGTCCGCGACTGAATTGTAGCGCGCTAGCGCAGGATGGTGGCAGCCATACCACTCTGCATAGGGTCGCGTGCCACTTGAGCGCTGGCCGAAGAGGCGGTTTGCAGTGGAGCGGCATAGCTAGGTGCGACCGTATTGCTGATAGGGCGCAGGCCATTTCCCACGACGCTGCGCATGGCATTGACCGGAGAGCCGCTAGGCCACGGCAGCATGCGCTGCTGCGCTAGAATGGGAATGGATATCAACGGTCGAGGCTGTGCGGCGAGCGCGGGAGCGGTCGCAGTCGCGTATCCACTAGCTATCGCGGTCGGAACATAGCCAGCGGGCGGCTGTGGCAGTTCGCGCGACACGATTTGTTGATGAGTCTGCAACCGCTGAACGGGCTGGGGGGCATAGACTATTTGCTGCTTGGGGACCCATTGTGTGGTCGTCACCGGAAGTTGAACAGTTTGCGTTTGCGGTTGCCAGGAAGTTACCGGCACGAACTCGTAGCTCTGCACCGGCTGGCGCAATGGGTTCCACCAACCCCTCAGTCTAGGTTGCATGACGTACTGAGTTGTTGGTGTGTAGGTCACTTGCTGGCTGGGGACGTTCGAGACGACTGGGCGGGGTTCATAGACGGTCGTTGTTACCGGTCGGACTTCCCACTGCGTAGTCGGGACGGAGCGTGTCACCAGCTCTTGCTGGTACAAACGGCCCGTGACAGGGTCCCGAGCGATCCAGCTTCGCGACTCCGCTCCGATGTCGGAAGTTGCTGTCGACGAAGCTTCCAGTGAGGCGGGCGATGCGGGGGGCTGGGCAGCTCCCTTGGCAGCTAGCATCATGCCTGCCAGGGCAGACAAGAATAATGCCAAGGTTCGTTTGCTGGTCATCCCCACACGCATCTTGCAATACCACGTCAATGAGCAAGAAAAGTGGCCATTGATAGGCCCAGGCTCGAATCTCTTCGGTCAACATCGACCGAAATTCAGTCCCCTCTGTAATGATGAAGTCGGAAAACCGACTATTTTCTTCAGAATTCCTCTTCTGGCGATGGTGGGTGCGATGGACCCTAACTACCGATTCCAGGCGGCGATAGCCCGCCAACGGTGAAGTTTCCGACAGCACCGTCAGGCGGCGGTAGCTACGGAGTTCATTTTTGGAATGGCATAATCTGCATCTACGGATTATCCTTGAAGATAGGTGACCGCGTAAGTTTAACTACATGCGACGGGGACCAAACGCCGAAAGCCAAAGATGAAATCTAGCCACCAGCTTCGATCGGGCGGTTGCTGACCATGATGCAAGATAATTCGACATCGACCAAAGTACACAAGCGGTTTTCACTCGAGGAAGCGAATGCAATGCTTCCCCTCGTGCGTTCCATTGCTTCGGATATTTGCCAAGTATTTCGGAGTGTGATTGGGCGTCGTGCCGACCTGCACCGTATCGTGCGCAGGGGCACACTTAGCGCTGGTCCGCTGTATGACGACGAGCTGGCGGAGAGCCGTGCGGATCTGCAGGAAGAGTACGATCAGATTTGGAAGTATCGGGAGGAAATCGAGTCGCTGGGTGTGCTACTGCGGCAACCCGAAGAGGGGCATGTCGAATTCCCGACGGTGCTGCTCGGGCGCGAGGCGTTCTTCTCCTGGCACCTAGGAGAGGAGAGCATTCGTTACTGGCGCTCTGCCGATTCCCCCGCCACCAGCCGCAGATTATTGGCGGCCGACGATCTCAGCGATTGACGAGGCCGCGGTGGCCATTTGAGTAGAGATTCCATACTTTTGCCGACTGGCTTGCGAGAGAGTCGGTTGTTTCTGATGCGAGTCGAATTGAAATTCCGACGGCGGAGCGTCGGGCCACATTGGTCGAATTGAAGTTCCGACGGCGGAGCGTCGGGCCACATTGGTCGAATTGAAATTCCGACGGCGGAGCGTCGGGCTACATTCATGGCGAACTAGCAGGTAGCAGCCAATGCGCATCGACAGCCATCATCATTTCTGGAATTATTCGGCTGAGCAATACCCGTGGATCAAGGCGAACATGGAGGCCTTGCGACGCGATTTCACGCCGCTCGATCTAAAGCACGAGATTCAGCAGGTGGGTCTTGACGGGGTCGTCTCGGTACAAGCGCGGCAATCGATTGAAGAGACCGAGTGGCTTTTAGCGTTGGCAGCCGAGTATGATTTTATCCTTGGCGTTGTAGGTTGGCTACCGCTGGCTGCTGATGACATGCGTTGCCAGATTGGGCGATGGAGTCGTTTCCCCAAACTGAAAGCGGTACGGCATGTGGTTCAGGATGAGCCCGACGACGCTTTTTTACTCAGCGAGGACTTCAATCGCGGTGTAGAGCAACTCGACGGGTACGACCTGGTCTACGACATATTGATTTTCGCGAGGCAACTGCCCAATACGCTGGTATTTGTGGACCGTCATCCGCAACAACGCTTTGTGCTCGATCATGTCGCCAAGCCGGCGATTCGCGCTCGGAGATTCGACCAGCAATGGGCCAAGGACCTGTGCGAGCTCGCCAAACGAGCGCACGTTACCTGCAAGTTTTCCGCGTTGGTGACGGAAGTTCGTGATGAGCAGTGGTCGGTCGAGACGCTGCGTCCCTATTGGGATGCCGCTTTAGAAGCCTTCGGGCCAGAGCGGCTGATGTTTGGCAGCGATTGGCCCGTTTGCTTATTGCGCAGCGACTATGCACGGTGGGTGGCGGCTGTCGAGCAGCTTTCCGCTGGCCTGAGCCTCAGCGAGCAACAAGCTCTGTGGGGTGAAACGGCCCAGCGTGTCTATCGCCTATAGGTTCCAAGCGCTAGTGGTCTGTCAAGGAACAATTTTAGGGTAGCGGACGAGGCCCGCGAGTCCGTGTGATTCGTTAGACGTTAGTGGGCTGATCTCCGCAGACCTCCCATTTCTATGAGTCAATTGGCCACGATTGACCCGCGTTGCGATTGCCACTCTGGCCGTTGTCGATTACAGTGCTGAACAAACTTCGTTTAGTCCGAGGTCAAGCTATGGTGGCACAGAGATTTACCAAACAATTCGCAGTCATGCTCGAGACGGCTGGCATGTTGGTCACGCAAACGGGTGCCGAAGCGCTGCTGGTGTTGATTGATGGTCCGACCGACTGGGACAAGCTGCGCCAGTCGATACCAGCAGCGGTCGAACAAGTCATCGTCGCTGCCGATTTGGAGGAGGATCTCGAGGGCGCGGCCGCGCGCGGACTATTGCCACTGCCGCTGAACAAAGAGAAATCGCCGCTGCTCGAACGCTTGCAGAACGCACTCTTGGAATCAGTAGCGGACGGATTTCTCAAGGCCAATGGGGATGTGATCGCCGTCTATAGTGGCTTTGAGTATCAAAAAATCGATTCGATTAGCCACATCCGTCTCGACGATCGCTTGCGACGACTCACCACTCGCGATTTGCAGCGATTGGAAAGTAGCGTTCCGTTAAAGAGCCTCAAGACGGTAATCGATCTGGCGTCGCAGATCGGGCGTGAGGGGCGCGAAGGTAAAAAAGTTGGTACCATTTTTGTCGTCGGCGATACGCGACGCGTCATGCAACACTGCAAAGATAGCGGCTTCGATCCACTTCGTGGTTACAAACGTGAGATGCGCAGTTTGTTCGATGCGAAGGTCCGCGAAGACATCAAAGAGATTGCGCAGATGGACGGTGCGTTTATCGTCTCTCCGGAAGGGGTCATCGAGAAGAGTCGCCAGATCATCGAAGTCTCGCACGCCGACTTGACGCTCTCCAAAGGGCTTGGTGCTCGGCACTGGGCCGGTGCGGCTATTTCGCAAATTACCAAGGCCATTGGCATTGTCGTAAGCCAATCGACCGGCACGGTACGCCTATTTCAGAACGGTGACACGGTACTTCGTATTGAGCCGATGGATCACGCTGTCAAATGGCAAGAATTCAACTACGATCCTCCCACGTCGGCGCCCGAGAGCTAGCGAAAAATAGCCGTGGACCGCTCTGCCTGTCCACGCTTGTCGCGGCTGCTAAATTGGGTAGCGTCAACTTCGCAAATTAAACCAAGGCAACTGACCGGCGGAGCGGTCAGCGACTGTCTACCACTTGTTGAGGATCTCGTGCATCATTTGTACGGGAATACCGATTGGCAGCACGTGCACTTGTCCGAAAATTTGCTCTGCATGGGGTAGAGCCATCGCAGGTTTCTGAGCTACAAAAGTCAGTGTGGAGTCGGCATGAAAGTGACCGCTGGCCGCTTCCCCGGTTGTCGCATCGACGCCAGTAGGCACGTCAATCGCGACTCGTAGCGTTTGGCATTTATTGGCCTCGCGCAGCCAATCGTCTAGTGGAGCGCGTGGAGCGCCACCGCCTCCTGTCCCAAGCAGCGCGTCGATAACCACCGTCGATCGGCGCATACGTGCGCGTGCTGCGGTAGGTAGCGCTCCATCCAAAATATCGATCGCTATTCCACCCTCACCAGCCGTGAGTATTCTCAAGTTGGCTCGCGCATCGTTGGACAGCTTTGCAGTCGGCCCTAGGAGGATGATTTGGCACGGCCAACCACGGACGGTCAACTGCCGAGCGATGGCCAGGCCATCACCACCGTTGTTGCCAGGCCCGCACAGGATGCTGGTAATTTGAGGGGTTACGCAACGATGCTGGAGCCACTCTACGCAGCCCAAGGCGGCGTTCTCCATCAACACCAACGAGTGCATTCCGTAAGCTTCGATGGCCAGTCGGTCCACGGCACGCGATTGCTCTACGGTCAAAGTACGATTGCTAAGTCGACTCCAAGCTGTCGAGTTTTCCGTCCCCCGTTTATCGTTTTTCATGCTGCGACTTGCTTACTTTCAAGAGTTTTTATTGCCCACACACCTACATATTCTGGATTGTTGGATTCTATAATATACTGTGCCGAAGCGCCGGCTATCCGCTATGGATCCATCGTGCTATTGCCTATCTCCTGAAATCATCCTCAAGGCCAGAAACATGCCGCTTTACGAATATCAATGCCAGAGTTGCCAAGAGACGGTTGAGCTGTTGGTTCGGAACAGCACCGAACAGCCCATCTGCCCAAAGTGCGGCTCATCCAAGCTCGACAAACAGCTTAGCGTGGCAGCCCCCCCTGCTATTGCGGGGCACGCGCTTCCTACCACCTCCGCCCCTGTCCCGACTTGTGGTCGCCCTCAGTGCGGTTCGGGCTGCATGTTCGACTGATTCGTCGCAACGCCGCTTTTCGCGGTGCGACTTGAAGCTGTAACACCTACGCGGATTGAAAGTGATGTAGGGCCTGCGAAAGGGCTGCAGGGTACCCAACGGGTTGTGCAGAACCGTTGACATCCAAGACGATGACAAGCCTGTTCCACGAACCAACTTCTCCTGAGCACTGTCGGCAGCTTGACTAGGAAGCTAAGCGCTCACGCATAAGTTTTCAGTTTTATATTAAGCAACCGTGGACAGTACCAGAAACCTAACGGTCCGTTGTGGGGTTCACTGGGAAGTACGAACGGATGATGCCTACAGTCGTTACTCTCCAAGGATGGAGCACTTAGCTATGAAGTTGTTTATGCATTGGCGTCGATTTAATCTGGCGCTTGGTATCTCTGCAACTTTTCTACTCGGACCTAGTCGTGCGGATCAGCCTACCGGCTATTACTCTCCGCAAGCGTCCCCTTCGGATCAAGTGATCGGTAGCTTAGGACGACCATCGGCAGTCGCGCCGAACGCTGAAACGCAAGTCGGATCGGGACGGGCGGTTCGGCAGACTGCCACGTCAGCGAATCTAGCTCAGCCTCAGCCTCAGCCTCAGCCGCAACTCAGCAATCCGACGGTAGGCAGCGTCGATTCCAAAGCCGCCGTAGTGATCGCCAGCGATCCAGCGGCGGAAAAAAAGAAACAAGAAGCACTCAACGCTTCGATGAAGAACGCATACAAAGGTGTCTTCTACGCTAACAACTTCAGCTACCTCGATGATCCCAAATATAACGGTCCGTACTTCCTTGGCGATGGCCTGAAGGGAATGGCCGTTGGCCAGCTCGATGTCGGGGGCGAGTATCGCAGTCGCTATCATCACGAAAACAACATGCGGGGCTTTGGCCTAACTGGTCGAGACGATGACTTCTGGCTCAGTCGATTGCGGCTGTTCAGTAGCTATCGAATCACGGAGGATATTCGATTCTATGGGGAGTATCTCTATGCCGACTCGGGTGGGGAGAACTTTGCCCCACGAGTTATCGAAGAAAACCGAGGCGAAGCTCAAAACCTGTTCTTTGATGCCAAGCTATACGACAGCGGCGCGGGGACAGTATCGGCTCGGCTCGGACGGCAAGAATTGCTATTCGGTGCACAGCGATTGGTATCGCCGTTGGATTGGGCGAACACACGCCGCACCTTCGATGGCTATCGACTAACGTACGCCAGCAAAGAACTCGATGGAGACCTGTTTTATACCAACCCAGTCAATCGCGTGGCCGCTACCGGGGGCACCAACGAGTGGGATAGTTCGAACAATAACCGCAGCTTCTATGGAGCCTATTTGTCACGCAAGGATTTAGACGTCGGCATCGTCGACGCATACTACTTGGGCTACGACGACCAAGACGCCAACTTTTCCTACCACACCTTGGGCAGTCGCGTAGCGGGCAGCGGTGACTTCTTTTTGTACGAGCTAGAAGGTGGCGTGCAGTTCGGCGACAACTCGAACGGAAGCACTCACAATGCAAGTTTCATCACCGGTGGGCTGGGCCGCAAGCTAGATCTGTGCGTAGGTAACGCTACGTGGCAGCCGACCATTTGGGGCTGGTATGACTATGCCTCCGGTGGGAACAGCGCTTTGGTCAACCGTGGCGACAATGGCTTCGATCACCTTTATCCGCTGGCTCACAAGTACAACGGGTTCATGGATTTGTTCGGTCGTCGCAATTTACACGATGTGAATATGCAATTCATCACGCCGGTAGGAAATAAAACGACCGTTTTGCTGTGGTATCACTACTTCTTCCTCGATCAAGCCACGACTCCTTACAGCGTGACGATGAATCCATTCAATCCTGGAAACAAGGCTGGTAGCCGCGATCTTGGAAATGAGCTCGACGTGTTAGCCACCATCAATTTGGACGCCCGTAACAGCCTGCTGTTTGGCTACTCGTTCTTCCTTGCAGGCAAGTACTATGACAGCACACCAGGTGTGCCCACGAACGCTAATGCCGACTTCTTTTACACACAGTATCAGACGCAGTTTTAGTTATGTAGTCGTGGAGCGCTCCGCCGGTCGATGGTTGCTGTGACTGGAATATCCATTGCGACAGTTAGACCTGAATGATTCATAACCCGCAGCGTCGGCAAGGGCGTTTAAGTCGGAATCGAATCGCTAAAGCATCAATTAGCTTGGTTTTACGCAACTCGTTTGCAGTCATGTCAAACTACCTTGCTGACGCTGCGGGTTACGATTTGAAAACTTGGAGCACCCGCGCCTGTGATTTGGATGTCAAACTTCCCTGCTGGCGCTGCGGGTTACGATTACTGAGTGAGTAACCAGCGGCGAAGCTTTTGCGCAGTCGAAGTGAACGGTAGCTGCGGCTCGATTGCCAAGTCAACCCATTGCCAAGTGTGGGGGGGTGGAAGGCGGGCTGCGGGCCGCAGCATGGCGCGAAAGCAGTGGAGTGCAATGCGGTAGCGAGTCACTCCATGCTTGACCGTTGTCAAGTACTCGCTCGTTGCTTCACGCAGCTCTAGACCCAGCGCCTGCTGCATAGCTTGCTCAACCAGTCCTACTTGTAACATGAGGTGTGGTTCGGCTCGGTCGAATTCCTGATGCCAGCCCAACTCCGTTAGATCGATTCGAGGGAAGTCCCACAGACCTGCCCACCAACGGCCTGCTGGGTTCTGACGCATGAGCGTCTTTTTGCCGCGATGTACGACGACCAAGGCATGGTGCAGGGGAGTGTAGGTTTGCGGTGCTGGTAAGCGTGGAATCTCGGCTTGTAGTCCGCCGCGATAGGTTGCACAGAATCGCTTCACAGGGCAAACGGCACAGTTGGGCCGTTTGGGTGTGCAAACTAAGCTTCCCAACTCAATCAAGGCTTGATTGACCTTCCCAATGTTAGCACCCGTTTTTGGTAGGAGGTGATCAGCGAAGCGCCACAATAGTTGTTGCGAAGAAGCACTTTTGGGGTCTTCGCGCAGACCGATCAAACGACTGTACAGACGCAGTGTATTGGCTTCTAGAATCGGAGCTCGGTGTCCATAGGCGAAGGAGACGATGGCTCCGGCGGTGTAGCGACCGACGCCGGGCAGGGCTCGTACCTCGTTGAAAGTCGCAGGAAAGACATCCCCCTGCTGCTGAACGATCTCCTTAGCGGCAACGTGCATTTGCCGCGCCCGTCGGTAGTATCCCAGCCCTGCCCATAGCGTCAGTACTTCCTGCTCGGGCGCATCGGCCAGACTGCGCACCGTAGGGAATCGCCCCAAGAAGCGCTCATAGTACTCGATGACCGTGGTCACTTGCGTTTGTTGCAACATGATTTCGCTGACCCAAATGGCATAGGGGTCATGCGTTTGTCGCCAGGGAAGCGGCCGATGGTGCTTGTGATACCAGGCCAATAGCGCGCGGCGGAACGGAAGGAGGTCTGCCGTAGATTTGAGCGTCTGAGGTAATCCGTTAGTCATGAGTTTAAACACGAATTGTTCAAGTACCTTCCCCGCTCGCATTACTCGCGACCCTCCCGCGCGGGAGGTACCATCGGCGCGCGGGAGGGTACCGTGCAACTTGGTTTAGGCGCTCATGAATAATCCGGGTAAAGGGCTGCGAGGCAGAAACCAGGCAACTGGCACAGACGAGCAGGCTCACTTGGGATCCTCGCCGAGAGTCACTTCCAACTTCAGCTCGACAACGTTCTGCGTGTTGGGCACTTCGGTGCTTGGCAAAGTCCGCTTGAGTGTAATCACTATGCGATCTCCGGCAGGATGCTTGCCCAGTTCGGTCCGCAGGTCGGCCATATTTTTGATAGGCACGCCATCAACATGAGTGAGTTCGTCGTCAATCTCGATTCCAGCCAGTTTGGCTCCCGAGCCGTCGATGACATCGTTGACCAGCGTATCCTTGGGATGAGTCTGGATTCCCAGAAAGCCTCCCTTGCCACAGTAGATTTCGATGCCATCGAGTTGCCCAGCCAAGCGCTCAGCACCTTCACTGGAGATGCCAGTACCCGACAAACGCAGCGATTGACTAATCGGTAGTTTGGCAATTTGATCCAAAAAACTATCGTCCACGTCGACGTAACACAATTCTAATAACTCAAGAGACTGGAAGGAAGAAAGCGCATTTAAATCGTCGGCAGTCACACTCACGTGTTTGAGCTTTACATTCTTGATGCCGGGCAATTTTTCCAGAGCTCGAAAGTGATTTGAGTTGATTTCTGGACCTTCAAAAAAAACGGTGTCGATCGACTTGAGGAACTGAATCCAAGCCACCACGTCGTCGTCTCCGCTAAAGGATTGGTCGATCCACAGCGATAGCTCACCCGACTCCAACGAGAGTCGCGCATTGAGGGAAAAGCCCAAACGGTTAGGAGAACCGAAGTGAGCGCCATGATGGGTAAGTATTTCGATCGCTTGAGCTTCTTGCAAATCGGCGATCGCTCGCAGTGCTGCGTCGGCTTTGCGGCCGACAGAGGAAACGCGATTGGCATGTGTGCGCAGAATCGCCCGAGCATGACCGCTGATAGCCTCTTCGCTATGAGTTGCGAGGGCGCTGAGTAGATCGATCAGTTGCCCACCGGTATTGTAATCAACGTCAGCTAAGCAGCCTTCGATCGCGGCGAGCGTTTCTAATGGTGATTGTTCAAGCCGCCAGCGCGCCATCTGTCGCACTCGGTAGCTTGAATCGCCCAACGCGCGAATCTCGGCATCCATGGATGGCTGTACAGCCATTTCATTGGACTCGATGGCTGCTGTTGGGCTGGAAGAAGGTGCTCCGTCTGATGACGCAGCGAGTTGCGGTGGACTGGGCGGAAAATCTTGTGCATCAACTTGCGGTGACAGCCACCACACGCAAGCCATTAGACAGAGACCGCCCACGATCGTAGAAACGGGATTTGTCGGTTCACCGTGCTGCGACCGATGAAGTAAATGTTGGTTCACGCTGCTTATTCCTTACCAAGTCCCTCGATGATTTTCTGTAAGCGATTCTGCGTTGTTTCAAGCCGTTGATTGGCTTTTTCAAGCTCAGCCCGCAGTCGAGCCACTTCCTGGCGCAGTTCGAACACTTCCGAAGTTGACGATTCAGGCACGGCCGGAACAGCGGGAGTCGGAATGACATTAGGTACGACATCAGCAACTTGCGGCTCCGTCGGCAACGAAGTGGCGGGGGCCTGCAGCGGAAACTGGTTCTGAATTGGAGTGGATGTGGCCGGAGCCATGGGAGCCACGCCGGCCGCATCCGCGACTGGCCCAGCAGGGGCACCCGCCGAGCGATTGGGGCGTGAGCGAACAGACTCTGCCAGCGGAGCACGATTGGCTGCGCGGCTCTCCGGTGTGACTTCGAGCGTGAGTGGTGCGGTGCGCGCCGCCGTGCCACGTTGATAGGTAACTTCGACCCTCTGACCTGGCCGAGCGGAGCTCATCCAGAGCGTCAAGTCACGCGCCGTTTCGATCGGAGTTCCGGCCACTGCGATAATTGCGTCTCCGGCGAGTATACCGATTTTCGAGGCTGGGGAATTGGCGGCCACCGTTGTTACCGCCGCGCCACGAAAGACTGTCAGCCCGAACTGCTTGCGGAACTCGGGGCTCAAATCATTGACGGTCACTCCCAACCAAGGGCTGCTGTCTGGCGAAGCGTCGTCCGAACCCAGATCGTTGGCGCCGCCAGGGAGCCGACTCGAATTGGCTCCGGTCGCCAATGGCTCTCCCGCAATACGGCTAGCTAGCTCTGCATCCATCAGCACGGCCACCAATTCCATGTTGCGATCGTTGCGATTGACCAAGAACTTGACCGTTTCGCCCGGAGAGGTCTTGCCAAGTCGCTCGACCATCGTGTCCAAGCCGGCAATGGCAAACCCGTTGATGCCCGCAATGCGATCTCCCGCGCGAAAGCCAGCTTTCCAGGCTGGCGAGCCGTCGGTGACTTTGGTAACGCGAACGCCGATGCCACCACCGCTGATCTCTTCGGCTTCCAGACCCAAATAGATGCGCCTGGGAGCGGATGGAGCATTGTTCTCCCGACTGCTGTCCGTTGAAGGTGTTGGAACTGGCCGGTCGCCGGGTCGCAGCGAGGGGGCACCCCCTTCGAGAATCGAGGTGGTAGCCGGCGGTCGATTCGAAGCAGTACCTCCGCTCGCCGTTGCTGTCGCCTGTGGACTCGGCAGCTCTTCTTCAGTCACCTGTTCCGCAGCCGGCGAATCGCTGCTGGGCTGATTGGATTGACTCGGTTCAGCCAACCGCTCGCGCACCGCGGCTTCTAGTTTTTCCAAAAACGTACCCTGCCCATAGGCGTGCGACCCCCGGACGTTGAGCCCAATAAGAACCAGTGCCAAAAGCACGTAACGCAAGCACGTTCGATGCGCGAGCATCTGCAAATCTCCGATGAGTAGTGTATCGCAGCCGACCTGCTTCTATTGTAACATGGTCGTTAACAGGGCAGGCGGTTCACTCACCAATTGTACCGATTCGCACTAAGTTCATTCACATGCACGCTAGACAGTTGGTAAAATTGTGAACCGTAAACTCGACGCTGAGGCTGAGTTTAACGAGTCGGATGGACTCTTACGCTGGATTCATAGCGATTTGGAGGATCGCGAATTCGCGGCCGTGCTGCATGATGCCCAGGTGCGGCGGGAGCGGTGTCCGGCTCCGATGCGGCCATGGCTGCGTCCACTCGTTCTCTCAAGTGACGATGCGCCTGCGGTGGCCAGCTATTTCAAACTCCTGAGCGGCAATGTGGCCACGCTAGGTGGCGTCCGAGCCGCAGTGGGCTGGGATCAAGCCGCTGCTGAACTCATCGAATGGCAAGTCGATCAGCTTCGCCGGTTTGAGATCTCGCAAATTCAAGCCGTCGTGCGCCATGATGACTTGGCCTCCGCCAAGCTGGTAGAGCATGCGGGCTTTCACCAGGTAACCGGCATCGAGCACCAATGGCTCGAAGTGTCCCAAGTAGTTTCCAAAGGTATCACGAGTGATCTATCACTTGGCCGGCAAAGCAAGGTTATTGGCGAGGTTGCTCCGCTGCGCTCAATAGCGGAGGATTCAAGACAGTGGGATGCACAGCCGACGGCGGAGCGTCGGGCTACGTTAAATCCGACGGCGGAGCGTCGGGCCACGTTAAATCCGACGGCGGAGCGTCGGGCCACATTGGGTTGGCGACCGGCGCATCATTTTGCTCACAATCGTATGGCGCAATTTATCGAGTCGACTTTTATCGATACGCTCGATTGCCCAGCTATGAACGGGCGGCGCAGCCGGGGAGAAGTACTCGACGGGTTCCTCGATGGTCGGAAGCTTCGACAGATCGCTCCCTGGTGGGAAGTGCTCGAAGTCGACGGTCGCGTTGCGGGCTGCTTACTACTTCAACAGCATTCACCAGAACTGGTGGAGCTGGTTTACATGGGACTACTACCAGGCTCGAGGGGACAGGGACTAGGCAAGACAATGGTGCAGCGCGCAATCAACCTCGCTCGCCAATTCGGTAGCCAGACGCTGGTCGTGGCAGTCGACGAGCAGAATTGGCCCGCGCTGGACATCTATCGCCGGTGCGGATTCCAAAGCCACCAACGCTTGCAAGTATGGATCGCAGAAGCGTGAGGTGCCATCGAGAGTGTCACTATCCGTGCTCGGGCCTTGCCATTAGCAACAGCTATCGGACTTCTCGCCCAGCACACCTCTGCGGCGAGGGCCGGCGATTTCTCGGCTGACGTGGATCATTTGATTGGTGCTGTCGACAAAAACCACCTTAGGCTCGACAGATGTCGTATCTTCATGGGCGTCAACTAGAAACGAGAAGGTAGCCACGATGATCACGTCACCGGGGCAAATCAAATGGGCGGCAGCACCGTTGGCACAGATATCTAGACTCCCCTCCTCACCGGCAATTGCATAGGTTTCCAAGCGACTACCGCGGGTGACATTCCAGACTTGCACCGCCTCGTAGGCCTGGATATCCGCCGCCCGCATCAAGTTCGGTGGAAGGGTCAACGAGCCTTCGTAGTCCAAGTCGGCTTGGGTGACTGTGGCGCGGTGAATCTTGGAACGCAGGAATTTTCTATACATCGGCTTGAGGCAAAGTTAATAGGTACGGGCCAAGAATGAACTCGTTTTCCGTGCGAGGATCTGCGAACACGCAGATCGGCAGTGGCTGGTGCGACCTAATTGTAATCCATTGCCGGACTTCGGCGAGATCGCCTCGCAGTTGAATCGGTTTTGTCGCAAGTGCTTCAACCACAATTAAATCTAGGGAGGTGACGAATGCTCGAGGTTCTACAATCGTTACACGCGTCAAAATCTGCCAAAAACCGACGCCGCAACCGAAGAAAACAGTACCAAATCGGTGTTTCGTTCGGCCGGCAATTAAGCTGGAAGCTATGCGAACCATTACTGACAACCTGCTAACTAGGCTGAGCATCTTCCTCTTGGCTGGCACAATGTGGCTGGGCGCAGGCTATCTTCGCGCCGATGACTGGATGACTTGGGCCTCGACCTACACGCATAGCCCTACCAGTGGCCAACGAGTCGATCAGTATGCTGTGGCCGAGCAGCCGCTGGCCCCCTTTCGCGATGACTTTTCACGCAGCGGCTATCGGAATTTTCGGAGCACGCTCCAAGCAGGACAGTCGGCTGACAACGTGCACGTCGTCGAGCAATGGGGGCGGCCAATCATCCCGTATGAACAATGGCGTTTTCCGTTCCGCCCCTATGCGGTGCCCTACGACGCGTGGGGACCGCAAGCACCGTATGGCATTACCAACGGCTCGTTCCAAGCTAATATTGGCGTAAATCCCGGCGGTTATGGTAGGGGCGGTATGCCGCCGAATGCTGGCTACGGTACCCCCGGCTACGGTACACCCGGCTACGGGGGCGTGGGCCAATCGGGAGGTAACCATAACAATGCTTATGGACCTAACGCTGCGCGCGGTTTTCCGCTGACGCCAAGCTACAATCACGAGCCCTGGTACGATGGCAATTACCCGACCGCGCCGCCGCTGAACGCGCGTTAGTACGAAGTCAACTCAATCGTAACGACTGAACTGTGCCAATAGCCGACAATTGGCTTGAGAGCGGAGGGCGACACAGAAAGCAGCTGACCGGCGGTGCGATCGCCGACTATCCGGTTACTAGTTTTACGAGCCACGTTGGGACATTTGATCGCGTAGGCGAGCGGCCAATTCGTATTGTTCGCTGGCGACCGCATCGGCCAATTGTTCGTTGAGCGTTTTATCGATTGAGAAATCGTTGCGTAGCGATTCGCGGAGCTCCATCAAGCGTTCGACCAATTCGTCCGATTCGAAATGCTCCTCCCAGCCCATATCGACGAAATTCTCTTCGATCATATCGAGCCCATCATTGATGGCTTCGACGGCATCCTCGGGTGCCTGCTCTTCGATAGCTTGAAGGGCGGCAGCTTGCGTCCGGTGGAAGAGCACGAAGGCGCGATGCTGCTCATGTTGCAACGTCCAATCTTCGCAGGGTGAATGCTCGCGGCAAAAATCCATCAAGGCTAATGTGTGGTCGGCATCGCGCACTGCGCGCTCGAAGCGTTGCAGACGAAGCCAAGCTACGCGACGGTGATAGAACTGCACGAACTCGCGATCGATCTCCACACACGCCGGCTCATCGAGCTCAAAGTCGGGATCGCAGGCTTCTTGCTTGCATAGGTAGTCGAGCAGTGTATCGTGCCCTTCAGGGCGAAAGCCGTCGGGACGTCCATCGGTTTCCAACTGCAAAATTCCCAAATCGATTCGCAATTGGATTATATCACGCCCGTCGTGTCCTTTGAGCAGACGCACGCACAAGGAGTCTGGCTCATAAGGCCATTGTTTTAGCAAATCGTCAAGATGATCCGAACTCATGTCGGTTAGCCCCCTAGGAAAACCATAGCTTACATTGGCAAGTATAGCAAACCGAACTCGCTGGTGAAGGTTATCTATTTGTCAAAGAGGCGGTTAAGTGCTCAAAAGCAGCTTTCCACACGGTCTGTCCTATCATAGACAGTCAATTTCCCCTAGTCGCTACGACTCTTTTGGGATTGATGATTCTACTAGCTTTTGGGCGAGTTGGACAGTTAGACCAGCGACTGGTCGGCTATCGTTCAGGAAATGCAATCCGACGGCGGAGCGTCGGGCCACATTAGATAGTTAGACCAGCCACTGGTCGGCCGCTGCGACTGCCCGTTGAAACTCGCCTTCGTCCAGTTCCAATAACTGCTGTGCTTTGATCAGGGCCGTTAGGCGGCGGGGCGAAACCTCGCCATCGGCCCCAGCCACGCCAAAAAGGGCTTGGATTAGCATAAGTTTTTCTTCTAAACTTCGGCGGTCGCGTGCGGTGGCCAGGAAGCTTTGGGTGCTCAACCGCTGCTGCTGCACGAAGGCGCACATGCGTCCTAGTTCATCGCGCGAAATACTCTGCTTGACCATGTTTTCGTAGATGAGACGCGCCACGCGAATTTCGTCTTCCGTAACGTGCCCGTCCTCGACCATAATCAGCGCGATAACTTTTAACAGGTCTTCAGCGAACGGTGCGCGCATGCTGCCTTCGCGACGTTTGTCCACCGCGTCCGATAGGTCGCCTTCCGTCCCCTTGCGGCCGGCTTGTGTGCTTAAGTGCGAGGTGGCCATATTGGCAGATAAGATCTCTGGCTCGTAGGAGTTCTTACACTGACGACACTCGACGTAATGCTGCAAGCCGCCGATTGGAAGCACCGGGATAAAATAAAGTGTCAAGAACGGTCGCGACGCGCGCACACGGAATTGTTGCGTATCGCCACACTGCGGGCATCGAAACAGTCCACGCGAGCGGGTGCTCGCCCAATTCATCGTGCCGACCAATATCATACCTGGGATGCCTTCGAAGCTGCTGCGGAACCAACTCTTGCGAAACCACTATTCTATCCCCGAAACGATTCTCCAAGAACTGGTCGCCCCCAACTCCGTATCGCTGGGGCCGTTGGCCAGCGGCGGACTCTCCGGTGCCCAGGTGTGGCACTGCCAATCGCCCCACGGCCCCGTAGCCCTGCGGTGTTGGCCCGCAGCCCACCCGAGTCGTGAGCGTTTGGGCGAAATTCATGCCGCCATGTTCGCCGCCCGCCAGCACGGCGTGCCGTTCGTCCCAGCCATCACCTTGAACCGCCATGGTGGTTCATTCACCAGCGATGGCAGACACTTGTGGGAGGTCACGCAGTGGATGCCAGGCACGGCAGACTACTTGGCAGCACCATCGTCTCAACGCCTCCAAGCAGCCCTACGGGCCTTGGGCACGCTGCACCGCACTTGGCAAGCATCTCCGCAGCCACTCACGCAAAGGGGACTCAGTCCAACGGTTGTCGAGCGTCGGCAAAAGCTCGAACACTGCTTGCAGCAGTTGCCCCACTGGGCGCGACTGCCACTGGGTGAGTCATCCCATCATGGGTTGGCGATCCAAACCATGCAGCACTTGGCAGCCCACGGGCCTCAGTTGCTACCGCAGTTGGCGAGCTCGCGAGATCAGCCTGTAGCGCTGCACTTCGTGTTACGCGATGTATGGAGTGATCATGTTTTGTTTACCGACGATCGAGTAACTGGCATCATCGATTTCGGTGCCGCGCGGATAGACGAACCAGCCACCGATGTCGCTCGGCTGTTGGGATCACTCGAGCCATTGGATCAACGCCGCTGGCTGTTCGGCTGGGAGGCCTATCGAGCAGTCAACCCGCACGTCGAGCTAGATCGGGTGCGTCTGCTGGATCGAGTCGGCACTCTGCTTTCTGCTGTGCAGTGGCTGCAATGGCTCGTGCTACAACCACGTGCGTTCAACGCGCCAGCGAATCGGTTGGTCGAGCGTTGGCAACGTCTATTGCGACGCCTCGATCTCGACTCAAAGTAGAACGGTTGCGAAAACGACTTTGCGCTCTAGCGAATTGGACAAGGGACAGAGTGGGAAAAGCGGGCAGTGCGGGCAGTGCGGGCTACTTTGCGGAAGGTACGGGGATCAACTGTACGGCGCGAATATCGACCAGCGCCGCATGCTGAATCTCGATCGGCTCGATCTTGAGCGAATGTACGCCGCTGGTGGTGATGTCGATCGTCCCCAAATGTCGCCACTGAAAGTTTTGAAAGTGTCCCGTTTCGAGCACTTCGAATTCGAGCGGTGCAGTGCTTTCAATCGTCGGAACCGAGAGTTTGGCACGGCTGCCACCTTGGCCCGTTCCACAGCCCTGCAAGACCTCGACATTAAAGGATCCCGCGCGAGCCACATCGAATTTCCACTCACAATGATCATGCTTGCCTACCCAATAGCCCACAGTATTTTTGAACGCTTGCGGCTCGTAGCGAATCTTCTCACCCGTGGTGAGTGCCATACACGCAGGAAGTAAGATTGAACCATCGCCGGCCGACTTTAGCGGCTCGAGCTCGGATAGCAATTGCGGCGGCATGTCAAACGTCATTACGATCACAGCGGTCGAGGCGGGACGCTGTGACCAGCGCACGATCCAATGATCCTGCTCGACCACCAAACTCAAACTGTCGTCGGGCGCATGTCCCAACCATGCGAGGCTGACTAGGCTTGCGGCAATACGCGGCATACTGACTTCGCCTGGCTCGGCATGATTGTCAGCAGATAAGCCCATGGGTGAAAGAAACAGTTGTTGCTCCCAGCGCGCCGCCTCGGCGTTCTTGACCGCATCGTGCTGCAGCAAGACTGCCATAGCCGGGACCGATTGGGCGCGACCTGTCAAAGTGTTGAGTCCGATGACTGCGACTAACAATGTTAGCCAGCAGCGTCTACGAAAACTTCCGAACATCACTCGTCACCTTGGGGATTTACTTAGCACGAAAATGAAGCGGCAGGAGAACGATGTGCAATACTATAGCCTTTGCCCAGAGCTTCGACCAGTCTTAGTGTGGATGATGCACTAGAGTATTCATGAGTACCAAGTTCGGCTTTCGCATTTTTCCAGCGAGGGCGACGGCTATTGTTCTACATTGCGATTTGAGATGCGCGAAGATCGGCTAAAGCCTAGACTCCAGCGCCTGTTGTTCAGAGAATGCTACGGTAGAACGTGAGCTTCGAAACCGTTGCCTGTGAGTCGAGTACCTGCCGCAAAGTTTCCGCGACGCAAGATGGCTAGTGCGCGAATGGAACCGCTGGCTGGATCGCGCGCAAGCGAAGTGATGTGGCCGACTTCCTTTTCGCCATTGGTCAGCGCGTCACCAACGGCGTACTCCCCAGTCGATGAGAGCTCGATCAAGCACAGTTTTTTTTGCAATTGGCCGCGCGCGTCCAAACGTGCGATCGTCTCTTGTCCTAAGTAGCAACCTTTGGTGAAGCTAATCGCCTGCTGATCGCGATCGAGCTCTTGCGGGATGGTCTTGTCGCCGATGTCAGACGGATGCAGTGGCCAAAAACTCGAAATACGCAACCATTCGAATCGCTCTGCAGTGCAAAACTCGGAGCCATTGGCGCTCAGCGTTTCGATGGCTTGTTCCGCCCGCTCTGCCGGACAGCACAGCAGTAGCGTTCGTTGTCCGAAAATGGGTAGGGGACATGCGAAAGCGAACAGATTGGATGGCTCGAAAAGCGAATTTGCTGATACCGGTGTCAGGTGATCTGCGGATGCGTTACCGTCGCTTACAAGACCTTCAGTTTGACTGGCAACATGCTCGACTATCCCATCGCCTACGATGAACAGCGCGTACTCTTGTGAGACATCGCTGACCACTGCATCTTCGCGAATGATATAGCGATCGATGTGAGTGGCAATCGTGCTTGGCGATGCGTGCGAGCCCAAAAGCCACACGCGATCCATTTGTTTTAACACGCCAACATGTGCGACCACCCAACCTCGCACGTCGGTGATAAAACTCTCCAGTGCGGTATCCACAGGGAGTTTAGCAAGGTCGTTGGTCGACATGTTGTTGACTACCTTGGCCGCATCGGCTCCAACGATTTGGAGCACGAGCGGGTTGGGCAGTTGTGCAAAGTACTTGGGAGCAGGCAGCATGAGAAACCGCTTAGGGCTTGGTTACGAGGAGGCCAAGAAGCGACGCTTGCTCAAATCGGGCTGTAATTCGCCAAAATTGAAGGCCTGGGCGTTGGCACCACTTCCAAGCTGGATCGTGGTGATCTGGTTAGTCCCCGCCAATCCCGTTGCTCCGGTGCCGACGTTGGTTTGGCCATCCTTATACTCTGTCGGCTGCGTTTGCACAATCTGGTAGGTGCCAGGCAGCAAGTTGCTGAAGGTATAAGCACCGTTCGCATCCGTTGTCGTTTGACGTGTGACTGCAGTCCCCGTCCCCGTCTCCGTTCCCGACAAGGCGACCGCTACGTTTGGCAGCGGCGTGTCACCGTTGTCGCGCGTTCCATTGCGGTTTACGTCGAGGTAGGCAAAGCCAGAAATGCTACCGGGCGTTACCAAGGCGGTTGTTTGAGTAGCCGAGTTGTTGGCGGTATTGGACTCTGCCTCAGCCGCGACGACGCTGGCGGTATTAGTGATCGTCCCTGTGGCTGTACCAGATACGGTCGTGTTGACGGTAATGATCGCCTTGGCACCACTCGCCAGGGTACCAACGTTTGCGGTAACTGCATTACCGGCGTTGGTGACGGTGCCTACGGTGGAGTTGCCCGAGACGTAAGCTAAGGTGGTTGGCAAGTTATCCGTGACAACGACATTGGTTGCAGTGGACGGACCGTTGTTGGTCACTTCGATCGTGTAGCTCAACGCACCGCCAACAGCTACAGGATCAATCGAATCGACTTTGGTAATGACCAAGTCGACACTTCCATTGATCACCGTGTCTTGTGAGGCACTGTTGTTATTGGTTATTGGCTCCGTTTCAGCACCGACGACACTGACCGTGTTGGTAATCGTACCGCGCGTCGCTGCATTGACGCCCACGATGATAGTCATGGTTGCCGAGGCACCCGGTGCCAGCGTCCCCAAGTTACCGGTGACCACGCCCGCCGCGTTGCTTACGGTGCCTTGGCTGGCGCTGCCACTGGTGAAGCTGACGCCGGTCGGTAGATTATCCGTTACATTGACGTTGGTTGCCGTCGAAGGCCCCGAGTTGGTAACGGTGATCGTATAGGTCAACGGGCTGCCCGCTGTGGCTGGGTCGACGGAGTCGGTCTTGGTGATCGCCAAGTCGATCTCTGGCGTCAACGTGGTGGTCACTGAACCAGTATTATTGGCGGTAATCGTCTCGATCAGACTGGTATCCGTGGTACTCACGTTGGCCGTGTTGGTGATCGAACCGGTGGTTCCTGGCAGCACGGTCGCATTGACCGTAATCGTGACCGTCGCATCCTTGACCAAGTTGCCAATGTTGAGCGTTAGGTCGTCGGCATTGGCCGCGGTAGTGTCTTGGGCCGAGGCGGGAATCGTTACGGTGCCGACGGTAGATGTCGCACTGGTGATTCGGATTCCATCGGGGATGTTATCAGTCAAGCTCACCAGGGTAGCATCCGACGGTCCCTTGTTGGTAACGACGATGGTGTATACCAGGGATTGGCCGGGCTTGACCGACGCAGCCGAAGCCGTTTTGGTCAGTTCCAAATCGATGGTGCCTTGCGTAGCCGTCGGCTCGGTAGCCGTGTTGTTGGTAGTGTCGCGATCGAAGCCAGCCGTCGACTCGGTGGAACGGACTATGGCGGAATTGCTAATGGACGCAGCCGCATTGCTGGCCACGTTGACGGTCAAGGTAATGACCTTAGTCTGTTTCGAAGCCATGCTTCCGAGATCAATGGTTACAGGCCCGTTGGTACCAACGGTTCCACCGGTAACCGTGCCCCCCGTTGCCGACACGAAGGTCACGCCGGCAGGAAGCGTATCGACGACCTCAACGTTGGTGGCTCCGCTAGGTCCGTCATTAAAGACGGTCAAGGTATAGACCAACACACCGCCACGATTGACTGGATCGACGTCATCGTCTTTGGTGATCTGTAGGTCGATGTCGGGATTGACGGCCGTCGTGGCGTTGGCAGTCACCTGCGCAGCATCGTCAGCTTGAGCCGTCGCCGAGTTGGGAATCGTGCTGCCGGCAAAGCTCGCTTGAATGGTGGTCACAATGGTGACGGTGGCTGAAGCACTGGGTGCCAAGGTCGGAATGGTCGCGGTAATCACACCGGTGGCATGGGCGACTGCGCCTGCCGTCGTATCCGAGCTCACATAGGTTAGTCCAGCGGGCAACGTATCGCTGACCACGACATTGGTAGCCGTCGAAGGACCAGTGTTCGTGACAAGAATAGTATACGTCAGCGTCCCCCCCACGGTGCTTGGATCCGGCGCATCTGTTTTGGTTAAGGTCAACACGGCTTGGCGCGTTACCGCGACATCGAGACTGTCGGTATTGATATTTACGTTGTCGGGAGTCGGTTCGACTCCTTCACCAATTATGGTCGCCGTATTAGTGATTGCCGCCGCAGCGGCCGCAGCGGCTGGAACACGGACGATAATCGTGACGGTTTCCGTTTGGCCTGCGGCGAGCGAAGCGTACCTAATTTCGACCTCACCGTTGGCATTGCCCGGTTGAGTCACCACACCACCGCCCGTGGCTGTTGCGGAGACAATCACCAGCGCATCGGGGGATAGATTGGGAAGATTGTCGGTAACCACCACGTTGGTCGCTGCTGCTGGACCAGCGTTGGTAACGGTCAGCGTGTAAGTAATTTGGTTGCCAGCTTGCACGGTAGTCACGTTGGCGGTCTTGACCACGCCCAAGTCAATCTGCGGTGCAAAGCCAAAGTCGAGTGTCAAGTTCGAATTGTTATCGGTGTCACCATCGTTGGTCGGCTCGGTACCTGAGGCAAGCGTGATGGCCGCTGTTGCAACGCCTACACCAGCGATCAGCGCGCCGTTATCGTCATTATCGGAGACGTTGATATCAGGATCTGGAGTTGGATCGTTGCCAGTACTCGTCAACAGCCCCTCAAGTGCTTGACCGGCGGCGAATTGAGAGATGGGAACCAGCGCGATGTACGCACCAGGTAGCAGGTTGGAGAATAGATAGTTGCCATTGGCGTCGGTCGTTTGCGCCGTTCCGACTGCGGTGTCAATGCCCGTATCGTAAGTGCCATTGGCGTTGGTGTCTTCGTACAATTCGACGCGCACGCCTGGGATGCCGGGATCTCCGGCATCCTTCATGCCGTTGTTATTGTTATCTCTAAAGACGAGGTTCCCCAGAGACATCGGGTTCAAGTTGGCAAAATTGCGAGTGGTAACATCTGCAGCGACAACACTTGTAAAGTTGATTTGCGCGTCCTGTCCGGCCGCAACGTCAACTTGGAACCGCACTGCGGTGACGCCAGTTAAGGTAACACCAGTTCCACCTGCAACCACGAGGTCGGCGAAGGGGATGATCAGGTTGACCTGAGGAGGACCGACAGAGGTGTCGGGTAGAGGAACTGTCACCGACGAGAAATTAGTGCCACCACTATAGACGCTAACCGTCAACGAATTCCCGGGTTGAGATCCAACTAGGAACTCAAACGCCTCCCCATCGTTTGCGGTGAGGTCTGTCAACGGCAGGGTCGTGTGGTCGAGGGTATCTGCACTTAAATCCACGCCATCGTAAGAAACGATCACGCTTCCGGTAACTCCAAAGTCTGGGCTAATACTGAGTAGACCGCCACTCACAGCGACGTCTAAATTCTGTGAACCCGAAGTTAGAACTGTCGTATTATTGACTTGAATGTCGCGTTCGCCTCCGAGGGCTTCACCGGCCGCTGTGGTGGCTTGGTCGGAGGCGGTTCCGCCTGGCCCCGCCCGCAAGGGGCTAGTAGTTACTGGAGTGGTATTGTAGGTATCGATATTGGTGGCTTCCACACCATTGGCCATGGCCGGAGTAATGGTTACCGACTTCAATGACTCGGCAGTACGTTGTAGCTTGCCGGTAGCCGCAGACTGCTGCACAAAGTATAGCTGGTCGGTAGTATCGTCGATGGATGATAATCCGTTGAACCTATAGTTGCCGTTGGCGTCGGTTACGTTCGTTTGAATGGCCGCGCCATCCTCCGCACCCAACGTCCCAGCGCCGGCGCCGGGGGCATCTTGAAACAAACTCACGGTGACGCCTGCGATGCCAACATCGCTAACTTGATAACCGTCGTCCGCCAAATCGGTGAAGACATTGCCAGCGATCGAGCCCAGGTCGCCAGCCATTAGGCGGCGCGCCTCCATGTGCTCGACGCGAAGCCGACGGTCGAGTTGGCGACGGTTTCTTCGACTTCGTTTTTGGGTCTTGAATCGAGAAAGCAAACGAGTGATTAAGCTAGCCATGAAAGCTTGCTCCTTCCGTGGAACCGCCACTAAACGCAAAAAGGGTCCGACTAATCCATATTGGAAGGTCGAACCCCGCTTGGGAAGCGCTTGAGTAGTTTGTGGCGCGAGATGCCTGCTGGCTTACCAGCGGAACTCGCCTCCAAAGTTCAGACCTTGTATCAAGTAATCGGTTTCCACGAAGTGAAACTGAGGTCGGAGTGGACCAGTAAAGGGTACATTCTCAGGGGGTAGTAGGTTGGGATTAACGTTTAGGTCAACTTGATCGCCTGGTCGGACTACATTGCCCATGTAGACCAGCGAATAACCCATAGTGGCTCGTAGGCGTTGAGTAACCTGATAGCCCAGCGTAGCTCCCAGTTCAGGGACCATCGTGAACTGATTGCGTTCGTAGGTTCCGATGTTGGTACGCTGTGCTAGCAAACCGCCCGTCCCGTTGGTGGTCGTGCCGTTGACCGTGGTCGCAGTGCTACCATTGATGGTGACGTTCTGAAGGTTGTTACCAATCCCCAGACGCATCAGCATGTCGAGCGACCACCAGCCGCGGCGGCCTTGCCACAGCACTCCCAGTTCAGCACCGTTGAACAGGTTGCGAGTGTCGAAGCGATCGATGATGTCGAAGCTGCCCGGATCGGTAGTAAGCTGGGAAGTCAGGCGCTCTTGCATTTGCAACGATTCCTTCAATTCCCAGAAGCGATAGCCGATCGTGGTATCGAGCCGCGAAGCGGTCGGAACGGTTTGGCAGCAGATATTCGAATATCCACAGCCTTCCTGGCAGCACATTTGACGGCGGAAGCGAACTGCAGCACCATCAAAGCGGCTGGTCGCATCAACGGCTATGCTACCACCAATGACTCCAGGGAAGGCCACCAATTCCGAATCCTCACGTCCGGCGAGGGAGTTGAAGAAAGGACGAGCGATGATTGGCGTGCCGTTCGATTGCTGAAAGAACGATTCGGTCCGTTCGTCAAAACCGACATATTCTCCTTCGACGCCCCAACCTGGCAGGGCGGCCAGCCACCAGCCAAAGCGAATCCGAAAGCCAGACCAACTGTCATCCAAAATGTCATTGCCACCGTACAACACCGAAGTGGTTGGCAACCCCAACACGCCCGCATTGCTTCGTGCCGTTGAGGATGGATTGCTAGTCGTTACCAATGGTGGAGTCCGCATGCCGCTGGGATACCAATTCAGATAGTCTGCCTGCACCCAGCCGTGCGATGGAAAGCAGATACAGAATTGATTT
This sequence comes from Pirellulaceae bacterium, assembly GCA_020852965.1. Classification (GTDB taxonomy): domain Bacteria; phylum Planctomycetota; class Planctomycetia; order Pirellulales; family Pirellulaceae; genus Aureliella. The sequence continues at coordinate 24,269 of JADYZV010000003.1, read as the reverse complement.
GGCGCTGCGCAGGTATTGCAGGAGCTACCTCCGGCGCTGCAACTGCCGCAACCGCCGCCGCCACAGCTTTGGCAACCGCCACCACTGACAATCCCGTCATCATAGTAGCCACCACCGTCGTAGCTACCTTCGGCATAGCCACCTTCGACATAGCCACCTTCGACATAGCCGTCCTCATAGACGACTTCGTCGTGGCTGGCACGCGCGACGGTTGGAGCCGATTGGGCTGACCGGCGACTGGTTGTGCTTTTAGACCGAGACGGTGCAGCGGTTGTCCGAACCGTTCGTGTGGCCTGCGAGGGACGAACTTGAGCTGTCGCACTGCTAGCAACTCGACGCTGCTGTGCGTCAAGTGGAGCCTGGACAAGTAAGGTCAAAATGACTGCAACTGAGGCAATGATTCTATTCACGGTTGCCGCGCCTTCCCTAGCGAAACTGGCATCAAAACGCCTCTACCCAGCAATCAGGTAGAGGCCGCACAGTTAGCCCAGACTTTGCAGTCTGGGTGTCACCCTAGTCATCGGCCAGCTCGGCTCGGAATATTTAGCACAATCCGCAAAAACTTTGTTTTCGGAAAAGTCGCGGTAATCCATAAACTTTTACACCACCCAAAAGTTGTAGTGTACGAGATTGCGAGTCCCTGTCGCACTATATCCGAACGGACTCGTAACCGCGTCCACTATTCAATGAAAGAAGTTGACGGCGTTCTCGAATACCTTGCGTCCCTGGCCATGCTCGGGCAATGATTTTTCGCGAGTCCAGAACGGATGTTGAGTTGGGTCGATGTAGCGCTCGGGATGCGGCATCAGCCCGAAAACTCGCCCGCTAGGATCTGAAATGCCGGCCACATTGAGGGCCGCTCCGTTGGGATTGCCGGGAAACGGCAGGGGCTCATCCCCGCTCAGACCGGTTGGGTTGCAATAGCGCAGCCCCAATTGCCCATGGGATTGCAGACTGGCGATGTCCGCATCGGGACAGAACACCAGTCGGCCTTCAGCATGGGCGATCGGCAAGTACATGCGCTCGACATCTTTGAGAAAAACGCTATTGGAGTTGTGGTTGACTAGGTGCACCCAGCGATCTTCAAACCGAGCTTGTTGGTTATGGGCTAGAGTAGCTGGAGGAGACTTTTCTAGGCCAGGAAAGAAGATTCCCAGTCGCATCATGACTTGGAAACCGTTGCAAATGCCTAGCACAAGTCGCCCATCGCCACGCAGTTCCTCTACCAAGTCGCGCAAGTGTATGCTGAGTCGTTGCGCCAGAATGCGGCCAGCCGCGATATCATCACCGTAGCTGAATCCACCTGGGAGACACAGGATTTGATATCCGGCCCCCAGACGCGGGTCCTCAATTAACTGATTGACATGGATACTGTTCGTAATCGCCCCAACTTGTTCGAAAGCGAAGGCGGTTTCGGCATCACAATTCGTACCTGGGGCACGTAAAATGAGTACTCGGGGACTGGCCACCAGGAGATCCTTAACAAAGCGTGGAAAAAGTTGCGGGACTGAATTGAGCGTTACTGTACCGCAGGGTGACTCCGTGGCACAGCCTAGCAAACTTGCCATTGATGGCCAGTGGGTTCGCATTAATGTGGCCCGACGCTCCGCCGTCGGATTTTGCATTTCCAACGTGGCCCGACGCTCCGCCGTCGGATTTTGCATTTCCAATGTGGCCCGACGCTCCGCCGTCGGATTTTGCATTTCCAACGTAGCCCGACGCTCCGCCGTCGGTTTATGCATTTCCAACGTAGCCCAGCCCCCGCCGTCGGTTCCGGCCTAACCCACTCTGACCTTAGACCAATGAACCCGCTGTCCGGGAAATTGGTCCAGTAGGTAGTGCCTGAAGCAGAGTCCCACAAATCCCATCAATTGTTGTGCCAATTCGGCTGGCAACAGTCGTATTTTGGCCTTTCGAGGATTCAGGGAAGGTGTAATATATGTCCCCTAACAGATAAACACTTGGTTTTGGTTTGGTTTCTTCCTAGGTGAATTATGGAACTCGCAAAAGTACGCAATATCGGCATCAGTGCTCACATCGACTCGGGTAAGACCACTTTGAGCGAGCGGATTCTGTTTTACACCGGCCGTATTCACAAGATCGAAGAGGTCAAGGGTGGCGGTGACGGTGCGACCATGGACCATATGGAGCTCGAGCAAGAGCGTGGGATTACGATCACCAGCGCGGCCACCAGCGTGGCCTGGGGCGGGCCGAACAATAATCACATCAAAGAACAGCACCACATCAACTTGATCGATACCCCCGGTCACGTCGATTTTACCATCGAAGTCGAGCGTAGCCTGCGAGTTTTGGACGGTGCCGTGCTCGTACTTTGCGCGGTGGGTGGGGTGCAGAGTCAATCGCTGACGGTCGATCGTCAGATGCGCCGCTACAACGTGCCGCGGCTAGCCTTTATCAATAAAATGGACCGCACGGGAGCAAACGCTCACAAGGTCGTGGCCATGATGCGCGAAAAGCTCAACACGGATGCTGTGCTGATGCAATTGCCTGTTGGAGCTGGGGAGACGTTCGCCGGCTGTATCGATTTGATCACGATGAAGATGCTGAGCTTTGTCGGCGACCAAGGAATCGATGTCGAAGAGACTGAAATCCCAGCCGATCTGCAAGACGAAGCCAAGGAGTTTCGCCAAGCAATGCTCGAGAGCCTGTCGATGTACAACGACGAGCTCATGGAACTGTTGCTCAGTGAGGAAAGTGTCACCGAAGAGCTGATCCACAAAGTGGTCAAAGACGCCGTGCAAAATCAAGGCCTGACGCCGGTCTTCGTTGGCACGGCCTTCAAGAACAAAGGGGTTCAGCCGCTGCTCGACGCCGTCGTGCGTTACTTGCCTAGTCCAGAGGAGCGCGAGATCAAGGCTCGTAAAGTCGACGACGAAACTCAAAAGATTGCCCTCAAGCCCGATCCTTCCGAGCCGTTTGTTGGCATGGCCTTCAAGATCGTCGAAGATCCATACGGTCAATTGACATTTCTGCGGGTCTACCAAGGTAAAATCACCAAGGGTGAGATGTACGTCAATCAGCGCACCGGGCGCAAGGATCGCTTCAGTCGCATCGTGCGCATGCACGCCGATGATCGCGAAGAAATCGATTCCGCCGAAGCGGGTGACATCGTGGCCATCATGGGTATCGATTGCGCCTCGGGGGATACCTACGCTCACGAACGCGATTACTGTACGCTCGAAAGCATGTTCGTCCCCGAGCCAGTTATCAAGGTCTCGGTTACACCAGCACGCGCCGATGCCGATAAAATGGTTAAGGCCCTGCAACGTTTCCGTAAAGAAGACCCAACGTTCCAAGTCTACAACGACGAAGAAACGAGCGAGACGATCATTTGCGGCATGGGTGAATTGCACTTGGAGATCTACATCGAGCGTATGCGTCGCGAATACAAAATTGAAGTGGAAGCGGGAGCTCCTAAGGTTAGCTACCGCGAAGCACCCGGCCAAAAGGTCGAATTCAACTACAAGCACAAGAAGCAAACCGGTGGTTCAGGTCAGTTCGCACACATCGTGGGCGAGTTGACTCCGATCGATACCGAAGGTGCTACGGTCTTCGAGTTTGAAGAGCATATCGTCGGTGGTCGCATTCCCAAGCAGTTCATCGCCCCTGTGGAAAAGGGGATGCGCGACTCGCTTGCCAAAGGTCCATTGGCCGAGTTTCCGGTGGTCGGCGTCCGCATCGATTTGCGCGACGGTAGCTACCACGACGTCGACTCGTCCGAGCGCGCGTTCTACATCGCTGCCCAAGGCTGTTTCCGCGAAACGATCCTCAAGAGCAAGCCGATGTTGCTTGAACCGATCATGAAGTGCGAAATCGAATGTCCTGAACTCTACCAAGGGGACGTGGTCGGTGACGTGATTCGCCGCCGTGGCCTCATCGGCTCGACCGATATCCGCGATACGGTTTCGTACATCATCGCGGAGGTACCGTTGGCTGAAACGTTCGGTTACGCCACCGACCTGCGCAGTATGACCAAGGGACAAGGTACATTCACCATGGAATTGCTTACCTACCGCAAGTGTCCGAGCAACGTGCAAGAAGAGATCATCGCTTCGCGCAAGAAAAAGGAATTAGCCGGCGCCAAGTAATGTGCCGCAGGCGCTCCGCCGTCGGTTTTGCATTTCTAATGTGCCGCAGGCGCTCCGCCGTCGGTTTTGCATTTCTAATGTGGCCCGACGCTCCGCCGTCGGATGTCCCGTCGATTGCTTGCGGCGCGGCGCGTTGTTATCCAGAACCCTGCGAGCTCACCCTCGCAGGCGTTGCGGCTCAGCGAGCTCGATTCAAGTTGCGCGTGTTAAGATAGCTTCGGCAATCTCTTCCCAGGCCACTTGAAGCTAACTGGTGCAACGAATTGCTTGATGAACCAACTATCCGCAATTCGCCAACGTCAGAAGTTCGTTCGACACGAACAGTATTGTGGTTACGGCTTGGTGTTCACTCCGCAAATCGATGCGAACTCGGTTTGAAACGGTTGCCGCAATATCACAAGCGTTGGATCAGCCCTTCCGACGAAGTATCGATGCCCTTTAGTAGTGACGAGAGTGCCTCGCGACTCGATGCGTATTCCATCCCAACTTTATTTGAAATATGATCCTGCATGATCAGCTCAAACAAAGAGTGCGTGAAGTCTCGCATACCTTCCGAACGGCACACGTTGAGTAGGGCGGGGATATCGTCGTCTTTTTCGTGAAGAATACGTTCTCGGACCAGCGCATTGTTCAGTAATATCTCCGTCGCTGGGTAGCGACTACCAGCCTCGACTCCTGGAAGCAATCGCTGGCACATGATCGCGCGTAGAGTGTTGGCCAACGATGACCTCACAAAGGCGTGCTCCTCGCGAGGAAAGAACTCGAGTATGCGAGAGAACGTCTGCTCGGCGTCCATGCAATGCAAGGAAGCTAGTACCAAATGTCCCGTCTCCGCAGCTTGTAGAGCCGCTAAGATCGTATCTTTATCTCGCAATTCCCCGATCATGATACAATCCGGATCTTGACGGACTACGTAACGCAAGGCGTGTGCAAAACTCGGTACATCGATTCCGATCTCGCGCTGCGAGACGATTGACTTCTTCGAAATGAATCGGAATTCGATCGGGTCTTCAATGGTAATGATATGCAGGCTGCGTTGCTGGTTGATATATTCCAGCATGGCTGCCAGAGTTGAACTCTTGCCACAGCCCGTGACGCCACTAACCAACACCAATCCATCGTGGCTTGACGCAATCGTCTTGCGATAGATGTCGGGCAGGTGCAACTGTTCAAAGTCGGGTATGTCGTGCTGCACACGACGTAGCGCGGCGTGCATCTGACCATCTGCGCGAAAAGCGTTGATGCGGAAACGATCGCCGGAAGCAGCCAGGTAAGCAAAATCCGCACCGCCGAGCTGCGCAAACTCCTCCTTGCGCCCTTGGGGCATCAGCTCATCCATCATCTGTTCTATATACTCGGACGATGGAAGCGGTTGCGTTTCGAGTGGACGCAAGTGGCCACCCGTGCGAACGAAGGGGGGGATACCCACTTTCAGATGAAGGTCTGAAGAGCCGTGAACGCTCACGAAGTCTAAGAGACGGAGGATTTCTTCACGCGGTGGGTGCAAGTGGCTCATCGGTTTGTCGCTTTCGCATGCAAAGAAGACTGGAGAATACAGGCCATGACTTTCATCGCTGAGACGTTCAGTCTAACGACTATATTATCGTGATTGAAAACTGTAGTGTCTTTGAGTCCGAATCAGGGCGAATGTTGCCTGAACGAACTATTGTAATACATGGTTCGCAAATCGTGAGAGTCGATAAGCCGGCTGGCGCTGACCCTATTCCCAGCGATGCGATGCGAATCGACGGAAACGGAAAGTTTGTATTGCCTGGACTGATGAATTGAGCTGGTGATTCGAAGCGGCAAAGCCAGTCGCCCCGTGGAAATCCTCACAAGGATTTCGGTTGATGCAAAATGACTGCTGCACGCATAGGAAACGAGCATGAGCCCCATTCCATTTCGTACGTGGTAAGATAAATTGAGTGTAGCTGATGGTGGTCGAAGAGAGGTGTCGCGGACATTTGGCGATAACGCGCAGCCGAGCATCGATGGAACAGCACCACCCACGAAATAGTTCGGTAACAGTCGTCAGCCAGTCCACGGCTGAGAATGTTGAAGGGATCTAATCATGGCCGGCGAGAGCCAAGACAACAAAGTCGAGTCTGCGAAGCCGCTCAAATCAAGAGCAATTGGCTCGCGCGACGTCACGCACGCCAGGCCAGCACGTGCGGGCAATCTTAGGCTTTACGGGGTGGCTGCTGCACTGTTCGCCATGTTACTAGGCATCTTAGCAGGCGCGGCGACATTTACCTTCGGCTATGGCCAGGGGGCTAGTTACTTGAGCAACAAGCCGGAGACGTGCGTCAACTGCCACGTCATGCAACCCTATATGGATTCTTGGCAGAACAGTAGTCACCACCATGTGGCTGTATGTAACGACTGCCACTTGCCTCACGATTTTGTGGGAAAGTGGGTAACCAAAGCCGACAATGGCTTCTTTCACTCGCTGGCTTTCACTCTACAAAACTTTCACGACCCGATTCAAATCAAGCCCCGCAATGCTCGGGTGGCTCAGAGTTCGTGCTTGCACTGCCATCATGAAACGGTCCATGCTTTGTTGCCCACAACCGCCGCTGGGGAAACACTGTCATGCGTACATTGTCACCAACAAGTTGGGCACGCGCTGCGTTAGGCAACTTACGATTCCCCCCAAGCTCCGGATCAGCTACTAACTTGAGCAACTGGTCGGCGACTAACTTGCAACTCCCTGAACGGTTATTTAAAACTATCACTCGACAACTTGGTTCCCACGATGACAGAAACAAAAAAAAACGGTTTCGGATGGCTTGTGCTTTTGACGGCTATGGCAGCAGCAGCCACCTTCGGAGTGATTGCTCTGTTGGTAAACATATTTGAACGCAAACAAGAGGCGCGTACCCCGTTCGTGCGCCTAGTGGAAGTGAACGAAGTGAGCGCGGATCCCAAGCCCTGGGGATTGAATTTTCCGTATCAATATGAAAGCTATCTGAAAACTGCTGACAATGAGCGGACCGAGTACGGAGGCAATCATGCGCTGACCCCTAGTAAGCTCGAACAAGATCCTTGGCTCAAGCGGCTATACGCGGGCTATGCATTCAGCATCGACTATCGTGAAGCGCGTGGACATGCCTACATGCTGGCAGATCAAGAAGTAACCAAGCGGGTGACGGACTTCAAACAGGCGGGAGCTTGTCTGCATTGCCATGCGTCCATCATCCCGACCTATCGGCGTATCGGCCTGGAGTCGCTGGGAGAAACAGCCACGGTTGAAAATTTGGGAGAAACCTTCCGTCAGGATGCAGTGATGGCTGGATTCAAAGCTGTCAGTCGCCAGCCCTACGAAGAGGTTTATGCTGAACTGCTCAAGACGCCGGATCAAATGCCGCAAAACCATGACGCCCCATCGGACCCGCACTTGGGCGCTGCGCATCCAGTGGCGTGCATCGATTGCCACGAACCGGAAACGATGAAAATTCGTGTCACTCGTCCTGGCTTTATGGAAGGCATCGCCAAGCTGGCTCGGAGCGATGCGCCCGTACCGCACCTCCCAAGCATTCAGAAATGGCGCGACTCTCATTCGTCAGATGACTACGACCCCAACCAAGACGCCTCGCGTCAAGAAATGCGCTCGTTCGTGTGTGGGCAATGCCACGTCGAGTACTACTGCGCAACCAAGATGACACTGACCTTTCCATGGGCCAACGGTCTCAAGATGGAGGACTTGGAGAAAGAGTGGGAAGAGACTGAGTTTCCCGACGAAGGTGGAGAGTTCTTCGACTATGTTCACAAGGAGACCGGAACCAAGGTCTTTAAGGCCCAGCACCCTGAATTCGAATTGTGGAGCCAAGGCATCCACGCCCGAGCTGGCGTAAGTTGTGCTGATTGCCACATGCCCTATGAGAAGCAAGGCGCCTCCAAAGTCAGCAGCCACTGGGTACGTAGCCCAATGCTGAATATCAATCGCGCTTGCCAAACCTGTCACCACGTCTCAGAAACGGAACTCAAGGCTCGCGTCGACGGCATTCAAGATCGTACGCGCGGATTGATCGATCGAGCGGCAGTGGCAATGACCGATATGCTCGATACGATCGTGGACGTTCAAGCCCGCGGTGCTTCGGAGGAGCAATTGCAGCCGATTCGAGAACTGCAGCGCAAATCGATGTGGCGACTCGATTACATTAGCAGCGAGAATTCAAAGGGGTTTCATGCCGATCAAGAAGCGGCACGTATCCTGGGCGAATCGATCGATTACAGTCGACAAGCACAAGCGGCCGCCTTGAAGCTCTCGCTACCGACGGACGCCGTAACAGCAACCTCTACTCAATAGGTCACTGCCAATACCAGTGCTCTGTCACAGCTAAGAATTAGGGTTGAAGGTAGTGGACGAGGTTACAAGTCCCACGCATCTGCCAAACCAAACGGACTCGTAGCCTCGTCCACTACCCTAAAATAGAGCTGTGACAGAGCGCTAGCAGCGACTATCGAGCAAGCAACGGATCGGCGAAGCGACCAGCGACTACCGAGCAAATCCGTGGACCGCCACCCGCCGTTCTTTTCTGCGGAAAAACGGGTACACTTAAGGAGTGTTAGCTAGGGTGCTGTCATTCACAGTGCCGACGACTGGTTTTTCCCTCATGGTCCTCATAAGTTGGTAACTCTGGAGAATTGCAAATGTTTTTGCGAATCAAGTCTGTCGCTTGCATATTGTTGATGAGCGTGCTTTTGTCGCCTGCCGCGACCGCCAAGGCTCAGGAGGGAGGCCAAGCCATGTTGGACGAGGCGACCTCCCTGAAACTCAAAGCAAACACCCCGGCTGAGCTTGGCAAGGTGGTTGAAACCTGTGAGGCGGCCATTGCAGCGGGACTGGACGAAGGGAGCCTTCGACTGGCAAAGCAGTTGATCGCAGCTTCATCCTTCCAGCGCGCTCAACTGATGATTCAATCGTTGCCGAGTGTCGCTAACAATGCGAATGCCGTTCGCCAACTGCGCCGCAAGACGATGGAGGAACTGAAGAAGGCCGTTGAGAACAACCCTTCGATGGCTGAGGCGTACATCTTGATGGCTAAATTGGAATCGCTCCCCGGTGGCGATCGCTCGCAGGCACTGGATAGTCTCAACCGCGCCATTGAAGCGCTCAAAGACAAACCCGTGGACTTGTCCGTTGCGTATATCATGCGGGCTCAGCTTCGAGAAGGAAAAGACGAACAAATCGCCGACCTTCGTAACGCGGTCAAAGCCGATTCGACCAACATCGACGCTTGGCAGGCCTTGATCGCGATGCAATTGCATTTGGAGCGCTACCAAGAGGCGCTCAGCGATGCCAAAGATCTGCTAGCCAAAGATGAGTCGAACCAAATGGCGTTGGTGGCTGCTGTCGAAGCCTTGGTGAGGCTGCAAAAACGCAAAGATGCCATCGAATTGCTTGACGCTCGAATCGAGAAGAATCCGAGCGTAGCGATGTACTATCGCATTCGTGCCGCCACCTATCGCGCAGAATCCTATGCCGAAGGTGTGACTGACGAGGAGCGTGACGCGGCAAACAAGAAAGCCATGGAAGATTTAAACAAAGCCATCGAATTGGATCCCCGCGATGCCGATGCACTCGTAATGCGCGGCATGTTGTACTACCAAGAGAAGCAAGTCGAGAAGGCCAATCGAGACATCACCGACTCGCTGCTGATTCGCCCCGACTCGGTGAACGGCGTGTTGATGCGCAGCATGGTTGCCGCTCAGGAGGGTCGCTTTGCGGATGCCATCGCAGACATGGAAATGCTCGTTCGGGCTGACCCCAATCAGCTCGAATGGATTCGACAATTGGCGTCCTATTACCAATTGGACAAGCGTCCGAGATTAGCGATTCAATTGCTCGACCAGCTTCTTGAAACCGCCCCCGACAATGCGGCGGCCTTGCGATCGCGGGGTGATGCCAAGCTGAGTGTCAACATGCACCAGGACGCGATCGACGATTACGAAGCGGCCATCAAGCTGATGGAAGCCAATCGTGACAAGTCAGATCCAGAAGAGTTTAAAGAGGAATACAGCGGTCTTCTCAACAATCTCTCGTGGGTCATGTCAACCTCGCCCAAAGATGAATTGCGTGACGGCCAGCGCGCGTTGGAGCTGGCCTTGAAGGCCTGCGAGGCGACCGACTATGAGGCTCCACACATTTTAAGTACGTTGGCTGCCGCCTATGCCGAAACGGGCGATTTCGAGAATGCGCGCAAGTGGGCCTCAAAAGCAGTCGAGCTTGGCAAGGAGCAAGGGCATGACCAAACTGAGCAGCTTGAAAAGGAGCTCGAAAGCTACGAAGAGGACAAGCCGTGGCGTGAAAAGCAAGAGATCGAAGAAAACGAAAAGCCGCTCGTCGTACCCTCCGATAGCATCGATACTTGACACGGTGAGTTGGTAGTAGCGTCTATCGCGCTGCGCGGCTACTCCCGGATGCCATGCGGATACGGCTGCCAACGTTGCTGGTTTGACTGGCGATGGCGGTGGTCGCGCTGGGTTGCAAGTAGGCTTGCCCGTGTTGGTACAATTCCAAGCGCTGGGCCATCTCACCTTTTTCATTTTTGTCGGCCAACTGCACCGCTTCTTGTTGCAATCTGGCCGCATCGCGATGTTGGCCACTGGCGGCGGTAGCGGCCGCTAGAGTGTCGAGCGCTTGCGGGGATCGCTCACCGGTCAGTTCGATGACTTTCTTGGCGGCTGAAAGGGCTAGGTCGACATTGCGATATTTGGGGTCGGGACAGGTCGCCATGAGCCAAGCGGCGTTTTGATAGGCTCGAGGGTACTTGCTATTGATCGCCACTGCCTGCCGATAGGTGGTATTGGCCTCTGCCCAGCGACCGAGGAACTGATAGGCGTCGGCCAGGTCGGTTGCATAAGCTGCACTGTCGGCCCCCAATTCGCTCGCGCGGAGGTAGTCGGCCAGTGCATCGTCGTAGGCTTCGAGCATGAATCGGCAATGGCCACGACTATTGTAGTATTGCGGGTCGGACTCGCTGAGCGCGATGGCTCGGGTATAGTCCTCCAGGGCCTGGGGAAACTGCGACAGCTCGAAGTAGAGTTCGGCGCGATTGAAATAGGAGTTCGCGTAGTCCGCGTTGAGGTCAATGGCCGTGGAGAACTCTTTGATCCCGCGCAGGTAGTCCCCTTTCATTGCCAGAGAGATTGCCAGATTGTGGTGAATTCGCCAGTTCTTGTCGTTGTACTGGATAGCTGTTTCGAAGTCCTTGGCCGCTTGTTGGTCCAGGCTGTTTGCCTGATCGAATTGTCCCTGTTCGACCAGATTGGCAGCTTCTTCGTTGCGCAGCTCACCTCGGCGGTTGAGTGCCCATGCGAACAGGTTGGAAGCATACTTTCGATCGGCGCTGTTGCGTTGTTTGTCTGGGATGACTTTGGCGCAGGCGCGTGCAATGGCCGTTAGGCTGGCTTCATCGGACGCAGTCCGCGTCTTTCCGTAGACTGTCAGCAGGTCTTGCGAGATCGCTTGTTCGGAGGCCTGGGCGACCGGTTGGCTTGGCGCGTCGCGTTTATTTCTTGGTTGGAATTGTGCTCCCTGCTGTGCGCATAGGTTTGGGGAGAGGAAAGTGACACAGCCCAACAGGGGCGACAACCAGAGAATAGTAGCTTTCACTGGACGCTTCCTACGCTTGCAAAGTAAAACGAATCGCGGGCCGTCCTATTGCGAGGCCGCCGCATATGAACCGATTGGCAGCTATAGCGGAAAGCTGCCTTGCGAGGGAAGGGCAACCTTGCCTAATTCAATGCAAACCGTAGCGGCCCATTTTATAGTGCAGGGTACGCACGCTGATTCCGAGTTTCTTAGCGGTCCTATCGCGGTGGAAGTCATTGGCAGCCAGGGCGGCAGAAATCGTCTCTCGCTCGCAACCCTCGACGGCTTCGGCGAGCGTACATGGCGAATCGCTGAGAATCGCCCTTGAAGCTCGCAGTTCGGAAGGCAGTTCATAGTCGTGCAATACTTCGCCGGTGTGGGTGACCACCATCCGTTCGATCAAATTGCGCAGTTGGCGAACGTTGCCGGGCCAAGCTGCAGCGCTCAAGACCTGCATAGCCAGTGGGTGGATGTGCTTCATCGGTCGCTGATGTCGCTGACAGAAATGATGCAGGAAATGCTCGACCAACAGTGGAATATCCTCGCGCCGTTGGCGGAGCGACGGCACTAGGATCGGAATGACGTTTAGTCGATAGAACAAGTCGTCGCGAAAGGAGCCGTCATCGATCAAATCCTGCACCGATTTATTGGTGGCGGAGACGATGCGTGAATCGCAGTGCACGATGTCCTCGCCTCCCACACGCAAGAATTGTCGCGATTCGAGCACGCGTAATAGATCGACTTGACTCTTGGGTGACATCTCAGTCACCTCATCCAAGAAGAGTGTGCCACCGAGGGCCTGTTCGAAGCAACCGGGTTTGCGGCGAGAGGCACCGCTAAACGCACCTTTTTCATGTCCGAAAAGTTCGCTCTCAAGCAATGATTCGGGCATGGCGCCTAAATTGATGGCTACGAACGGCCCGCCGCTGCGGTCGCTCAGATCGTGCAGGGCGCGCGCGATCAACTCCTTGCCCGTACCGCTTTCGCCTTGGATGAGTACCGTAGCCTCGGTACTGGCCACTTGTCGCACTTGGTGGAAGACTTCTTGCATGGCGGCACAATTGCCGATGATGTTCGAGATCTCACCGGCATCAGCCAGACGGCTTTTGAGCTGGTGATTTTCGCTGCATAGCCGGTAGTGCTCACGGGCGCGGCGCACCTGCTGCCGCACCAGGTTAAGATCCAACGGTTTGGCGATGAAGTCAAAGGCACCTGCGCGCATGGCCTCGACGGCCGTTTCCACCGTGCCATGCGCGGTAATGACAATCACCGTCGTCTGCGGACGTATGGCCAACATCTGCTTGATGAGCTCGATGCCGTCGATGTCGCATCCTAAACGCACGTCAGCTATGACCAAATGATGGCCGCCGTCCACGAAAAGTGCCAGCGCCGCTTCTGCCGTGGAGGCTGTGTCAATCAACTGCGCATCATTGCTTAGCCCTTTGGCGAGTCCAGCCCGGATATTGGGTTCGTCATCGACGATCAACAATCGATAATTCTCGGGCGAGCCGATCTTGCTGGTTTCGAGTGGGATGGTTAACTGGCTGTCCATTCGGCTGCCTCCCATGGTAGGGAGATACTGAATACGGTACCGGTAGAGTTGCTCGTGAAATCGATATTGCCACCGTGCTGTCGCACTATTTTTTCGCTCACCGGAAGTCCCATCCCAGTGCCATGGGGACGCGTGGTAAAATAGGGATCGAAAATGCGAGATTGGACCGTGGCGGGAACGCCTTGCCCCGTATCGGCCACCTCGATCTGAACCCCTTCTTCATTTTCCGTCAATCGAATCGATAACCGCCCACCCTCGGGCATAGCAGCCAGCCCATTGAGCGCCAAATTCAGCAACATCTGCTCAAGCCGCACCGTGTCGCCGTGCACCATGCGTGACACTGTATTGGGAAGCGATATGTCGATCTCAACGTTGTTTTGCGACGCTTGGGGGCGGAGCAATCGCGCTAGTCTTTCGATCAATGCGGGAATATCTACAGGAGATCGGCTGTTCGGCTGCATGGAAGCATAGTTGCCAAAGCCATCGAGCACCGAGTTGATGCGGGCGGTTTCCTGCTGGAGAACCTCGAGCAACTCGGCGACTTCGCCTTGCTCTGCCGCCGCTCCCTCTAATTTTTCGCGAAGCAGTTGAATATGTAAAGAGAGAGCGCTCAGTGGATTGCGAATCTCATGTTGCAGACCAACCGCCAACGAACCTAGTCCCATATATCGCTCCATACGCCGCAACCGCTCTTCGATTAAGGCATTTTCTGTAATATCGGTCACGTGTACCACTGTCCCAATCTCCTCTTGACGCTGGTTGCGCAGCAATACGCAGCCGGCTCGCAAGGTACGACGGTGGCCCTGATGCATGACGCTATAGTCTCGATTTCGAATGTTGACATGCTTTGCTAGTACTTCACTGCACATCGCGCTTAGTGTGGCATGTTGCGAGTCGACTTCGCTCAGCGGCATTCCAAGGCAGTCTGGCTTCAAGCCGATCAAAGCATAGCCTTGTGGGTTGACGCTGGTGAGTTGCCCAGACCGATCCGTAGTAATGAGAGCCGCATCGATGCTCGCCCGAACGTCGGTGGCGAGCACTTTGGCATCGCGCAAGGACCGCTCGCTACTGAAATAGGCTCGGATGACGAAGGCGAAAGCAATTGCCGTGCCAAGAATGTTTAAGACCAATAAAAGCAGCAATCGATGTTGCAAACGGAGATCGTTGGCCAATTCAACTGCGGCGGCCATATCCCCCTTGGGGATGTCCCGTATAAGCTCCGCAATCGCCGCTTGCTCCTGCTGTAAGTCGTACAAAATCCATGCCGTTAGCACGAATGCCGTGGCGCTCAGTCCTGCTAGACCGATGGCGAACCAACGTACCGAAGGGCTACTACTACGATCCGGTTCTTTAACCATCAGGACTCCTGCAAGCAGCGAGCGAGCTGTTACTAAAGTGACCATGATAAACTATGTGCGCCGTTAGGTTGACACCGTGCAACACGCCGGCCAGGCAATTGAACCTAGCCGACACCAAATTTCGCAGAGCGCGTAGTCCGTTAGTTCCTGCAAGTTTTTGCAGCAGGCTGTCGTTATTTTGCATGCCGTATTTGGTCCTGCCGACGAAATCGCCTACCGTCCCGCCATGAGAAAAGTCCGCTGCGACGACACTCGCACCTCTGCCTCCCCCCCAAAAAACTACAGTCGCAGGATAATTCATCACATTTGGCACATGACATGCTGAGCCATTCCAAAGGAACTAGTTATTATTGCTAGGTGTTTAAGAGTAGCGGACTGATGTCCCGAGTGCTTCATCCGTTACTTTTTCTTGAGTTGCTCGCAATGGACGAGGTTAAGAGTTTCAAATGTATTACGGATCCATCGGGCTCGTAACCTCGGCCATTACCCAAATATAGTTTCTTGACAGTCCACTGGTTTTTGAACTAGCAGACAAGGAAAACCGCTGATGCGCGTCGACAGGTTTGATTCTAATGGCAAAGACCAAACGGCAGCCATGCGGGAAGCCATGCGGGACACTCCACTTCTAACCATTCGCTTGCTGTTTAATGAATTGGCTCATCGAAACCAAATACGTCGTGAGTTGGCACGGCGTGCGCTGGTCGCAATCGGCGGGCCCGTTGTAATTCGTGCATTGGTGTGCGAACTGGGGAGCCACACCCGGGAGGCGCGCTGGGAAGCGGCAAAAGCCTTGGACGAGATCGAGGATATTGAGATTAAAGGAAGATAGCCATGCAAAATCCATGGATTCGGGCGGAATGGGACGACCTCTGCCGCCGCCTACAACGCCGCGCACAGCTTTGCGGGCGCCAGGACGATTCAGCACTTCGTGAATTCTGTAAGCAGCCGCAACCCAGCTCGTATTCAGAGTTTTTGGCGACAGTGCAACGCGCTGCCAAGTTGGCTAACTCTTGGCCGGCGATCCATCGCCTCGGTACCGCTGACACGGCTGGCCAGATTTGCAGCAGCGCGGACGAGCGATGCTCAGGTGAACGGCTCTCTCCGGGTTACGATATGGTCGACGAGGCAAGCATCGAATCGTTTCCGGCCAGCGATCCACCCGCCTGGACGGGAGTGATCTAGACTTGATTGACAAGCAGAGGTGGCATGGGGCAGTCGAGCAGGTCGGATACTCCGCGCAGCAACTCCACTTCTTCGATGGTGGCATGGCCATCGGCTGAAATCGCGGCGGCGCAAGCGTCAACCAATTCGCCTTGCGCTTGCGGAGTAGCTTGGGCTATCGCGCTCAGAGCGCGTCTTAGTTGGGTTAAGTTGGTCGCTTCGCGCAACACGAGTTTCAGCCCCAGCCCCGACAACTGAGAAGCTGCTGCCTCGAAGGCTTGTTGAGCCCGCTGATTCGAGTTGCCCGCATAGGCGACAGCCGACAGCACCACAGCGCATGGTGCGGACAGTCGAGTCAAAGGCATACGACCAACTGGGGCAGGGCGCGCGTTTTCGAAGTGCGGCCTGAGGTGGCGAATGACGATTTGCGACAAGACCCACTCGAACAAATCGAGCTGACCATCGGCAGCGGCCAGTGACTGAAAGGCTTGTATGAATTGCCGGTATTGCGATGGTGACATGGCTGCCAGAGCCGGTAGGGCGACATCCACCAGCGGCAAGCGCACGCGTGCATCGAGTTCATCGATTGCGGGCGATAATTTCTTGACTAGGGCTGCCACGTCGGGCGTGACGAGACCGCCGAGCGCTTGCATCTGTGACGCGCGAATGGACGCGTCCTGGTTGAGCAGCATCGACAACACGACAGCTCGCGCAGCATAGGGCTCGCGTGCGAATGCGACGATGTTCTGAGGTAAAAGCGCACGCAGGCCAGTGGCGTAGTCGACGTGAGCCTGAGTTGGATTGCCCACATGGTCAATTGCGCGATCAACGATACGCACTGGAATTTCCGCAGGGTAGTATTCATTCGAATTAGTGGTTGCCGAATCTGAGACAACGGAGCTTGCCGATGGTTGCGAACTGCCGGACAATCCAGCGGCGGCAACACCTGGCGCCAAACCCGCTGCCAACGTCGAGGGCTCCGTTGAGAACGAGGTAGCAATCTCGTGGGAAACAATACCTGCGTTGGACTCGGGGGCCGGGAACTTACCGTCCCAATTGGGATCGAGCGCTCGGATGCGTTCCTCCAAAGGTGGATGCGAGGACCACAGGCCAGCCATATTCTTCCATACACCTTCAGCAAAGAAAATGTGGCTTGCCTGCGCCGCATTGGGAGCTTGAAGTTTTGAGCCCGCCTTCAAGGATCCGATGCGTTTGAGGGCACCCGCCAAGCCGGCGGGATTGCGTGTGAATTGCACACCCGACGCGTCAGCCAAGCGCTCGCGCTGGCGCGAGATGGCCGCTTTAATCAGGTTGCCTAAAAAGGTACCGACAAACCCCAGCACGATCAGCGCCAACCCGATGAGTAGAATCACCATGGTTGCATTGCTCGAGCCTTTGTCACTGCGGGACCGATTTCCACCGCCGTAGGCGAGTGTGCGAAAGATCAACTGTCCGACGAAACCCATCAGCAGAATTCCGTAGAGCACCCCCATCACGCGAATGCCGATGCGCATATCCCCGTTGAGGATGTGACTGAACTCGTGCGCCAAGACACTTTGGAGTTCGTCGCGAGTCAACCGTTCGGCCGCGCCGCGCGTGATCCCCAGTACGGCATCGCTGGGCGAGTAGCCGGCTGCGAAAGCGTTGATGCCCGCCTCATTGGCCAAGAAGTAGACGGGTGGCACAGGCACGCCCGAGGCGATCGACATTTCCTCGACTACGTTCATCAGGCGTCGTTCGGTTGGATCGGAGGTGCTCGGATAAATCCGCACGCCCCCCAAACTTTCGGCGACCGACGCCCCGCCGCCAGCCCGCAGCGCGACGATTTTGAAGAACGACCCTCCCAAGATCAAGAGTAGCGTTCCAAAACCACATAGGGCTGCAATAGCCCAAGGTGCTTGACCATTGTCGAATACCGCTTGCCCATTGTGGTCGGCGTTGGTTGCAGCTAAGGCAATGGCCACGACGACGGTGACCGTCACCACAATAGCAACGGTGGCCAGGGCGAACATAGTCAGCAGCCACACGGTACTCTTCTTGGCGGAGGCTTGTCGTTCAAAAAAGTTGGTAGACATTGGGCTCAAGGACAAATAAAGTAGCACGGTGGTCACCCACCGTATTTTTCAATGCAGCACGGTGGTCCCCCACCGTATTTTTCAACGCAGCACGGTGGTCCCTCACCGTTGTAGCACGAAACCACAACACCGAATTTAGAGAGTGATGGAGTGAAGTATACGGCGGAGACCGCCGTGCTACTTTTTATGAAAAGGAGACCTTGGGGGCATCGGCGATAGCCGCTGAATCGAACTGCAGCAATTCGGCATCGGTGCTATGCCCGAACATGCCTGCGAAAATGACGGCTGGGAAGCTCTGACGGTAGGTATTGTAGGCGGTTACGGCGTCGTTGTAGGCCTGGCGTGCAAACGAAACCTTATTCTCCGTCGATGTAATTTCTTCGCTGAGCTGCAACATGTTTTGATTGGCTTTGAGCTCGGGGTACGCTTCTGCGAGTGCGAACAGTCTCCCCAGAGCACCGCTCAAACCTTGTTCGGCTCCCGATAGTGCATTCATGGCCGCAGCGTCACCGGGATTGGCAGAGGCCTGCTGCAGTCCGCTCATCGCTGCGTTGCGAGCCTTGACGACTGCTTCAAATGTATCGCGCTCGTGCGCCATGTAGGCCTTAGCGGTTTCCACCAGATTGGGAATCAAGTCGTACCGTCGCTTGAGTTGAATTTCCACTTGAGAAAACGCATTGGCAAATCGATTTCTGAGCGATACCAAACGATTGTAAATCCCGGCAGCGTACATCGCTATGAGAAGCGGGATGCCAACGATTATTGCTAGCCCAATGAGCCAAGACATGGTGAAGTTCCGTTTCTGTCAGGGAGTGAGAAGTATTTCGGAGGGAATCTTTGGGAGCTGTGATTATCGTAGCCGAATTCGCTCGAGGTTTGGAGCCGGCCAATGCGAATTCCCACTTTCGATAGTTGGAATATCGTGAAGAGAGATACCAGAAATATGGACACTGCCGGTGGATCCAGACCATTTTTGCAGAATCCGCCTTGAAATCTTGACAGCACCCTCAAGGCTTTCGCCGCTCTTTGAGTACGCTCCCCTAGCAACGGCGTCTGACCTTCCAACAACCTAGTGAAAAACCCAAGCGATCGAAGTGGCGCGGTCCAACTCGTCCATATTTCAAGGGCTGAAGGGATCACTAGCACCGGTACCGAATGGATCTACGGCAGCCTCTGGAGTGTCATCACCAGTAGGTGCCACAGTGCCGAAGGGATCGCTTGCACTATCAAAGGGATTGGAGCCTGCAGGAGAGGCAGCGGCGCCACCACTCACATTGAATGGATCTTGGTCCGCTGCCGCTGGCGTTGTTTCGGTGGCGGTAGGCGCAACTTCTTGTGAGGGCGCTCCTTCGATCTTCTTTAGCGGTTCTACCAAGCGTGGCAATGTCGATTGCCATGGACGCAGGCACTGCATTCGTCCAGCGGTATCCGCCACATATAGCCGATCGCTGGATTGATTGATCACCAACGCAGCCAGTGGCATCGGCTGACTGCCAGCAATGAAGCGACCACTCTCGGCGTCAACGGCGATGATCCTGCCAGCGACTGTCGAGCAGTAGAGTTTACCGCCGGCAACCGCAAAGGGTTGCACGACTCGCAGTCCCACTTCGGACCATAGCGAGCTACCGTTTGCATCATCCAGGCAATGTAATGTCCCCGACTCGTTAGCCAAATACACACGATCGTTGATCACAAGTGGCGGTGCCGTCAGCGACTCACCCGTCGTAAAATCCCAATTTAAGCTCCCGAACTGATCGTCAACACTGACTTTTGCCAATACTCCGTCAGACGAGCCAGCGTAAAAAGCGTGATTGCCTGCGGCTAAGCTTCCGTTAAATGGCGAGGACGCCTCATAGCGTGTCCACATGCCCGGCTTGTCCCCGCCAACCATCGTGTACACGTAGCCTTCGGTGGAAGCGATCGCGCAATACGATTGATCGGCCAACGTGACCGGGCGCCCGACATCTCGACCAGCGATTTGCGATGTCCAAGGCCTGAAGGTGATCCCTAAGCCATAAGCTTCCAGCCGACCACGGAAATCGGTGATGTAAGCCACTCTGCCACACACGGCCAACGCTATCGAGGAGCCATACTTGAGTTCCTGACGCTGAAGCTGCTTGCCACTCTCCCAGTCGAGTAGGTAAAGGTGACGACCGTGAATCAACGAAACCCCACTTGGAGATAGTGCCGCGGATTGAGCTGGTGCGGTCGATACTCCGCAGGGGCGACTCCACAACAATCTGCCCGTCTCGGCATCATAGTTTTGAATCAG
Organism: Pirellulaceae bacterium; assembly: GCA_020852965.1. Lineage (GTDB taxonomy): Bacteria > Planctomycetota > Planctomycetia > Pirellulales > Pirellulaceae > Aureliella. The sequence continues at coordinate 4,145 of JADYZV010000003.1, read as the reverse complement.
CCCATCGCTCGTCGCAACCACCAAGTAGATCTTGGGGATGCTGCTCTCGATCACTTCGAAGCCATCATTCTTGCCCAGCAGTCGCGCGGCCCGCTCTCCCGCCATTTGCTTGGCCACTTCGATGCCAATCGGTACACCTTTGGAATCGAGTTCGTCCGCTGAAACTTCGATGGTCCGTCCTTCTCCAAGCTCCACTACCGCGTACTTGCGCGGCGCAGTGTTGTCGACCCATAGACTCGACGTTGTGATTCCCCGGCCAACTTTGGGCAACTGCAATTGAGTCTTCCACGCGATCTCTAGCCCCAATTGGCTTGCGTCGACCGAAGAAACTTGGGCGCGCGCGGTCGCTGTCAGCCAGCCTACCGAACAGACAGCCGAGCAAAGAAGCGACAATAGGGCCAACCGTCGAGTGAAGCGAAGTGGCATTGGTGGGTCTCCTCCAGAGACATCACAGGATGTTTAGATAAGCTGGACTGAAACCGCCAATTGGCTCCACCCCATCCAGAATAGGAGAGTGCTTTGACACTTCAGTATAGTCGCCCCACGCCAAATTGGTAGTTTCTGTAGTTTGACTAGACTATTCAAAGTAGCATCCTACTCCGAGTGCTGCCGCCCTCAAGAATCAACGATTCCCCACTTCGGCGATGGTCCGAACGAGCGGTACAAGGGAATGCTGTCTGCTGCTCCGTCCGATTTTGATTTTAGGGTTGATTTGTAGTGGACGAGGCCCGCGAGCCCCAAACGGTTAACGATTCCAAGGGACTCGCAGGCCTCGTCCACTACCCCACTAGCCTAAAATTGAATTGTGACAAAGCACTAGCGACTCTACGAAGCGTATTGCTGCTATACCGCAATTTTCACAACGGGGGTTGTCAAAATAAAACCCAAGCCGTATTCTAGTAGCAAGTCAGCCTTCATGCTGCGTACCCAACCGCTGTTCTCTAACCCGCGTGTAGGAACCCATGGACACCCCCTGCCTGGATCACATACGCCCCATCGATCAGGTGGTGCTCGATCTGCTCAGGCAAAACCACAGCCTGTCAATTCAAGCCCTAACGGACAAGTTAGAAGTGACCGCCACGGCAGTTCGCCAACGCCTTGAACGGCTTGTGCAAGTCGAGTTGGTGGGACGGAAGAAGGAGGGTGTTGGCCGCGGCCGGCCCCAATTCCACTATTTCCTGACCCCCCTTGGAATGCGTTACGCATCAGCCAGCTACACCGATTTGGCTTCCGCCTTGTGGCATGAAATTATGGAGTTGCCCAACCCACTGCAGCGCAAGCGAATATTGCGACGCGTGGCCAAGCGGATGGGGGAAGAGCTCAAGGACGCGCTACCAACCGAAGGTGATTTGACTCAGCGATTATCCGCCATGGCCTCCGTATTTGGGCGCCGTAAGGTGCTCGCTAGCGTAGTCGCCGGTGGTTCACTTCCTGTCCTAGAAATGCATGCCTGTCCCTACCCCGAATTGACAGGCGACGATCCCAACCGCCAGCTCTGCGAGATGGAGCAAGAAATGATTAGCCAAGCCGTTGGTCAAACCGTTCAACTCGATTGCTGCCGTCTCGACGGGCATCAACACTGTTCATTCCGCCCGGCCAACTAGCCGGCAAAACATTTAAACATTTACGACATTTAAGAGAAGTTTGAGTTTCGATGAATCACGTCCTGAGAATTGAAAACCTACACGTTAGCGTCCATGGCAAACCGATTTTGCGTGGTGTTAATTTAGAGTTGCAGCACGGTTCCACGCACGCCTTGATGGGCCCCAACGGATCTGGCAAGAGCACCCTGGGGTTGGTCATCGCTGGCCACCCTGGCTACGAAGTCACCGAGGGTGTCATTTCTCTCGACGGTGTCGATTTGTCGGAAATGGAGGCTGACGGTCGAGCGCGAGCCGGAATATTCATGGCCTTCCAACGTCCGGTCAGCGTGCCAGGCGTCAAGATGGCCGACTTCCTACGCCACGCGACTACCAACGTGCGCCGCCCCGACCGCAAGGAAGGAGAGGAGTTGATCCCGATGCGCGAATTCCGCAAAGAACTGAAGGAGAAAATGGAGCAGTTGCGGATGGACCCCGAGTTCGCTCGACGCTATGTCAACGAAGGTTTCTCGGGTGGTGAAATGAAGCGCGCCGAAATCCTACAACTGGCCATGTTGCAACCCAAATTCGCCATCCTTGACGAGACCGACAGCGGCTTAGACGCCGACGCGGTGCGACTAGCCAGTGCCAGTATCGCGGAAATCGGTCGTGAAAAGATGGGGCTGTTGATCATTACCCACCACGACAAACTCCTGGAGCACAACCCGCCCGATTTCACGCACGTCATGTTGGGCGGACGGATCGTCGAAACCGGCGGAGTTGAATTGGCGCAAGAACTTTACTCGAAGGGTTACGAGCGAATTCGCAATGCGTACCCCGACGCGGACCGCGTCAACCAAGAGATGCTCAGCGAAGAATCGACAGAAGTCGCTGTCGGCTAGCGCATTGTCCGACTCAAGAACAGCGAATCGCTGTTTGAGCATTAGCCGCAGTTCCTACCTCAAAAGACGTTAACCACTTACAGATATAGAGCGTGATCATGGCCACCGATTTGGGATTTGCACCCTCAGTACCAGTAGAATACAACGCCGAAGATCAAATCGGCGAAATCAACAAGTACAACTTCCGCACCGAGAGCACGGCTGTGTTCAAGGCGCGGAAGGGAGTCGATGAGGAAATTGTCCGCCAAATCTCCGAGATCAAGGAGGAGCCGCAATGGATGCTCGACTTCCGCCTCAAGTCGCTCGAAATCTTCAACTCCAAGCCGACGCCAGCTTGGGGTGGCGATATATCGCTCGACTTCCAAGACATCTACTACTACCTGAAGCCCTCCGATCACCAGGGGCGAACTTGGGATGATGTGCCTCAGGAGATCAAGGCTACCTTTGAGAAGCTGGGGATTCCTGAAGCGGAGCGAAAATACCTATCGGGCGTCAAAGCGCAGTTCGAGAGCGAGGTGGTCTACGGTTCGCTCAAGCAAGATCTGTCGGATCAAGGCGTGATCTTCCTCGACACCGACTCGGCCGTGCGCGAGCATCCCGAATTAGTCCGCGAGTATTTTGGCAAGATCATCCCTCCCACGGATAATAAATTTGCTGCGCTCAATTCTGCGGTATGGTCCGGCGGCTCGTTCATCTACGTCCCGCCGGGGGTCAAAATTGAGTTCCCGCTGCAAGCCTACTTCCGTATCAATGCGGAAAACATGGGACAGTTTGAGCGCACCTTGATCATTGTCGATGAAGGCGCTTCGGTGCATTACGTCGAAGGCTGTACCGCACCGATGTACACTAGCGAGAGCTTGCACTCGGCCGTGGTCGAAGTCATCTGCAAGCGAGGCAGCCGTTGTCGGTATACGACCATTCAAAACTGGGCCAATAACATCTATAACTTGGTCACCAAACGTGCCATGGCCTATCGCGACGCCACGATGGAATGGGTCGATGGCAATTTGGGAAGCAAGCTGACGATGAAGTACCCAGCCGTCTACATGATGGAGCCCGGTGCGCGCGGCGAGATCCTCTCGATCGCGTTTTCCAGCAAGGGGCAGCATCAAGACGCGGGTGCCAAGCTCGTGCATTGCGCTCCGAACACCACCGGCCAAATCATCAGCAAGTCGATCAGCAAGAACGGTGGTCGCAGCAGCTATCGTGGCTTGGTGCGTGTCGAAAACGGTGCTAAAAACAGCAAATCCAGCGTCGTGTGTGACGCGCTCATCCTCGATCCGCAAAGTCGATCGGACACCTACCCCTATATCGAAATCCTCGAACAGGACGCTAGCGTCGGTCACGAAGCGAGCGTATCACGCATCGGCGAAGAACAGCTCTTCTACTTGATGAGCCGAGGTCTGAGCGAAACGGAAGCTAGCACGATGATCGTCAATGGATTCATCGAACCGCTGGTGAAGGAGCTGCCAATGGAATACGCGGTCGAAATGAACCGCCTGATTCAATTGCAAATGGAAGGCTCTGTCGGCTAATAATGTGGCCCGACGCTCCTAGGCTGTGAATTTATGACCTAGGGCTGTGCAAGCTGATAGGGTGCGCTACAACTATAGCATGAATACTTTAAAACCATCTCAGCTAGCGCGTGTTTCTCGGCCTCATC
>JADYZV010000002.1 GCA_020852965.1 Pirellulaceae bacterium | reverse complement strand
GTAGTGGACGAGGTTACGAGTCCCAAACGTATTACGAATCAATCGGACTCGCGGGCCTCGTCCACTACCCCAATTTTTAATGTGGACAAAGCACTAGTGCTTTGTCCATCTTGATTTTAGGGTTGAGGGTAGTATCAGCCGTGACCGCATGGATGGCTTGCGGCCAAAGTTTGGTTTTTGCTACTGGTTTTACCAATTGCTCGCCAGCAATTAGAATGAATGCAGGATGGAGGTTCAGGTGGCACATCCCAACAAGCACATTCGCGAAGCGATCGAGTATGCCCAGGAGAGAGGCTGGACGTTTCTGAAGGCGGGGCCACGGGCGCACATCTACGGAACACTACTGTGCCCCGAAGGTTCCCGCGATGGCCACCGACAGCCGGTTTATTGCACTCCACGCAATCCACAGAATCACGCCAAGGACATTCGCCGAGCCATCGACGAGTGCGAACACTAAAGCAATCGGAGAGCTGTCATGCAAACCTACCAATTCACCGTCTACCTGCAAGGCGTTGAGGTCCTGACCGATGACATGGCCGAAAGGCTTTTTGAAGCGGGATGCGATGATGGAACGCCCAGTAGTGGCAATGGTATTGCCAAAGTGCGGTTTCATCGCGAGGCCAAATCGCTAGAGGATGCTATTGCCTCGGCGGTTGGGCATATCCGCCACGCAGGCTTGAATGCCGCCTCAGTCGAAATTGACGACGACGCCCTACAAGCTCTGGCTGTTGGCGCAAGCTAATGGAGGATAGCCTGATCGCGTTGCAGCGTAGCAGTCATTTCTTAACGCGGAACTACTACGTATCCAATGGAGACGCGGGCTACGTCGAATTCACTGTGGGGGACCACCGAGCTACTGTAGATTCTCGGTGGACATGCAAAGAAACAAACGGAGAGGACAGGATTCGAACCTGCGGACCAGTTTTACCCAGTCGCATCATTAGCAATGATGTGCTTTCGACCACTCAGCCACCTCTCCAGATGGTTAAATCGACCGGCGACTACTGCTACCAATTAGTGTTACCTGCTAACTAGTACCAGTTGGCCTGCCGGCGTCGAATTGAGGAAGGGGCCGCTAGGCTCCCTTGCCACGGCCTATATCTAACCAATTTTCCCCGATTCTTGCAACACGGGCCCAAAGATTTTCTGGCGCTTTCAAGGTACGATAGTAGGACATCCAAAAATTCGGGCTGGGTTCGCTCTGGCGTGAACCGTTTCGCGCATCCCACCGCCCGACGATGCTCCTGACCTTGTCTAGGATGGATTATGGGCTTTTACGTCTGGTTGCTCCCGCTGACGCTGTGGGCTGCCTTTGCACAAACTGAAGTCGCCACTACCGAACAGGCACCCTACCCAGCCCAGGTTCTGAGCATTTCCGCCGATGGGGTCGAGCTCAAAGTCGGTAGCAAACTGTCAACCATTCCGCTCGATAAGCTGCGCCGCTTGAGGTTCGCCAACAATGCGGCCGAGGAGCGGTTGGGGGGGACTGCCCAAGCTGGCGGCATTGCGAGTTCCAGCAATTCGGCTCAGCGAGTCAGTCTGAGAGACGGCAGTCTGTTTGGTTACCGCTCATTTACCTTGGCCGCCGAGTCGGCACGGTTCGAGCTCGAAGCTGGGGCGCGGTTCAGCCTTCCTGCCAGCGAAGTGCAGCATGTGCAGCTTCAGGAGCTCAATCCAGCCCAATGGACACAGTGGCAAGCCATCGTGCAGTCGCGCGCCTCGGGTGATACGCTGGTCCTCATTCGCTCGGCCGAAGCGCTGGAAACTCTGGAAGGAATCGTGTCGGCTGTCGACGCCGAGCATGTCAGCTTCGATTTTGGCGGTCAAAATATCAACGCGCCGCTGACCAAACTGGCCGGCTTGCGTTTGTTTGCCCCAGCTCCCGTGGCAACAGGTAGGAATCGTGATGATTCGTCCACGAAACTCTCCGCCATCGCCCAGGATCTCAGCGGTAACCGCTGGATGACCGCTGCCGCTACCCAGTCGCGAGGCAGCGACGAGGTGGAGCTACTATTGCGATGCGGAGCGAAATTGACACTCCCCGTCGGACAACTCGCAGAGATCGATTTTTCTGCCGGAAGCACGCAGTTCCTTGCCAACTTGGAACCACTCAGTCGCGACTCGGGTCGCAGCCCGTCGGCCGGCGCTGGACTGCCAATAGGATTAACAGTGGCTGGCGCTGAAGGACTTTTCGGCGCACGCGCACGCAACCAGTCGCACGCGGGGCAGCCGGCGCTGGGGCCAGGCTTAGAGTTTCTTGGTAGCGGTTCGATCAGTTATCGCACCCCTCCCGAATTCACTCGGCTGCGCGGCGAGGTCGAACTGCGTCCCTCGGGCAATCGCTTTACGCCGGTCCATGTCGTCGTCAGACTGGAGAATGAAGTCATCTGGCAAGAACGACTCAGTGAAACGGGCCGACGCTGGCCCGTGGATGTTCCGATTGCGCCCGATGGAAGGCTACACATTGAAGTGACCACCGAGGCGGAGACGCCGGTGGGTGATGTGGTGCTATGGCATGACCTGCGTTTGGTTAAGTAACGCTTCCCAGCGAAAACCCGATGGATGGGACAATGATAAGACATTTTCAATTTATGCTTGCTCGCGCACAACGGCTCGATTCAGCCAGACCTAGTGCAACCATGTTACTTAGTGCAACCATGTTTGTTGTACTACTCACGAGCAGCATCGGCCTTTCGGCCGCAGACCAAACTTCGACCAGTCCAGTAGCCCCCCAAGTGCTCGCCGCTCAGCAGCAGCGCATGGCGGTCATGGAGCGTGCAGCGGCGGCCACGGTCGCGATCTTTGGACTCGATGGCGGAGGTGGTGGTAGCGGAGTGATTGTATCGCCCGACGGTTACGCTTTGACCAACTACCACGTATCGAGCGCATGTGGCGATCATATGCGTTGCGGCCTCAACGATGGCCGCATCTACGATGCGGTGATCGTCGGTGTGGATGCTACCGGAGACGTGTCACTGATTCAACTGTTAGGACGCGATGATTTCCCCACGGCACCGCTGGCTGACAGCGACTTGGTTCGCGTCGGGGAGTGGTGCTTTGCGGCGGGCAATCCATTCGTCTTGGCCACCAATCTGCAACCGTCGATCAGTTTGGGGATCGTCAGCGGGGTAGGGCGTTACCAATATCCGGCGGGAACTCTGCTCGAATACGCGGACTGCATTCAAACCGACGCGGCGATCAACCCTGGCAACTCGGGTGGTCCTCTGTTTAGCATGCAAGGAGAGGTGATCGGTATCAACGGGCGATGTTCGTTTGAAAAACGTGGCCGAGTCAATGTGGGAGTGGGCTATGCCATCAGTGCCAATCAAATCAAGCATTTCCTAGGAATGCTCAAGAGTGGACGCTTGGTAGACCATGCGACACTTGGGGCTACCGTCTCGACCGACGCTTCCGGAAAAGTGCTAGTGAGCAACATCCTCAGTAGCTCCGATGCCTATCGACGTGGTCTGCGCTACGGTGACGAAATTATCGGCCTGGCCGATCGCGAAGTTCGCACGACCAATCACTTCAAGAATATCTTGGGGACGCTCCCCAAGGATTGGCGAGTGCCGCTGGTGATTCGTCGCGACGGGAAAACTCAAACGCTGCTTGTCCGTCTGGACGGCGTACACTCGGAAAAGCAATTGACCGATCTGGTCAATTCCGAAGCATCCGAGACGCATGGCGGACCTCAGCCCGATCCCAATAAGGAACAGGATAAGAAAGACGAGCTCGACGAGAAGCATAGTCACGACAAGCAACTCGAAGACGATTTCGATCCCCAAGACCCTCATGACGCTGATAGCAGTCCGGCTCCTGACGACAACTCGCTGGAAGACGACTTGGGGACCGACGGTCCGGGGACTGAGCCTAGCGACGCAGCGCAGCTCGAACCGGGACAACCCAACCAAGCGCTAGTACGCTCGATGTTGATCGAACGCAGTGGCTTTGCCAACTACTACTACAATCAACGGCATCGCACTGAACTTTGGGAACGCTGTCATCAGCAATCCGACTTTGGCGAAGCGGCTAGCCCCTGGACTCTCACGGGGAGTATCGCCGGTGAGAGTACACCGGTCAGCGTGGAACTCCTACCTGATCGCGGTGAATTGCACGTCGGCTCGCGGACTCTTACCGCCGAGCTGACCGATCGCATGTCCGACGTGGTTGGGCAGCGTCGCGAGACGGGCTTGTTGGTCGCACTCCACGCCTTGCAGCAGTTCTTGACGCTCGGGCCTGAACGAATCGGCGACACCATCTATTTAGGGACGCTGCCGGTTTACGCGGGAACATCGACCGTGCTGGCCGATGCACCTCGGCAAGCGGTATTGCAGACCCTATGGTACGACGCCAAAGTTCGATTCTCGTTCGATTCGACCACGGGGCTCGTCTCGCTGGTGGAAGTCTTCGGCGACACGGGGCAAGATCCAGTGGAATTGTACGTCGACCAATACGCGCCGCTGGTAGTCGGTGCAGAGTCCAAGCCGTTGTTGCCGTCGCGAATACGATTGCAGTACGGCACCGAGCCTCGCTTGTTGTTGTCCATCGACTCCGTCACGCTGGGCGAGGCTGCGAAACTCAAGCAGGTCGCGCCCGGTGCCCAACCTGCTGCTCTCCCTGCGGCGAGCCCAGCTATCGACCAACAGACGCGCCGACGCGGACGTGCATGGACTCCACGTTTTGTGGCAACTCAAAGCCCTTCGTCTCAGGAACCGGTAGCCACAACCAACGGCATCCAAGCCAACGCAGAACAGCCAGCACAGGCGAAACTAACCGCGCTACACAACACGGGCTCGATCCATGCGGTGGCCGTAGCGACCGAACTGAACACAGTGAAACTTTATGGGGCCGGCGGCGTGGCCAATTTGGATGCTTATCAAAGCGGCTTCTTCATTTCTGCCGCAGGGCACGTGCTCACTTCGTGGAGTACGGTGCTGGACGTGGATACGGTCTTTGCGGTCACTAGTGATGGTGGCCGCTACGAAGCCAAAGTGCTGGGGATCGATCCCAACCTTGAAATTGCCGTGCTGGCTACTGGACAAGCCACTAGTCATTTCTTCGACTTGCAACAAACGGTCGACCCGCCGGTTGGCAGTCGTGTATTGGCATTCAGTAACTTGTATGGCATCGCTACGGGCAGCGAAATGTCCAGTGTCCAAAAAGGCGTCATCATGGCGCGCACTGAGCTCAATGCGCGCCGTGGCTCGTTCGCATCCGTCTATCAAGGTCCCGTTTTCATCATTGATGCCATGACCAATAACCCCGGTGCAGCGGGTGGGGCACTGACCACTTTCGATGGGCGGCTCGTAGGTATGTTGGGAAAGGAAATGCGCGATGCCAGCTCCAACACTTGGCTCAACTACGCGATTCCCATCGACCTGATGAAGGAGTCGATCGAGCGGCTTTTATCGGGCAAGTCCATCCAGCGCGCCGCCATCGCGCAGCGTACCGTCGATCGCCCCACCAGCTTGAAGTATTTGGGCATCGTTCTCGTTCCCAACGTATTGACCAAGACACCGGCATTTGTCGATCAAGTCCAGCCCGCCTCGCTGGCAGCGATCGCCGGATTGCGTAACGATGACCTCATTCTATTTATCAATTCCCGCCGCGTTTCGTCGCAGGCAGCTTTGTTGGAAGAGTTGACGACGATCGACCGCGCGGACAAAGTTACTTTGCTAGTGCAGCGCGACAATCAGTTGCAAGAGATCGTACTCGCACCATAAATCGAGGCGCTTAGTTGGGCAGCCTCACTTGGAGCGCTTAGGATTTTCGCAAGTATGTTGGAGTACGGACTTGAAACGCCTATTTAATTTTGTTGGAGTACAGTCTTTAGGTGGCTTGGCATGTCGAACGTCCGGAGAGCGGCTAAAGCCTGGACTCCAGCGCTATATGGCACTAACTAACTTGCATTCACGTCCGTTGGCGCGATTCGTGGGCAAAATGACTTGGGATACCCTACAATCTTCGTGAACAGTCGCGAGCGCGCAAATAATCAGCCCCTCAAATCTCAAATCTCAAATCTCAAATGTTAATGACGAAAATGAGTCTGCTGGTGCTTAGTCTGCTGGCACTTGGCCTTTCAGCTTCGACTCTGCGCGCTCAATCGCCGACGTTGGTAGGGGCCGAGGAAGCTGCCTTCCAAGCTGCGGTCGAACAAGTAGCCGCGAGCGTGGTGCAAATCGAAACTTTCGGTGGACTGGAACGGGCCGACGAGGAGCTGGTGGCCGATGGTCCGACGACAGGAACGATCGTGGCAGCCGATGGCTGGATCGTCTCGACCTTGTATAGCTTTCGCCAACAACCCGCTTCGATCCTCGTTACCCTCCCCGATGGCAGTCGCGCTGCAGCGCGCATTGTGGCGCGCGACTACAGCCGCGAAGTTGCGCTGCTCAAGGTCGACTCGGACGAACCCTTACCGGTGGCACGCTTCGCTCCGAAGTCTGACGTACAAGTCGGTCAGTGGACGGTCGCGCTCGGCAAAACCTATGATAAACAATCCGTGTCGCAGTCGGTCGGGATCGTCAGTGCGATCGATCGCGCTTACGGCAAAGCGATTCAGACGGATGCCAAGGTTTCACCGATCAACTACGGTGGCCCGTTGATCGATGTGGCGGGGCGCGTGATCGGTATCTTGTCGCCAATTTCGCCGGGAACATTTTTGGAAGGAGACAGTTCGCAACTTTATGACTCGGGGATCGGATTTGCCATACCGATCGAAGACATCGTCTCACGATTGCCTATCATGCAGCAGGGGACGGACATTCATAGTGGCAAGCTCGGTGTGGTGAGCGCAGACCAAAACGAATTCATAGGACCAGTGCGCATTACTGGTGCAGCCCCCGGTTCGCCGGCAGCTAGAGTTCATATGCAAGCCGGCGATGTAATCATCTCGGCAGGCGGGCAACCTGTCGCTATGTTAGCGCAGTTAAAACATGCTCTGGGACCTGTCGATGCAGGGCAAAGTCTATCGATCGTCGTCCAGCGCGATGGGAAGCAGTTGACCTTCGAGCCGACACTGGCTGAGGAAATTCCCATATATCGTCGACGCTACCTCGGATTGCGACTACACAAGACTTCGCGCGGTTTGCTGATCGAGGACATCGAGCCCGACTCGCCGGCAGAGAAGAGCACGCTCCGAGCTGGTCAAACGATCACGCATTGTAACGGCCAACCAATCCACAAACGCTCCGACTTGCAGAATATCTTGGCGGTGGCCGAACTGGATACACCGTTGCGATTGCATGTGCTGGCTGTCGCCGATCCAGATCAAGTGAGCGGCAATGATTTGGCAGCGGATCAAGCTCCGACTGACGTTCCCATACCCGACGACGCGAAGGTGGTCGAGCTTCTCGCTTCGACTTGGCCCGTCGATTTGCCCACCTCGCTGCCAGACATCGAACCGAATGCGGCGACTGAGGCGGAGCCCAATGTCGCAGCCAACCAGGAAGCGGAAGTGGTCGATGTCGTGCTCGGAGACTTTCCCAACAAGGCGTATGCCATCATTCCACCACGTTCGTCCGAGCGAAGTTTGGGGTTGCTCGTAGTCTTTCCGGAGCCGGGTGAGTTGGACCGCGCCAAGACCCAAGCCTACTGGTCTGACTTCTGTCACGACTATGGATGGATCGTAGCCGTCATCAATTCTGGGGATCCCCGTAGTTGGTCGCGTGAAGAAATTGGCTTGGCCGGAAGAGTCATCGGCCGCTTGTCGAACAATTATCAACTCGACAAGTCGCGGACCGTGATCGCTGGCTTGGGTGTTGGTGGACGCGTCGCCTTGGCGGCCGCATTGATGGAAAACAAGCGTGTCAGCGGTGCGATGACTGTGGGGACGGACCTAGCTCGATTGGGCTGGCCGACGCAAAACTCGCCGATGCAATCGATCGATTTCTTATTGATCGGGGAGATGAAGAATCTCGAACCAGTGGCCGAATCGCTCAGCAACAAGGGCTATGCCGCCCATGTGCAAGCCACAGGTGGCTTGGAAATTGGCAAATGGGAAACGCTCCCAACGCAAGCCGTCCAACGCTGGCTCGAAGGCTTGGCGCGGTTGTAGTTGAATACTCCGTAGCTAGGTCGCCAGACGCTAGACTTCTGCGGTCGAGCGATCGCAGCTACGCGCCGCAAATTCTTGCGAATTCGGCTACGACGATTTGAAGATCACAAGAACGGTTAGGTATGAAACACCAGCTCAAAAAAAAACCGCTGTCGCCTGAGGTACGATGGCAGCGCGGATTGCTGGCTTTCTTTGCCCTCGTCTTCTTGGGCCTGGGGGGTGTGCTGCATGCCATGCCAAGCAGCGATAGTAGCAGCAAATTCGCAGCCGGGACACTGCTCAAAGTCGGCGTGGTGCTCGGGCTGGCTTGGATCTCCGCTCCACAATTAGAACGCTTGGGCTGGCAGCGACTGCGCGGCACGTTGCTGGTGGCTGTTATTGTTGTGATCTTGCTGTACGCGATCCGTCCACGCATCGGTGCCATTGCCGCAGCGATCTTGATCGTCGGCTCAGCGGGGTTCAGTTTATTGGGCTGGTTCCGGCGTCTGACACAGCCTCCACCTTAACGCTTTGTGAATCGCCTTCACATGAATTAGCTGTTTCTGACACTAGTGCTTCGACCATTTCTAATCTTAGGGTTTGGTGTAGTGTAGTGGACGAGGCCCGCGATTCCCTGGTACCTACTAAGTCGAAAGGACTGGTAACCTCGTCCACTACCCTGAATTTGTTTCTTGACAGACCACTAGCCACGGTTCGTAAGCTATCAACGCTATAACCGGCAAGCTTTATGCAGCTTCGCAATTTCTGGTCAAAAGGTATGCCGGAGCAACTGTTTTTTGCGGATAGACCGTCAAAATTGGAAAAAACGTTACCAGAGTCAACCCTCGGCTGCCGAAAACTAACCTCGGATGAATTGCTATTCGTAGCCAAGTGAACCCGATTACGGCGACGTAGTTGGATTTCGAGCTAGCGGAGTAGCAGGTCCTACTGCGAACAAGGGGGGCAACCTTGTCGCGATAGGTCGCATTCGCCGCTGGGCATGCGCGCCCCGCTATCGGTCTCGACCGGCGAGCGGGCAGCGTAGGCCAAGTTGGTGCGTGTGCGCTTATCGCTCGAGCGGCTCTCCTTCAAGCAGATCCCAGTGACTTACTTTCTCCTTGGCTGCGTGATCTAGACGTATTTACGCGGTCCTGGAGATACCACTATCTCCCGCAACCCTTCTGCCGCCTGGCGATTGCACTGGCAAGGCGCAAGGTACAGGCAGGAAGCCAGATTGTGGACACTCGACAGTGATTTGTAGGAGGGTTTCCAATGCGACGATTTCTGTTTGGCGTGGTAATCGCTTCGGTCACCGCCGCAATGCCTGCTTGGGCGTTGGGTGGGGATCGTGAAATTGCCCAGTCTGTAATAGCCGAGCTACAGCAGCACAAAGCAGCCGGCGAACTAAAAGGTTTCGATATCGACTTGAAAGTGGAAGATGGCGTTGTCTATCTGACTGGTGAAGTCGCCTCGCGAGCTCAACGAGCGATTGTTGAGCGCGCCGTTCTGAACGAAGTTAGCGAAGCTAATGTAGTGAACGAGCTACGAGTCAAGGGGAGCCAACCCGTGAAAGCGAGCCAACCGGCCGCAGCGGCTCGCCCAATCATGGTTATGCCTGTTTCAGGCACCGAAGAGAGCGGGCAAGCTACCGCAACTGACATGGCGGTAACCGACACGATTATCGAAAAACTGCAACAATCCAAAGCATCGGGCGCCCTGCGCGGCTTTGACTTGGATGTCAGCACCGTCCAGGGTGACGTGTGGCTCAAGGGCTCGGTTGCTAACCAAACTCAAAAGGACTTGATACTCGACGTCGCCCGTCGTACGCCCGGTGTGGCGCGCGTGGTCGACGACGTGATTGTCAAGAGTAGCAGCCCAATTCGTCAAGTCTCGACCGGTGCGCCAGAACCGATTCCACAGGGGTCAAGCATGCCGGTGGCAGGGCGTCCCATGGCGTCCCCACAAGCCTTCGCACCTTCGGGAGTGGCTGGCTATTGCCAAGACGGTGGCTATATCTCGGGTGGCCCTATGCCGATTCAAGGGGCTGGGGGTGAATATGGTGTCGGAGCGCCACGCTACGATCAGCCCAATCTGCCTTCGTACGCTTGGCCAAGCTATGCAGCTCACCCAAACTACGCTGCAGTTACTTATCCGAAGCAGTACAGCCCATCGGCTTGGCCGTACATCGGACCGTTCTATCCCTATCCTCAAGTCCCATTGGGATGGCGCAAGGTAGCACTGGAGTGGGATGACGGCCTATGGTATCTCGACTTTACCAGTAAGTAAGGCCGGGACGAGGCGAATAGCGCCGGCGTGGTCTGACCCTCCACGATCGAAGTGTCTCAAAAAGGCTCGAGCCGCCCTTGGTAGCTCGAGCCTTTTTTCGTTTTTCGCTTTCAATTGGGACTTCAGCCTCGGACGCGATTGAACGCGCAGGCAATGCAAAATGAGAATTGACAATTGCAAAATGCAAAATGAAAGATCACTCTTCGCTCCGACTCTTCATTTTTCACTCTTCATTTTTCACTTTGCATTTTTCAATGACTAGGACTTGGTGTCCGGTGGCTGCTAAATTTGAGCTCCCCGCGACTCGGTACTCGGTACTCGGTACTCGGTACCTCGTTGTACCACTTAACCCTTTGTTGGACCCCTGTGAGCTTGCCTTTTGTTGGACCCCTGTGAGCTTGCCTTTTGTTGGACCCCTGTGAGCTTGCCTCACAGGTGAACGAGTTTTGGATATAGATCGAGGTCCTCACCCCTGCCCCTACTTTTCCACTCGCACGCCACTTAGGGTGGCGTGCGAGTGGAAAAGTGGTAGGGCAGGGGCCTGCAGGGTCATGCTGCCAGCTCTCCAAGCGGGCTCGAAGCAGAATAACGGGCGGGCAGCATACTGTTCGGGGTGGTGGATTGCAGTTGGTGCTTTGCTAGCATCCGAGTGAAATCGATCAACCCGAGAGCTGCAGCGACTCTTTCCACTCTTAAAACTGGAAAAACCCGCAAGTTCTACGCACCTTAACAACGATAAACCATGTAGATCGGAGACGAGCGGCCCAAAGTTCCTTTCGTCGGCTGGCTGGCCCAGCGCCTCAGCCAACGAAAAGTTCGACAAGCATGGAAAGCCGGGTGGGCAATAGGACCGTTTCAGTCTCCAACAACCCAAATCGATACGAGGGATCGTTCGATGTCGTGTACATACAGCAAGTCAATTCTAGGTCTCGTACTTTCGGGGATGCTCGCAACCACGGGTTGCGTCGGCATTACCGCCGGACCCAACTTGGGACCACTCGGGATTCCGATTCCGGTGAGCCCCTACTTCCAAGACCAAGAGGAATTGGATTTTCACATCCATGAGCGATACGAGCGCGTACCGATCATCGGCCCAATCACCGCCGGAGGTCCAGCCATCGCGCTCGATCCACCGAGTGACGACGAAGTGATGCAGGCCATGGAAAAGGCGCGCCCGGTTCGTGGAGGCATCCCACTACTGTTTGAACGCCAACGCGACAACGTGCAAATCGTCAAAGAGAAGATCGCCGATTACGTCGATCCCCCACGCTTCATTCCGCTGATCGGTATGGCCAGCTTGCACCACGCCCATTACAAGTGCACGGTCTACTTTACCGAACGCACGATCAACGGTTGGCCAGTGCCTTACACCTTGGAAGACAAAGAAGCGGTCGAAGTATTGTATATCGACCACAACCACTTCCACATGTGTGGCAACCCAGACACCGGTGCCAGCAGCATCTACTAGTTCGAGCTAGATTGGCGATGCGGGCTCGTCCGCTCGCCTGTCAGCCTGATAGCCAAACACCCGGCTCATATGCTATCCAAAAAACTGCGGAGGTATTTCCTCCGCAGTTTTTTTGCATTGGTAGCTACCGTTGCCGGACGGTAGAAGCCCGGCGTCTACCGTCTACTGCCTGGCGACGGTAGCTACGGTATTTTGTGGTAGCATGTGTTTATTCATCAAGTATCAAATACGGCGAACTAATTCATTGGGAAATGCAAATTGAAAAGTGCAAATTGAAAAATGGAGAGTCTGAGCCAAGGGCGGCTTGAGTTTTGCATTTTGCATTTGTCAATTTTCTTTTTGCATTCCCTGACATTTACTGGTGTCACACTCCAGAACCAAGAACCAAGAACCAAGAACCAAGAACCAAGAACCCATGTTGGATTCACTTGCTCGAGCCACACCAGTCGCAGTAGTCACCGGCAGTTCGTCCGGCATTGGCCGCGCAACAGCTTTGGCTCTAGGTCACGCCGGCTACGCAGTCATTCTGCACGCGCGGGGCAATGTCGCAGGCCTTCAGCAGGTGGCCCACGAACTGCAATCGACCGACGCAAAAAACGTTTCGCGCACTTTGTGCTTGACCGGTGACATCGCCTGTCCGCAGGCTTGTAGAGACATAGTTCGTTCAGCTTTTGCATGGAAGGGACGAGTCGACGCTTGGGTCAATAATGCTGGCGCGGATGTGTTGACCGGTCGCGCCCGCCAGCAATCCTTCGAATCGCGAATGCAGCGTCTGCTGGCGGTCGACGTGGCAGGGACTGTACGACTGTGCCGCTTGGTCGCGCCGCTGATGACGAGTCAGGTGGTGAGTGCACTTGAGAAATGCAATACCGACGGCGGAGCGTCGAGCCACATTCCGAGATGCAATTCCGACGGCGGAGCGTCGGGCCACATTAGAAATGCAAATCCGACGGCGGAGCGTCGGGCCACGTTAGAATGCAGTACCGACGGCGGAGCGTCGGGCCACATTCCGTGCATTGTTAACATGGGTTGGGACCAAGCCACGCTTGGCATGGAGGATGAGCCAGGACAGTTGTTCGGTACTACCAAAGCCGCTGTGGCCGCCTTCAGTACATCGCTGGCTCTGTCGTTTCCCAAAATTCGCGTGAACTGCGTAGCTCCAGGCTGGATCCGAACTGGGTGGGGGGAGACCGCCGCCTCCGGCTACTGGGCTCAACGAGCCGTGGACGAATCACTGCAATCACGTTGGGGGACGCCCGAAGATGTCGCGCAGTTGATTGCATGGCTCGTCTCCGATGCTAGCCGCTTTGTCAATGGCCAGACCGTCGCCGTCAACGGTGGCCGACGCTACTACCCGAGCTGCGACGGCAAGTCGATACGTTAGCCGATGCTAGCACTCGATGACCATTGACTTGCAACTCTCCTTCTTGCTATGCCTTAATCAATGTGGCAGGCACAATCCCTTGGGCCGTCCGCCAGACAAGATACGGACCGTTCTTCGGCCGCGCGTTGGCGCTGCCGGAGAACGGTATTTTTTAAAGTAGTATTGCCATTGAAATACGGTCGGCCAGTCGTTTGTCGATTGAGCCCTCAAAACGAATTAGTGTCGAACAAGCGGATGTGGTTTGTGAGTTTCAACGGTCAGCCCAATCGGACAGCTTCAAGCTACATTCTGATTTTCTGGCTGCTCCTTTTTTCGCTGCTGGGGCATACTCTGCTGGGCTGCCGCCGCACCGCTCCCATTCATGTTTGGCTTCCATCCCAGGCGCCGGTGCCAGTTGCTGGACGCGTAGCTATCGGCCCCATTGCTGGCGATGCGGAACTAGCTGCGGCCCTGCAACGAGCCCTATTGACCCAGCGACCGCCGATTCGCTCGGATCTGGCACTATTGACCCCTGAGCAATTGCTCGAAAGCTCTGCGGTCCGTCTAGCCTCGACCGCAGCGCTATCCAACGACGTAATGTCCGTCGCTGCTGCGCGCCAGGCGGGTGCTGATATACTGCTCCAGGGAGTGATACTCGGCGCCGACATCGATCTGCAGAGTGAGCTGAATCCCGATGCGCAGAAGTCCAGCGGGCAAGTCGACTGGAACCAGGCCTACTTCCGCAAAAAGGGTGACACCGAGACCAAGCACGAAACGATTGCCCTGTCGTGGCGTGTGATTGACGTACCAACCGGGAAAACGATTGGTACCAGCTTGTTCAATTTGGCCACGAAGAAAGCGATCGAGCAGTACCCGGACTTGGAATTGGTCGAGCATGATCAGACGCAACTGCTCATCGCGGCCAGTGCGCGCGAATCCTGGAAGACTGTCGCTCCGTACGTCGCCAAGGATCGCGTCCGTCTGGCGTCACCCTGGCTTCAGCCCGGTTCTTTCACTGTTCGTCGTGGCGTCGCGGCAGCACGGAAGGGAAACTGGGATTTGGCGCAGCAGCGTTGGCAGCGTGCCGCCGACTTTTGGTGGTATTGTCCCTCAGCTCATCATAATTTAGCGTTGGCCAACGCCGCGCGCGAAGACTTCCCGGCGGCCAAAGCCGAGTTGCAAAAAGCGACAGGACCTTTCTCGATTCGTCTGCCCCCTGAGACGCTCGTCTGGCTCGATCAGCAACACCGCCAACACAATGCCGCATTGGGGCTAGGCACCCCCGCTGAGGGCTGGGCCTTTCCCGATCCTCAGCCGGCACTCGAAGCCGAAGCAGCCATGCGGCCAATCGAAGTTGCCGATGTGGCTACGCTTCCCTGGTGGACGGCACTACCACTGGCCAAGCCACCTGGCTGGACTTGGCAGGGCTGGCTAACGCAGCCCTGGGCGTTGTAACTACTTCGACCAGTTCATTCCGCTTGCACCGACGTGATAGTTGTGGCACGCAGTGCAGCCCTCCGAGGCACCGCCCGCTTGATGGCAGGCCGAGCATTGTTCGACTCGCATGTCGATGAACTCATTGCCCAAGAATTGACAGGCAGCCTCAGTCCATTGCTGACTTGCTGAGCCAGCGAGAGTGTTATCCTTGTTGGCGGCGAGCACTGCTTGCAGGCTGGTCGACTGCTGGTCGTTGAACTGATGACAGTAGCGACAGTCTGACAATGCGGGAAGCGTCAAGTGTGGTGTGTGATCGAACTTCGTGAACGGACGAATGTTTGAAGCCCGAGTTAGACTGGTCCAGTGGGACGAGCTATCGAGCGTTGACTCGAGTGGAGAATTGCCGGTAGCGAGCAAGTGGCATTGCGTGCAACTCCCAGGGATCGCATCGCCGTGGGTCAAACGCGTGAGCTCGACGCTCGTAACCAGCGGCGACTGTTCACCATCAGCCGATTCGATCGCCTCAGCCGCCTCAGCCGATTCAGTCGGCTCGATAGGCTCGGTTGAGGTAACGGATCGAGCGGTGGTGGTCGCGTCGAGCAGAGCAATGAACTCGGCCCAAGCGGCTAAGGTGGGATCGGCGTGCCCACGCGGCTTGTAGCGCAGTGCCAATAGTTCGTTATCCAAGTACCAACCACCGGCGGCGACATGCTGCGAGCCACGGAGAGGAGTGAGTGGCGATTCAATCGATCCGCGAGCGTTCGCGCTACCGCCCAGCAACGAGTCATTGCCCGCATCGCTCGATAGCGCGTCATTTTTCAGCAGTGAGTCATCGGTCAACAGTGAGTCATCGGTCAACAGTGAGTCATCGGTCAGCAGTGAGTCATCACTAGAGTCGCTCAGCAACGCTTCGTCGTTGTTGGATTGGCTGACCATGAGCAGTGGCGATGCTTGAGTACCGAGAGGATTGGCTTGCTGAGTGACACTCGTGGGTGCAGAACCAAACCAACTGGCTTCCATTTGGCGGAACAAGTCGGGTGGCACCCCTTGGACCATGGCATCAACGAGCTTCAATTCACTCGTGGTCAACTCACGTCCGAAGCGTTGCGAGGCGGTTGAGATCAAACGCCGTTGCCAAGCCGCCTGCCCGTCGACGGCAAATTCGTGAATCAACTTACGCATGCCGCGCGCTAGCCCTCGCGCGACCAAGCCACGCCGATCGGCGTCTGCAGTGATCTGTTGCAATTGGCCATTGTGGGGAAGTTGGGCCAAAACCTCGCGCATCTCTGGATCGGCTGCCAACAGCAGACGAAGCGGCACATCGATCTGGCCATCGTAACCGAACTGAGCCGACGTAGGCCAGTGGGTAAGTCCCAGTTGCGAGTTTTGGCTGTCAGCGGCTTCGATGCTGGGCAGTTGTAGAACAGCCCAGCCATTGATCGTCGCGGCGTCAATAGCTTGTTCGTGGCAACTGCTACAGGCCTGTTCAAAATTGACTGTTCGGATGATGGAACCCCGTTTCTGCAGACCTGTGCCTTCGACGTGGCAACGTCCACATTCGAACGTTTCGTTCTTGGTGCCGAAATGTTTTTGCTCGTGAGCCGCATGATCAAAGGCGATGCGTCGCTGCGTCCGATAGGGATAGCCTTCGAAGGCTGGATGCCCTTCGGCCAAGCTTTCAAAACGTCGCTGGTGGCAGGCCTGGCAACTCGTGTTGGAAACGGCCTTCAAGTCGAAGCTGGCACCGCGATGTTCGATATGACACATTGCACAGCTCGTCTGACTCAGCGTCTGTTTGCCGTTTAGCATGGCAAACGGGTTCGCTTTGGCCGTCAGCTTAACCAATTGTTCGTGCGGAATATCGTGTGGACTGCGCAGACTCGCATCGGGCAAGTGCCTCTGGTGACACGCAATGCACAAATCGTCCTGGATCCCTGAGCTCACTTGGTTACTATGCGAATTGGGATGACACAGGCTACAGCGATCGGCGACGAGATGATTGCTGAGAATTTGCGCGTGATCTTTGGTAAGTCCACCTGGTACGAAGATCACCTCGTGCTGAGGAAGCGACATGCTCAACAGCAAGATACCTGCGGTCAAGATCCCAAAGTTCAGCGTCAGCATTTGGCGTGAGAACCAGGAGGCACGCTGCGGCACACATGGCCCCAATTCCGTGTGCGAAGGAAGCATGGGTTGGTATCGCAGTTTGGCCAGTTCGCATGAGTCTTTGCAGCTACACTCTTGATGGCAAACAGCATTGTTGGCGGGGCGCGATCGATCTTTGCGCAGTTGGCAGCAGTTCCCCTTTTCATCGGGTCCTTCAGCGCATGCTAGCCCGAGTTTTGCGTATCCACAGACCCATTTAGTTTGCGCATTGGGGCGCGGAGCAGTCACATCTTTGGGCTGTCGAGGATTGCTCACTGCAGCGCTCCTTGAAAGCGGTAGACCAGCACAACGTGGACGCCGATCATCAGGGCCAAGCTCCAAGTCAGCGCAGCATGCAACGCGTATAGAGTACGCAGCCGAGTCTGCAGCGCGTACTGGTAATCCAAATCGTCTTTGGTCACCACCATGCTTGCCAAGGCAACGCGACTGGCGTTCCCTTGATCGGCAAGATAGCGTTCCAAGTCATTCAGTTCACGCAACAAACGCCGACGCTGGATGCCGTTGGGAATGAGCCGATATAGCCAACTGCGTTGCGATTGGAAGAAGGGGAGCAAGCGCTGTTGGTAGTGTTCTGCCAGTGTCGCCCCTTCGCCAAACTCGGCTGACTGAAGCGCCAGCGCATGTGCGTCGCGCGCGACCGCTGCGCGAAAGGCTGGGATCTGCTCGACGCTTCGGTCAACGCCAACCGCTGCCAACTTCAGGGGCGTGCGACGATTCATAATGCTCAGCGCGATACCGCTGAGGGCAACGGTTGCAAAACAACTGGCTAAGCACAGTTCGAACAGACCACGCACGGGCCAGCCAATATGCATCAAGAAGACCAAACTGGCAAAAGTCCCCATGTAGGTATGCACTTGCAGCCAGGCTGAGACGCGCCCCCAATCTGAATTAACTGAAGATTTTCTAGCTGAGAGCAGAAACAAACCCGCTGTGGAAACCAACAACGTCCAACCAGTGAGTGTGGAAGCGTCTCCCAAGCGATCGCGGGTCCATTGCACTCCCAGCGCGGCCAGGCCGACGGCGAATAGGGTAATGGTCAAACTGAGTGTGCGACGAGTGCGTATGTCCATTTAGCTCACCTTCCTGTGAGCCCACTGGCTGACCTGGCCGATGTCGCTCAGATCCATTCGAACGAGCGCATCGTGCGGACATGCCGATTGACAGGCGGGCTGGCCGTTGCGATCTTGGCACAGGTCGCATTTGGAGGCCAGCAAGATGGGTAGCCCGTTGGCCTGATCGACTTTCGGACGCCCCTGCTGGTTCGTCGCATTGACCATGCGAATGTTGTCGTAGGGACAGCTCTCTGCACACGTCTTGCAGCCAATACAGGTTTGCGCGTTGATCTGTACCAAGCCCGACTCGTGATCGCGATGGATCGCACCGGTGGGACAGCCGATCATGCACACTGGGTCTTCACAATGCATGCAGGCTTGCGCAAACAGCCATGGACCGTACTGCGGCCCCTGCCGAACGAACACCGGTGTACCATGATGCGTCTTGGCACAGGCTCGCACGCAGTCGTCACAACGCGTGCAGCGTTCGGTGTCGATGACCATCGCCTGCTGTCCATTCATCAGCCGCTGATCAACCAAGAATTCGAGCAAGCCGGTTTCGACATTGTGCTCGTTGGTCTCGAGCGGTGCGTCGACGACCGGTTGGTTGAATTGATAGCGCGGTACAAGCAGTGGTTCCGGCAAGTCGGCGTGGCGCACAAATGGTAAAATATGCTCGTTGACCACTTGTTTGGGGATGCACAGCGCGTCGACGTAACCGATCGCTCGCAACGATTCTTGATACGGAAGCGGCACCGCTTGATCGTTGTGGAAGTTCTGTGCTAGCTCGCGCAGTCCAAAAACCTGCCCTTTCCCCAAGTAGGCTAGCGTGCGATGACCGGCCCCTTGTCGACGACTGAGTCGAGCAAATCCGCCGCGTACGATCCACAAACCGACCGCATAGCTCCCCTCCTCGGCAATGAGCGGCTCGGCGGCGATGCGCTGGCGTGCAGGTTGCTTCAACCCTTGGCGATACTCGGCATACCATTCGAGATTGCCAAACGACTCCATCCGTGCGGCCTCGACCACTTGTTGTAGGCTCTCCTCAGGGATGAAGCGAAAGAGCATCGTTTCTCGCAAATGCGTTCTCAAGATTTCGCTGCGATAGCGTTCATCGAGAAGTTGGCGAAAGGCAGGGTCCTGCTGGAGTAGCTTGAGGCCTTGCCAACGAATCTCGAGCAAGATCGATTCGGTCTCGGCCACCGCAGTGTATTCACGCGGTGATCGCGTCACGGCTGCCATCTCGCCAAACAACTCACCCGCATGCACTGAGGACGTCGCGTGCTGTTCGAGCACTCGGGGCACGTCTTGCAGGAAGATGCGAGTTTCGGTCCCTTGGCCGCGATAGCCCACTGCGGCGGGTTCAGTCGAAGCAGAAGTCGTCGCGATGTCGGGACGTGCGCGACGCCGCGAGTCGACGAGTTTCTTGCTCGGGCGATTACTCCGGCTGCCTGGAAGGGTGTCTGCCAGCAACTTCAACCAACTACGCCGCGAGCGTTGGCCCGATTCGGGGTCGGCTTGAGTCAACAACTTGGTCAGAAAGATTCGCGCGTTGCCAGTCAATACCAAGTAGGCGGTGCCGCCATACTGGCCTTCGCGAAAAATGACGTCACCTGGTTGTAGGTGGAGCAGCCGAGCGTCGTTGCGCAAGATATCCGATAGTGGCGTGTTTCGCGCAAATCGCTCTTGATCCATCAGGCTGAAAGGAGCTTGTTGCAGTAGCCAAGCAACATCTTCTTTCAACATCGATTTGGATAAGGGATAGTCCCAGCGACTTGGACGTTCAACTTCGATCGAGTGGGCTGTCATGCGCTAGATTCTATACTTAGTTTCAGGTAGTGGACGAGCTTACGAGTCCGGCTCATGTAGTGGACGAGGTTACGAGTCCCTTTCATGTAGTGGACGAGCTTACGAGACCGGTTTACGACAGGGACTCGTAGCCTGGTCCGCTACTGCCCTGACTTGGGGGTAGGTAGCGGAGCAGCGGGTTTATCGACCGCCGGTTTCTCGGCAGCTGCCGTACTGACTCCTGAATTCTCGGCTACACGTGTTTCAACTGGAGTTGGTTGACTGTTGTGATACAAGCGACTGCGACCGTAGGCCTGGAAGGCCGCGCTGGTGCGAATGCTGCGATCCTCCGGGTCCAGTGCCTTCCCACCGTTGACCACCGACCCTGCAAAACGCGTGCGATTGTAAATGGTCCCCTGCTGCCAAGGACCGATCCCCAATACCCAAGTATCGTGCGAACTGCTAGACGAATTGGCGAGTCCCGACTGCCAGTAGGGTTGTCGCGATTCTCGATCGTAGGCGAACACGGCCACCTTGGCCGCACCACTCTTCGCCTCGTGTCGCGCAAAGGCGATTTCCGGTATGGCCGGTATGACCGGCGCACCGGCGATGGTCGATGTGGCCGCCGAAAAGCCATTACTGGCCGGAATGCCGTAGATGACATTATGTCCGTCGAGTCCCAAGGCGCCCAATCGCGCTTCGGCGATCAATTCTGCATCGTCGCGATTCTCCACGATCTGCACTCCCGCTCCCACCATTTGCTGGCGGATCGAGCTGATGACATAGTCCGAGTCGATCAACAACGGCCCTTTTTGTGTTTTGATATAGGTCGAGTCGAGGTAGACGAGCTTGCCAGCCAACGGACTAAAGTCGACTTTAGCCACCGTTGCATCGACCGCATCGCTCATCAACAATTGCTCCGTCGCCGTATAGCTCTTCGTCGCTCCACAACCGCCCAATGCAACCAACCCCAATCCAACCACACACAACATTCCGACCACACAGTCCAATCGCTGCACGCGCGCGCGCCGGCCATGAAAAATGGCTCGACAATTGTTCGATTCATCAAGGACAACTCTCGACATAGGAGCAAGCTGAAAGCGGTGGGGCGATGCGACGCATGGTCCATCGTGGGAGTTTGCGCGGAGGAGTCATTACTCTTCGGTAGAGTCCAAAAAATCCCCTGTCGTGTCCAGGCCAACTGCCTAACAACGCCAGTTTGCTAGCAATAGATTTTGGAGTGCGGGGATTCATCACCGCTTTGGCCAAATATGGAGACTGCCATGTGGAAATCAAGAGTTGAGAATAAAAAAAATATTTGCGAACGCTCCACGGTCAACTTTCGGTTGATTTTTTAAAACGGTCATTTTAGGAACCATGGATCAGTTTCTGAGTGTAGGCTCGGGAAGATCGTCTCTGTCGAGTTTTTGATCAGGTATCGCCATACTGGTAATCATAAGGGGGACGGCCCCAAACTGCTTTATCAGGCGGTGGTGATCCGACAGAGCGCCATGCTCCAAAAAGGCAGCGAGTGCCATAGTGCGTCGAGGCGGTATCAATCTTCCCTCACCTAACAGTTCAGTCTGAGACCGTCGGTCCCTGAGTTTGATGCGCCGCTTGGGCGTCAAGTTTAGCTAATATGCTCGGTAACAATTCTCCTAACTTCTTTGGTCCTCGCTTGCTATTGGCTTGGGTTTCTAAAATTACTGAAACTGCTTGAGCTTCCATTTTACATGTCTTGGCCGGTAGTTGACCGACGGCAGATTGCAGATCGGCAAGCGCTTGGTCGAGGGCTGTACCATGTTCGTAGTGGAAGCTTCGTAATTTGTCGATCACTGAAGAACGGTTAGTACAACACGGGTGCTTCAGTGGGCTGTCACCTGCCACACAAGCTATCACCAGACGACTGAAGGTCTTGGCGATGCGTACGCGCGCGGCGCGTTTGTCTACGTTGTTCGATTCATCTACTGCGGCACGCGCTCGGAAGAATGCGTTGCTCTTAGCCAGGTTGTCGGCCACTCGCATTATCGCCCCACGTAATCGCCTGTTGGTCGAGCGAATGATACTTCCGGCGTTATCGGTTTGGTCGCTTTGATACCGTG
>JADYZV010000001.1 GCA_020852965.1 Pirellulaceae bacterium | reverse complement strand
TTTCGATGACCATGGGGCTTGGAATTCCGCTTCGTTTGGGGTGAAATAGAGATTGTCATCTGGGACTCCTTGTTAGTGGAAAATTTACTCAACTTCTCCTCTAACAATCCAGATGACACTTTTTTTCTTCCCAATGCAAATGTTTTTTGCTTTGCAGGACATCATACCAGTGCGGGGATTTATCACCGCTTTGGCCTTCCCCAAAGTCGGTACCATGCCAAATCGTGGGGCAACCCCTCCCGGCTCGAAGCAAAGCCTTTGGGACCATAGAGGTCGATCTCAGCGAGCCCAAGATCGAGCCAAGAGGGCGCTGGCGGCAATGCAGTTTGCCTGACTGCGTTTGCTTCCTCAGCAAAGTGGTACTTTACCACTTTGCCTCCACTCCCACTTCGAGCAATAATACTGTTGTTACTTTATGCTCTACGATTGGGGCGACCATGATCGAAACCCAAACGCGTACTACAGACTCGAAGGCTCGCTTAATCCTACCGAAATCGTTTGCCAATTCGACGGTCATCGTAGAGCATATCAGCGATACGGAAATTCGCGTGAGAAAAGCTCGCGTGGTAGCTGAGGACGACCTGCGGTTTTGCGAGGAATCGGCAGCTCCTCTTTCGGATCGCGACCGCGACCGGTTTCTCAAATTGCTAGCAAAACCTGCAGCACCAACGGCTACATTGGAGAAGGCAGTCGAGCGGCAGACGCTTCGCAAATCAAAACCGTCTAGCTAGGCCTGATGTTATGACGGCTTGGCTCATTGAACCGTTTGCAAAGAAGCATTACCGAAGCGGGTTTTCGTGCGGCCAGTCATCGCTGGATGAATTCCTCCAAACGCGAGTCAACCAATATCAGCGGCGAAACCTAGTGGTCTGTTACAGCTTAATTTTAGGGTAGTGGACGAGGCCCGCGAGTCCGTTTGATTCGGTGGATGTCAGGGACTCGTAACCTCGTCCACTACCCCCAACCCCAAAATCAAGAATGGATGAAGCACTAGCTTACCAATTCTTTGACAACCTGTCCGTGGACATCGGTCAAACGAAAATCGCGACCTGCGAAGCGGTAGGTCAGACGTTCATGGTCAAAACCAAGGCTATGTAAAATGGTCGCTTGTAGGTCGTGAACATGAACTGGATTCTCGACAACATGGAAACCGAGATCGTCGGTTTTGCCATATTGAAGCCCTGCCTTCATACCTCCACCGGCCATCCACATCGTAAATGCCTGTGGGTGATGATCTCGTCCGTTGGCGCGACCGAGCGAGGCGTTTGATTCGATCATTGGAGTTCGACCAAATTCGCCGCCCCAAATCACCAAGGTCGAGTCGAGCATTCCTAAGCGTTTGAGATCTTGGATCAAAGCGACGGTTGCCTGGTCTGTCGCTTCGAGGTTTTTTTGGTGATTGCCAATGACGTTCGAGTGAGCATCCCAGCCTTCGTGATAGATGTTGATAAATCTTACTCCCCGTTCCGCCATCCTTCGTGCCAGCAAGCACGCGCGAGCGAACGATGGTTTGTCTGGATCGCAACCATACATGGCCAGTGTCTGCGCGCTCTCCTCTTTGAGGTTCATCAGATCGGGAGCCGAAGATTGTAAACGAAAGGCCATTTCGTAATTTGCAATGCGCGTTGCGATCTCTGGATCGCCTAGCGTTTCCAAACGCCGGCGATTGAGCCTGTTGATTTGATCCAGGGCATCGCGCTGCGCTTGAGCATCAATCCCATCTGGATTCGCCACATTGAGGATCGGATCCCCGTGGTTTCTCAAGCGGACGCCAGTGTATACCGTTGGTAAAAATCCACTCGACCAATTGGCGGCTCCACCACTGATCCCAGCACCAGTCGACATGACTACATAAGCTGGCAAATCTTCCGTTTCCGCCCCTAAGCCGTACAGCACCCAACTTCCCAAACTAGGGCGGCCAGGCTGCAGGAATCCTGTATTCAAGAAGAGCTGTGCTGGCGCGTGATTGAACTGGTCGGTGTGAAGTGAGCGAATGACGCAGATGTCGTCGGCGATTTTCGGAAGGTGACTGAAGGCGTCGGAAATCTCCAGCCCCGTTTGGCCATGCTTCGCGAACTTGAATTGAGGTCCCATGACAGCCGCATCGGGCCGAATAAATGCGTAACGCTGCCCCATGATAACCGACTCAGGCAGCGGGTTGCCTTCGAGCTTGGCCAAGTCGGGTTTGTAATCAAAGAGGTCGAGATGGCTCGGCGCTCCGGCCATGAACAAATGGATAACAGCCTTGGCTGAGGACGGAAACTGCGGTTGTCGTGGAGCAAGCAGATTATTGGTCGCTGACTCTGCGGCAGCAACTAGCGTAGTGGCAACGTGCGCTCCGCTGCCGACGAGTAGGCTCCCCAGGGCAGCTTTGCCAAGTCCAATCCCACAATCGTGCAGAAAGTATCGTCGGGCAATTTGTACAGCAGATCGATTTTGATTCATGGCAACGTGGCGCAATGCGTGAAATCGTTTGATGGTGAAGTGAGTTCTCGTTTCTACTTGGTAATAAACTCGTCTAAATTCATAAGTACTCTGGCTACCAAAGTCCAGGCGGCCCGATCGAGCAAGCAATCCGACGATGATTCTTCCGCTTCGTCGGATGCTTCCAGGGCGATCTCACGGACGTGCAATTCCCCCTCCCTCAAACGGACTCGTTGCCGAGCTAGGTAGCCGAGCAAATCGTCCAAATCATCATCCATAGCGGGGCGAATGAGAATTTGCCGGAAGAGTCGGGCGAGCTTCGCTCGATCCTCTCCGCTCTCAAGCTGAGTTCGCTTTCCAAGCTCGCGCGCAGCTTGCATAAAGGTTACGTCGTTTAGCAGCGACAGTGCTTGAAGTGGCGTGTTCGTGATCTCTCGCCGCGCGACGCATGCTTCACCGCTGGGCGCGTCAAAGGTTGCGGTCAAGGCGAACGGCGATGTGCGTTTGGTAAAGGTGTATAGACTACGCCGAAAGCGATCTTCTCCTTGGCTAACATTCCATGCCAAAGCACGGTAGGCACCTTCGGTAGTTACATTTGCCGGTTGTGGCGGAAAGACGCTCGGTCCACCTCGTTTCTGGGATAGCAAACGGGCGACCGCAAGAGCCTGATCGCGAATAACCTCAGCATCCAGTCGAACTCGAGGACCTCGCGACAGCCAACGATTGTCAGGATCGATGGCCAACGCTTCGGGACTAACCTGACTCGATTGACGGTAGACTTGACTTAGTACGATCTGTTTATGGAGCTGTTTCATGGACCAACCATTTTCCATGAAGTCGACTGCGAGATAGTCGAGCAACTCAGGGTGGGTGGGCGCGTCGCCTTGAAAGCCGAAATCTTGGGATGTTCGCACCAAGCCTCTTCCAAAGAATGCTTCCCAAGCGCGATTGACCGTGACTCGAGCCGTCAATGGGTTGTTTTCCGACACCAGCCATTTTGCAAATTCCAAGCGCGTTGTCGGTTGCTCGCCTTTCCTGGTAAGCGCCGCTGGCGTATGGGGTTTTACCTCATCTTGCGGCGACAGGAATTCACCGCGATGGTATCGATGGGTAACACGCGGATGTTCGCTGGGACGCTCTTGCATGACCAACGTACTGAGCGTTGGAATCAACGACTGGCGTAGCTCATCGATTTCTTCTCTCGCCTGCTTCAGTTCCGGTGCATGTTGCAGAAACGCGTTCATTAAGGCGGAGCGTTGTTCGGGACTCCAGCTTTCGCGAGGTGTCATCAGCGCTTCTGCGACATCGGATGGTAAATCGTTCGCTTGTCCGACCGGCTCGGATGTATAGGACCAACGGAATCTTCCGATGCCGGGAGCATACCAACGCTCGCACAACATGGAAATCGAAAGTGAACTCGCTTCCGCTGTCGGCTCGGCCAATCTGAAGACCGCCACATGCCGGCGTCGTTGTCCGCCATCAATCGACCAGCCTGACTGTTTATTTCCGTCGATACATTTCGCAGCCGTGTTGTCTCCGTTGGCGAACGATTGCGTAGCTTCGATAACTTGGTGCCGTTGTTCGCCCTGGTTGAAACTCACTTCGCTAAGGAAGAAGTCGCCCAGCGGTCCCTCATAGTACACTGCACCTGGTCCACCTTTTGGCAGACGTTCGTCCGGAATCACTTCAAGCCGAAAACCCGTTACTCCAGCCGGGAGCTCACTGAATTGAACGTCGTACGTATCGCTCTTCCTAAAGTCGCCGCTTGCCAATATCGACTCATCGTCAAGAATCGTCAGGGCTGGCGTCGTCGCAGTGGCCGAGGCGGGGTGAGCAATTTGCCAGTGATTGACCTTGGAAGACTGGTCCTTGACCCAATTATCAAAGCTCTCGCCTAGCAATTCTTTGCGCCGTACCTCAATCGGAATGGTCGCGTCGACGGAGGTTCCGATCGAAATACGAACATTGCCTAGCACATGCTTTTTGCCATAGTCGTTGGCAATTGTCACCACAAGCGTTTCACTACCATCGAACCGCACTGGCTGTTCGAATTTCACGGTCAACCTACGATTGACGTTCCATTCTCCCTCTCCATGAATTGCCCACCCGGTGTTGGGCTTACCATCGATCGCATGATTTGCTGGAAATCCATCCTGTGAAAAGTCGGCGACTGCATCAGAAAACTCGATCGGCGAGTCACCAGCTTTCGCAGATAATTCCGTCAGCACAAAGTTGCCATGTTTGGTAAGGCCCGGACCTTTGCCCGGTAGAGAGGGGTCAGCGATCGCTTCCACTAGCAAACAGTCGTATGTACCTTTGGGAACCGCCAGAGATATGGAAATCGTCTCAGTGGGTTCAGCGAGTTTTGTAACACGAACAATATTTTGCGACTGGATTTGAACTTCCGAATGATGATCCGAACCCAGAACCGAAGCGGTCGGCGTTGTCCAAGTCGCATCTTCGGGAACTGGAAAACGCTCGGCCAACGTCGACGTTAGCGTTTCAATTCTCCCTTCGATCTCACTTCGCTGGGCTTCGACGCTTTTGTCTGGGAGCGGCAATTCGGGCTCATCCGCATTGTTGAGCAGGGCGAACAGGCCATAGTATTCATGGTGCGAAATCGGATCGTATTTGTGTGTGTGGCACTGAGCGCAACCGATTGTCAGGCCAAGCCAAACGGTTCCCGTCGTTGCCGTCCGATCTGTCATCGCGTAGAAACGAAACTCCAGTGGGTCAATTCCACCTTCCTCGTTCAACATGGTATTTCGGTGAAAGCCAGTCGCAATGCGTTGATCGACAGTCGCGTTGGGGAGCATGTCACCAGCTAGCTGTTCAATCGTAAACTGATCGAAGGGCATGTCTTTTTGCAACGCGTTAATGACCCAGTCGCGGTAGGGCCAAATCGTTCGGACTCGGTCCTTCTCATAGCCATTGGTGTCTGCGTACCGCGCGAGATCCATCCACTTGCGAGCCCAGCGTTCGCCGTAGCCTGGCGATAGAAGCAGATCATCGACAATTTGCTCGTAGGCTTCATCGCTTGGATTGTCCGCAAAGCGATCCGCGTCCTCAGTGGTTGGAGGCAAGCCTGTCAGATCTAGAAAAACTCGACGTATCTGCTCGTAGGGATTGCTGGGATCCTGTGGTTTCAATCCAAGCTCTGCAAGTTTCGCGAAGGCGAAGCAATCGATTGCGGATCGATCCCAGCGGTCATCTTCAACAGCAGCGGGCTCTACTTTTTGGGGCAATCTAAATGCCCAATGCGTTTCGAAGGCTGCCCCTTCGTGTATCCACCTCTCGAGGACGGCTTTCTGAGACTCCGAAAGGCTCAAGTTGGATGAAGGTGGCGGCATGAGCTCATCCTCATCAGCGCGAATTCGCCTGGCTAGCTCACTTTCTGCTGTTGCCCCCGGTACGATCGCAATCCCACCCGAATCCGCCGGTGAGGAAGCCGACTCCCAAAGGTCGAGCCGCAAACCTCCCTCGCGCGTTAATTCATCGGGTCCGTGACACTTAAAACAATGCTGCGACAGAATTGGGCGAACATCTTGAGTGAAGCTCAACGGCTCCGCCGCTAGTGCGTCTCCAGCAATCATCACGCTCATCGCCAGCAGGCCAGAGGTTTTAAGCAAAGATTCCCACATGCCAATTGCACTTAAGTATTTACAACGGTCAAACTGCTACACCTCGCTATCAGAAATCCCGACGAATTGCGGTTTTAAAATCTAGTGCGATGCAACGATAAAACAAAAAACCACAGATCTGCAACCCGAAATTGCAGACCTTGCTCCGAACGCCAAGCGTTGGAAGGAGCCGCTGTCGCGCATGGATTGTCGGTATCGAACGTCTTGGAATCAAGCGAACCAGTCCAACCATCACACGCAGATTTACTGTACCAGTATGATAACTATGAGAAGGCACATCAGCCAGTCTTTGTCTGAATCCCCATCGTTCGCAACCATTAGCGAGACCAGATGGGGCAGACATTCAGACAGGTCATGTAGCGAATGTCTGAAGCGAGTGTCAGAAGCGAGTATTGTTGATAGAGAGCATCCTCGATGGCCCCGCTACTTTCTGTCATACTCTCTTGTTGCGCTGAAGCGATTGAAACTCAGGCGGTTATTGCGTTTCGATGTATTGCGGTTGGCAACTGCATGTGAGCGTAGCTGGTGGCTGTCATAGGCGCCCTCCCGCGTACGCTCGTTGTTCCACACATCTCGATTTTGCATTGGCCCCATACCAGCTTGTCTGGCGTGAGCCAAGTTTTATGAGTAGAGCGCGTCGAAACCACTCGAGCCTTACCACGTTTCCACGCGAGTTAAGGCTCGAGCACTTGCTCAAAGTCCTCTTCAAGACCTTTGTTAAACAGATTGACTCCGAGTAGATGGAGCGTGTCGTCATCCATGCCGCCTTCAAGGATGGCTTTGCGGCCAAATGTCGAATCGCGAAGCGTGACGGTATCGTTACCCCAGCCGGCGAAGATCCGGCTGCGGCGGTCGACCGTCGTTGAGTCGATGAGCATCGAATCGGAGCCACCACCGGTGTCGATCTTCAGTTTGCCGAATTGGCTGCTTTGAACATGCACGTTGTCGTTTCCAAGTCCAGTGTTGACGATCAGTGCATCGCTCAACCAAAGACCGTTGGTAAACACTCTATCGCGTCGGGAACCGAGTACAACCTTCACGCGTGCGATGTCATTGAACGCGGTGATTCCGCTGATCGTCGCCCGGTGAGAGGTTGGTTGGCGCTAACGGCTCACCGGGCGATATTTCTTCTGTCAGTGTGTGGGCATTTGATGTTCATTTTTTGGAAGCGTCACAGATTGCTGCGTGATAACCGTTCACGAACTTGGAGTCTTCCACTAAAATATTTTGAGAATGAAATCGCGGGATGTATTAAACAATTTAAGAACCACTGAGCCCGCTTTTCGTGTCCTTCGTGTTTTTCGTGGTCAACAAACGAACTAACTCGTGAAACGGTTACGCTTTCGTCGACGGAGTAGAAAGCAGACGCT
Organism: Pirellulaceae bacterium; assembly: GCA_020852965.1. Taxonomy (GTDB): domain Bacteria; phylum Planctomycetota; class Planctomycetia; order Pirellulales; family Pirellulaceae; genus Aureliella. Next base: position 33,834 of record JADYZV010000001.1, on the reverse strand, counting down.
CGCACAAGTCATCACTGCTAGACCGGATGGTTCGGGGACGGTAGAAACAAAGGACGCGTTGGCTAGGCCCAAGCTTGTAAGCTGTAGCGAATTCGCTCCATTTTCAAATCTTGCCGAGCCTGCAGGTATGCCACTGTACGAAAACGAGGTTCGAAAATCGCTGTAGGCGAATGCTGATATTGCATTGGGGTTGTAAGCCGGGATCAGAGCCGAATAGTGCTGATATCCGAATTGATTGAAATCGTCAAAAGGCGGAGTCGAACGGTCAATGAATGCAACAACAAAATCTCCATCCGCTCCACTCGACAGCGGCGTAAACGACTGCGAAAAGTAGATGCGACTTGGATCGAAAATAAACTCTGAGGCTTGGCTGAATCTGATAACTGCTGCAGTGACAGAAAATATTCCGCTTACATTATCCACAGTGTACAGATCCACTCCATCCAGCAAGTCAGCAGTGACTGTAAAGCCCTGACCATTGAGGCTATTGCCATTTAATGTCCCGTCTTCGATGGTGCCCGTCATGGTGACGACCAAGCCAGCGTGTACATTCGAGGCAGCAAATACGCTGCACAACAAGAGAGCACTGGTCGTTAGAGAAGTAACAGCCATAGGTCGTAGATTCATCGTGGTCGTCCTTTGCGTGAGCTATCGAAGGCTGGAGTGTTGAGCAAAGTCAGAAAAGTCTGAAACACGGCAAGTCTCTGAAACGTCGAGGGTCATGGCCGCGGAATCAAGATGACCCCCTTCACTGAGTAGGTAAAACGCTTGGGCTTGTCTTCCTGAGCTACAACTTCGCCCAGATTATTGATGTCGAAGGCGTAGGTTAGTTGTTTCCCAGACTCGATTTCGCATAGATCATTCAGGTCAACCGACTTGCCACCACCGGGCCATAAGGTGGCGCGATAGGTAACGCCTTCGTTCGGCACGAATTGAAAGCCAATGATATCGCGTGCTTCGTTGACGCCGCAGGCATAGCCCCGAGTTGCGAGAACGCCGTCTACTTTCAATGGCTTAAGTAACTCGAAATTCAAATTGTTGTTCGTTCGAAACGCTTCGAAGTCAGACTGGCCGACGGAATAGGCTTTCGAGTTCACATCGAACCCACAATGCGCCCACCCCTCCAAGGCGCCCGTCGCAGGAAGGCCGATTATCGTTGGTCCTTCCACTAGTCTGAGTTGACCATTCGCCTTGACCTTCACTTTCCAACGCACCGGATAGACATCTTCGCCGTTCCAGTCACTCCCTGACTGCCCCAAGACGGTCGCGACGCCACCGGAGTTGGGTGGACCAATAGCTGAGGCCGCGCAGAAGGCGTGACCGGTCAGAGCAGGCAATTCCATCGCTTCGCCAACACCCGATGGGCCCACCTGCCAAACCACGGCAGAGGCTTCGAAGGGAAGTTGCTCAACGACGTAGCTCGAGAGCCCAGTAACTAGTCCCTGGTCGTTGATTCCCGTGGGAATCGTTACAGTGTCGCCCGCCAGAGGCGGCAGCGGATACGAATCCTCTTGGACCGCGTTCCAGAACACCCCGATTCCACCCCCCGACAACCAACGCGACTGCAGTTGCCAGCCTCCCCACCAATCGTCGGTCTGATAGGGACCTCCCACACACTGCCCGAAATTGTTGAACGCAGTGAAGATCATGTCAGGTGGGGCAAACTGGTAGCTCCCAGTCTGGCGATCAAAGTAGAAACCACGAAATACAAGTTCCACATCGCTCCCGCCATTGATGTACTCGCCGTTTCTGACATTGCCGATCACATCTCCCCAATCGTTGATATCTCTGGCATATGTACGGTGAAGATTGGAGATCGGTGGCTTGAGATACAGCACATCGTATTGCACGGTTTGAGACCGTGCGGCGGAGCACCAGACGACGGATTGCAGCACCAACAGAGTGCAGGGAATGAACATCGATCTAGACATGAACATGCTCCTTGAAGAGTCTTTGGTCAATCAACATACACTGCGACACAATTCGCCTAACTACAGCAGATTCTGAGAGCTTTCTGCGATTGAGAACCGTAACTGTCTATTAAGCAGTGCCCGCTTCGAGGTAGCATCGCGCCAACTTTTCGGGCACCTAGACTACGCCAAGTAAAGCTATCTAATTTGCTGGAAATTCGGTTTTGATGCGACGCCGTGATCTGTAAAGTAATAACGCTGGGACGATGAGCGCGAGAATTGGATTCGCTTCAGGTACCGCGACGGAGTCGATCGTGAAGGTGTAGGTCTTGCCGCGGCTCGGTCCGTAGAATACACCGTCAAGATCGGCAAAGCCGTCCGCCGAACCGGCGGCGAAATTTGCGAACGAGGTCGAGGGATTAGGATCACCAAAGGTAAACGTCGTGATCCCCTCGCCCGTTACATTGAACACGATCTGTCCCAGGCGGATCGATGAACCGAGAACATCCTTAAAGTCGGTCGCGCTCCCCTGAAGTTCGAATGTGCCCAGCGAGTTGTCGAACGCAGCCAGCGGAAAATCTGCAAACGACTCGCCCACCGAGACGCTTGCGACGTTGCCGAAGCCAGTATTGAAAGTGCCACCCGTTCCCATGCCGCTCAGTCCGCTCGACGACAAGTTCGTACTACTACCAGTCTGAATGGCAAAAATGTCGATGATAACCATGGCTCCTGGGTCGGCGCGCACCATGTCCCTCGAATTGTCTATGGCGAATCCGAGAATCAGATCAGCTCTGGCGGGAGCCGCGCCCGCGTAGCCCATTGCCATGAAAAATAGTGACAGCAATCGATAGAATGTTCTTGACATGTTCCACCCTATGGTTGGAGTACCTTACGGAAATTAAGGCCGAAACGACCGTTGTCTTGTGCATCCACGTCGCCGTCCGCGTCACTGTCGAACCGAGAGTCGAAACCGATTTGGCCATTGGACTTGCGGAAGGTCAACCCAAAACGACCGCGATCCTGGGCGTCGACATCGCGATCGCCGTCGCTGTCCCCGAAGAAACGGAAAAAGTCATCGACTCGCTCGGCATTCAGCGTGCGTCCATCCAGATTGGCCGCCGATGCGGCGATGCGAAGTTGATAGTTGCCATCGACCAACGAACCGCCAAGGTGCTCAACGCCCACGAACCGAACGATTACGCGACTCTGGTCGCCGACGGTCAGCGTCTCATAGGACAACGATGACAGCGCCACGCCGCCCGAATGGACTTGGATCGCGGAAGTATCGATGGTGACGATCGAATCAAAATCAATCGTGATGCTGCGTACCATCGATCGCTGGGCTGTTCCATCGTCAATCGTCACTCCTACGATCTCGGGTATCGGCAAATCGGCAACAACTTCGAAGTGACGCACAAAGTTTCCGCCGGCGGACCCGTCGTTGTCTCCGTCGATCAAAATGCCTGCGGTGTCCACTTGTCCTCGCCCCGATTCACCGAATACGCTCAATCGATAGCTACCCAGTGGCAATTCGCCCCCCAGCACATGGAGCGACACGAACGTATCGCCGAGACTGAACGAGGGATCGATTGCATAGACCACGTCGTCGCCGTCGTCATAAGTGCCATTGGTGCCGGGGTTGCGCAGTTCGTAGTAGCTGGCCGCCGATGCGGAGATCGCATTGAGTTCTTCGCTGAAACCAATCTGCAACACATTCGTCGTCAAGAGCACGCCGGAGCTGAAAACTCCCGCGGGAACAATGCCGGCGACCGTCGGTGGTATGACATCCGCCGAGTCGCCCCGGAACTCCAGTGCACCGATGTCCGTGATGCCGGCGGTTTTCGCAAATCGCACGGACGGCGCGCCAGCCAAGTTGCTTTGGCCATCCCATGGTGTCAACTGATAATCACGTCCGTTACCGGCGGAGATGCCGATCGTCGGCGAAAGGTTGCTGTTCCCACCGCTGCCATAATGGAATTCAATCTCACCGGACGCAAACAGCGTCACCGCAATTTGCACATCCGTGTTGTCGCCGATGTTGGTGCCATTCCAGCGAATCGTCACCTGCTCGAGTGTGGCGACATCGACGAATATGTCATCGCCCGTCCCCGTCGTTCGCACCGCGTCCCACAGCGGTGCGATCCGTCGTCGCAGCAAGAACGCCTCCAAGTTGTTGTTCGTGTCACCCGCCAACGTTGTATCGCCAAATTGAAGAAAGCCCGCTGCCGAAACGTGCGCCGTCGTGTAGGAGTTGCCGTAGAATGAGAAGCTAAATGGCAACGTCAACGTGCGATAGGTTCCGCTGATTTGCCAGTTTTGCGCCACGCCGCCGGTCGGCGAAAACGTATTGGCGGTCGACGTTTGCAGGTAGCGCGTGCTACCGTTGTTGTTGACCGCGGGGTCGTCCATGCGGATCGAGTGCAGGGCATCCGACGCTGGAACTCGCCAACTGAATCCACGATCGATGACTGGCGAGTGCGGCCGTACTATAAAATTGTCGTCTTGGCCGTAGTCGATGCCGCTGAGCGTATCGAAACCAAGTACGTTATCGGCTCCGTTTCGATCCACAAACAACGGGTCACCAGCGACGCTATTGAGATCTTGCCCCGTAATTGTTTGCCAGCTCGATAGAGTTGCCGCATTCGTCCCCGCCCATTGCCCGACGCTCGCCGCCGTGGAGCCGACGTGGAACAGGTTGTAGTCACTCAGTAGATTCGTGCGACTGTCGGTGGCCACGAATAGATCGCTTCCGGAATCGACCCATAAGATATTGTTGACGATCCTCAGGTCACGAGACGCCAACTCGACTCGCACAGCGCTGCCGACAGGTTGGTAGATCGTATTGTTGACCACTTCAGCTCCTGAGGCGGCGTTGCGAACAACAATCCCGTTGTTGGCATTGGCGTAGACCACGTTGTTGTGAATCTGACCTACGTACGTCGTGTTGTACCGCTCCGCAAGGATTCCCGTCGCATTGCCGTAAACCACATTATTGACGGCGGAACTGCGATTGCGAAGGTAGATCCCGGCGAACGCGTTGTCATAAACCCGGTTTCCCGTTGCCGTCGAAGCACCGTTGGAATCGGGCAAATAGATCCCCGTCAGGTTACCGTAGGATGTATTGTCGACCACCGTGGCGCTGACCGCCGCAATACCATCGCGTCCGTTGTCATTGGTGGTATTCCCTCGCACCACGATTTGATTTTCCACGCGGATGCCGTCCACCGAGTTTCCATACACATGATTCCCCTCAATCCAAAGTCGATGAGGTGAATTGTTGCCTGTTAGCGCGCTGAACGACGCCACGATCCCATCGTTGTTGCCGTACACTTGGTTGTCGGTGATGGTCGATGAGGTGATTTGGCTCGAGACAGAAACTAGCATGCCGGCCGTCGTATTGTCAAAGATTTCGTTCTCGAAAATCAAGAATGACGACGCGGGACTTTGTACGTCGACTCCGTAGCGGTGATCGTGAATCGAATTCCCTTCGATGGTCGCGAGTGAGCTGCGCAGGATAACGCCAGATGAGTCCGTGGCGGCGAGATCGTAGATCTCATTGTCAATTACGCGCCATTCATCGTTCGACTGGTTGATGACCACTTCCACGCGATCGTTATTGAAAATACGATTGCCTCGCAACGTGACGCGATCGGAATCAGCGTTGTCGGCCGCAAACACACCGAACTCGGCTCCCGTGATCGTTAACGACTCGATGGTGATATCACTCCCACCGGCGAAATTGAATCCATAGCTGTACGGGAGCGGGTTTTGCCGATCTAGGATCGTCGGATGGCCGGCGGCCCGAGCCCCGCGAATGATGACGCCGGAATCCTCCGCGACGATCTCCAAGTTTCGTGTGAGGTGATAGTATCCTGCATCAACGTGGATCACATCTCCTGGGCCAAGATCGTAGGCCTGCATCAGACCGCGAAGGCTCGACATCGGTCGGTCCGGCGACTTCCCACTATTGGCGTTGTCGCCGCCGGCGGTCGTGGTCTCGTTGTCCGACCAGTCGCTGTCTCCCGCGACGTTCACGTAATAATCAGTCCCAGACGAAACAACTTGGAACTCGCCGTCGCTGCTATCGCTGGCACCGGACTCCACCGTGACGCGAATTTGATAGGACCGATCCGTGACCACTTCGGTCGGCACGACCCAGTCCAGACGATCGGGCAACGTTTGCTGTTGGGCGATGGTCTGCACGACCGCACCACTGTCGAAATCGATCAGCTCGATGGTGACAGGCGACGTTCCACTTTGTCGCCAGACGATGGGGATTGATTGACCGAGTTCAATTTTTTCGAATCGACCGGGGCTTAGCACCTGCACGAAAGCGGTCTGGCTCAACTCGGCCAATTCCGTATTCCCAAAGGCACCCAAGTTCCGCCGCGAGCCGTTTGGCTGCGGCTCAAGGGAGAACGCCGCGTCGGGGTCCGCTGCATCAATCGCTGGAGATCCGGCTTGCAAGCGAAAATCGCTGGCGGATACAAACAACGGATCGAATTCGGCGGTGCTGCCGATCAAGCTGTGCTGATCCAAACCCAACTCATAATACCAATCGGAATGATTTAAATACTGCACGCCATTCCATGATCCGATGGTGCCCGAGTTGGGCGTGTGGATCAGGTTGTAGTCGCTAAAAAACCCTCGCTGGCTGTCGTTCGTGACCGTGACGGCGATACCGCTATCCACCTGGATTATGTGGTTGGTCAGCGAAACGAATTGAGAATTATTGCGAACGCGGACCCCGTCGCCGGTGGTTTGACGGATCGTATTTCCAGAAAAAACGCCACTCTCATTGTTGTCGATATCTAGTGCGACCAAGTTGATGTTGTAAACCACATTTCCCGTCACGCTGCCGTTGAATCGGTCGTAGGCATAAATTCCGACGGGACTCATGTGAACCACATTGTTCTGGATTACCGATGCGTAGTTGGCGCGGATGCCCGCGTTGACGTTGGCGTAGACAGTATTGTTGCGAACTGTGGCAAAACCACTCCCCGAGTTTTCGCCCGAAATGATTCCAACCGTGTTCGAATGGGAAATGTTTCCGATGGCCAGCGCACTGTCGGTCACAAACAGGCCAGCGGATTGATTGCCGTACGCCGTGTTGTTGCGAACCTCGGCCCGCTCGGCACAAATCCCTGAGAATATGTTGTTAAAAGTGACGTTGTCGGCAACCACGGTGACTTGGCCGGTGTTACCCGAATCGACGTAGATCCCGTCGCGACCGTTGGTATGAGTCGTGTTGTCCGACACTTGATTGGAACCGACGCCCGATCCACCGATCTGGACTCGGATTCCCATGTCGCGATTATTCCGAACCGTGTTTCCAGTGATACTATAGTTGCGGCCATCAAGATCATAAACCTCAACTCCGTCGCTGTGCCCATACATGGTACTGTTGCGAACCGCCGCACCGCTGGCAAAGATCGCAACACCGTCGTAATGGTTATTTTGAGTATCGAAAATGGTTGAAGCATCGATGGTCCAACCATCATTCGACTCGTCGATAAAAATTTCTTCGCGAGCGTTGTTATAGATACGGCTATTGATGACGCTTACACCGTCGCTGTCGCCACCGATCGGTGCGACAATGCCACGGTAGCCACCGGTAATCGAAAGTGAATCGAGCGTCACATTGTCGGCATCGATGAGCCGAATGACGGCACTCCCCTCCGTCGTGTTTCCGCGGTTGAACGTCGTCGCATGTTCCGTTTGCGAAGCACCGCGAATGGTGATGCCACCCTGCTTGATCACGATATCGTCGACCAGGTCGTAGGTTCCCGAATCGACGTAGACCGTATCGCCGGGTTGCAGTTGGTAGGCTTGTAATAGTGCTCGCAAGCTCGCCATGGGCCTGTCGGGAGACTTGCCCGAGTTGCCATTGTCGCCTGGTACCGAGGTGAACTCGTTGTCGCCGAAGTTTGTGTCGCCAGCGATGTTGACGTAATATTCGCTACCATCACCAGTGATCAAGAAGGACCCGTCGCTGGAATCGCTGACACCGCCCTCTGCACTGACGCGAATCGTGTATTGCTGATCGGTGGAAACCGAGGCGGGGATGGTCCATGTCAAGTGACCGGGCAGTACTGCTTGATCGGCGATTGTATGTGCGACGGCATTGGTGTTTGCGTTCACCAGTTCCACTGTCACCCGAGACGCACGCGGAACGCTTTGCCGAGCAATCTCCTCCGCTGACAATGGACGATCAAAAACCGCCAACTCATCGATGCGACCTGTCAAACGTCCAAACGTGCTGCTGGCGGTCGCGTGTTGACCGACGTACAGATCGGCCGAACTGGTTACCGAGTCAAGCGGCGTTCGCAGTGCTTCGGTTTCTAGTAGGACACCATCGACGTACAGCCTCATTTGCAATGCGTCGCGATCCAAGGTCGCGGCGATGTGATGCCACCGTCCGAGCTGAATTGCACTGGGCGCGGTGGTCGCTGTATCGACGGTCAAGTGTCCCTGAGTCCGCAGCCTCAACGACCCATTGTTCTCGACCGCGAGCGTGAACGTATTGCCGCTAGGTCCCTTCGACACCAACGTGGAATACTGGGCCTGATGAGAATCAAGCTTGACCCACATGGATAGCGTAAGCTTGCGAGTTAGCGCTAGGCTACCGTCATCCGGAATGCGCAGAACGTCGTCGATACCGTCCAAATGAACACCATGATCGAGTCCGGGGCCGAATGCACCGGTCACGCCGAGTGTTGGTGAACCGATATAAATACCACTGAGACCATTGATGACGTCGATGGCGGACGTGCTGCCGGCGATTTCGCCCAAACGGTAGTAGTGGATCGGTTCTTGATCGCTGACGGTGATTGCATAGCTGTCGTCAAGGGATTCAACGAACTCGCCATCTTGTCGCCAGGCCAATGAAACGGTTTGCCCCGACTGGAATCGTTCGAGTCCGTTGGGGTTGAGTACTTGGATGAAGTCGGCGGGGCTTTGCGTCGCCAACGCAGTATTTCCGTATGCACCGAGGTTGCGACGCAGCCCGTTTGGTGCTGGCTCGCCAGTGTAGGACAGCAATGGATCACCCGCGTCAATCGCCGGTGAATCGGCTTGCAAATGAAACAATTCCGTATCAACAAAGCGCGGTTCAAACTCAGCCGTGTCTCCAATCCGACTGTTTCGATCCAGGCCCAGTTCGTAGAACCAGTCGGTTTGACTGTCAAAGACGGTTGCTCCCCACAACGCTAGAGTTCCTGCAGCAGGAGTGTAGATCAAGTTGTAGTTGCTGACGAATCCGTTTTGGCTGTCACTGGACGCGGTGATGGCGATGCCTCCGCCAACCCAAATAATGTTGTTGCTCAAATTCAGGTCGCGTGATCCGTCCCACATGCTAATGGCGTTGGCGGTCGGTTCGTAGATTGTATTGTTGGAGATCTCAGCACCGAAACCAGCATCGCGAACTTCGATGCTGATGGTACCGCTATCGCGAATGATGTTGTTTTGAATTTTCCCGTCAAAACTATACGTGCCGCTGTTGCTGTATGCTCGAATGCCGACACCGTTGTTATAGATCCGATTTCCGATCGCTGTGCTGCTCTTGACCGCATAGATACCCGCGAATGAATTGTCGTAAATCGTGTTGTCGATGGCGAAGCTGGGGCCATTGGAATCGTTGACAAAGATACCGGTGAGATTCCCGTGCGACAAATTGCCTTCGATCACTGCGCCCAAATCCGCTCCGATTCCGTCGCGCCCGTTGTCATAGGTCGTGTTGTCGAGAACTCGCACGTTCCTGTCCACGCGAATACCATCACGCGTATTGCCATGCGCTTCATTTTCCGAGACGCTTGCCACGTTTCCCGTAGTGCTACTGAACGAGACGACGATGCCGTCCTGATTGTTGTACGCATGGTTGGCCTGAATCAGCGTGTCGCTTGTTTGATTGCTGACGTTGATCGTGATTCCGGCGGTATTTTCGAAAAGTTCGTTGCCGATGATCTGCGATCCGAGGCCAGGTGCAACGATTCGGATCCCATCCACGTGACCATGAATGGTGTTGTCTAGGATGCTAATTCCATTCGCCTCGACATACACACCCTGGAAGGACGTCGTCGACAGCGAGTCGTCGATATCGTTCCCTACGATTCGCCAGTTGTCGTTGGTGGTGTGAACGGCGACCTGGGCTTGTCGGTTGTTGAAGAAGCGATTATTAACCAGGGAAACGTCCCGAGAATTGGTACCTGGGCCTGCAAAAACACCGATGTAGCCACCCGTGATGGATAGATTCTCTAGAGTGACCTCATCTCCGCCGGTGAACTGAAACACGTAGTTACCGTTGTTCGTGTTGCCCCGGTCGAGCACGGTTTGCCGAGGCGTGCCGAAGGAGTCCACGCCGTCGGCGCCGACAATCCGTACCCCCGAGTCTTCCGCCGCGATCAGCGTGTTGGCGCTGAGCAAATAGTGTCCAGTGTCGACTCGAATCGTGTCGCCAATGCCCAGATCGAAAGATTCCAGCACCGCCCGAATGGACGCCTTGGGTTGATCCGGCGACAGTCCGCTGTTGGCATCAGAACCGGCCGCTGTTGTCCATTGATTGTCCGTCAGGTCAGAATCGGCGGCCAGATTGACATAGTAGGTCGTGACCGGAGTGGTGATTTCGAAGACGTGGTTGCTGGTATCCGTCAACGATCCGCGCGTGACTCGAACACGATAATCATCGGCCGGCGTGATCGATGAGGGACTGGTCCACGTGAATTCTCCGTCGTTGAAGGTGTCATCAGCGATGGGTAGCGTAAATGCGGGGTCCCCGTCGCGAATCAAGTCGATATCGACCGTCTGATTGATCTTCGTCAGTGCGAGCGTCGCATGTTGTGTGAGTTCCGATGGTGCGAGCGCCGAGTTGTAGACGGCAACTTCATCGATCGAGCCGTCCCAGGTTGAGAATGGACTGTATTGGTTGTCACCAATTCGCAGCGGCGTTTCGGCATGGTTGATCGAACCGCTGAACGCACGCGAGTCGACCATGGACCCGTTGACGAATAATCTCATCGTCGCACCATCAAACGAGGCGGCCACGTGCGACCATTGGCCAGTTGCAATCGGAGCGGATACCGAAACGCTGCCGTTGATCACGAAACGTACTTCGGTTCCGCTGGATTGTGTGATGTCCAAGGAGTACCCGCTGGTCGTTAGGGTTTGAATGTACTTGCTGACAATCGTGTCCCCATTTCCGGCTCCGTGATTGGGAAATACCAACGCTTCGACCGTCAGTGCCGGCGATCTCAAATCGGGATGGTCGGGAATGAGAACGTGGCCGGAGGATCCGTCCGTGCGGATTGCCAAGTCGCCGACAAGTACCGAGCGAACGCCTTGGTTGATACCATCTTGATACTCTCCGTCATGCAGCGCTCCCGACGTGGCCGCGTTGATTGCGACCTTGCCACCTTCGCCCAATCGCCAGTAACCGACCGGTGAGCTTGCCAGCACGGCATCGCGATAAGGCGGAGCCATGCCGCCGGTGAGTTGACTTTCGGGTAACTCGCTTCGCCAGCGAACTGTAAAATCACGATCGGCGGGCCACACTTCGCCGCCGTCAGGGACCGTCACGACGACGTACGCCAATGGACTCCTCGCGGCCAGTTCCGTGTTACCGAATGCACCGAGATTGACGAATGCTCCGTTGGGCTGCGGCTCATTGGCATAACTTGAGCTGGGATCGCCACGATCAATCGCCGGCGACTGACCGGTGTGACAGACCATCGCTCTGGGTAAGTCGATGACAGTACCGCTGGCAGCGTCAAAAGCCGGCGCGATCGATCCGGTCATCGAACCCTCGATACTCTGCAAATGAAAATTATCGTCGCGGCCATCGAAAACCGGATCGACGTAACCGAAGACGTTGTCATCACCGTCCGCGTCGACCAGCAGTGGATCCTGATCCAGGCTATTGGCATCGCCAAACGCGGCCGAACGCCAAGCCGCCAAGTCAGCGCGAGTTTGCCCCTGCCATGAACCTAATCGCGCGCCACTGGTGAGGTAGTATAGGTTGTAGTCCGATACGAATCCCGATTGGCTATTGGCGGCGACATGGATCCCGATCGTGGTGCCACCGTCGAACCAGAACACATTGTTTTTGACAACGATGTCTCGGGAATTGTTCTTGATGTCGATCGCAATCGCGTTGGCATGACGAATCGTATTGCCGATCAATTGAAGTCCGGCGGCAAAGGGAGCGTCAATTGCGAGCGTGTCGATGTCGTAGATCAAATTGCCGCTAATCAAACCGGTGAAAGGATTGCCACCAGACGAATTCGCATCAATTCCGAATTGATTGCTGTAGATGACATTTCCAAAAACGCTAGCCGAGCGATTCACGATGATGGCGGTTTCGTTCTTGTAGATGCGGTTGTTGCTCGCCGCGCCGATCCGATTGTCGTTTTGAAGAAAGATTCCGACTTGGTTGGCAAACACCACGTTTTCACTTGCGCTGCCGCCGTCAAACAGCTGGATGCCGTGGATTGTGTTGTCATGCACTGCGTTGCGACGCACGACGGCCGGTCCGTCGATGACGATCCCGTCGGCTCGGTTGCCAAAGCTGTGGTTTTCCGAAACGATGACCGAGGACGTGCTGGGGGATTGGACGTAGATGCCACGCCACGCATCGCTGACCGAATTTTCAGTTATCAGAACATTCCCCACGGAGGCACCGATCACATGAATGCCATCGCCGCCACTTCGAGTGACCCTGTTGCCCGACACGACGACGTCCGACTGCCCCTCCAAACGGATTCCGTGCCGAACGTTGTCGTCGATCATGTTGTCGGAGATTTCGCCAATCCGGCCAACGGCGCGGATGCCGTCCGTCCCATTGCCCGAAAGGATCAGATTGCGTAGTACGGTGAATTCTGAGTTGTCTTGTATCAGCACACCTTCGGCTTGGTGCCCCGACACCGTCAGGAACTCGCCCGTAAAGCCCGTGCTGTCGTTGTAGAGATGCAGGCCGCGAAGAGCATCGTTGAGCACCAGGTGGCTGATGCTGACCGAGTCGGCGTCGTCCAAGCTGACGAGCGATGCGACGATTGACGGGTGAACGTGAAACAGACTGGCTGTTGCCCCGGGACTTGTCGGTCCGATCCAACGGAACCCTTCATCGTCGCCAACGCCGACACGGTTGCTGATCAGGACCGGATCAAACAAGGCATATGCGCCGCTGTCCATCCAAATCGTTCGGCCCGCGGAAACTTGATAGGATCTCAGCACATTGTTCGGGTAGGGTTTGGGCGTTGCGGGAGTTTTGCCCGTGTTGCGATTGTCGCCGATTGCGGTGGTATATTGGTCGCCAAGGATCGAGGAATCGTTGATGTAGAAGTTCGGTGTGTTCTCAGGAACACTGAATGATTCCGCTGAACGATCCGACGCATACGGATTACCGACTAAGCGAATTTCGATGCGTAAGTCGTGGGTACCGTATTCAACGCTATCGTTGGCCGGCGTCCACAGAAATCGGCCGTCATCGGGTGTCGCGGCGGCGATGGTCTTCCAAGTTGAAGCGCCATGGGGACCGTCCGTCGTCAGCACGATCTGGACGGCCGCGTTGGTGGTATTTCCGAAACTGTCCCAACGGATTTCGTGTGGCCGATCACGCTCCAAATCGGCGTATAGTTTCGGGTATCTCAGGCTTAGCATCGGTTGGCCGGTGGACACGAACAAATCGCGCGCCGTTCCTCCGTCGGCACCAATATCCAACCCATCCCCGATGCTGATGAGCCGCAAGAACGCGTTGTCCAGTCGAGTCGGATTGCTCCCCGTCGCCGCGCCGCGAACACCCTCGAATCGCCATCGCAGTTGACGAGTTCCGATCGGCAACGCGGTCTCCTCACCGACCAGTTCCCAACGTCCATCAGAAGTTCGCGTCGCGCGGGCGACGACGGCCGGTCCAATTTCGCTTCCGCCTCCGTCAAGCGGCTGCAGCGAGATCGTGCTAGCGGTGGACTCGTTGCCGCCGTGGTGACGCAATCGACCACCATAGACCACTCGCATAGTGCGGCTGTCAAGTTCCGCAATGGAATAGCCTTGATCCAACAGGTCGACGGTTTGCTGTGCGAAGGCGAGCGGCGTTGAACCCGGAGTGAAATGTTTCTCGCCGGTAAACGATGTGTCGATCGTTCCGTCAGCGACGGCTTCGACGTTGGTCGACCAAGAAGCAAGATCGACATCGAAGTTGGGATTGACTAGGAGGTTGACCGCCGCCGCACCGCGCGCCACGTCCAAGCGTCGATCTGACGCATCCAGCCCCGGGGCCGAACTGTTTTGGGCTCCGATGGTGGGGGCGATCGTGTAGTTGCCCAACGGCTTGCTGGTCACGATCGGTCGCGCGAGTGTAGGGTCCAGACGAGTCGTGCCGATCGAATGCAAGTCAAACCGTGCCACGTCGGCTTGCCAATCCAACAGGTCCGTAAAGTCGAAGCTGAAGTGAACGAGGGTGCCGCTTGGTCCCCGGTGCAATTGATTGTAGTCGCTAAAGAACCCAGACTGGCTATCGTCGGCGATGTGAAGCGCGGTGCCGGATTCAGCGGACAAAATATTTCCGCGCACTTCGATCTCACGTGCGCCGTCGGTCAGTCGCACAGCGTCACCGGTTCGGGCGTCGATCGTGTTTTGAACGATGACCGCGTCGCGTGCGCCCGACGCAAGAATTCCGACGGGGGCTGAAACGCTCGCATCACCAGTGATGATCAAATTGTGATCAACCAACGATTTACTGTGGATTCGGATGGCCACGTCGTTGTCATTAAACCGGTTGAACTGCACGCGTCCACTGACGTCGGTTCCCATGGCGTTGTGCGCGATGGCGTTGGCGTGGGAGATGTCGCCGCCGCCGATGGTTCCGACACCAGCGATGCCGACGACGTTGCGCTCGACTTGCTGGCGAACCACATTTCCGTTTACTAGTTGGATCCCTAGATTGTTGTCACGAACGATGTTGGGTGTTTGGCCGGGCAAGTCGCCTAACGTCAGCGAGCCGGAAAGCGGCGCGATTCGAATCCCCGTCAGTGAGCCACGAATCACGTTGGCAGAAAGATCGCCGGCATGTTGAAGGTCGACTCCCAAGGTTTGCGAAGTGATGGTGTTTTGGCGAATGTGTCCGCCGAAGCTCGACTCGATTACGATTCCCGTCTGACCACCATCGATCCAATTGTCAGAAACGTCCAGCTCAGCATTTGTCGCCACAACCATCGCCCGTCGGTCCGACGAGATTCTGTTGCCGTCGATGCGAACAGACGTTAGCGTGCCGGAGATCACGATGGCATCCTCATCCACGGCGCGAACTTGATTGCCGACGAGTTGGTGTCCGCTTCCGCCGGAGAGATGGACGTGTCCGCGGACCAGCGAGTCGCGGATGGTCACGTTGGAACCACCGGCGATCCCTACGTCCGACAGAGTCGCCGACTGAACGACCACGTCGGATGCACCGTTGAAGATCCACGGTGCTTCGATGACGATAGCAGGCGATGAGGGCCGAATGACGATGCCCGATAGGTGTGCGCCAAATTGAACCGGTGTCCGGTAGTCGCCCGGCACGAGCGTGATAACATCCCCCGGCGACACCAAACCACTATCGAGAACTTGCTGCAGACCGATCGAACCGAAGGCGGATCGCACTTCGGCAATGGCGAACCGGTCGCTACGCAATTGGATCGTTGGAATCGCCGAAGTGGTGTCGAGCCACACGACGGTCGGATCGCCGGTTGCGCTGGTCGCGACGCTCAGCGATCGCACGGACCTGGCACCCGGCGCGATGGAAACGCCGGCCATGTCACCCGCACCGGCAAAGCGATCGGAGAACCGAGTTCCGTTCCATGTTGCCGCGTGAATGCGATCGGCCGCATCCGTTCCAACGGGATTGGTGGCAGTTGCTGTTTCACCGATACCGACTTCCGACCAAGCTAGCGTCAACCGTGTCGCCGAGGCCACTAGTTTTGGCGAATAGGCCTGCGCGAGCGAGTCGGATACGAGCGAAGAGTCGACGCTGGCACCGGCGAGTTGCCAAGCGGTGCCATCGAACCGACGAGCATGAATTTGAAGTCGCGGTGAGTGTCCTTCGGTCGATTGACGCCACGCCACAACCAACTCTCCCTGGTGCCACGCGAGCGTCGGTTGGTCCGCACTTCCGAAGGTCGGTCCGCTGACGCCATCTCCGATAGCAGATCCGGCCAACCCGCTCCACGAACCGGACTGCGAATCGACGACGAACACACTACTGTCTTCAACACCGCCTGCCGCATACGCAACACTGACGCGCGATCCCGTCGACGCGATCGCCAGTTCCCGCAACGTCGCACCGGTCGCCACCGGACCACCGCCTATCGCAGTCCACGCCGAGCCATCCCAGCGACGAACTTCGATCGTTCGACTGCCGCCGACATCAGCGATCCAGCCGACGGCGGGTCCGACAGTGGTAACGACGGCGACCATTTCGCGAACCGTTCCCACTTGGCTGATGCCGCCCGAGGTAAGGCTGTCGCCCAATGGAATCCAGTTGCCCGCTACGCTGTCAAAGCGAGCGGCAAACACATTGCCCGCAGCTGTAGCCCCTTCGATCCAAAAAACGATCGGGCCGTCGCTGGTGGCAACCACCACGGGGCGCTGCGATGGCGCGATGGAACGGCTGATGCCACCCTCGGACGTGCTCGTCCCCAGCGGCATCCATTGATCGCTGATGTATCCGGCGACATAGATTTCGGAGTTGCCCGACCGATGATCCGACCACGCGACCAGCGTCCGCCCATCCGATTCGATTGCGACGCTTGGCGCGGCCTCGAACGTGACGGGACCGACGATCCCGAGCGACGATCCGGAGCCGCCGACTGCGCTCCAGCGTCCCGGTTCGACCGGCCCTGACGACAGCAGCGCGGTAGCCAGCGGCGACAATCCGGGTGTTCCAGGCGTCGGTGGTGGTGTCGGACTTGGCGCCACGAAATCGGTTGGATCGGCCGCCTCGCCGCCGCCGAAATTCACGCGATCATCATCGCCCCCGCCAACGTCGATGAAGTCATCATCCCCTTCGCCGAACAGCCAATCATTTCCGCCTCCACCGAACAGCCGATCGCGACCGGCGCCGACGAACAGCGTGTTGCTGGCCGCGTCACCATACAAGTGATCGATCGCGTTGTCATCGCCGATACCGTCAGCAGTGTGACCATACAGCACATCGTGTTGGCCGCCGCCGACCAGGAAGTCTTCGCCACCCCCACCCTCAAGCGTGTCGTCGCCATCGCCCCCTTCGAGACGATCGCGTCCGGCCCCACCGATCAGGTGATCGTTGCCGCCGTGACCTTCGAGCCAATCGTCATCGTCGCCGCCGTCAAGTGTATCATTGCCGTCATCGCTGCCTTCGAGGTGATCGAAGCCGGCGCCTCCCGACAGCAGGTCACCTGTACCGCCGCCACCGAGCAAGTGGTCGTCACCGTTGCCACCGATGATCGCATCGACACCGAAACCGCCATCGGCCAAGTCATCGCCATCGCCGCCATCGATGGTGTCGTCGCCACCGTCGCCGAACAGTTGATCATGGCCCGCGTTGCCATCGATCCGATCGTTGCCTTGGCCGCCGCGAATGACATCCTGCCCGTCGCCGCCGCGTAGCCAATCGCCGGCATGGCCTCCGTCGATCGTATCATCGCCATCGCCCCCTTCGATTTGATCGGCACCTCCAAGTCCGAACAATCGATCATTGCCGCCGCCGCCGATAATCCAATCACCGAAGCGAATCTCATCGAATGGATTGGCATCTTCGCCCCCTTCGTCGGAGCCGAGAATTGTGTCGTCGCCATCGCCACCCCGGAGGACGTTCACGACACCTGTGCCCCCCATTATGTAATCATTTCCTCCGTCTCCACGGATGATATCTTGACCAGCACCGCCATCGATGATGTCATCACCATCGCCACCGGACAACACGTCATCGCCATCACCTCCTTCTATTACATCAGCTCCTGCGCCACCGCGCAGGTCGTCAGCGCCCGCTTCGCCATCGATTCGATCATCGCCATCGCCGCCGTCGACGCGGTCGATGCCCACACCACCGCGCACGAAGTCGTTGCCGGCACCTGCGAACACGATGTCGTTTCCTTCATTGCCAAAGATCGCATCGGCATCATCACCACCGAAGATTTGATCATCGCCGCCCCCGCCAAACATCTGATCTTTTCCCGCTTCACCGTGCAGCACATCGTTACCACCACCTCCGACAATGAAATCGTTGCCCGATGCACCGACGATCCATGTTGACCCTAGCGGGTGCGTCGAGCCGAAATCGCCGTAGATCGTGTCGGCCGCATCGTCGTCATCGTCCCCGTCGATATTGTGCCCGTACAGCCGATCGTTTCCGGCTCCGCCAAAAATTAAGTCCGAACCAGCTTGACCAAGGATCGTGTCGCTGCCCGCTTCGCCATGCAGCGTGTCAGTTCCAATACCACCGTCGATCGTGTCGCCGCCCCGGCCGCCGAAGATGGCATCGTTCCCATCGTCGCCGAACAGTTCGTCGTTGCCATCACCTCCGTAGATCGTATCATTGCCCGCTTGGCCGTGTACCAGATCGCGACCTGTACCTCCATCGATGAAGTCGTTGCCATCGCCACCTTCAATTTCGTCGCGTCCCTCGCCGCCGAAGATGGCGTCGTTCCCTCCATTGCCAAACAATCGATCGTTGCCGCCGCCGCCGTAAATCGAATCCGGCGCATTGTCATCACCAGTCGGCCCATGGCCATAGATGATGTCATCGCCGAGATCACCAAACAGCCGATCCAATCCCGCGCCACCGATGATGGTGTCATCACCAGCGTTGCCGTTGACGATATCATTCCCCGCACCAGCGTCGACAAAGTCATTCCCGCTCCCCGCTTGAATCTGATCATTGCCGCCGCCCCCGCGGATGGTGTCATTGCCACTATTACCGAGCAACACATCAGGGGCATCATCGTCGGCATGGATGTCATCACCATGGCCGTCGATGACATCGTTACCCTCACCTCCGTCGATGGTGTCCACGCCCAACCCACCGCGAAGCTGATCGGCACCTTCTTCTCCGGCAATCAGGTCATCGCCCGCGCCGCCATCGATAACATCGTTACCGAGTCCGCCGCTGAGCACATCGTCGCCGTCGCCACCTTCCAATGTATCATCGCCCTCACCGCCGCTGACCACATCCCTTCCCGGACCCGCATCGATATGATCGTTACCCTCATCACCCTGTAGTGTGTCGTCACCTTCGTTCCCGAAGAGAGAATCGTTGCCAGCGCCGCCAGCAATGAAGTCATTCCCCTCACCACCAAACAGGGTGTCCGCAAAAGGGCTTCCGCGAAGTTCATCATTGCCGGACCCACCGAACAAGGTTGCCGGACCACCGCCGGCCGAAAGGACGTCGTCACCCTCACCACCGGCAAAGGTGATGGGAATCGTGACCGCCGAATCGACGGAAATTCGGTCGTCACCGCCACCTGCGTTTGCGAAAATGAGATTCACTAGCGCCGGATCAAAATCTTGGTAGGCGAATCCGTTGGAGACTCGCAGCACGGTGTCGCCGTTGGAGTCCTCAAGTGAAATGCGAAAATCTTCGTTGGACGCCGGGACCGACGAGTCCAACAGATCGCGACCGACATTCAAAACAAGCGTTCCGTCGGGGGACAATTCAGCGAGGATCGAGTCGTCTGGCTCACACGTGCCGTCCAAGGTCAGCAAGGTCACACTTGCAAGTACCTCGCGGAAGCTGATGTCGAAGATTCCCAAATCCAATTCGAGAACAACTGCTAAATCGGCTGCCAGAGTCCCCGTCGCTTCGATGAAACACGGCTGCAAAAACTCATCCGCGCGGAAACGCAAATCTTCGTTGGCATCTTGAAGGTCCAACGCCAATATGCCCGTGAACGCACCTTCAATCTGTAACTTAAAAGCCGATAAGTTAACGCCCGCGCCAGCAGTCACCGTCAAACTCGCGGTCGCTTCGGGAACATCGATCGAATTGGGGGCGACGCTTGGCTGACCATCCAGTGTGCGGTCATAAACGAACAAGCCATTGAGTAGATCGATTGGATCTGAGAAATCGTTGGCGATGAATTGTCTAATGCCAAATGTGTCGTACCCAAACGCCAAGTTGGCTTCGGCTTCCACGCGACCGCCGATGGTCACACCCAACGGCCCAAGAATTGGGATGATAATTTCCACAAGATCGAACTCGAGTATCAGCGGGGCTAGGTCCAATTGGAACAACGGGACATCGCGACCAAGCAACAACCCAAATGCGGTGGAGGGGTCTTCGAGAATGGGAATGGAGAACGTCGTCGATTCAGCGACGGTTTCGGAATCCTGTACAAACTCACTTGCGAAATTGCGAAACCCACCCGCTGCAAGTGCGTTGATTTCACTCAACAGGTCAAACCCGGACGAGTCTGGTAGTTGATAGTCCTTCAATCCATCCGCCTTCGTCAGCGCATCCAGGGGCAGCAGCAAATCACCCAAGGGAATGAAAAAGCTCGAATCGCCCGCTGCCGCCGATGCACTCAGAACCGTTTGCGTGATGTCATCGATAAACTTCACGGTATCCAAGAAATCTTTGACCTCGTCGCTCAATAATCCCCGCTCCTTGGCCATCTCTAGGATCGTCAGTCGTCCATCACCGTTTTCGTCTCCGAGTAGAGCGCGTGTAATCTCAAAGTCAGATAGGATCGGGACGGCCGTGTTGAGCAGGTCGAGTATCGGACGAATTGGTCCCAGCACGTCGTTGACCGATTCGAACACATCCGTCAAGAAACCGCTGAAGACCGTACCCACATCCATCTGAACATTCGAAAAACTCGCTTCGTTTGCCGTGATCAAATCAGACCCCGAGGTATTCAGCGTCCAGCCAAAATTCAGGTCCGCGATGAGCGATGGCAAGCCCCCTTCTGAGTAGGCGTCCGATAGCCTGGCCTGCAAATCGACGAGCACATCACCGGTCAAATTCAAATCGGCGAAGGTATCCGGATTGCCAACCGCATCCAACAAGTCAGCAAAGCCGATCCTACCCGACGTATCCGCCAAAGCATCGTTGACATTCATGGTGACTTCCGCGGCCAGTTGCGTTTGCCCGCTGGGATCGGTCATGTGCATTTGCAAGAACCCGAGCGTCGCCAGGAATGAGCTACCTGGCGCAAAGCCCGCCGAGACACTCACGGACGCTTCATCCTTGGCCGGATCAATCACTAAGAAAAATCCATCGTTCTTCGACACGCCGATCCCTATCTCGATCTCCCAGGTCAATTGGACGTCCAAGTTGGCATCCACATCCAACCCCAACGCCGGCAAACCGAGGTCCGCTCGAACGGGAATAGATCTCGAAATGGTCTTCCCGAGATGAAGCCGATAGACCACTTCATCCTCAATGTCGTTAGGATCCGCGGGGGTCATCTCGACATCGCTGCGATTTCCTCCGGCGTCGACAAACAAAACATCCGATAGCGAATCCTCCAGGACTGTCCTCAGCGCTGCCGCGCTTGCCGCCGTTGCCGAATCATTGAGCGACGCCTCCAAGTCCGCCGTCAGCGCATCCAGAAAAGTGGCGACAACGTCGGTCGCGACCAACTCACTCAGTGACGTCCCGATCAATGGCAGCGGTTCGTCAAAGATCGCGCTAAGTGCATCGGAGATTCCAGGGAAAATCAAATTGATCCCATCGACGACTAAACCCAATGCATCGCTGAGTTCCAAGTTTGCGAGTAGGGTGGCAAAGTCGGGAACTTCTAAAACCACATTCGGTTCACTGGTGTCACCATCGAACAAGTCCGCGAGGCTTTGCACCTGAGCAACAACGCCCGCGGGCATTGACGGATCGGACTGGTTGACCGGCGAGTCTTCATCGGGAAAGAACATCGGCAAATTGACATTCAAACCGGCGATCACGTCGACCGATAACGGCGGCAAGCTGGGCGTGCCAGCGTCGAACAAGTAGTGTTTGTCGGCCGCGGTTCCATCAACCGTCACGGCGAATGTCGCCGGAGCGTTGTCCCGGATGCCGTCATTGCCGTCGTCAACTCCATCAGCGTCAAAGATTATGGTTCCGTTGCGAATGAACATCGGCAGGGCTTCCAGCGCGGTCACGTCGATATCCAACACCCCGCTATGAAATACTTCCGCCGTTAACCCGAGCGACGAACCACCTTGTAGGTACGGTCGCGGTGGCATGTCTGGCGACAACTCCAATCCGAACACGACGTCCAGCGCGGCACCCGCCGATACATCGAGCTGGTGATTGCTGCGGACGCTGACAATGGAGCCGACATCCTCGCCCAAAGATCCGAGTTCCAAGCCCAACGGCAAAGACCCGTCCGCAATCACTTGCCACTGCGCATCGAGCACCAAATTGAGACCTTCCAGGCGAACCTCCAAATCGTTGAACAAGCCAATCGACTCGAGTCGTGCTTCCAAGTCCTCCAGCAGGGTTGGTGAGCTAGCACTGCCGCGAAGCTCAATCACCAAATTTCGAAGGTCTTTGCCAACGTCTAACAAGGATCCGGCAGAGACGCCAAGCAGCGGTATCTCGACAGCCGCATAATCCTGCTTACCCATTTCGATCAGCGCCGACGCCAACGCTTCCAACCCGGTCAGCACATCGTCAAATCTCAAATCTGAGAACGATGGCAGATTGCCTAGCAAAGTGTCGTTGAACTGAAGAACAAGGGAGTCGGCGGGATCGGGAAGCGACAGATCGGTCAGTGCGGCGCGAATTTGAAAATCATTCGGCCCAAGTGTGCTTGGATTGGGAAGTAGCAGATCGAAACCTCCGTGACTGACAAGTTCTGTCAATTCGATCGAAGCCGCTCCGCTGATTTGACGTGAAACGCTTTGCTGCAAACGCGTCCGCAGCGCGTTGGCAACTTGGTCGACGCGGATGCGGTCGCCATCGAGGACTGTTAGCTCCATTTCGACATTCGCATTCGCCCTCAAAACCCCATCAATCCCGGCGAATCCCATGGAAGCTTGAGCCGCAATCTGGCCAGCGACCATGACCGACGGTTCCAATCGCAGGTTTTGTAGAAACGTATGCTTTGCCGCCGAGTCGAACTCGGCCGCGGAGGTTGGAAATCCGAGTTGCGTTACCACGGGGTCGGAGGCATTGGCACGAAATACGAGCAGCCCGCCGCCCGCCGCAGTAGTTCTCAATGACAATCGATTCCCCTCGCGTTCAGCGATGACTTTTCCACCCAACCCAGCGGCGGCCAATGCGGTTTGCAAATCGAGGACTAAATCGTCGAGATTGCTGTTGCTGCTGACGGGAACTGTGACCGGAATCGCCTCCGAGTGGCCGAGTGAAATCTCAAAATGAGCCGAGGCGGAAAGATTCCCATCAAGCGGCGCGTCCGATGTTGCGATCACTTGAGCCGAGATCGGGCCGCTGGCGAAGACAAAGTCGAATCCCATTTGCAACGAACCGCCAAGGTCCAATTGCCCCGACGACGTGACCTGCAACGGGCTTAGATCGAGATCGTTTCGGAAATCGGCCTTTACGCCAGCAAAAGTGGTTTCCGCGGCAACGTGCAGCGTCAGATCGCCGCTGGCGGGATCAAAGCTGATTGAAATCAGCGACGGATCGCTTCCCAGGACGCTGGCCAAGTGTGCCGAAAGCTGCTGCACTGTAGTGACGGTCAGATTGCCCTCACCGTCGCGCAAGCTCGACAGCAAATCTAAACTCGTATCGATCACATCGCTGGCCGATGCGTCGACAAACGGTATGGGGAAACGAAGCGCCGGTGACCCAGACAACAAAGTCATCACGCGCTCGACATCGGCCAAAGGAGTTACGATCGATTCGATCGCACTGGTCCGCAGTGGGTCGAATACTTCCAGGCCCGCCATCGTCGCGGCGATCGGAATGGTGGAAAGGTCCGCTGTCGCAAAGGATAGCGTACCGGTTTCTGTACGGTCACCGACGGTGGACCTGATTGGCAAGATCGCTTGAACAGCCGCAAACGATCGTGGGTGGAACAATTGCTGCAAATCGCCCGCCGTCATGTCCAACGTTGAGAATCCGTCCAAGCGACTTCCACCGGCCGCCGAGTGATCCATCGCGACATCGAATCGCGCTGTCAAATCGAAGTGCCCGTTGTCAATTTCAGCTCCAGCAACACCTAGAATCGCAGTCGCTTGAAGATTCGTTTCGTGGCTTTCCAATTGGCCGGAGATCTCTGTGATGCGAAAGAAGAACTCGTTCTGGAGGGCTGGTGAATCGCCGCGCAAACCGAACTCAACATCGATCCGCGTCGAAAGTGTTGCCGGAATATCTCCTTCGGTCACCAGTCCCTCGATCCCCAATTGGCGACCGATCGAAAAGGGAACTGAGACGAGATCGATATCGTCTACGCGAACCCGAAAGACAAGCTCGCCATCGACCAGCGTGTCGACGCCCGCCGCGTCGCCCAGTAAGGCTTGCACCGTTGCTGAATCGGGATCAAACCTGCCGCCGACCACCGTCACCGCATTGGCCCCGAGCAGCGTGACCAGCGCCTGACGCATCGCGGCAACGACTTCGTCGCTGTTCGTCGCTGTCGGAATTCGATGGGTTGCCGAATCGACCAGCTCGGCAAGCGCCGCGTTCGCGCGATCGCGAAATCGTTGCCCCAATTCAGAAAAGAAAAGTACGGTCGATTCGCCCGCGCGCGATGCGGCATCGGGCAACAGGTCATCCAGCGCGGTGGCAGCGGCGGCGATCGTGTTGGAGATGGAATCGAGCGAATCATGAACCACAGCCAACCCCTCACTGAGCGACAACTGGTCGTCGGCGTTCAGCGGCTCAGCAACCACGACTCGTGACAGATCAACGATCCCCAGTTTCGTCGCCGCGACGAGCGACTGCGTCGCGTCTCGCTGACCGTCGGCGAAGACATTCGTAGCTAAGATCTGCGGTTCAGTGGCACCCAAGCCTGCCAAAATCAATCGTTGAACCGATTCGTCGGCAACGATCCGCAGGTGCGCCGCCTTCCCGTCGTCGGAGCTGACTTCGTGCAGCGTCAGTTTTGGGTCTGGATCAAACTCGAATTGCCCTAGTACCGAGCCTCGCGTGACGCGGCCGTCACCGTCGGCACTGACTGCACCGGAAAACGTCGGTTCGAACCACTTCTCGCCCGGCAGAGGTGAACGCGGTATGTATTGACTAAACGGCAGCAAGGCCGCGCCCGGCAGCGGACCGTTTCGTTCGATCACGCCCGCGTGCGTCGGAGTGCCCGACGTGAACACGACGTTCACTCCACCCAGGACTGCCGCCACGAACCGATTGGGATCACGCACGACCGACTCGACTGTGATCGTCTGACCGCCGGCATCAGCGAACTGCTGTGGGGTATACAGTTGATCGAGCCCATCATTCAGATCCACGAGCAATGGATTGTGGTTTTCAACTTCGAACGTTCCATCGGCATTGAGATCACGGAAGGCGAACGTCGGCAGGATTTGCCCGAGCGATGGCATATACGCGTTAAGGAATTGTGACTTCGTCAGGCCGGCGGCGAGGTCACCACCGGGGCCACCAATCGTGTCGCCGGCAAGGTACCGGGTATACGCCGACGCGACCGTTTTAGCTACGATGATTCGATCGGTGGCGTCGCCGTCGACGGCTGTGGAAAAGTCATTGCGCGACGGATTCCAAGCAGAAACGGCCCCACGGTTGGGCGTGGCGATCAACGTCAAATCATGGACGGCGGGAAGCTGCCAACCACCCCCCGTCATCGCCGAGTAGGCATCGCTTTGAATATAGGCCCGCGTCAAAACACCTCCAACGCCATGCGCGACGATGTCGACCGACGTGGGGCGAACGCCGTACTGGTCGAACCATCCGTCCGATGCGCGACGCAGCGCGTCTCCCAAGTAGTCAATCGAAAACTCAAAGGTCGAATCAATTAGCGTCGCGGCCGCGATGCCCTCCAGTCGCCCATCGGTCGTCGCGTCTTGGGGCGCGACGGGCAACCGCCAATCGAATGGTGCGGTAAACAAGTCGACGTCAGGTGAGTAGCCGATCCCGCCGAGCGACCGCAGCAGCGGCGCATAAGTGTCGCCGACCGGATCAACCACTAGTTTCGCCGCGTCCAAACCACGTTGGCTGATCCAATCGCTTTCGAACCCGGTGTCCGGTCCGCTGAGCGCGGCGTCAGGTACAATCACGAGCGGTCTCAGCGGTTGCAATCCGCTGAGCACCCAACGCTGTTCGAGAAGTTCGGCGGCCAACCGACGACGCCGAGCGCGACCGTCGCGGCGGCGGTGAGCGTGTTTGGCACGTCGAACCCGATTTTGGTATTGCAGTCGATTCACGTTGAGTGTCTTTTTCTTGCCAATAGGGTCTGGAGAAACCATTGGGCCAGTCGAAAGGCTGGTACGCAAAGCGCTTTCAGCGATTCAGTTCGGATGAGACACCGGAACGTGGTCTACACCGAATCGGCCAACCGCCTGCGGAAAATTGTCATTGGCGAAACACACAAGACAATTGCTCCTCACTTTGCAGTGCCCGGTTTCGCGGCAAAACGCGCCAATTAAATGTCTCGGGCGGCCGCTGGTCGGTAACTGTCGAGGATTGGCGGAGACGAGACCAAACCGCAATCGCACCCCTTATTAGTGCCTGCCGTTGGCGCAACCGCGATTCCCCGGAACAGGGGAGTGGGGTTGAGAACGGGAGCTGGGAGAGGGGAGCTGGGAGAGAGAGCCTGGGTTGCTCACGAGTAACGACTGCTCGATAATTGTGTCAATGGAACTCGGGCCTATCAGCGGCTCAGAGTCGAGTGCTTCATTTCATACTAGCGGATCACGGAGAGCGACTGAAACACGGGGTATTCATGAAAATCTAAATCATGCTGCAAGGCATCCTTCCGCGTGTGGCTCGTTGTACCATACAGCTCAATTCTGCATCGGCCCCCTGCCAGCTTGTCTCGAATGGCGTGGACTTAAGCCGTAGGGGAAGTCGTCAAGTCTTTTGGCCAATCCGCCTTGACTTGAAACCCCAAACTCTTGCGAATTTCGGATACGGGGGACTCCCCGGCCAGCTTGTCTGGCCGGAAGCAAAGTTTTTTTGGTAGAACGCGCCGCCCACTTCGTGTCGTTTTCCCGCCCGGTCGCCGACGCGCAGCGTTGGTCGGCGGGTGGGGAGGGCTATCGTCGCCATGCTTCCCCTCCCTCCGCTCAAGCGTCGTTTCGCGGAAGCGAACTGTATTCCAAAGCGCGCAGCAGGGGCTGACAGGTCGAGAGCAGCTCGCCTCGCGAGCGGACGCCGAAACGCTGGTGCAAGGACTTGACATAGTCGTGGACGGTATGGGGACTAATACCGAGACGCAGTGCAGCCTGCTTTTCGCTATCACCCCGCAGCAAACACAAGAGCACTTGCCGCAGTCGCGGAGGAAGATGGGCCACGCTGGGGCCGCCGCGGAGCGCCAACGTCGTGCCGTAGGCTCTGGCGAGCTCGATTCCGAGCAGCCGAAGCTTCCGCACATCGCGACGCTCAAAATGTTGATCGTGTTCGGCCCGTTGCAAGACCAGTAGCCGAAGGTCGTTGCCAATACGGTGGCGGAGCATGATGGCGTCATCCAAGTGTGCTGGACGCATGAATTCATTGTAAAAGAAGCCGCGATACCAATCACGGTTGCCAATTGAATCGCGACGACAGGCAGCGCCCAATGGAGTGGGTGAGTCCGCAATTTCACTGGTAAACGGGGAGCCATCGCAGTCCGGATGCCCTGTTTCGTAGAGCCGATACATCGCCAACCGATCCGACTCGCAAGGCCAACCCGAGTCAAGATGGACTTGGATTGTCAACCAGTCTTTGACGCCCGGATCGGCCACGCGTTCCGATTCGGTGTAGATCGCGATCTGTGATCGAAACAACTCCCGAGCCGCGTTCTGCAAGTGATCGCGCCAGGCAATTGAATCCGCACCAAGTTCGCTGCATTGGCCAGCGAGTTGAAAGATCTGGCGGTAATCATGGGTTCGCAGCCGCTGAGATTTCGACATGCGTGTCTCCCTGTTGTTGACTGGTGTTAAGTTGATCGAGCCGAGTGTCGATGAGTCAAGGCAATGCATCACCCTCATCGCGAACATGGTCGCTTGGCGTTGTCGCTTGGGTCTCCGCAAAGACCTGATCCGCCTCCTGTTTCCAGGCGTTGACGGATGCCCAATGGTGGATAGCCCAGGTTACCGGACCGTCGACAACTCTCGCTGCCGCGAATTGCGACGTTCCGAAGTCATACCAACGGCGGCCTTCGGTCACTTCACCCACCGCTCGGTAGGCCAGCGCACGTTGAAACGCATAGGCGTTTTGCACGGCGTCTGGTTCATCATCGATCTCGGAGAAGACCGCCAACGCCTGTTGGAATTCACCCAAACGATAGTGCGCCTCCCCTAGGGCCCGCAGCGTGAATTTATTGCGTTCAAGCTCTACGCACCTCTTCGCCCAGTCCAAAACCTCTTGTCGATCGTGATCCGCACTGGGACTCAATGAAGTGATCAATACCGTGATACGTAGCTTCCCGATCGATGGGTTATCGAGACGGCGAAGCACACTAGCTTCGTGTTGGCACGTCGCTTCAAAGGCCTGCCGATCTCCGGACAGCAATTGACAGAAGGCCAACAGTTCGGGATCTGCGATTTTCTCGCAGGCCATGGCCGCCTGCGCCCATTGAGCGCGGCGAACGCACCATTCGCTTTTGAATTTCCAAAGTTCGAACGGCTCAGGCAATAGGGAGACGACGGCCTCAAACAACTCGGAGTTGGCCGCCAATCGCCCATAAATCTTGACTCGCCGCTTGTCGTCGAGGTCATCTACCGCCAGTTGCTCGAGACAGAGCTCAGTTGCCCTCTCAATTTCTCCCTGCAACATGAGCAGCTCCGCGCGATCTAGGACAAGTGCTTGTGCAAGCCACTCTCGCCGTTCTAGTAGTTCAGGTTCTTGCGGTGCCAAGGACAACGACGCTTCGTAAGACTTCAACAGCGCCTGTGTCAAATCTAGCCGAAGCTCTAGCCAAGTACGTAACACATCCTGAGAAACCTCGATGCGATTTAGTTTTTCTTGAACGCTCGGATCATCCACGAACGTTTCCAGCGCTTGCCGAAGCTTGGATAGTGTGGGGTCGCCATTTTGAATACCTACTTTGAAATGATCGATCTCGCGTTGAAGCGTTTGGCAGGCTCTTGTCAGCCATCGTTCCACTTCCTCCTTATCACCGGCTAAATGGTACAGGTCCATTAGCTTGAAATAGGTCCAAAACTCCATTGCCACGTTGAGATCAATCGCCAAGTATTCTTTGCGTTTCTTGTAGTAATTAAACGTCTCCACAAGCGATTGGGCTGACTCGGCAAATCGGCCCTGTTGTTCCAGCAAACGAGCTGCAGCGTTCAAACATATGAGGCCTTGATTAAAAAATGCGGCATCCACTGAACCTCGGGAAAAAACCTCAGCCCGAAATGCCGCTTCATCACGATAAAAGTCAATGGCTTGCTGGTGTTGTCCCAACTGCTCATACACATTCCCCAACCGGAAGTTGCTATAGGAACTCCCCGCGATTGCATCAAGTGAATTTGGCGCAATCTGCATTACTTCATCGCGGCGTTCTAAAGAGCGAATGAACAATGCCTTAGCTGGCTCGTACTGACCATCGCTCCAGTAGAATTCTCCTAAGAAAGACGCGAGCCGAGATGAGAGCACGATCGCACCAAGGTCTCTTGGATTGTCGCGGAGGATGCTTTCAACAATATCATACGCCCGCTTAAACAAATCGCCTCTTTGCGGATCACTGGAACTCAAACTCCAGGCCTGCGTCGCTAGTGCGTGTGAATGCAATCGTTGATAACTTCGCACGTCGGGAAACTCGCGGCAGAGACTTTCGCAAATCTTGACGGACATTGCGCCGATCTGCTTGTCCTTCTCAATCATTCCCAAATACCGATAGTTTTCACTCAATTGAGTAAGAATCGATGCCAGAGCTGCTCGCATTTTTCGATTCTCAGGCTGAGTCTTAAGTGAAGCTTCCAAGTTCCTTTGAGCAGCCTGATAATACTTAAGCGTTTTGCTCGGATGTGCTTCCAGGCCAATCGCATATCTTTCGAGCATATTGCACAGTGGAATTACTGTTTCTCCAGGCCAATCGATATTGAGGGTATCAGCAAATTGAATCGCGGTAGCATATCTATTCATCGCCTCAGCGTAGTTCCCCTGTACATTCAATCGATCTGCCAGTCGATGTTCGAGGTTGAATCTAAGTGCCAGATAATCTGGATTGCGATCGTCTTCCTCAAGCAACTCGTTAACAAATTCCAGCCCACGAACTTGAATTGATTGATTGTTGATTTTTGCCAGCGTTTGAGCCAAGCGGAATCGCAGCTCTGGAGAGTGGTCACCAAGCTCAATTAATTGTTCATAGGCTCGAATTGCTTCCTGCTTGTGCAATTTCGCTTTGCCGTATTCCTCCAGCCAATCGTAGATTTCCGCTACCCGTGTAGATGCCTTGGCCGTTTCTCGCATGAGTTCCATATCGTCACGGTTTTCACTCAACAGTCCATTGTAGATTTCAAGCGCATCTTCCAATATTCCGCGACGAATCTGCTCGCTGTGTGGCACATTGGTCAGTCGGTCTTCGCCAATGCGTGTCAGCAGACGATCGACCGCCTCGTGGGCTTTCATCAGGCTTCGCTTGGCTTGGTCAGCAGCCGCAATCGCTTCTTGGGCGCTGTGGATCGCTTCCTGCTCCTTCTCAAGTGACAATCGTTCGGCCTGAGTTGCTCGATACGCCTGCCAACCCGTTCCCGCAATACCCGCTATGAGAGCCAGAAAGACCAAAGCCGACGCGATTAATAAAAACTTGTTGCGATAAACGAACTTACGGGCTCGGTACATGCGCGATGGCGGACAGGCCAGAACCGATTCATTGTCGAGATAGCGCCGGACATCCTCAGCAAAACCATTGGCGGTTTCATAGCGTCTAGCGCGATCTTTCTCCAACGCCTTCATCACAATCCAATCGAGCTCGCCTCGCACCAGCGCGCTCAGCTTTTGAGGCTCGATGCGACGATTGGCTGCAATTGCAGGCAATGACTGACTGCTACCCAACTTGATACTGGGGCGGGGAGGCTCCTCTTCACGAATAATCTTTAGTAGTTCCTCAAACGCTGCCGCGTGAAGGCGCTGGCAGTCAAAAGGCTTCTCGCCGGCCAGCAATTCGTACAGCACCACACCCAACGAATAGATGTCGCTACGAGTATCGATGTCGAGCTGATTTAGCTGAACCTGCTCGGGACTCATGTAGTCAATCGTTCCAACGATCTGACCGAGCGCCGTAAACATCGTCTTGTCGGTCAGGCGCTGACCAACGGCCTTGGCCACGCCAAAATCGATCACCTTGGGAACGGGCCGATCGTCATACATGGCGATTAAAATGTTACTGGGCTTGAGATCGCGGTGGATGATTCCCTTCTGATGGGCATGCTGTACGGCTTGGCAGACCGGAATGAACAGCTCCAGTCGCTGGCGAGCGTTGAGCTGATGCTGGTCGCAGAACTCCGTGATCGGCAGACCGTTGACCAACTCCATAGCAAAAAAGGGACGTCCACTGTCGGTCGCGCCGGCGTCAATGACTCGAGCAATGTTGGGATGCTCCATCATGGCCAACGCCTGCCGCTCAGCTTCGAAACGGGCGATCACTTGCCGCGAATCCATACCCGGCTTGATGATTTTTAGCGCGACACGGCGTTCGACAGGCTCCAACTGTTCGGCCATGTAGACTACACCCATGCCCCCTTCGCCAATTTGTTGGAGCAATTTGTAGGGGCCGATGCGACGGCCAACTTTTTCACTTGCGTCGAGCTGCGTTGTTGCTACATCGGGCTCAGAGGCTAGAAAGCCCTCGGTTTCGTGATGGGCTCGAATCATCTCTTCGAGCTTGGCAAGCAGCTCGGGGGTTTCACCGCATTGCTCGGCAACGTACCGCAGCTGGGCTTCGAGCCCCTGTTTTTCTAGAGCGGCCATGAAATGATTGCGAACAAGTGCAAATGCGTCTGTCACAGGAAGTGGCTCCAAGGTTGGTCTCTACCCAACAGTGCCCGGTTTCACCGCAAATCGCGCCAGCAGAATTGTCAAATCTCGATTCTAATAAACGTCGATTCACACGTCGTCAATTTGAGTCCGCAGCCAAGCGCGGGCAAACGCCCACAGGCGGTCTACCGTGCGCGCGCCGACGTTCAGCACTTCCGCTATTTCTGCAACTGTCAGACCTGCAAAAATGCGCAGTTTGGCCACCTCGCCGGCCTGAGGATCTAATTCAACCAGTTGGTCGAAGATGTCGTTAAAGGCGACCAGCTTGGCTGGATCCGCGGCGCCCGGGATGACGATCGTGTCGAGCGACATGCGCTGCCAGTCCCCTCCGCGTTTGAGCGTCGCCTTGTCTCGCGCGTGATTGATCAAGATGCGCCGCATCGCTTCGGCCGCCGCGCCAAAGAAATGGCCGCGATTGTTCCAGTGTTGCTCGGTGGAAGTGCCCACCATCCGCAGATAAGCTTCATGCACCAAAGCAGTCGCTTGCAGAGTTTGGCCGGGCTTCTCATGCGATAACTTTGCCGCCGCCAGTTTCCTGAGCTCGTCGTAAACCAGTGGTAGAAGTTTTTCAGCCGCCGAAGGATCTCCCGACTCTATCAGTGTCAGAATGTTCGTTACGTCGGTCATGGTTCCCTTGCCCCACTCGATGGAAGGCATCATTTGTTCCAGAGTGCACGATGCCGAAGAACATTGTAAAGTTTAAGTCACCTACTAATTAAAATCATAGCATTTCTGTATTCGTTCACAGTTTTTGCAATCGCTTGTACCGTTTGCCCAACAATGGTGTAAGAATGCACGGCTATTGGGCAATCCAATTCGGCGGTCGCTTCTCTAGGAAAGCGGCTAAGCCTTCCGACGCTTCGGGGCTTTGCCGCGCTCCTAAGTGAACGTCGATCATCTGCTCGGATGACACGCATGCGACCGGCTGGTAGGCTTGATTCAAGAGCATTTTGGTGGCCTCAATAGTTTGTGGACCTCCCTCCAAGATGCTCTTCGCGACAGCCACGGCGCGTTCCATCAGCCGATGCGGTTCGACGACACGTTGCAGCAGCCCAATCTGCTGGGCTCGAGCAGCGTCAATGAGTTCACCGACCAAAAATAGATCTCGCAAATCCCCTTCGCGAACTTTGGGACTCATGGCTGCGCAGACCAGGGCAGGGAGCAGGCCGCGACGCGCTTCAGGGAAGCCAATCTTCAAATCGCTGGTGCCGATGGCTATATCACAGGCGGCCAGCAACCCCGCTCCGCCCGCAAAGGCGCCGCCGTGGGCGGCTGCAATGGTTATCAAACGCGTGCTCCGCAGCAGTTGTAGGGCGCGCGCCACGCACGCAGCCGAACGCTGCACAAGATCGGAGTTGGATGCTTCCCATAAATCGAGCCCTGCGGAAAAGACCGAGCCTGCACCGGTGAGAATGAGCACGCGGTTGCCGCGCTCGGCGGCTAGACTTTCCACTCGCGCGCACAGTTGATCCAACAGTTCAATCGATAGCGCATTGCGCTTTTCTGGGCGGTTGAGCGTCAGCACAACCATGCCAGCTCGGCTGTGGTCGACGTGGATCAATTCGGGCATGGGAGCGTTCTCCAAGTTTACTCCGTTTCAACGGAGCGAGGTGAATTGCTTGTGTGGTTTGGCCGGCCGACTTGTGCTAGGATTGCAACAAGGTGGTGTGCGATTTCGGTGGGTTGATTTGTTATCAATTATAGCCTAGCGTCGCGGTATGATTCACCCGATAGTTCGGCTCGCTCCCCTGCCAGCTAGCTTGGCGGGAAGGAGAGTTTTGCAGATAGATCGGCCCCATTCCCAGAACGTAGTTTCCCGCTCCCCTGCCAGCTTGTCTGGCCGGAAGCAAAGTTTTGCAGATAGATCGG